>JAKSLR010000015.1 GCA_024401095.1 Bacteroidaceae bacterium
AGAGCATTTGACTACGGATCAAAAGGTTATAGGTTTGAATCCTATAGGAGTCACTTCTCGAAGATTTGCTTTTCATAATTTTAAATGGTTAATGGCTCCTTAGCTCAACTGAATAGAGCATTTGACTACGGATCAAAAGGTTATAGGTTTGAATCCTATAGGAGTCACAGAAAAGAGGTTACGATAAATTTCGCAACCTCTTTTCTGTTATCTAGGGTACTCTTCTCAAAAGCAAATGATTCTACAGAACTTATATTAAGCTTTGGAATAGTTTTCTCTGTCCTAATCCTCTCATGCTAAGATATAGAAGGAAAGCAATCCAAAGCCCATGGTTACCTATGTATGGGAAAAGACAGCAATAGACCACAAAATAAATTAACATTGCTGCTAACATGGCATAAAGCATCTGGCGTGTAGCAGTAATGCCTATAAAGATTCCATCCCACAAGAAAGCAGCAAAGCCACAAAAAGGGACAAGAGCAGACCAATAGATGTAAGGTTTACAAGCTTGGAGTATGTCGTGCTGACTAGTTAACAGTCCTAAGAAATGAAGTCCACCTATTCCATACAAAAGAGTAAAAAAGCTACTTAAACACCATCCCCAGAAAAAAAGGCCATTAACAGTTTCCTTTAACCCTCTAGTGTTTCGTGCACCATAACACGCTCCCGCCAATGCTTCACCTGCATAAGCAAAACCATCCATAAAATATGAAAAGATGGTAAACAACTGCATCATAAGCGTATTCACAGCCAACATTGTTTCCCCCTGGCGTGCGCCAAACGAAGTAAAACTCACAGTCACTGCTATAAGACAAAGTGTACGGTAAAAAATATGCTTATTTACATGAAAATACTGTCTAAGAGCATCTAATTGAAAAACCACATTTAGCGAAAATCTTTGGGAGAAAAATGTCCTATTTCTCCGGAAGCACCAATAGAGAGCAAACAGCACCCCGCCCCACTGTCCTAACAAGGTGCCAAGAGCTACTCCCTCGACCTGCATGTCTAACATGAAGACAAAAAACAGACTGAGTAAGACATTCGTAACATTCTGAAAAACTGCCACATACATGGTGATTTTTGTCTGCTGAAGACCTACAAACCAACCATTGAATGCATAAAGAGACAAAACTGCAGGAGCTCCCCACACGCAAATACGGAAATAAACTGAAGCCCAATGATTCAAATCAGAATCAGGTTCTCCTATCAGGTATAAAATAAGCCATTCCAAAGGCCGATGAAAGAAAAGAATGACAGAAGAAAAAACTAATGCCAAAAGCAATGGACGAATAAGTTGTAAAGGTACATCTTGCCAATCCTTTTTACCAAAAGCCTGTGCAGTCAATCCCCCTGTACCCATGCGCAAGAAACCGAAGCCCCAGTAAAGCAAACTAAACATCATTCCTCCTATAGCAATGGCACCAATATAAGAGACATGAGACATATGCCCAACAAT
The DNA here is from genome assembly GCA_024401095.1 of Bacteroidaceae bacterium. Taxonomy (GTDB): domain Bacteria; phylum Bacteroidota; class Bacteroidia; order Bacteroidales; family Bacteroidaceae; genus Minthousia. The sequence continues at coordinate 1,457 of JAKSLR010000015.1, forward strand.
AGCAACATCAAGCAACCCCATGAGCGGCACTGTAAGGTTACTAATGATGGACGGAATGGCCAGTTTCAGGATTTTCTTTTTCATAATGCAAAATTAGATAGTTTTTCCGAATAGTAAGGCGAATTACAAAAACAATTTGTAACTTTGCATTATGAAACCTAAATCCTTACCTATCTATATGCTGTTTATCCCAGCTCTAACCTGGGCTTGCAGCAACACACCGGCTTCTACCCCAGCCTCCACCGAAGAGACTCCCGTAGTGGTAGAGGATGTTACTACTGTAATTCCAGAAGGAACAATATACGAAAAACAGGACAGCGTGACAATAGAACGACTACTGGACGAGGCACGCACCTTGAAGCCAGAAGAGAACCGGATGTTGTTCTTCGGAAAGAAGTTCCTGGAAATTCCCTATGTGGCACACACGCTGGAAAAGGGCGATGGTGAAATGCTGGTAGTAAACACCCGTGAACTGGATTGTACCACCTTTGTAGAAACTTGTCTTGCCCTTACCTTGGCCGATAAGCAAGACCGACGCACTTTTGCCGATTACTGCAACATGTTGACACAGGTGCGCTACCGACAAGGCGTGCGCGACGGCTACACTTCTCGTCTGCACTACTTTACCCAGTGGGTCATTGACAACGAGCAGATGGGATTCATAGCAGACGCAGCACACGATGCAGAGCCTTTCACCGCCACACAGGACATGGATCTGCATTTCATGAGCACACACCCTGACAGCTACAGCAAGCTGAAGGGAAAGACCGAGGAAATACAGATTATCAAGGCCCAGGAAGACGAACTGAGGGAGCTTAAGATCAAGTACATTCCTAACAAGCTACTGAACGGTTCCCCAGAACAGCTGAAAGATGTGAAAGATGGTGACATCATAGGTCTTCAGACAAAGATTGATGGACTAGACACTTCTCATCTAGGAATTGCCTGCTGGGTAGAAGGAAAACTGCATTTGCTCAATGCTTCTTCACTTCACAAAGCCGTTTGGATAGATAAAAAAGATTTATACACATATTCCACCAGTCAAAAATCTATGATTGGCATTAGGGTTCTTCACGTAAAGTAAAAGATAATGAATATTACATTAATAGACGTATTGGAGTTTGTTGGCACTTATGCTTTTGCTATCTCAGGAATCAGATTAGCTGCCGGCAAGAAGTTCGATTGGTTTGGAGCCTATATTGTAGGTTTTGTAACAGCAGTCGGAGGAGGAACCATCAGAGACATGATGTTGAATTTGCCTCCATTCTGGATGGAAAACAGCATATACATGATAGAAACCTTTGTAGCATTTATTACTGTACTATTATTCAGCAAATATCTGATAAGCCAAGACTCTACCCTATTCCTCTTTGATACTATAGGCCTAGCCCTATTTACAGTAGTTGGTATACAAAAAACACTAGAAGCTGGCTATCCTCTATGGGTTGGTATTGTTATGGGAAGTATTACAGGCGCAGCGGGCGGTGTAATCCGTGATGTATTCATAAATGAAGTCCCACTGATTTTCCGAAAAGATATTTATGCCATGGCATGCATTTTTGGTGGAGTTGTCTACGCCGGTTGCCACTGGTTGAATATCGATGAGCAACTTACCCCTTTAATAGCCGGAGGCAGCGTGTTCTTTCTCCGCTATTTTGCAGATGCAAAACACATATCACTACCTATCTTGAACGATTCCATGATTCAAGACAAGAACGAGGAGACTACTTCAAATTCCGATACTCTTTAGGAGAATATCCTGTAAGCTTTTTAAAATAACGTCCGAAGAAACTCTGATTTGGGAAATGTAAGCGATCTGCAATTTGCTGTATATTTATGCCCCCTTGCTTTAACAATGCCTTTGCTTCCAGAATAACATAATCATCTATCCAGTCACTGGCATATTTATCGCTGACCTCCTTTACAACCGTACTTAAATACTTTGGAGACAGATTCAACTTGTCAGCATAAAAAGAAATACGACGTTCACGGATATAATTCTGTTCTACAAGTAATATGAATTGATCAAATATCTCTTCACGACGACTTTTTACGTTTTTATATGTTGCAAATGGGGATTTCAAGAAAACAAAACAACAAAAATACGTAATTACCTGACATAGTCTCTGCACTATCTGATCACGGAAAGGATTATCTACATCTTGCAAGGCAGATTTAAGAGACTTATACATGTCAAAAAGGCGATTCAATTGCTCTTGATTAATCGGAACTGTGATGTTTTGCATTAAAAATCTACGTAACGAAATGCCTACGACAGCTTCCTCATTTAATGCCATAGCATCTGGATTATTCAAGATAAGTACACATTCAAAGTCTTCACTTACCTTGTTTACTTCAAAAATACAACCTGCTTGAATAACCATTAACTGCATAGGAAGTAGATTAACCTCATCTAGATTTACATGGAATTGGGCAGATCCCTTCATGCAGAAAACAATAATAGTTAAATCGGTCTTTGTTGGGAAACAGTAACCTTCTGCAACTTTCTTTTTTTTCGGATCAATTGTACGGCCAAGGTTATCCATAGCCATAATCTTACCTTCTATCTTTGCATCGCTTATAGACAAAGGTAATTTTGAAAAATCCAGTTCACCTATTTCTGATTTCATATTAATGGAATAAGGTAAAGTTATATTTAACACCAAACTCACTGTATTTGCCATTCATGGCAGAAACATAGAATCCCAAATCAAACACATGAGTTGCTATTCCATAACCTATTTCAAAATAGTTATGGAAAATATCGGTATGCAAGGCACTTGCGTACAAGCGTTCTCTCTGAATGTACTTAGAACTCAAATGACCTAGTAAGAGCAATGGACTTTCATAGATGAGATGTCCTCTCAAATAATAAAGACATTCATTAAACCAGTGAGAATTTAATAAGGTAAAACGTCCACCCAATTCATCTTCCCATGATTCTGGCAAATAATGTTTCTTAAAATTATGATAATCCATGAATTCCAGATTACCCTTGTCCATGTATTTTCCTCCGCCTACACGCCAAGAAATCTTGTGCATAGTGTCTTTGTCCCATTCATAACTGATGTCAAACTCCAGTCTGTCATATCGGCTTGTACTGCCCAACACTCCCTTCAAACCTATTTCATAATTAAGTTCAATTGTTGGAAATGGGCTATACACATTTACCTTTCGGTTTCTATCCATATAATAGTACTGTCCTGGAGTCCAACGAAGCAAAAGATTTGGAGAGAATGATTTATAATGCTGGCGAAGTCCTAATTCTTCTGCTTGCTCTACAGTCATTTTCCAAGGCTGGCGATTATGGTATACCAATCCTGCAATTGCTTTAAACCCATTGAACAACTCATATTCATTCTTGAGCTGAATATAATTGTCAGAAAAATAGCCTCCTGCATTACCGTCTTTGATAGCACCTGCAATACGGTTACCATTACCGGCCTCGATTTCCCAGGCACCTTGTTTCCTCGGCAAATACTCATAACGGGTTATAAGTCTCCAGAATAATTGTTTATACTTGATATTATATCCTACACGAGGTCTTACCACAACCTGGCGTTGATCTTTATAATCGTATACATATTTCAAATCTTGTCTGTAGGAATATCCTTTGGTACTAGAATAATTGAAAAGTCCTATATCTAACAAAGGATTAATTCTCAATTTACCCAACTTCTTACCCATATTTATGTAAGAATGGCTAAAGAATACATCTTCAGCAAAATCACCAAAATTTCTTTTTTTCTTTGTTGCAGTAACAACGGGGAGATTGGCTATAGAATCTAAACGGTTATGCCAACGCAAATACAAGTCTTGTTCTCTTTTCTCAAGAGGCAAGAAACGATGATTTGCCACATAAATAGAATCTATAACTAATTTTGAAGTATCCACAGTGTGTGCATAACGCTCCGACAAATCATATTTTGAATGTTTTTCTTTTTCTTTCGGCTCATAGACAACCTCCACTTGATTATAATGCTGAACGGTCTTATACTCACCATCTAACTTATTGCCAATAAATCCAAAATGGTATTTAAATTCGTATTCTGCAGGAAGATAAGCCATGAAACCAGCAACACCCATTGTCACCTTTAGGGTGAATTTCATAAATTCATACTTTCCGTCGAAAAGTGCCTCTTCTACAACTAAACGTCTAGTATTAAGCACAAATGAGCCTTTTACTAACTGTGTGTTATTGTATTTTGGCTTATAAGTATAATAGGCTTTATCTCCTACTATAGAATCACAAGTGTACTTGTAAAATCCGTAATTTTTAATAGAAAAAGGAGAAAGCAAATGATCTTCAATCAAAGACTCCCGGTAAATGGTAAGATTGAAGAAATCAAGCACCATATCTGCCTCTTCCTTCATTTGAGGAAAAGTTCCAGAAACTGCGTGAACGTTTCTATCAAAAGTAAATGGAGCTGTGTAATCTAGAGAGCCTGTACTTTCACCGAAATAATCCTCTACTCCACGTTCATAAGTTCGGCTACCAGGAACGCGTCGCATAAAACGATTCTTTCCCTTCAAGTGAACCACACCCTTTATATAAATGTCGGATTCATAATGACGGACAACTTTGTCGTATTTTTCCGAATTATTGAAAAGCTTCAGAAGTAAACTATCTGTCGTTTTCTTCGCCGAAATTGGGCTTGTAAATAATAAAACACAAAAAAGTAATAGAAAATGAGTTGTTTTCATAGTCCTCTAGTAATACGATTGCAAATATAACAAAAAAAAGGTGACTGAAAAAATTTCAATCACCTTTTTATAAAGATCGGAAAAATTGTCCTTTTTATCCACCGAAGTTATCGAAGCGGATCATATCGTCCTCTACACCTAAGCTGTGGAGCAGGTCAAGAACGGTCTTAGCCATCATTGGAGGTCCACACAAGTAGTACTCACAATCTTCTGGAGACTCATGCTGCTTCAGGTAAGTGTCACCCATTACAGGAGCTACGAAACCTGGAGTGTACTTAAGTCCTGCTGCATCAGCCTTTGGATCTGGACGGTCCAGAGCCAAGTGGAAGTGGAAGTTAGGGAATTCCTTCTCCAGCTGCAGGAAGTCATCCAGGAATGGAATCTCTTCCATAGCACGTGCACCATAGAAGTAGTGCATTGGGCGGTTACGATCTTCTGGCTTGATGCCATGACCCTTCAGCATGTGCATGATTTGTGCACGCAGAGGAGCCATACCGGCACCACCACCTACCCAGATCATCTCACGGCCTGTGCCATACTGAGGACGGAACTCTCCGTAAGGACCACTCATGATCACCTTATCACCAGGCTTCAGACTAAAGATGTAAGTAGAAGCAATACCACAAGGTACGTTCTGGAACTCAGGACCGTTAGGACACTGGTCTTTTGGCTTGAATGGAGGAGTGGCGATACGTACGTTCAATGTGATGATATCACCCTCGTCAGGATAGTTAGCCATAGAGTAAGCACGGATGGTTGGAGTATCATTCTTCTGCTTCAGGGTGAACAGTTTGAAGTTCTTCCAAGCAGGCAGATAGGTATCACCAATCAGGCTCTTGTCCATATCCTTATCGTAATCGATGTCGTATGCAGGAATCTTAATCTGAGCGTAAGAACCTGGTTCGAAGTCCATGTGCTCACCCTTAGGCAGAGCCACCTTGTATTCCTTGATAAAGGTAGCCACATTACTGTTTCCAATAACGGTACACTCCCACTCCTTAACGCCCATTACAGAGTCGTCAACCTTGATCTGCATATCGTTCTTTACCTTCACCTGACATCCCAGACGCCAGTGATCTTTCTGCTCCTTACGAGAGAAGAATCCCTTCTCTGATGGCAGGATTTCACCACCACCATCTACAACCTGGCACTTGCACTGACCGCAGGCACCCTTACCACCACAAGCAGATGGAAGGAATACACCGTTTACAGACAGAGTGCTCAACAGAGAAGAACCTGATTCAACCTCTAATGTATTCTCACCGTTGATAGTAACCTTAACTGGACCGCTAGGAGAAAGGTAATTCTTGGCTACCAACAAAATCACAACAAGAACGAGTATTACAACCAAGAATACTGCGATACTTGCCAAAATAAAATTCATATCCATAGTTTATCCTTTCTTTATTACAGTTTAAGACCAGAGAAACACATGAATGCCATTGCCATCAGACCTACAGTGATGAAGGTGATACCCAAGCCACGGAGAGGCTTTGGAACATCACAATACTCCATTTTCTCACGGATAGCAGCCAAGCATACGATAGCGATAAGCCATCCAATACCTGAACCGATAGCATAAGCAAATGCATCACCGATGTTAGCGATAGCCTGAGTGCTGCTAGGATCCATAGTGATACGCTGCTGCATGAACAGAGACGCACCCATGATGGCACAGTTCACAGCAATCAGAGGCAAGAAGATACCCAGACTAGCATAGAGTGATGGAGAGAAACGCTCTACAACCATCTCTACCAGCTGTACGATACCTGCGATTACGGCAATGAAAAGGATGAAACTCAAGAAGCTCAGATCCACGCCTGGAACCAGACAGTCAGGACCCAGAACCTTGGTCTGCAACAGGTAGTTTACAGGAAGGGTTACAACTTCTACGAAGATAACAGCCAAACCCAGACCAAGTGCAGTCTTCACGTTCTTAGATACAGCCAAGTAAGAGCACATACCCAAGAAGAACGCGAAAATCATGTTGTCCACAAAAATTGAGCGGACCAATAAACTAATAAAATGTTCCATAATTCTGTTTCTTATTTAAATATGTGATTACTTTTTAGCAGCCTTCTCCTCACGGATCTTCATCACCCAGATGATACAACCAACCAATACCAATGCTGCTACTGGAGTCAACATGATACCACAGTTGATATAACCCAGATCATACAATGCCTGAGGAACAATCTGGATACCGAACAGTGTACCGCTTCCGAACAACTCACGGAAGAATGCTACTGCTACCAATACCCAAGCATAACCCAAACCGTTACCAATACCATCAAGGAATGACTCCCAAGGACCATTCTGCATGGCAAATGCCTCCAGACGACCCATCAGGATACAGTTAGTAATGATCAAACCAATATATACTGACAACTGAACACTTACATCGTAAGCGAATGCCTTCAGAATCTGGCTTACAATTGTAACCAAAGCAGCAACAACTACCAACTGAACAATGATACGGATACGATTAGGAACAGTCTTACGCAGCAAAGAAATGATAACGTTTGCCATAGCAACAATTACAGTTACAGAAAGACCCATTACAATGGCAGGCTCTACCTGTGCAGTAACAGCTAAGGCTGAGCAGATACCCAATACCTGAACGGCAACTGGGTTGTTAGCTCCAAGAGGACCAAAGAAGGCCTCTTTATTCTCTTTAGAAAATAATTGACTCATACTATGCCCTCCTATTATTTATTATTTAAAAACTCAGTGTAGTTACCCAGAGACTCCAGCAACATGGCTGCAACACCATTGCTAGTCAAAGTAGCACCTGCAACACCGTCACACTCGTTTTCACCCTGAGCATTACCGTTCTTCTTAACGGTCAAAGCAACAGAACCCTCAGCGTTCAGCACCTTCTTTCCAGCGAACTGATCCTTGAACAGTGGCTTGACAATCTCACCACCCAGACCAGCGGTCTCACCTTCATGATTAAAGCTTACGCCATATACGGTAGTCTTATCATCGTTTACTGATACATAGCCCCAGATAGGACCCCAAAGACCAGCACCGTAAACAGGGAACACATACTTAGTCTCGCCGTTCTCCAACTTAGCTACGAACACGTGGAACTTACCACCCTTGATTTCCTGATTGTAAGAAGTCTTGAACTCATCGGCAGAAACCTCAGTCAGTTCTGTACCATTCAACAGATTATCTGTAATGACACTAGCGTAAGTCTCATCAACATTAGCATCAGTAGCCTCTATATTCAGCGCTGACAGAATCTGCTTCTTAACATCCTTCTTGACGTTATTATCCTGGATGTCCTTCAAAGAAGAAGAAACGAAAGCAAGGAGGAAGGCAACGATGATTACCATCACAGCAGCATATACAATAGTGTATACGTTAGAATTTGTATTCATTTTCATATCTAATCCTCCTTATTTTATTTAGCACGGTTCATACGCTTGTTGATATTGCTCTGTACAAAGCAGTAGTCAATCAGTGGAGCCAACAGGTTACCCATCAAGATAGCCATCATCATACCTTCTGGATAACCAGGGTTGAACTGACGGATAATGATTGCAAGGGCACCGATGATGAAGCCATAGATGTACTTACCATTCTCGGTACGGCAAGCAGTAACAGGGTCAGTAGCCATGAAGACTGCACCGAATGCGAAACCACCAACAGTAAGGTGCATCCACCACTCGAAACCTGCAACTTCTGGAGTGCAAACTGCAGCAAGCAATGCACCACCTACGAAGGTAGAAACAATGATCTTCCAGCTTGCGATACCAGCCCAGATCAGGATGACAGCACCAATCAGGATAGCGATGAATGAAGTTTCACCGATTGAACCTGGGATAGTACCGATGATAGTATCCATAGGAGAATAAGTGACAGCCTCACCAGCACCCAGCTGACCCAGAGGAGTAGCAGCAGTTACAGCATCGGCAGAAGGACCACCGATAGAATCCATGTAGCTACCGTTTACCCATACCTTATCACCACTCATCATAGAAGGATAAGCGAAGAACAGGAATGCACGGGTTACCAATGCAGGGTTAAAGATATTCATACCAGTTCCACCAAAAATTTCCTTTGCGAAGATTACGGCAAAAGCAGTAGCGATAGCCATAATCCACAGAGGACAGTTTACTGGAACAATCATAGGAATCAACATACCGGTTACGAAGAAACCTTCGTGAACCTCTTCCTTCTTGAACTGAGCGATAGCAACCTCAATACCCAAACCTACTGCGTAGGAAACGATGATCTTTGGAAGCAATACACCCAAACCATACAGGAACTGCATAACCAGACCTGTATCCTGACCCAGAGCCAAATCATGCTGCAGACCGATATTGTACATACCGAACAGGATAGCAGGAATCATGGCAATGATCACGAAGAAGATACCACGCTTAGAGTCGATGGCATCGTGAATGTGAGCGCCGTATGCTTTGGAAGTCTCGTTTGGTACATAGAAGAAAGTTTCTGCTGCATCAAAGAGAGAACCAAAAGCGCTGAGCTTACCTCCTTCTGAGAAGGTAGGCTTCATTTGGTCTAAAATGTTCTTAATAAATGCCATAGTGCTTATTCGTTTTCTTTACGCAGCATGTTGAGACCTTCTCTAACAATGCGCTGGAGTTCAACTTTACTACTATCAACAAACTCAGCAACAGCAAAATCTTCTGGAGCAACCTCATAAACACCCAAAGCCTCCATAGAGTCAATGTTACCGGTGATGATTGCCTTCAGAAGCTGTTCTGGATAAATATCCATTGGGAATACACTGTCGTACTCACCGCTGAAGATCATGTGACGATGACCACCCTTTACACGAGCATCCAGAACATAACCCTCCTTCTTTGGCATCAGCCAAGAGAAGTATGAACGGCTAGCAGAGAACTGATTCAGACGTGGAGCAATCCAGCCGAATAACTCATGAGTCTCATCACCTTCTGGAATAACGGTCACCTCGGTAGCCTGAGCTGCCAAGAATCCATCCTTACAAGTCTTAGTACCAGTCAATGGATTACCGTTGATGATACGGATGTGCTTGTCTGTAGAAACATTACCCTCAACCAGTGTAGTCAACTGCTGACCTACCAGCATGTTCACATACTTAGGAGCGTTAACCTCTGAACCTGCAAATGCTACGGTACGGGTCAAATCTACCTTACCAGTGTTGAACAAACGACCGATAAAGATAACCACCTCTGGATTAACAGTCCAAACCACTTCACCCTTGTTAACAGGAGCTACATGGTTAATCTGAACACCTACATTACCTGCAGGGTTAGGACCATCGAAAACAGTTACAGTAACATTCTTAGCACCAGTAAGTGCTGGAGCAGTCTGCTTAGCACTCACACCCAGGAATGTTGGAGCAATCTTAGCCAAAGCATCCAGACCAGTCTGGAAGTCTGCTTCATTTCCCTTCAGTGCAAACTCAAAGTTCTGAGCCAGAGGCATAGAACTGAATGCTGAAACGAAAATAGACTTTGGTGCAACCTCAGGAGCTGGAGTCACGTCATAAGGACGCTGACGGAAGAACGCGAACAAACCACCTTCGAGCAGAGCTGTCAACACTTCTCCACCCTTCATAGCAGCAACGTTCTTTTTGCCGAAATCCACATACTCCTGCTGTCCACCAGCAGTCACCTGTACGCTCAGCACTTTGCGACGCTCACCACGCTCTACTGCAGATACAGTACCTGCAACAGGGCTGACGAACTTCACTTCTGGATGCTTCTTGTCTACAAACAAGGCATCACCGGCTTTTACACAATCACCTTCCTTGACAACTACCTTTGGTTTTACACCAACAAAATCATCAGGCACCAGACCATAAAGACCTGTTGCCTTAACGTTGGCTTTTTCCTCAGCAGCTTTGCCCTTCAGATTGATGTCTAAGCCTTTTCGTAGCTTAATTACATTTGCCATATATTAAAAATAAATAAGAATTTTTAAAAATACGGCACAAAATTACTAAATAAAGCGGATAAGAGAAAATAAAAGCAGGACTTTTATTCCTAATTTAAAAAGAAAGTTTTACCTACGCTTAATTTTCCACCCCACAAGTGCATGAAGACAACTCATGAGTGGACTTATAAGATTAAAAAAGCAATATGGGAAGTAAACCACTGTGGCCACGCCTAAAACGGAAGCCTGAGTCATTCCACAAGTATTCCATGGAATCAGGACAGAAACAACTGTAGCAGAATCTTCACAACTTCTACTCAGCAATCTTGGCTCATATCCCTCCTCTTCATACTTTTCCCTGAACATGGCAGCCGTAAGAATAATAGAGACGTATTGGTCACCTGTAGCCAAATTCAGGAAAATACCATTGAGTACAGTTGACAACACTAATCCGAAACGAGTGTGCATCAACCTGCTGAAAATAGCTCTCAGGAAACTCTTCAGCATACCACTGGCAGACATTGCCCCACCAAAACACATGGCGCACAGAATAAGCCAGATTGTATCCATCATTCCAGACATTCCACCTGTAGATACTAATTCATTCAAGGCTTCTACCCCCGTATCAAGACTTGTAGAGCCATATAATGTAATGAAAATTCCTTTAAAAATAGTCCATCCATTACCGGTTTCCTCCCCTGCAATCTGCACAAGCAAATCTGGTTGGAAAATTATGGCCATAACAGATGCCATTAATGCAGAAACAAAGAGAGTAATTAGTGATGGAACTTTTTTATAGATGAGGAATCCTGTAACCACAGGAACAATCATCAGCCAGCCTGAAATATAAAAAGTACTATCTAACCCATGGAGATAAACGGCAATATCTTGAGCCCCACTACCTTCTTGAGCAAACCCTGCAAAAAGGAAAATAATCAACGTAATCATGATAGAAGGAATGGTCGTCAACATCATATACCTAATATGCGTAAATAGCTGAGTTCTAGCTGCTGATGATGCAAGAACTGTAGTATCACTTAAAGGTGAAATCTTATCTCCAAAATAGGCTCCAGAGATGATTGCACCTGCTATCCATCCATCGGAAAAACCCAAGGCTTTTCCAATACCCAACAGTGCAACTCCAATGGTCGCTATCGTTGTCCAGGAACTTCCTGTCATCACAGACACAACCGCACAAATAATACAAGAAGTGAACAAGAAATAATCAGGATGAATAATTTGAATGCCATAATAAATAAGAGTCGGAACAATGCCACTTACCATCCAACTACCGGAAAGAGCTCCAATTATTAACAAAATAAGAAGAGCAACAGACGTTCCTTTAATGTTCTCTTGTATAGCATTTTCAAAATTTGCCCAAGGAGTTCTATAGATCAAAATTGAAAGGCTTATACATAATGCAGTGGAAAACAACAGTGATATTTGACTTGCTCCAGAAAGGGCATCACTTCCAAAAACAGTTATCACACAAGACAATAAAATGACCAATGCCAACAAAGGAATCATACTAATGACTGGTGATGGAATCATTTCTTTTTTCATACTCAATAAATCTCTATTTATGCATTGCCTTTACTCTCTTATTACAAAAATGCCAAGAAGACACTTGATAATAGCAACCTATAATTCTTAATTTTCTGCAAAGAACGTAATTATTTACCTTATTTGAAAGGATTCGAGCATTTTTTTGATTAAATTCGCACCGTATTTTTCAAAAAGTGAATTATTAAAACATTTAAATACATATTATCCTGCCTGGTAATCGGCATAATAGCATTTCAGATTATCAGTATTATTGCGTTGAATATTCCTATAGTTCAACGCAAAGTGGGTAATTTGCTGGCACAGGAAATAAGTTCCGCTCTAAACACAAAAGTTGATATCGGAAGAGTTGACATAGGTCTATTGAATCAGTTTGTGATAGAAGATATTTGTATTCAAGACCAACAAGCGAAACCAATGTTACAAATTGGGAAATTAGCTGCCAGCATTGATATTCTGCCACTTTTAGAGGGGAAAATAGCAATACACACAGGGCAATTGTTTAAAGTAAATGCAAACTTGTATCAAGAATCTGCAGAGAAACCCAGCAATTTTCAATTCCTGATAGATGCCCTGTCTTCTAAAGATGAATCAAAAAGTTCAGAACTTGACCTAAGCATAAACTCGCTGATATTACGCGACGGTACTATTGCCTATCATCAATTGTTCAAGAAAAAAGAAAAGGATCGCTTTGACCCTTTTCATATTAATTTGTCAGATTTAAACTTCCATGTGTCAATAAAAAAGCTGACAAATGATCAAGTCATTGCCAACATCCGCCATTTATCTTTCAACGAAAAATCCGGCTTCGAAATAGATAATCTTTCTCTCCTATTTGAGGGAAACAAAAAGCATGCAAGCGTACGTAATTTCATGTTAAAAATGCCAGGATCTGTCCTTTTAGTAGATTCCTTAAAAGCAGCTTATGATTTGGACAAGCCACTATCAATCAAAGACATAAATTCTTCCGGTCAAGTTATTAATTCTCAAATTACACTTTCTGACTTAAAGGCATTTGTACCAGAGCTGAATCACTTTGATGAAACGGTTAATCTTGGACTCCACTTTGAACAGAATGGGGAAACCATCAGTATTCCCGACTTGAACATAAAGACTACAGGAAATTACATTTCTCTTCTTGCAGAAATAAAGGCACTTCTACCATCCGGCAATTCTCTTCCAACTATCAATGCTGGTATCAAGAGTTTAGACATCCAGCCAACTGGTTATCCTTTTATTTTCAACAATTTGGATCTAGGCAAAACCCCTGAGATTCTCACCCGATTAGGAAGAACGCATTTTGAAGGAGATGTAATCACAGATACAAAATCAGCACAAGTTGACGGAATCTTAAAAACAGCTTTAGGCGATATTCAATCACAAGTTAACTACATTGACGATGGAGAAAAAATCTCTGGCAACATTTCGTCTGATTTATTTGAAGTGGGAAAACTTATTGCAAATTCAAAACTAGGATCCACAGCATTTTCGGTTGACGTTAACGGTTCTGTCGCCCAATCTACTCCAACAGGAAAAATTGCTGGAAAAATTAATTATCTAGACTTCAATAGCTACAGATACAAGAATCTTGACATTGATGCAAAATACGACGGAAATGAGGCTGAGGGCAATCTTCTCGTGGCAGATGAAAACTGTCAGTTATCAATTGACGGTAATGCATTGTTAAAGCAGAATAAGCCTGCCTATAATCTACATGCATCTATCAATCAACTTGCCTTGAATCCCTTAGGCTTCAGCGAGAAAAATGCAACATACCATGGTGAGATATTAGCCAATGGCGCAGGAAAAAATCTGGATGACATCTCCGGAACAATAACTCTTAATAACTTCCAGATGCAGTCCCTGGATGATTATTTCTCGTTAGACAGCATTGTCATTTCTGCCACCAACACAAATGATGAACGGGTATTAAACGTTAAAAGTGACTTTCTTACAGGAGAAATCAGAGGAAATTATCAGTATTCCACTATTCCCCAGAGCATCCTAAGAATAATGGAACACTATCTTCCATCCTTGCTAAAAGAACATGTAAATTACACGCCAAACAACAAATTTGAAGTTTCTGCCAAACTCATTGATGCCACACCATTCGTACACATGTTTAATCTCCCGTTGGAATTACAAGAAGAGATTACTGTTGAAGGCAAATTCAATGATGTAGATAATATTATACAATTAGATGTTGCTGCAGGAGAATTTACATATAACGAACAACATTATGAATTAGGAAAAATCCTGTGCACCAATGATGGTGATACCTTACATTCTACTTTGGATGTCAACCGCACCAATGGCGACAAAAAAGTTTCATTTGCATTAGAAGCAACGGCTAAAGACGACAACCTATTGGCCAATATCTCTTGGGACAATAATCAAGCTACAGAAAAATTCAAAGGAAATGTCAGTACAAAAGCCAAATTCTACCAAGACTTCAATGAGCCAATGGGAGTAAACATCAGTATTTTACCTAGCAACATCATTCTTAATGACACAACATGGCAAGTCCGTCCAGGTAATATTGATTACCAGAATAATAAAATAAGAATCAGCAAATTGGCTCTTGAAAACGGCTCTAGGCACCTTATTGTCAATGGAACAGTTGGAGAAGAACAGACAGACACATTAAAGGCAGACCTAAAAGAAATCAACCTGGAATATGTTTTTGACGCTCTGAACTTCCATCCTGTTCATTTTGCAGGAATTGCAACAGGAAAAGCTATTGCAAACGGCTTGCTCAGCGACATAGACTTCGATGCCAATTTGTTTATTCGTAATTTTCAATTCGAGCATGGAACTTTAGGCAACATGAACCTTCATGGCAACTGGAATCGTGAAGAAGAAGGAATTTACCTGAATGGACATATCTCAGAGTTTGCATCAGAAAGCTATGACAGTTTAGATGTGTGGAAAGCCTTCCGCAATGAAATTGATGCATCTGCTCTTACTCACGTTGAAGGAATAGTCTCACCAAAACATAAGAAAATAGACCTTAATGTTGATGCGAACCGCCTCAATATACACTTCGTGGAAAGCTTCATTGGCTCCATTTTCAAAGACTTGGAAGGAAGAGCTACGGGATGGGCGCGAATTGGCGGAACCTTCAAAGACTTAGACCTTACAGGTAATCTGAAAGCAGAATTAAGTGCAAAACTCACCAGTTTAAACACTCGCTATCAAATCCAAAGTGATTCCATTTTCCTAAAGACAAACAGAATGGAATTCAACAACCTGCATCTCAAAGATAAAGACGGACACACAGGATTTGCGTCAGGAGTAATAGATCATGATTACCTTCGAGACATGAAATATAATTTCGACATTGACATCAATAACATGCTCTGTTATGACACCCGAAGCTTTGACGAAGGAACATTTTATGCAACCGCATATGGCAGCGGTCATATGACGCTGAAAGGTGAAGGTATAGAACTGCGCATGGACGGAGACATTGAGACAAAGCCAGGCACAATCATTGCCTACAATGCCAGTACCCCCGAAGATATCACTGACACTCAATTTATTACTTTTGTTGACAAAACCCCTTCTAAGAATACGATTACCCAAATTCTTCCTAACGAAAGTAGTTCTGAAGAGGAAGAAGAATTAACCAACATTCGTGTTAACCTGAATATCAATTGTACTCCTGACGCAACTATCCGAGTTTTAATGGATAACGTTTCCGGAGATGACGTCACATGCCACGGTACAGGAAATATACAGGCAGAGTATTATAACAAGGGTGCTCTAAAACTTTACGGCACGCTGAATATTACTCGTGGAGTATACAAGATGAGCCTTCAAGAGGTTATTCGAAAAGATTTTAGTCTCAACAGTGGAACTGTCACATTCAACGGTGCTCCTTTCGACGGTCAATTGGATGTTCAGTGTGTCTATGCCGTCAACTCAGCTTCCTTGCGTGACCTCTCTCCTAGCGCTACCTTCTCGCAAAAGAGCACAACACGCGTAAATTGCCTCATGAACCTGACAGGAAATCTACTAAAGCCTCAGATCAGCTTTGACCTAGATCTTCCAAACGTAACAGACGAAGATAAATCCATGGTTCGAAGCCTGGTTGCAACAGAAGACCAGATGAACCGCCAAATCATCTATTTACTTGGTATTGGCCGCTTCTATACTGATGAACTGAACCAAGACTCCAATCAAGCCAATCAGGCTATGAATTCTTTGCTCACTTCAACTATAAGCGGACAATTCAATCAAATCCTAAACCAAGTGGCAAACACAAACAATTGGAACTTCGGAGCTAATTTAAATCCTGGACAAGAAGGTTTAAGCAATATGGAGTTCCAGACAATGCTAAGTGGTAGTCTTTTCAATAACCGATTGTTAATCAACGGAAACTTCGGTTATCGAGAAAATGCTTTGGCTAATACAAACTTTGTGGGAGATTTTGATATACAATGGCTATTGAACCAAAGTGGAACCATCTCCCTCAAAGCATACAATGAAACCAATGACCGCTATTTCACAAAGAATACACTAACTACTCAAGGTATTGGTATTCTTTTCAAACGTGATTTCCTACATTGGCACGAATTATTCCGCAAGAAAGATTCAAGACAGAAATCTAGCGTACAAAAGACAACAGACTTAGAAACTATTCAAAAAGATTCTGTTTATTAATTCCAAGCCCTCAAGTCAGAGAGTACTTTCCAATAACTAGAAGGACTAGTCCCTATTGCTTTAAGGACCAGTCCTTATGCCTTGAAGGACTGGTCCCTCGGACTGGAAGAACATAAAGTATTCTTAAGGGCTGTCCGTAAGGGCGGACAACCTTGTCCGGACTTGCGGACTTTTTCTGGCATAAGTTGAGCTTCGGCTCATTCACAAGTTACAGTTAATTTTTAGCACCAAACACCCAACACCTATCACAACAGGTGTTATTCGTCAGAATTTCAATTACTTATGCATGATAGGTGTTGCTTCAACACCTATCACAACTAACTGTCTAATTTTCATCACATTATAGCAAGAATGTGAGGTGTTGGCATGTTTTCGTAAAAAAAACATGTACCAAAGGTCTTTATCAATGAGTAAGAGAATAAGGTTTCTCTTCTGCCTTTTTACCCCTATTTTTATTAGGGAGCTTGCTCATTTCAAACTCAAGCACTCCACCCTTTAAAATGTCTTCATGGGTAATATAAAGCTTTTCATAAACTCTACCATTTAACTTTACAGCCTTGACATAACGCTTAGAATCACTTACCCCTGGAGCCTTTACTTCAAAAACATGGCCATTTGAAAGTTCAAGCTTCATATATGGAAGATATGGAGCACCCAATACATATTCATTAGTTCCAGGGCAAACAGGATAAAAACCCAATGCAGTGAAAATATACCACGCAGACATCTGTCCACAGTCATCATTTCCGCCTAAACCTCGCAGATTATTCTTATACATACGATTCATTATCTCACGCGTCCAATACTGGGTTTTCCATGGCTCATTGGTCCAGGCATATAAATAGGGAATATGATGACTTGGTTCATTTCCATGCACATACCCGCCTATGAGACAATCAATGGTAATATCCTCATTCTCCTCATAATATTTAGGGTCAAGATTCTGATAAAACAGTTCATCAAGTTTTGCACGAAAAGCTTTCTCCCCTCCCATAAGCTTCATTACACCAAATACATCGTGTGGTACATGGAAAGAAAAATTCCAGGAATTACCTTCTATAAAACCTTCACCAAAGGTCTGTTTTACATCAAAATCAGGCTTAAAAACGCCTGTCCTATCCTTTGGACGAGCAAACCCTATGGATGGATCATAGATATTACGGTAATTTAATGCACGGCTGTAATAACGCTCAGCTGTCTTCTTATCTCCTGCTTTTAAGGCAGCTTGATAGATAGTCCAATCATCATAACAGTATTCTAGTGTATTTGATGCCGAGGTACTACTAGCTTCCAGTGGTACATATCCCATTTTCAGATAATCTTTCATTCCATCCAGATAATCAACATTGGAAGTAGAAACCATAGCTTTAAGAGCCTCATTTTGTGGAATTTTCAGTCCTTTAGTCAATGCATCGGATAGAACAGAAACGGCATGATATCCACTCATACACCAGTTATCATTAGCCATATGACTCCACACAGGGAGCAAGCCATGTACACTCTGCTGTTGATGCGCAATCATAGACAAAGCCATGTCTTGAGCAGCCTGAGGTTTCATGAGTAACAGGAATGGATGTTCTGCTCTATAAGTATCCCAAAGGGAAAATACTGTATAGTTAGTAAATCCCTTCGCCTGATGCAGGTTTTGGTCCAGTCCCCTATACACCCCGTCAATATCCATATACACAGATGGATTTATAAGTGTATGATAATAAGATGTATAAAACATTTCCTTCTGATCTTGAGTCCCTTCAACCTTTATAGTTGACAGCTCTTTTCTCCAAGCTTCATCGGCATTCTTTACCAATTGTTCAAACGACTTTCCTTCAGCCTCTGCTCTTAGATTTTTCAAAGCTCCTTCTGTACTTGTAGCCGACAGAGCTACCTTGATTTCCAAGGGATCATTCCCTTCAAATTCAAAATAGGACACAACTTTCCGCCCAGCCATCTCAGGGAAATTTTCATTCACAGGGAATTTACGCCAGAAACCTTTATAAGACTGTGGTTGCAGGTCTTCATAACCATAATTATTGATAGGCTTAGACAATGAAACGGCAAAATACGTGTAATTTGTACGTGCCCATCCATTCGTTATTCGCATACCTGTCAGCAGTGTATCATTCTCTACCCTGATAGAAGCCCATAAGGTTTTACCATCATAATTATAAATACCATGATTCAAGTCCACGATGATACGCTGATTCTCCCCTTTCGGATAAGCATAACGGTGCACACCAACGTGTTGCGTAGCCGTTAATTCGGCTTTTACGCCATAATCTTCTAATACAACGCTATAATAACCAGGAACAGCCTTCTCTGTAGCATGATTTATACGTGAGCGGTATCCGTTTTGAGGGTGCTCTGCAGTACCAGGATTCAGTTGGAGTTTTCCTGTTGTAGGCATAATGAGGATATCACCCAAATCCGAATGCCCTGTACCGCTGAAATGGGTATGGCTAAAACCCACGATAGTATTATCAGTATGCTGATAACCAGCACAATAATCATAGGCCCGAGGTTGATATACTCCATTAATATTATGAGGAATTGTGTCAGTATCTGGACTTAGCTGCACAATACCAAAAGGAACACACGCACCAGGGAAAGTATGTCCCATACCTTCTGTGCCAATCATCGGATTCACAAATTCTGTCTGTGCCATAGCTACTGCACTCAATCCCATGGCCAGAATAAAAACGAACACTCTCATATTATATTTGTTTATGTGGCTGCAAATATACAAAAAAACATTGTATGGAAAGAATTTCCACATCGCTGCATTTACATGACAACAAACTTGCATATAATAAGGAAAAGTACTAACTTTGTCGCATTATTTAGTAACTGATAATTAAGAAAATGAAAAAAGTATTCTCTCTTCTTTGTGCATTGATGTTCTGTGCTATGTCATTTGCACAGGCTGATGCAGCTCCTACTATTCCTGTAGGTCAGATGGCTCCAGAAATTGCTATGCCAACCCTAAAGGGTGATGTTGTAAAGTTAAGCGACATGAAAGGCAAGTTCGTTGTGGTTGATTTCTGGGCTAGCTGGTGTGGAGATTGCCGCCGCGAAACCCCTGCTTTAGTTGAATTATACAAAGAATACAATCCTAAAGGTGTAGAATTTCTAGGTGTTTCTTTTGATACAGAAGCAGAAAAGATGACTGCAGCCGTAGAAAAGTATCAAATTCCATGGACTCAGGTTTCTGAATTGAAGAAATGGAAGGAAACAGAAATTGACAAGGTTTATCAGTTGAAATGGATTCCTTCATTTTACATTATCTGTCCAGAAGGAAAGGTTGTAGGCTTCGCTACCACTGCAGAAGGAGTAAAAGAGGCTTTGGCAAAAGTTATAAAGTAAGCATTTAACGATAATAATAAAAGGGTTAGAATCCGAAAGAATTCTAGCCCTTCATTTAGTTCTATAAGTTAAGCGTGGATTTTTACGATTTAGATTTAGACGACAGTGTTCTGGATGCCCTGGATGCCATGAACTTTCAGGAATGTACACCTGTACAGGAGCACTGTATTCCTAAAATCCTTGATGGTCATGACCTAATAGGTGTAGCTCAGACCGGAACAGGTAAAACAGCAGCCTATCTGCTGCCCGTCATCAGTAAATTGGTACAAGGAAATTACCCGGAAGATGCCATTAACTGCGTCATTATGTCACCCACCCGTGAGCTGGCTCAACAAATAGACCAGCAAATGGAAGGTTTTTCTTACTACGTTCCCATCAGCAGTGTAGCTGTTTACGGAGGTAACGATGGCATACGCTATGAACAGGAAAAACGAAGCATGCGTATGGGAGCAGATATGTTAATAGCAACACCTGGCAGACTCATTAGTCACTTAAGTTTGAACAATGTAGATCTCTCCCGTGTATCATTTTTTATTTTAGATGAAGCAGACCGTATGCTTGACATGGGATTCAAAGATGATATCATGCAGATAGTCAAGGCTTTGCCAAAAGAACGCCAGACAATTATGTTTTCTGCTACAATGCCAAAGGAGATTCAAGACATGGCAAAAACCATTCTGAATAATCCTGTTGAAATTAAATTGGCAGTTTCAAAACCAGCAGAAAAAATACAGCAATCTGCCTATGTGTGCTATGAGCCACAAAAGTTAGGAATCATACAAGAAATCTTCAGTAAAGAGAAATCGGAAAGAGTCATTATTTTTGCTGGCAGTAAATTAAAGGTAAAAGAAGTAACCAAATCACTGAAGCGTTTGAAAGTTAATGTAGGAGAAATGCATAGTGACCTGGATCAGGCTCAACGTGATGAGGTTATGAGAAACTTCAAGAATAATCATATTGATGTACTGGTTGCTACCGATATTGTTGCCCGAGGCATAGACATCGATGACATCACTTTGGTAATCAATTACGACGTACCGCATGACGCAGAAGATTATGTACACCGCATTGGTAGAACTGCACGTGCAAACAGAGATGGTCGGGCCATTACTTTTGTAAGTAAGGATGAAATACGAAATTTCAAACAGATTGAACGTTTTCTGGAAAAAGAAATCACCAAAAATCCTCTTCCTGATAAACTTGGTGAAGCACCAAGTTATTCCATGACAAAAGAAGCTGGGAAACATCCACGCAACAAGAAAAAACGGACATCAAAAAAGAAACCAATTACTCCGGAGAGTTCTTTACCTTCTGCAGAAAAAAAGGATAATAAAAAACGCCGGAAGTATCACAAAATGAAATCTACAGAGAATAAACCAACAGAAGTAAAAGAAAGTAAGTAAAACCTCATAAAACCTAAACACATGAAAAAACACTATCTTGCAACCTTTCTGTTTGCTTTGAGCATGTTGCACACCCCTCAGGCCATAGCACAGAACACGCCAGGCGATCAACGTCCTAGCATACAAGATCGTAATTTTACCTCAAAAAGCGTAGAGAAGCTCATTCTTGAGGTAAGTAAGATCATTAAAGATCAGAAACTTCGTGAAATGTTCCAGAACTGCTATCCAAACACATTGGATACAACTGTAAAATTTCAGTTAGTAAACGGGAAACCCGATACCTTTGTTATCACGGGTGACATAGATGCCATGTGGTTGCGTGACTCTTCTGCACAAGTCTGGCCATATCTTCAATTGCTCAAGAACGATAAGGAACTGCAGAATCTAGTAGCAGGACTTATCAATCGTCAGGCTGCCTGTATTTTAATTGATCCATATGCAAATGCCTTCAATGCAGGACCTACAGGCAGTCAGTGGGAAAGTGACCATACAGCTATGAAAAAAGAACTGCATGAGCGAAAATGGGAAATTGATTCTCTCTGCTACCCTATCCGTATAGCCTATTATTACTGGTTGCTCACCGGTGATGTATCAGTCTTTGGCGAAGACTGGCACAAAGCCATGGAAAATGTCTTGAAAACTTTCAAAGAGCAGCAAAGAAAAGAAAATCTGGGTCCATATAAGTTCCAGAGACTTACTACAGTACCTACAGATAGCCAGATTAACGGTGGTTATGGCGCACCAGTAAAACCTGTTGGCTTAATTGCATCTTCATTCAGACCATCTGATGATGCGACACAATATCCATTCCTTATTCCATCTAATATGTTTGCTGTTGTTTCATTAAGACAGCTGGCAGAGATTGAGACCAAGGTATATAAGAATACTTCTTTTGCCCAAAATTGCATAGATTTGGCAAATGAAGTAGATGCAGCGATTCAGAAACATGCTGTTGTCAATCATCCTGTATGTGGAAAAATCTATGCATTTGAAGTAGATGGCTATGGAAATGCACTTTGCATGGATGACGCAAACGTTCCAAGTCTTTTAGGTGTACCTTATTTAGGATATTGTAAAGCAGACGATAGTATCTACCAAAACACCCGCAAGTTTGTCTGGAGTGAGAATAACCCTTATTTCTTTAAGGGAAAAAGTGGTGAAGGAATCGGTGGCCCTCATGTAGGTTTAAAATTTGCTTGGCCAATGAGTATGATTATGAAAGGATTAACCTCTAATGATGCAAATGAATTGAGGGATTGCCTTAAAAATTTAAGAAATACGGATGGAAATACCGGTTTCATGCATGAAGCCTTCCATGTAGAAGATCATACCAAGTTTACCCGTTCTTGGTTTGCATGGGCCAATACACTTTTTGGTGAATTAGTAGTGAAAATTTATAAAGAACATCCTGAAATCCTTAAAGAAAACTTCTAATGAATAAAAGACTTTTTTATATGGCAATTGCTGCAGTGAGCTTTCTTTTAGAAGCTTGTACTAATCAGCCTCAAGTAACATCAGAAACTGACATCGATTTGAATTGGTGCACATTCAATATACGCTATGATGAGCCAAATGACAGTTTGAATAATTGGAAGTATCGTAAAGATACGGTTGCATCTTTCATTAAGGCACAAGATCTTGATGTCATTGGTATGCAAGAAGTCCTCCATCATCAACTGAACGACATGTTGGAAAGACTTCCAGAATATGCAGCCATTGGTGTTGGCCGTGATGATGGAGCTACCAAAGGAGAGTATTCCTGCCTCCTTTACAAGAAAGACCGTTTTGACGTTCTGGAAAGTAATACATTCTGGCTCTCCCAATATCCAGACAGCATTGGATTTATCGGATGGGATGGTGCCTGTCCTCGTATTGCTACATGGGCTAAATTCCAAGACAAAGAAACGGGCAAGATTTTCATGGCTGTAAACACCCACTTTGACCATGTTGGTGTAGAAGCAAGAAAAAACAGTGCTCTTATGATTATCGACAAGATTAAGGAAATTGTCGGAGACCAGCCTGCTGTAGTTACAGGAGACTTCAACATCAATGACCAAGACGAAGCGTATGAGACAATCACAACCAATGAATTTGTTCTTTTAGATTCCTATAAGACTTCTGAAACGGTTGAGGGTGTAAATTACACCTACCATGGTTGGGGAAAAGCAAAGGATGATTTTAAAAAGATTGATTTCATCTTTATTACGCCAAACATAAAGGCAAAAAAGACAATTATCCCAGAAGAGCCAAAAACGGAATGGGGCTTTATATCTGATCACAACCCTGTTGTTACCTCCATTTCATTCTAAACTGAATCAACGAGAAAGGCACTTGATCAATGTATGATTAAGTGCCTTTCTTATTAAACCTTATATAATTTGGGTTTATCCAATTTCAAATGATGTGTGCATTCCGCACATACACCTTTTACCAAATATTCAATATGCTGTACAAGGAAACCTTCTGGTAAGCTCACCATGGGAACCTGTTGGTTCTTGAGACAGAATGTACGATGGCAAATACTACAAGTCAAATGTACATGGTCTACATGGTGATCAGAATCAGCACATGTACAAAGACAGTATTTCTTTGATCCACTACCATCATCTATCTCATGCAACATATCATGCTCGAGAAACAAACTGATGGAACGAAATATCGTTGATTTATCAATGCTCAACAACTTATCTTCTAAATCAGAAAGGCTAAATGCCCATTGCATTTGCTGCATGGTTTTCCAAACCAATCTGCGGACAGTTGTCAAACGAATTTCTTTTTTCTTGAACAATTCCTCATCAGTCATAGTAAAAAACTATCTTTTTGCAAAGATAATCTATTTACCGCATTATAAAGCATTTCTTTCATATAGAATCTTGATTTGAGTCAAAAAAAGCACTGTTACCGCACACATTTCATAAAAAAGATATGGTCATTACAAAGAAACATCCATATCTTTGCACCAGCAAAACGAGAGAAAACGGTTCCTAAGGATAACAAAGAAAAGAATAACAGAATAATGAAGGGACCTAGTATTAATTAAATTATAGGAGATTAGAATTATGAAAAAGGTAACTAAGATTTTTAAGAAAATGAATGAGATGGATCCAATGATTTGGGGTTACTCTATGCTTTACAATACTCCAAACAAGAAATAATCCAATCTTTGTGAGAAACAGTTTTATATTTGTTGAACAATTAACTATTATGAATATGAAACTTTTTAAAAACAGTAAAAAAAGTGTAAAACGTGCAGCAAAGTGGTACTTTGAAAGTGTATCACAAGTCTATAAAATGACCGAGTACAACCGCTTTTGGATGTAAGCACAACAAAAAAATAATGTCATACTCCCACCTTCAACGGTGGGAGTTTTTTATTTCTCGACAAATTATTGTATTTTTGCAATAGATTTATTTAAAATACCATGAATTACTTCGTACTTCTTAACGATGAGCGTAGAGGACCATACACTCTTGAAGAACTTGCAAAAAAATATATCACAGAAGATGTACTAGTTTGGCATGAAGGAATGGATGGATGGGAAAAGGCTGGTAAACTAGAAGAGTTAAAGAGCATAATAAAACAAATGCCACCCGAACCTCCCCGCTTTAAAATCCTAAAAAACTGGCTGACAGAATCAATAGCAGCAACAGCAATATGCGCCGTTTTATCCTATATTCCAATGTTCCAGTTCTGCCTATTGGCCGTTCCTTTTGGAGGAATTGCCATTTTCAAAGCACTGAAAGTACAGGAATTTCAGCGAAAAAGTAATACTGAATTAGCCAGACATTATGCAGAAGAAGCGCGTAAATGGACAATATGGTGTCTATTTGCAGGCGTTGTAGCATGCATTTTTGCCCTTATTGGCATGATTCTTTTATTCACTTTAGGTGCTTTTCTCTGGGAGAAATTTCCATTTTAAAGCTTCTTAAGTTCTTGGTAAAGTCGCTGGACAGGCAAACCCATAACATTAAAATAACTGCCGTTCAATGACTTTACCCCAATAAAACCGATCCATTCCTGAATTCCATAGGCTCCGGCTTTATCCATTGGTTTATAATTCTTGACATAGAAGTCAATTTCATCCTCATCTAACAAATCAAAAGTCACTAAACTGGTTACAGCAAAGCTAGAACAAAAAGATTTTGTCCTTAAAGTTACACCTGTTATTACCTCATGAGTCCTTCCTGATAGCTTCTTTAGCATACAGTAAGCCTCCTTTTCGTCTTTAGGCTTCCCAAGTACCTCTCCATCTTGATAAACTATCGTATCTGCTGTAATAATGAGCATATCATCTTCTAATATTGCCTCATAAGCTTTGGCTTTCTGTGAAGAAATGTAAATAGGAATTTCTTCCCCTTTTAAATGAGATGGATATGACTCGTCAATATCTTTTAGGGTCATTACCTTATATTCGATCCCTAAACCAGAAAGCAACTCTTTTCTTCTAGGAGAATTTGATGCTAATACTATACGATATTTTGAAAGATTATCTAACATTTTACCAACCAAAAGCCTTTTTATCCTTCATCCATTTCCCTTGTGAACGAAGAACCTGTTCCACTATATCACGTCCTACCCCATAACCTCCGTTTTTATGTGAAACGTACGTACTGATCTGCTTTATCTCTGGGGCAGCATCTGCAGGACAACATGGGCATCCACACTTACACATTACTTCATAATCCGGGATATCGTCTCCCACATAAATCACATTCTCGTCCAGAAGAGCGTATTTTCTCATAAACTCTTCGTACACATTAATCTTTACGGCTGCCTTCAAATAAATATCAGGAACACCAAGTCCTTCATAACGTTTTCTAAGAGATTCTGTATGAGCACCGGAAAGGATGGCAATGTGAAGCCCCATCTTGACAGCCAACTGAATGGCATAACCGTCTTTGATATTGACTGTACGGAGTGGATCACCTTGCGGGTGCAAAGTTATGGTCTCTGCACTCAAGACCCCATCAATATCAAAGATTATCGCTTTGATTTTTGTCAAATCGTAGTTTATCATTCTTCTGGGATCTTATACTTTCCTACATGAACACGCTCCCACAAAAGACGACTCTCATCAAAAGGCTTGCGAGTCATGCCCTTATGCCCTAATGCAATTATGGAAACAGCCTGTAAATGAGCGGGGATATCCAGCAATTGGTGTATCACATCGTTAGCCGGAGTCCCGTCTTCTAATCCTCTATTTCTAATTTGAACCCAGCAAGAACCTAACCCTAGTTCCTCAGCCTGTAGCTGAATCATCAGAGAAGCTATGGAGGCATCTTCTATCCAGACATCGCTAAGAACTGGATTTCCCAAAACAACTACTGCTAAAGCTGCACCTTCAATGAGTTCCCCTGCCTTATCCTTGCAATGCGCTAATTTCTGAAGCATGTCTTTGTCATCTACTAAAACAAATTCCCATGCATGCATACCTTTAGAGGATGGAGACATCAGAGCAGCCCTCATCAAAGCTACCACGTCATCTTGAGAAAGTTGTTCTTCTGTAAACTTTCTCATACTCCTGCGTGTTTGTATCAAATCCTTAAAATCCATAATGTATCTTTTTAAATTTTTACAAAGGTAATTGTTTTTCCGTTTTTATTTTCATTATTTACTAAAAAGTTACTAACTTTGCGTTATAATTATTCACATAATAAATTATTTAAAATGAAAATTTCTCACATTGAACATCTTGGCATTGCAGTTCAGTCTATTGAAGAGTCACTGCCTTATTTCACCGAAGTTCTCGGTTTAGAGTGCTATGCAACAGAAGTAGTAGAAGATCAGAAGGTTAAGACAGCTTTCTTACGTTGCGGTGAAGTAAAATTGGAACTTTTGGAGCCAACAGATCCTGAATCTACTATCCAGAAGTGGTTGGATAAGGGTAATAAGGGTGTACACCACGTTGCATTCTGTGTAGAGGATGGTGTTGCAAATGCACTGGCAGAAGTTGAGGCCAAGGGTGTTCGTTTAATCGACAAGGCTCCTCGTAAGGGTGCTGAAAACCTGAACATCGCATTCTTGCACCCAAAATCAACTTGCGGTATCTTGACCGAGTTGTGTGAGCATTAATAAAAAACATCTATTTCTAAATAGACTTAAAAGCCGCAGTGAAAAGCTGCGGCTTTTCTTATTTTTCTACGAAAAAAACAAAATAAATGCTAATGAATGGTTTCAAAGTTAAAAACATGATGGCTATATGCTGTTTTTTTTGTACCTTTGCAAAAATTAAAGTATCAGAATACTTAAGTATTAATAATGGACGCAAAGAAAGTACTATTCATTACCCAGGAGATAATTCCCTATGTAGAGGAAAGTGAAGTTTCTATCATTGGAAAGAAACTTCCCGTTGCAGCTCAAGAAGCCGGAAAAGAAGTTCGTATATTCATGCCTAAATGGGGACATGTAAATGAACGTCGTAACCAATTACACGAGGTAATACGCTTATCTGGAATGAATCTGATCATCAATGATACAGATCATCCTTTGATTATTAAGGTTGCATCCATGCAGGCATCTCGAATGCAAGTTTATTTCATCGATAACGATGATTACTTCATGAAAAGACTGATGGCATGTGATAAAGAAGGTAACGAATATACAGATAATGCGGAAAGAGCAGTATTCTATGCACGTGGTATCCTGGAAACTGTGAAGAAACTACGTTGGTGTCCAGATGTTATCATCTGCCAAGGCTGGATGGGTTCTATAGTACCTTTCTTTATCAAGACTCTTTACAAAGAAGAACCTTCATTTAGAGAAAGTAAGGTTGTATTCTTAGCACACAACCAAGGACTAAAGCATGCAAATAGTGCAGATTTCATTAATTGCCTTTACCACAAGAATCTTGAACCAGAAGAGATAGAAAAAAACAAGAAAGACCAGTATAAATATGAAGACTTACTGCAGATTGCTGTGGATTATTCTGACGGAATTATCATAGGAACAGCAGAACTGCCAGAAACTACAAAAACTCTCTTTGAAAATTCAGGCAAAAAGGTAATGCCATACCCTGAAAATCCAGAAGAGTTCACGAACTTATGCAACGCATTTTATGATGAAGTCTTCAACGCCAATAAAAACGAAGAATAACATCACTATGAAAATAAAAAATCTTTGGCTTGCCATATGCACCACATTATTACTGTGTGCATGTGACGAAACAACTTCTACTTTAGGAATCGAACTTGTGCCAGAGTCTGATATGGTTTCCATTAGTTGGGAGAATTATAATGTTGAATTAAACACAATCATTGCAGACTCGGTATTAGCCAGAACCAGCACAAGCCATCTTGGTAACTATACCGATCCTGAAACAGGAACTACTGTTCACGGCGATTATCTGATGCAGTTAAATTGCGGTGCCGGATTTGAATTTCCTGATAGCATTCAGAATAACATCTGCACATCTGCTTATTTGAATCTTTATTTCAATTCTTTTGTTGGAGATTCTCTTGCACCATGCCGTGTTAGTGTCTATCCTTTAAATAAAGTGATGGACAATTCAAAGTCTTATTATACAGATATCAATCCAGAAGACTATTATGACACAAGTGCTTCCCCACTTGCTGTAACTACCTTCACTTTAAGTGATCGCACTATAAGTGATGAAGAACGCAACGGCGGGGCATATTTTAAGAATGTCCGAATAAAGCTTCCTGTTGAAGAAGGAAATAAAATGCTTAAGAAATACAAGCAGAATCCTGAATACTTCAAAAACGGTAAACTATTTACCGAAAAGGTTAATCCTGGTTATTTCGTCAAATTCGAGAAAGGTGATGGTGTCATGATGGACATTTATATCAGCCAGTTAAACGTCAGCTTCAAGTATTTTGAAAAAAGTTCTACTGGACGTCTAGACTCTCTAGTAAATGGAACCTCTACCTTTGCCGGTACAGAAGAAGTCATTCAAGCTACAGCAGTCAAAAAATACAATCTTGAAAAATTATTATCAGATAACGAAGCTGCATACATAAAGTCACCAAGTAGCCTCTTTACTGAGGTAACACTTCCTATATCTGAAATTGCAACAACAGACACTATCAACTCTGCAAAATTGATTTTTGACCGATATAATTCTAGCAAATCCAATGAGAATTATATTCTCCCTGCTCCTACATATTTGCTGATGGTACAAAAAGACAAGATGTATGAGTTCTTTGAAGAGTACAAGATTCCAGATAGCAATACGTCTTATATGGCAACTTTTAGTGCTGCAAATAACAACTATGCTTTCGATAATATTTCCCATTTGATTTCACAAATCAGAAAAGAGCATCAGGAAGGCATGTCTAGAAATCCAAATTGGGAAAAGGAAAATCCAAATTGGAATAAAGTAGTCTTGATACCGGTAAGTCCTATCCTAAGTACAAGCACAAGCAGCAATAGCTATTATTCTTATTATGGAGGTGGTTCAAATTCTCAAAGTACACTTGTTGGTATGAATCATGACCTAAGCTTAACAAGTGCAAGACTGAAAAAGAATGGAATAAAACTTCAAGTTATTTATAGCAAATTTAAAAAATAAGCATTTCATATAAAAGAAAAGAGTAGCAAAATTGCTACTCTTTTTTTATGTCTTTACAATTTAAACATAATAAGAAAGAGGGAGATTTACCCCCTCTTTCTTATTTAATATGTGATAATGATTAAGCTTCCTTCTTAGGAGCAGCCTTCTTTGCAGGAGCTTTCTTTGCAGGAGCCTTAGCCTTTTTTACTGGTGCTGCTTTTGGCTCTTCTGCAGGAGCTTCTACAACAGGTGCAGGAGCTGGTGCAGCCTTCTTTGCAGGTGCAGCTTTCTTTGCTGCAGCAGCCTCCAACTTATTAACCTTTGCCTGTAAACGAGCAACTTCCTTCTCCTTCATTTCCAGTTCTTCACCCTGATTCTTGATAGTAGTCAACAGAGAGTTCAACTCTTCGTTATCCATATCAACAGGATACAGGCTATTTACACGGCTAATGAAGTCACCAAGGATATTCATGTAGTTAGTAAATGCATCATAGGAGCTGTCATAGATTCCACGGTTCAAACCAATACTTGGCTTTGTTGTAATAAACAAGAAATTATTACTTGCCTGCAGATAATCCCAGTCCTGCTTAACACGTGCATCCTGACAAATACGTACACGATCAGCAACACTGTACAACTTGTTGAAAGCTTCACGCTGCATCTGGTTACCTAAGAAGCTAGAAGTATCACGCTCCTCATCATTCCAAGAAACAGGATAAGGTGCTTCCAAAGTACCAACAGGCTTCATCTTTGAGCAAATCTCAGATGGAGTTGAGAATGTAATACCCTTAACCTTTGCACATGCAGGGATAGCCTTCAGGAATTCCAAGATATTTGAAGACAGAGGCTGATAGATACCCAAAGCAGCCAATTCCATAAAGATATTGATTACCTGTTCCTCTTCAGGAAGTCTTGCAATCTTCTCTACGAATGCATCAGCAAACAAAGGATACTCACTCCATGAGGTATTTGAGAAACGAAGAGAAATATCGTCTGACAAGTTGTAATCGCGGAGCAACAAATTCAACTTTGGATTCATAGCACAGCTATACAAGTAGTGAGGAGACTTCCATCCCAACAAGTGCTTAGCACCCTCTGTCAACATACCCTTGAAGCCCATAGCAGCAACCTGAGCACCAATCTCATCAGAATAAATCAAAGAAGAGTTACGGAATACCTTTGGAGTCTGTCCAAACATATCCTTGATTTTCTCTGACATACGCTTAACTTCTGCAGCGAAGCTTTCTTCGTTTGCCAAAGAAGACAAGCCATGAGAA
Source organism: Bacteroidaceae bacterium (assembly GCA_024401095.1). Lineage (GTDB taxonomy): Bacteria > Bacteroidota > Bacteroidia > Bacteroidales > Bacteroidaceae > Minthousia. The sequence continues at coordinate 32,834 of JAKSLR010000015.1, forward strand.
TATGGCTCTGCCAAGAATTCCACGCAACCGGTAGCATTCAGTTCCTGCAACTTCTCAATTACTGCTGGAGCATACATCTCCAACTGCTCCAAACCTACACCAGACAAAGAGAAGGCAACCTTGAAATACTTACCGTATTCCTTTGCCATTCCCAAAAGGGTATCCAATGCAGGAAGATAGCTCTTTTCTGCAGTTTCTGTGATGGTACGCTCATTCTCGTAGTCATCATAATAATAGTGATCACGGCCGATATCGAAGAAACGATAACGTTTCAGATGTATAATCTGGTGAATCTCAAAATATAAACATATTGTTTTCATATCTGAATTGTCTTTTTTATTTAATAAGGTAAAGTTTATAATCCTAGCAGCTGGTCATAGTACTTTCTGATACGCAGACCAACTTTCTCCCATGTAATGCTGTCAACTTCCTTGACACCTTCATCACGCAGGTACTCGTACAGGGACTGATTGGTGCAGATAGAATAGATAGCATCTGCCATAGCATTGATGTCCCAGTAATCTACCTTAATGACCTTATCCAGAATCTCACCGCAACCACTCTGCTTAGAGATGATGGATGGAGTACCACACTGCATTGCCTCCAATGGTGCGATACCGAAAGGCTCTGAAACTGAAGGCATGACGAACACATCACTATCCTTGTAGCATTCATATACCTGCTTACCACGCTGGAATCCAGGGAAATGGAATCTATCGGCAATACCACGAGCTGCTGCCAAATCAATCATGGCATTCAGCATATCGCCACTACCAGCCATACAGAAGCGGATGTTACGGGTACGCTTCAATACCAAGGCTGCAGCTTCCACGAAATACTCAGGACCCTTCTGCATGGTAATACGGCCCAAGAAAGTAACCACTTTCTCCTTGTCGTGACGAGGGCGTGGAATATCCAGATACTCCTGAGGAAGAGGATAAACGGCATTATGCATAGCCACAACCTTACGTGGATCCTGACCATAATGGTTGATTACGGTCTGACGAGTCAGCTCTGACACGCAGAAGATGCAGTCTGCATGATCCATACCATTACGCTCTACGCTATAAACGGTAGGGTTCACATTACCACGGCTACGGTCGAAATCGGTAGCGTGAACGTGAATGCAAAGTGGTTTTCCACTTACCATCTTGGCATGAACGCCAGCAGGGAATGTCAACCAGTCGTGTGCATGAATCAGATCAAAATCCAAAGTACGAGCAACAACACCTGCAACAATGGAATAGTTATTGATATCTTCATTCAGATTCTTACCATATCCTGGATCAAAATGCATGGCACCCAGTTCATTTACTGGCATGTAATTGAAATCCGCATAGATGTGATCACGGAACTGGTAATACTGCTCTGGTGTAGTATTCTTTAATTTACCTTTTAATTCATCATAGCTAACGTCTCGGTACGCAATAGGTACCTCATTCATAGCTACATAATTCATATGTTTCTCTTCGTCACCGAAAGGATGAGGCAGACAGAAAGTGGTCTCAACATCACCCTGGGCTGCCAAACCTTTCGTAATACCGTAACTAGCTACGGCCAAGCCACCATAAATATGGGGACTCATTTCCCAGCCAAACTGAAGTACTTTCATCCTAATGCCTCCTTATATTTTCTAAGTAACATATAAATACGTAAAATCTCAGCCACATTCATGGCAAATGACATGGCACCACGTCCACGGAATGGAGGATTACCCTCAAACATTTCTGGAAGAGTAGAGATACAGTTCAAAGTCATTTGATCTTCGAAGCCAACCAACTGACGATCAATGAATGACAAGCCACTACGCTGATACAGCTTCAGATATGCCTCCAAATAGAAACCTTCCAGCCATGGCCAAGCAGTTCCCATATGATATGCATAGTCACGCTGTGACTGAGGACCTGTATACATTGGGTTATAACCACCACTCTTTGGACTCAAAGAACGCAATCCTCTTGGAGTAAGAAGCTCTTTTGTACAAATATCCAGAATTTTCTTCTTCTGTGGCTTATCTAATGGAGAGTTATCCAAAGCTGCAGCAAAAATCATATTTGGACGTACACTCCAATCTTGCATAGAGCCATCAACATAGTCCAACAAATAACCATGTTCGTTCAAGAATACATTTCGGAATGATTCTGCACAACGATTAGCTTGCTCACGGATTTCTGCAATAACCTCTGGTGTTCCCTCACCTGACTCTTCCAGCAAATCTGCGCCGAAAACCAAAGCATTGTACCACAAAGCATTGATTTCTACAACATAACCAGAACGTGGGACTACAGGACGACCATAAGCTGTAGAGTTCATCCATGTAACAGCCTTGTCACGACCATTGGTGTAAACCAAGCCATTATCATGAACCTGAAGATTTGGATGCTTACCCTGACGCAAGAACTCCATAATCTTTTCAATCAGCTTACCATAGCGCTTTATACAATCTTCATGATTAATATACTTGCCATATTGCTGAATAGTCCACATAGCCCAGAGCAGAACATCAGGATGCTCCATTTCTGTAACCTTGACACTGATTGGATTGCCATCAATAAAGTCATGAATTGCCTTAATAGCCGTATTCATGATCTTGTGATATTCATCTATTTCACCAATTGCCAATGTCAAACCTGGCAATGCAATAAATGTATCACGGGCACGGCTCTTAAACCAAGGATAACCTGCCAAAATATAGTCCTCATCACCCTGAAGGTTATAGAACTGATGAGCAGAGTTGACCAGACAATGCTTGATAGTGTTACGTGGAGTACGAGATTCAATAGCAGACTCACACATAGCCTTCAGCTTATTTGACTTGATCTCTGAGATACTTGCAGAAAATACAATGCTCTCACCCTTCTTGATAGAAACCTCAAAGTAACCTGGAACATAAAGATCCTCAAGAGTATCATAACCACGCTCCTGCTCCTTTGGATATTCTATATTTCGATACCAATCTGGCTCAAAATGGAACTCATTCTTCTTATTCAACTGCATGAAGAGCTCTGGATAACCCTCATACATACGAGTTTTGATACCATTATCAATTTCTTGATACTCACGGCTTGCAACACTGTTTTCGTGAGTAAACTGACGAACACTGCGGAATGCCAAATAAGGGCGGAGACGAAGAGTTGTTGCAGAATGAGCATCAACCAAGGTATAACGAAGAAGCAAACGGGTTTCGTGATGTACGAACAGTACTTCTTTCTTCAAGATAACTCCACCTACACGATAAATAGTAGTAGGCACTTTCTCACAATCAAACTCACGGATATACTTGTGTCCGTTTGGGCTAAAGTTGTTGCCCTGATACTTGTGTAAGCCCAGATTGAAAGGGACACCATGCTGGATAACTGTCACGTCAAGTGAAGAGAGCAGAACATGATTCTCATCGTCCAATTCTGGAACCGGAACAACCAAAAGGCCATGGTACTTTCTAGTATTACAATCTGTGATTGTTGAACTAGAATAAGCACCAGAGCGGTTTGTTCGAAGCACTTCGCGTGGAAGTGATTCCTCCAAATTAGTCATTACGGTTTTGTCAAATCGTAAATAGCTCATAGCGTTTATTTAAAGGTTATAATATATAATTTCCATTTAAGGCACAATAACTAGTTTTCAAAGTTACACATTTTTCAGGTTATGTGAAAATAAATGTGAGATTATTTCCTTTTTTGGAGTTTTTTTTGTTGTTTTGTAGGGATTAATTATAGGAAGATGAAAAAAGGAAACGTTAACAGAATATATTTGGCCATGGTTTTCCCAGCCTTCTTTCTTTTCATTTTATACAGTATGCAAATGCTAAAATGGGGAATGGGATGGGATTTTACACACCTTGGCATTCATCCTTTGCAAAAAGACGGGCTGTTCGGCATTTTTGCTCACCCCTTGATTCATGCAGATTGGACACATCTTTTTTACAACTCATTCCCACTATTTGTCCTATTATGGGGGCTCTACTATTTTTATAAAGATTTTGCCTCAACAGTCTTTCTAATGGCATGGCTCATTGGCGGACTGCTCACTTGGATAATCGGGAAACAGGGATGGCATGTAGGGGCAAGTGGCCTCATTTATTCCCTTGCTTTTTTCTTGTTTTTTAGTGGTATTCTCAGAAAGCACATCCCCTTAATAGCCATTTCACTACTTGTTGTATTTCTTTACGGAAGCATGGTATGGAATATGTTTCCCTGGTTTGCATCGGAAACAACCTCCTGGGAAGGACATCTCGACGGCGCAATTGCCGGCACATTATTAGCATGGTTTTTCCGAAAGGAGGGACCACAAAAGCCAAATCCTTTTGAAGAAGATGATGAGGTTGACTACAATTGGGCTGATATAGAAGAAAATAATAGCGAAAACTCTACAGAAGAAAATCCTACGGCCTTGAAGGAATAATAAAGTTGAGCTTTTCCTGCATAACCTTAACCTTAAGAGGAGCACTTCCATTTATCATTCTTCCATCTACGCTAATACGTGCATGCTCTGCACTTGAAATCTCAACTTCACGAGTTCTGTATGGATGAATCTTCTTACAACTCAAAAATTTACCGGCGAGCAACAGCCATAATCCATGAGCAAGCTCCTTTATTTTTGTAGGCTGAGTAATAATAGAAACGTCTACCATTCCATTATAAGGAACGGCATTAGGGGTCTGACCATATCCAGAAGCACTACCGATACAGACAGACATTACCGATTCATTTACCTTTTCGTAATTTATACAAGCGTCTAGCTTATAGAACTTACGTTCAAAAATCATCAAAAAAGAAGTTACAATATGAGCCAGGAAACGAAACCCGACAAAACGTTGTGCCTCTTCTGTCATACCTATGATACTGGCACTTAATCCTACATTGACAGCATTGATAAAGAACCGTTTATGCGGATTATCATCCTTCACATATTCACAGATTCCCACGTCAACCTTTCGAATTCTCCCACGAATTAAATGATCAATGGCACTTTTATAATCATCTTCAGAGAAACCCCAGAAATGTGCGAAATTATTACCAAAACCATTTGGAATAACTCCAAGCTTAATCTCATCAACTAGTTCTGGATATGCCATAATCCCATTGACTGTAGCATTTAGCGCAGAATCACCACCGACAACAATTATGGTTCTATATCCGTTTTCTATCAGCATCTTTGTCAAACGATATACTGCAACAGATTTCAAGCTCTCTGATTGAAGAACATCATAAGGAACACCTTTCTCATCCAGATACGACACAATCTGTTCCCAACGTTTATGAGTGTGCTTCACTCCCGGTTTAGGAATGAACAAGATACCCCAACGATCTTTACTATCTGTTACCATTATGCGTGGTTTAAAAGTTTCTTAATTGATTCAACTTTCTCATCCATTGGGAGAGTTGCATCAAGCCAATGTATATTAAAACCTCTACGTTCCATTCCACGGAACCAAGTCATTTGTCTTTTTGCAAATTGATGAATGGCGATTTCCAGTTGATGAAACATTTCATCAAACGTCAGTTCTCCTATTACATGTTGGGTTAGATACTTGTATTCCAACCCATAATACATCAAATCTTCTGGCGTCACACCTTTAGCAAGCAGCTCCCTGATTTCATCCAGCATACCATTTTCCAGACGCTGTCTTAAACGCTTTGATATTTTAGCCCGGCGCAATTCCCTGTCTATACTTACACCAATGATAAGTGGATGTATTTCCGGGAACTCACGCTCCTTTACCGGATTCATTCTATAATACTCCCCTATCTCTATTGCGCGTATTGCACGTTTAGGAGTATCAACATCTGTCGTATTGTGAAGTGTTTTATAGGTTGATAGAATTGTCGACAACTCTTCTAGGCTTTTTCCTTCAAGACTAGCACGCAATTCCGGATTTTCTGGAACAGGAATCATCCGGTATCCTTTTAGTACCGATTCTATATACAATCCTGTTCCGCCACAAAGAACAGGGAGAAGTTGCCTCTCCTGCATATCCAAGAAGGCTTTAAGAAAATCCTGCTGATACATAAAAAGGTTATACTTAAAGCCTGCATCACATATATCTATAAGGTGATAAGGAATCTGCTTCCCATTTACGAGATAATCTTCCAGATCCTTTCCTGTACCTAAATCCATACCTCGATAGATTTGCCTGCTATCTGCGCTAATGATCTCCGTATTCAAATCATATGCCAAATGAGCAGCAAGATCTGTCTTACCGCTGGCCGTCGGACCAAGAATAGTGATTAAGTCGTATTTCATACTGCAAAAATAGCAATAAAAAAAGGTACTTCCAAAAAGAAGTACCTTTTTTATTTATGATTGAGATTTGATTAGATCTCAGAGAAGAACTTGATAGTACGAACCATCTGAGAAGTATAAGAGTTCTCATTGTCATACCAAGAAACAACCTGTACCTGATAAGTATCCTCGTCAACCTTAGCAACCATAGTCTGAGTTGCATCGAACAAAGAACCGAACTTCATACCAATGATATCAGAAGAAACGATCTGATCCTCAGTATAACCGAAGCTCTCAGTACCAGCAGCCTTCATAGCAGCGTTGATACCTTCCTTAGTGATATCCTTACCCTTAACAACAGCAACCAAGATAGTAGTAGAACCGGTTGGAGTTGGAACGCGCTGTGCAGAACCGATCAACTTACCGTTCAACTCTGGGATAACCAAACCGATAGCCTTAGCAGCACCAGTTGAGTTAGGAACGATGTTCTGAGCACCTGCACGAGAACGACGCAAATCACCCTTGCGCTGAGGACCGTCAAGAATCATCTGGTCACCAGTGTAAGCGTGGATAGTAGACATGATACCTGACTGGATAGGAGCATATGCATTCAAAGCAGCAGCCATAGGAGCCAAGCAGTTAGTAGTACAAGAAGCAGCAGAGATAACCTTATCCTCTGCAGTCAGAGTAGTGTGGTTTACATTGTAAACGATAGTAGGCAGATCGTTACCTGCAGGAGCAGAGATAACAACCTTCTTTGCACCTGCTGCCAAGTGAGCAGAAGCCTTCTCCTTAGAAGTATAGAAACCGGTGCACTCCAAAACAACATCAACGTCGTTTGCAGCCCATGGGCAGTTTGCAGCGTCCTTCTCAGCAGAGATCTTGATCTCCTTACCGTCAACGATGATAGAATCCTCAGTTGCCTCTACAGTGTGCTTGTTCTCACCGAACTTACCGCAGAAACCACCCTGAGCAGTATCATACTTCAACAGGTGTGCCAACATCTTTGGAGAGGTCAAATCGTTGATTGCAACTACCTCATAACCCTCTGCCTCAAACATCTGACGGAAAGCCAGACGACCAATACGGCCGAAACCGTTAATAGCTACTTTTGTCATTGAATTAAATTTTTATGTGTTAATAAAAGTGATATTTACAAAATTTCCGACTACAAAATTAGTGAAATATTTAATATAAGGAACGAATTACACATATTTTTTAAAAAAAAGAATGAAAAAAAACGTTTTTTGCTATTTACACATTGCATCTTTAAAAAATGTTCTATCTTTGCAATTAATTATCTAATGATTTTTTAAATTTTTATACACAATGGGATTTCTTAGCGACTTTAAGGCATTTGCCATGAAAGGCAATGTCGTTGACATGGCAGTCGGTGTTATCATCGGCGGTGCTTTTGGTAAAATTGTAACTTCTGTAGTTTCAGACATCATTATGCCTATCGTTGGATTATGCGTAGGTGGTGTTAACACATCCGACTTAAAGGTTGTCCTGAAAGAAGCTGTTATGGAAGGCGAAGAAGTTGTTCAGGAGGCTGTTACCTGGAATTATGGTGCATTTGTACAGAATGTCATCGATTTCCTTATCATTGCCCTGTCTGTTTTCCTGATGGTAAAAGCAATCAACAAGATGACTGATATGACAAAGAAAAAGGAAGAAGAAGCTCCTGCTGCTCCAGAACCAGAACCAGAACCATCAGCAGAAGAAAAGCTGTTGACTGAAATTCGTGATCTGTTGAAGAATCAGAAATAAATTTCTTTACATAGAGAAAGCGCCAGCTCCCAAGGAACTGGCGCTTTTTTTATTTCATGACTCTTTTTGCAAATTCTGGCGAGATATAGTTTTCTATACTTTGACAGACTTCTATTGCAAAGGATTGAGCAAATTTTTGCAAATTCTCCCATTCCTTGGATGACAACTTCGACACCCTATCTTTACTTATAGCATTCTTATATAGATAGCATAAAACGCCAGCATTGAAGTTATCTCCGGCACCAATGGTACTCACTGTCTTTATTTGGGGAACAGCTATCTCAATTTCCACAGTAGGCGTAAAGATACGAACAGGATTTGGGCCATCTGTCAAAATTAAATTCTTACAATAGGGAGCCACAATATCCTGATAGATTTGCCCGGCATCGGAAATTTCATATAAAACCTTAAAATCATCGATTGACCCCCTTACAACCGTAGCCATTGAAAAATTCTCTTGAACACTAGGCAATACGGCCTGTACAGAATTTGCATGACTTGGACGGAAATTGACATCATAATAAATCATGGCACCCTTCTTCTTTGCCATTTTCAGAAAAGGCTGTACTCTATATCGAATGGCAGGGTTCACTGCATAGAAAGAACTGATAAGAACCAAATCTTCTTCCTGTATATCAGGCATAGCATACACAAGATTTTCTGGCTCCGGATCACGATAGAACTGATACTGGGCATCATTCTTCTCATTCAGAAAAGCTAAGGAAATACGGCTCTTGCTATTGGGAATATGTGTCACAAAACTGGAATCAACCCCATTTTTTTCCATAAACTCTCCGGTAAATCCAGACACCAGATCATCACCCATTTCTGTCAGGAAACAACAGGGAACTCCACATCTTCCCACTGCAATGATCGCATTAAATGCAGATCCTCCAGGATTTGCACTTTGGGGCTGGCTATTTTTGAATACAATGTCCAGGACACTTTCTCCTATTCCTATTACCTTTCTCATTATTTTATGTTTTTTCCTTGCAAATATAGTACATTCTTGCAAGATGGCAAAAAAGATAGCCCTTCATTATGTTTGATATTATCCATCGATCTGATGTGAATTTCTTTTTTTTGTTCCAAAATTTGGAAAGACATATTTTTTGGCCTATCTTTGTGATAATAAAACGTTTGATAAAGAAATGGAATCAACGACACGCGACCAACGAATATATAGAATTACACTGTCAGGCAGCATTATAAATGGCCTTTTATTGTTGCTGAAGTTTGCAGCTGGAATACTCGGACATTCTTCAGCTATGGTTGCCGATGCCGTTCACTCCCTAAGCGATTTTCTAACTGATATTGTGGTAATTGCCTTAGTCAGATTAAGCAGCAGGCCTGCAGATCATGACCATGATTATGGACATGGTAAATACGAGACTATAGCAACATCCATTATCGGCATGGCACTCGTCGTGATTAGCATCCTACTAGGATGGGATGGCATAGAAAAGATCATCCGTTTTTTTCAAGGCAACCCCCAAGAAGCTCCTGAGTTAATCGCATTATTGGCTGCATTGGTAAGCATTCTTCTTAAAGAATGGGTTTTTAGAATTACAAACAAAGTTGCAAAAGAGGTAAATTCGCAAGCTTTGGAAGCAAATGCCTGGCATCATCGTAGTGACGCTTTCTCTTCTATTGGAACAGCATTCGGTATTGGAGGTGCAATTTTATTCGGAAGCAAATGGGCTGTATTAGATCCCATAGCTGCCGTTATAGTCAGCATTATGATTTTTTTGACAGCTATGAAATTATTGCGCCAAGCTTCAGGAGAACTGTTAGAAGAGAGTCTTCCAAATGAAATTGAAGACAGAATAGTAGAACTGGTTTACCAAGATCCCCTTGCGCGCGATGTACATAACCTTCACACCCGACGTATTGGCAGCATCATTGCCATAGAAATGCATCTGCGTCTTCCTGGAGAAATTTCATTAGAAGAATCGCACATTCATGCAACAGAAATAGAGAGGACATTACGTGCAGAATTCGGCCATTCTACACACATCATGCTACATATTGAACCTATTAAAACCGACATTTCAAACAAAAATATACAACAATGATTATAGGTATTGATTTAGGAGGAACCAACATCAGAGCTGCTTTAGTTCAAGATGGACACATCATTGAGAAAAAGCAAATTCCATGCCCTTCACATGGAACACAAGAAGAAGTCGTTGAAGCACTTTGTGAACTCATATCTCCTTTGATGAGCAAAGACATTTCTGGAATTGGTGCAGGTATTCCATCTGTCGTAGATCCTGAAAAAGGAATCGTATATAACGTGGCAAATATTCCTTCTTGGCAAGAAGTGCCATTAAAGGCAATCTTAGAAGAACGATTTCACGTAAAGACTTGCTTGAACAACGACGCAAACTGTTTTGCATTAGGAGTCGCAAAATGTGCAGAAGGTAGGCCATTCCAAGACTTGCTTGGAATAACACTTGGAACTGGAGTCGGCGCAGGAGTAATCATTGGAAATAAGCTCTACAATGGGAAAAACACTGGCGCAGGCGAAATAGGTTCACTACCCTATTTAGACTCTGACTATGAACATTATTGCAGTAGTTCATTTTTTCCTAGATTTTATGGAAAGACAGGAAAAGAAATGGCAGAACTGGCCCAAGAGAACAATCAAGAAGCTTTGGAAGCATGGCAAAATATGGGCAAGCATTTAGGAAACCTAATTAAAGCAGCCATGTTTTGTTTTGACCCTGAAGCCATTGTTTTAGGAGGAAGCATCGCAAATGCCTATCCTTTCTTTAAAGAGAGCATGTGGGAAAGCGTGAAAGAGTTTCCATATCCTATGTCTGTAGCTCAGCTTAAAATCATACCTTCAACAACCGCAGACATCGCACTTCTGGGTGCAGCTATGTTATGTAACGAATGATTCAAACCAAAATAAATCTTTAACATGAAAAACCTCAAATTATTGGCAATCTTAGCTCTATTGCCTTTACCATTTTACGCAAAAGACATCAAGCTAACCGACGGATGGCTTTTAAACGGAACCTATAAAGCTTCTGTTCCATCAACAGTCATGGGAGTTCTTACAGCAAATGGAGAATATCCCGGCATTTTGGAAGGAATGGCATACAAAACCATTGACCGTTCACGCTTTGACAGTTCCTTCCGTTATTCAAAAGAATTTAGCCTGGATCCTAATGATTTAAAAGGACATGTTTTTTTACAGTTAGATGGCATCAGCTATCGAGCAAATGTTTTTTTAAACGGAAAGCTCATTGCAGACAAGAATAATATTTATGGAACTTACAGAAGACACTCTTTAGACATTACTAATTTTGTAAAAGAAAACAATATTCTTGAGATTGAAGTTTTCCGTGCCCAGAAAGGTGAACCAAATGCAGGATATGTGGATTGGAATCCTAGACCTGCCGATGAGAGTATGGGTATTTTCAGACCGGTAACCATTCATACTTGTGGTGATGTTCTTCTACAAAACGCTGGCGTATCTAGCGAAGTGAATACAGTAACTCTTAAGGAAGCATGGCTGCATGTTGCCGCAGATTTGACAAACCTATCATCACATGATGTACAGGGAACACTGGTAGGCAGATACGACGGGAAGGAATTCCACTATCCTGTAACCTTGAAGGCTGGAGAAAAACGGACTGTCCGTTTGAATTCTGATATGGTCAAAGAACTTCATGTAGTCAATCCAAGACTTTGGTGGTGCCGTCAAATGGGTTCTCCTGAGTTATACGACATGCAATTGGAATTTAAAGTAGGACAGAGCACAACAGACCAGGCCGAAACAACTTTCGGCATACGCGAAATTGGAAGTTATTATACCAAAGAAGGTTTCCGTGGCTTCACCTTAAACGGAAAACAGGTGTTAGTAAGAGGTGGTGGATGGACCGATGACATTTTCATGCGCGACGATGAGAAACGCTATGAAACACAAATAGACTATGTAGTGGACATGAACATGAATGCTATCCGTATGGAGAACATTTGGGGTACATCACAATTTGTGTTCGATGTTTGTGACAAGAAAGGAATTCTGGTTCTTCCTGGTTGGACTTGCCACTGGGAATGGGACGAATACTTAGGTAAGCACTGTGACGAAATCTATGGTGGCCTGCTTTCTGAAAGCGACAGATTTTTAATGGGTCAGTACATGACAGACCAGGTGCTGTGGCTGAGAAACCACCCAAGCATTATATGTTGGTTTGTAGGTAGCGACAAACTCCCTACCGAAGCTTTGGAACGTGACTATAACGAAATTCTTCGTCAAATTGATCCTACCCGCCCTCTGGTAACATCTGCAAAGAAACTGGAAAGTACACTATCTGGTTCTGCAGGCATGAAGATGGAAGGTCCTTATAACTACGTGGCTCCTTCCTACTGGTACGACAAGCGTGCTGTAGGTGGTGCTGTAGGTTTCAACACAGAGACTGGCATCGGTGCACAATTGCCTCAAAAGGAATCGCTCATTCGCATGCTTGGAACAAATCCATGGCCTGTTTCAGAAGTTTGGAACTATCATTGTACTGCATCAAACACCAACATGGGCAAAGTAGATGTTCTGCAGGATATTGTTAGTGGAAGATACGGAGAGCCTGCAAGTCTGGAAGATTTCCTTCACAAGGCAGATTTGGCAAATTATGAAAGTACCCGTGCCATGTTTGAAGCTTTCCGTGTGAGAGAACCACATACTACTGGTATCATTCAGTGGATGCTAAATGCAGCTCGTCCAGGTCTTTACTGGCAACTTTACGATCATTATCTGGTACCTAACGCATCTTATTATTCTGTCAAGAAAGGAAATGAGCCTTGCCAGCTCATCTACGATTATGCTGATAACATTTGGGTTGTGAATGACACTCAGGAGAACCATGTGCTGAAAGCAACCATGAAAGTTTATGGAATAAACGGTGAACTGTTGGCAGAGGAGAACAAGGAAATAACTTCTGCCCCAAGAAAACCTGCTAAAGTCTTTAAGCTGAATGCCATTGCAGACAATGCATTCCTGTTCTTGGAGTTGACAGATGAAAATGGAAAGACTGTCCTCAATGACTATGTGTTAACAGCCAAGCCAGATGAACACGATTGGGGAAAAAGCGACTGGATTATGACTCCATTAAAGACTTATGGAGACTATAAGAAACTATCTACTCTACCTATAATCAAACCGGTTGTCAAGACTGTTGTTGAGGAGAGTAAAATCATCATTACCATAGAGAATCCGTCACAAGCAGTGGCTTTCTTCCTGCGTCTCGCAATTAAGGACAAGAGCGGCCAACTCATAACTCCAGCCCTCTATTCTGAAAACTATCTGTCCATGGAACCTAATAGCTGTAAGACAATAGAATGTAACCTTGGAGAAACGACTCTTCCAAAGGGTGCAAAGCTAATGGTTGAAGGGTGGAATGTGGCTGAGCAAAATCTGACTCTCCGCAAATAAAAGAAATCTCAACCCTGAATATGGTGCAAAATCGAAATTAAAATACTATCTTTGCACCATTATATAATATATAAGATATGGAACAACAGAAAATCATTATCCTCGACTTCGGTTCACAGACCACTCAGTTGATTGGCCGTCGTGTCCGTGAGCTCGACACTTTCTGCGAAATTCTGCCTTACAACAAGTTTCCACACGATGATCCATCGGTAATAGGTGTTATCCTCTCCGGCTCACCACTGAGCTGCTATGCAGAGGATGCATTCCATGTAGATCTTTCCAAAATCCGTGGACGCTTACCTATTCTGGGCATCTGCTACGGTGCTCAGTACATGAGCCACATCTATGGCGGTAAGGTTGAGAGTGCAGGTACACGCGAATATGGTCGCCAGAACCTTCAGTTTGTAGACACAGAGTGCCCATTGTTCAAAGGATTCGATGCTCATTCTCAGGTTTGGATGAGCCACGGTGACTCTATTACCCGTATTCCTGAAGGTGCACACGTAGTTGCTTCTACAGAAACTGTTCAGAATGCAGCATATTATCTGGATCCTGCCCAGAATGAAGATTTGAACGGCAAGCCTATCTTTGGAACACAGTTCCATCCAGAGGTATTCCATTCTCTTCAGGGTACACTCTTGTTAAAGAACTTCGTAGTAGATGTCTGTGGTAGCCGTCAGGACTGGAGTGCCGACGCATTTGTTGAGATGACTGTTAAGGAACTCAAGGAACAAGTTGGAAATGACCGAGTTATCTTGGGTCTTTCAGGAGGTGTTGACTCTTCTGTTGCTGCAGTTTTGCTGAATAAGGCTATCGGAAAGCAGCTTACCTGTATCTTTGTAGATCATGGCATGCTTCGCAAGAACGAATTTACAGACGTTATGAAAGACTATGAATGTCTTGGACTTAATGTTGTAGGTGTAGATGCTTCCGAGAAATTCCTCGGTGACCTTGCAGGCGTAAAGGAACCAGAGAAAAAACGTAAGATTATTGGCCGCGACTTTGTGGAAGTATTTGACGCAGAAGCTAAGCGCATCATCGCAGAAAGCAAAGGGGGCAACGAAGGTGAAGTAAAATGGTTGGCTCAGGGTACTATTTATCCTGACCGCATTGAGAGCTTGAATATTACCGGTAAAGTCATCAAGAGTCACCACAATGTAGGTGGTCTTCCTGAGGAAATGAAGCTGAGTCTTTGCGAGCCGCTAAAGTGGTTGTTCAAGGATGAGGTTCGCCGCGTAGGACGTTCTATGGGCATGCCAGAGCATCTCATCACACGTCATCCTTTCCCAGGCCCTGGTTTGGCTGTACGTATTTTGGGTGACATTACTCGTGAAAAGGTTCGTATCCTTCAGGATGCAGATGATATCTACATCCGTGGCTTGCGCGAATATAAGGTTAAACTGAAGGGCGAAGAAGCTCGCAGCGTTTTGGCTGCAGGTGTTCCTGCCGACATGAAGGATGGTGAAATTGAGGTTTCTCTCTATGACCAGATCTGGCAGGCTGGCGCTATTCTGCTTTCAGAAGTTCGCAGCGTAGGTGTCATGGGCGATGAACGAACCTATGAGAATCCTGTCGCTCTGCGTGCCGTAACCAGCACCGATGCAATGACTGCCGACTGGGCACACCTGCCATATGATTTCATGGCTAAGGTTAGTACAGAGATCATCAACAAGGTAAAAGGCGTAAACCGCGTTTGCTATGATATCTCTTCAAAACCACCTTCAACAATTGAGTGGGAGTAATAACAATAACATACTTATAGAGAAAAAGGAGCATTTTTACAATGCTCCTTTTTTCGCATTTGCAACACCCATATTTATTCCTTATCTTTGCACTCCGTATGAAGAAAAGACTTTCTGATTTATGGATAGGACACCTCTGCATGTTGGGTGCAGAAGTGGTTTGGGGACTGATGTCTCCTATTGGTAAAGATGCCATGACACACGGTATCTCAGGTTTCAACATGGTGAGCTTCCGTGTTTTTGGAGCAGCTATCTGTTTCTGGATTGCTTCTTTTTTTACACCCAGTGAAAAGGTAAGCAGAAGAGATTTGTTTCTACTGTTTTTTGCAGGTCTACAAAGTATCGTCTTTAATCAATGCTGCTTTATTGTTGGCTTAAGCCTAACCTCCCCTATCAACTCAAGCATTGTTACCACTAGCATGCCTATCTTTACGCTTATCCTAGGTATTCTTTTCATGCATGAGCGGCTCACATTGACAAAAACCTTTGGTATGGTGTGTGGTATTACCGGCGCTATAAGCCTAATTATAGGAAGCGTTTCTGGCTCTACTGGTGAAGGTAACATTTGGGGAGACATTCTTTGCATGATTGCCCAATTTAGTTTTGCAAGCTACTTGGCACTCTACCAAGGATTAGTAAAAAGATATAGCACCGTTACCTGCATGAAATGGATGTTTCTGTTCTCCTCCATAGCCATCATGCCATTTACAGCCTCTTCACTAGCCGATTTGGCATGGACAGAAATCACACTTAAGACTTGGGCAGAAGTTTCCTTTGTTGTCATTGCTTGTACATTCCTCTCATACCTACTGATGATGAGAGGTCAAAAAAGCCTTACGCCTACCCAAGTCAGTGTGTACAACTATGTACAGCCTATAGTAGCTACAATAGCCAGCACCTGCATGGGATTAGCACTGTTTGGCTGGATGCAGGCACTGGCTATTCTACTTATATTCAGTGGTGTACGATTAGTTGCTTTGAAAAAATAAATTTTATTTCAACAATTGATCACGAACAAGGTTTCTCATTGTGCCCTGTTCATCGTCACATGTATATTCCCAGTACATGCCTCCTAAAAGATTACGTTCCTTAATATAATCACACTTAAGTTTTAGTGATTTCTCGTTTTCAAAAGTATAAGCAGGAATACCATCTTTTCCAACCAAATAAGGAACCTTTGCTACATCGTCCCATTCTTCGGTTAAACCCTTTTCTTGAAGCTTTCCTGTCTTCTTCCAATCTACATAGACTTTCCAATCCAAATAGTTGTCGTATCCTCTACCTCCACGTCCATAGAATGGAAGTCCCATTGTAATCATTGTGATAGGAATACCAACTTTCACATGACGGTCTATGGCTACCTGACAACTGGTTCTACGGGATTTCTCTGAGGTAAAAAGACCATTATGCCACCCCATTGGAGGAGTACCCATGTCATAGCTCATAACGTTTACGAAACTTATATAAGGAATAATGCTAGGGAAATCTATATAACGGGCTGTGTGAGAAGATGCCAACGTTAGTAAAGCCTTCTTTCCGATTGCTTTACGAATATCCTGCATCATGAGGGTGTAATTATGGGTATCTGCAGCAGACTCCGAAATACCAGCACCACCATTGGACGGATATTCCCAGTCGATGTCAATTCCATCTAGATTATATTCCTTCATGATGCGAGCACAATCCTTGGCAAAAGCCTTACGATATGCAGGATTCTCAGCCATCTCACTAAAACGACCGCTACCCCATCCTCCTATTGAAATAAGTACTTTAAGGTTGGGATTCTGCTGTTTCAATGCTGTAATCTTCTTCAGACGCTCAGGTTTAGAGATATTCACTCCATTGAATGTTTCATTGACATGACCAAAGGCATAGTTAATGTGAGTCATGACAAAAGGATCTGGCATCTCGTCTCCACCTGCTCCTACATAAGCTACCACTATTCTGCCCTCTGGAGTTGTCGGCGATTTATAGTCCGGTGCATATTTCTTGGGCTGAGCCTGTAACGTACCGCTCAACAACAGTAAAGAGATCAGGCTTACCAGCTTGATACCTTGATTAAAGAACTTTTTCATTGTCATGTTTTATTTTATAGTATTTATAATAGAGCCAAATGGTAATTAAAGTTCCTAATAAAGTTGCGATAATGGAGGCCTCAGCACCAAATCCACCACCGGTAAGGAGTTCAGGACCGTGGATAAGTGGAGTGATAACTGAAGGACCTTCTGCTGTACCAGACACTGAAAAACCCAAAATGTTACCTTGAGTAAAATTCCACGCCCAATGTATTCCTATAGGAACCCATAATGAACCTGATAATTTGTAGGCTACGCCAAACATAAGACCAGATTCTATAGCAATGGCGGTACAACTCCAGACAGTACTGTTAGGATTACCATAGTGCATAAAACCAAATATCAGCGCAGAAATGACAAGTGCAGCATGAAAGCCCCAGCGTTCATCCAACATTCTAAACATGATGCCACGGCACAAGACCTCCTCGCCTACAGCAACCACGAGATATAGTATAAGCATGCTATACAAGCCTGTTGAAGGGAACTGAACCGAAGCTACTTCGTAGCATCCACATATCACCATAACACCTACCACTGCCAGAAAATACAAATAACCGATAGCTAAGCCTGCAGGTAAATGGGGAAAGAATTTCTTTCTTGAAATATCACGTGCTTTTTCCTTTAGAGCAAAACGGATAAAAAAACGATAGATTGACAATAAGGCAAAGCAAACTGCAAGTACTACAGCAGTTCTTAGCCAGAGATTTTCTATCAGATATGATCCTTCTTCCATAGGCATAACTGCCAGTTGAGAAATACCATATAGAAGAATCATCAAGATACTTCCACCTACAAACTTTAAGATCCAAACAACGAGATTTATTATTTTCTTTTTCATGATAGACACTTTCTTACTGTTCTGCATACAAAAATAGAGAATGTTACATTAATACAAAAGTTTAGTTCCTTAAAATTCAAAAAAAGTTCCACGATTAGGGAATTTGTCCTTTCATTGCCACAAGAACAGAAAAATCAGCAAAAAGAAAAAGGAGAAATCTCCATCCTCTTCGGGATAGAGATTTCTCCTTTTTTATAAAATTCTCTTGTTATTACTTGAACAACAGTGGAGCAAATGTCTGCAGATACAGACGCCAGTTAGCCCAGATGTGACCACCTTCTGATACATAGAAAGTGTGCTCCAGACCAGCATCCTTCAAGCTCTGGATAAGCTTCTGGTTACCTTCCCACAAGAAGTCTGTCTTACCACAACCTACCCAATACAACTTAACACCTTCCTTCTTCAAAGCCTGAAGCTGTTCAACAGTAGCAGCACCAGCAGCTGACAGAGGACAGATATAATCAAACAACTTTGGATACATGATAGAAGCAGAGATAGTGTGTCCACCACCCATTGACAAACCTGCAATAGCACGCTTCTCAGGCTTAGCAATTACACGGAAGTTCTTCTCAATGAAAGGAACGATTTCCTCGCACAAGCTGCGTACATAAGAGTTGCGGTTTTCTGGGTTACGCCAGTCCATATCAGAAGTAGGAAGACCCATTGTCTGAGCAGCCTGCTGGTTAGGGTTACCGTTAGGCATAACTACGATCATAGGCTCAGCCTTACCCTGCTCAATCAGGTTGTCCAGGATCTGAGCAGCACGACCCATAGAAGACCATGCTTCCTCATCACCACCTGCACCATGAAGCAGATACAATACAGGATACTTCTTACCTGGGTTTGCCTCATAACCATAAGGAGTGTAAACTGTCAAACGGCGGTTGATACCCAAGATATTTGAATCATACCACTTGTAAGCCAAGGTTCCACGATGAGCAGTTTCCTTATAAGCATCGGTACGAGCACCAGGAACCAACAACATGTTCAGGTAACGAGTACCATCACGCTGTACCATGTAGTTCTGAGGGTCATTTACACTAACACCATCAACGATGAAGTTGTAAGTGTAGATTTCTGGCTCAGGAAGAGCAATCTTAGCTTCCCAAACACCGTCGAGTCCCTTCTGCATTTCAATCTTGTCACCATAACCTGGCAACCAGCTTCCGTAAAGATTAACTACAGTTGCATAGTTAGCGTTCAAACGGAAAGTAACAGAGTCACCCTGAATTTCAGGAGAAACAATCTGCTTGCGACCACCGAAGTTGAAGTTTGCCAACTCCTGAGCAGATGCTGAACCTGCACACATCAGAGCAGCTACAGCCAAAGTCAATAATTTTTTCATTGTATTATAATATTATAAAATTAGGTTATAATCCCTTATTTGTAATCTCTAGGCAAATTTAATCATTTAAAATGATTTATCTGATTATAGATGCTTTTTTCTCTTCAAAATAAAGATAGGGAAAACAAAGAAAAAGATTCGGAATGCTAGAAAACATTCCGAATCCTTCTTACATTATCTTTTTTTCTTCTGTTCCCAATAAACTACACCGTCATTCACATCTTCTATGTAACTGCCAGTGCGGGTTGAAACGTATTTTATAGTACTATCTCCTAACATGCCACTGCCCTTTATGACAGCCATGGTATCATTGAATTCTGATATTACTGTTTGAACTGCCACAGGCATATCTTCATAAATAATCTCATTCGCATTTTTCTCAAACCAAATGAAATTGTCCTCATCACTCTTGAAAGAATGAGTGCAAAGATACGCACGCACATCCTGTTCATTCTGGAAATGTGTCGGCTGATACTCATCAGTTGAAGTCAGAGTCTCTTCCACCTGAATAGAGTCACTTGCTACTGTCTCTGTTTCCTCTACTGATTGTTTCTGGCTACAGGAAGCACAGACGAATGATAACATCACAAAATAGAATATCTTTTTCATTGTCATTCTTTTTTCAAAAAATCCTCTGCCTTAGCTAGTGTATCCAACTTTCCAACATCAACCAACTGCAAATCTTCCTTCACACATCCTTTTATCTGATATTTCGCACAAACATCCAGATAAAAATCAATGATAGAAAATTTTGACGGCCAATGATCCATCTCCTGGAAAAGACGAGGATTAAAGATATGTATACCACCAAAGGCATACATTCTATATTGCTTAGGATCTAAATTAGGGAATGGTGACTTCACCTCTCCCGTCGCAATGTTGGTCCATCCTACCAAATTGTCCTGTTCATCAAAAAGGAGATATCTTTGTGTCTTTCTCGGGCTTACCAGCAGCACAGCATCTCCCCGATAGGCATTTTCCTCATAGAACTTGTGTAAATCCACATTGTGAAGAATATCCACATTGTGTACCAAGAAAGGCTCACCGTCTGCAAAAAAACGAGCAGCTTTCCGAATTCCACCACCTGTTTCCAACAGTTGGGCGCTTTCATCGCTAATATGCGTTTTTAGTTGCTGCTTGGAATAATACAGATAATCTATGATTTTTTCAGAAAAATGATGAACATTTATCACGGCTTCCGTAAAACCAGCTTCAACCAGACGATCAATGAGAATCTGCAACAAAGGTTTTCCTCCTACAGGTACCAAGGCCTTAGGAAGAGTGTCGGTCAATGGTTTCAGACGAGTACCAAGGCCTGCTGCGAAAATCATTGCTTTCATAGTCCTATTTTTATAAATCTATTGTACTTAAACCTTGTGGAAGCTGACGTGCATTCATTTGCAAGATTTCTTCTGTCTTTTTCACCTGATGTGGTTCAAAATGCTGAGTAATACCCTGTTCACGATGAACGAGTTCAACCTCCACACCATATTTCTTGCTGATGTGCTCTGCTAAATGCTGAGCAGCATATACACTTCTGTGCTGACCACCTGTACATCCAAAACAGAACATCAGACTGGTAAAGCCTCGCTTGATATATCGCTCTACATGATTGTCTGCCAACTTATAGACACTGCGAAGATAAACAGTAATTTCACCATCCTTTTCCAAGAAATCCTTTACTGGTTTATCAAGACCTGTCTGATGCTTATACTCTGCATAACGTCCTGGATTGTGTGTACAGCGTACATCAAAGACATAACCACCGCCATTTCCACTTTCATCGGCAGGAATTCCCTTCCAGAAGGAGAAACTGAAGACACGTACTTTCAGTGGACCCTTGTTGTCAAATTTAGAAGCATAAGGCTTTGACTTAGTCAATGGCTTTGGTTCACGCAGCTGAATACGGGTACCATCACCTAAGTCAAAACTTTCCAATGCAATAACCTGACGCAATACACTAATGAGGTATGGGTAAGGGAAATCATTTGTATCCAACAAATTTTCCAGATTTTGCAATGCTGGGGCAATGCTGTCAATAAAATGCTTCTTGCGCTCGAACAAACCACGGAAACCATAAGCTCCCAAAACCTGGAGCAAACGGAACAACACCCAAAGATTCAAATTCTTATAGAACTTCTTCTCATCAACATCCTTGAACTTACGGAACTCACTAAGATAGATCTGAATCAAGTATTCACGAAGTGCAGAAGAATAATGCGCTGAGGCTTGCCATAAGAAAGATGCCACGTCATAATAAATCGGACCACGGCGACCACCCTGGAAGTCTATGAACATTGGATCTTCCCCATCTTTCAACATCACGTTTCTTGCCTGGAAATCACGGTACAGGAAGGTATTCTCTGCATCTGCCAGCAAGTCATCTGCCAGTGCATGGAAGTCCATCTCAAGTTTAAACTCATGGAACTCCACACCGGTAAACTTCAAGAAATCATACTTGAAATAATTCAAGTCGAACTGAATGCTGGCACGCCCCATGGATGGAAGAGGATAGCATTTATCCCAGTCCAAACCTTCAGCACCAACAATCTGCATGCTTGGCAACTTCGCAATCGTCCTCTTCAGAAGTTCAATGTGGTCAGAAGTGTATTCTCCTCCCTTCTCTCTACCATCCTTGATTGCATCAAACAAGGCAACAGAGCCTAAGTCTTCCTGAATATAATGCGTATACTCTTCATTTACCAGATATACCTCTGGTACTGGTAATCCCTTTTCTTTGAAATGTTTTGCCAGATAAATGAAAGTCTTGTTCTCATCAACAGAAGGGCCAACAACGCCTATAACAGAACCCGCAGGACCAGTAAGACGATAATAATGACGATTGCTGCCAGACCCCTGCAGTTTAACAGTACTTACACAGTCGTCACCATAATGCTGCTTATATAAGTTTTCTAATATTTGCTCCATGAATTACAAAATTTATGCAAATATAAGAAAAAAAGGCCGTACTGCCGACTAAACAAATGCTTTTTTATAAAAAGTAAATACAAAAAAAAGAGGCGCACCATGTCTGATACGCCTCTTCAATTGTTTCATTATGATTATTCTTTTACATCTACAACAAGATTAAGTTCATCAAGTTGGCTCTGATCCAGATAGCCTGGAGCATCAAGCATGACGTCACGACCACTGTTGTTCTTAGGGAATGCGATACAATCACGAATTGAATCCAAACCAGCAAACAAGCTGACGAAACGATCCAAACCATAAGCCAGACCGCCGTGAGGTGGAGCACCAAACTTAAATGCATTCATCAAGAAACCGAACTTAAGCTGTGCCTGCTCTGGGGTAAAGCCGAGGATTTCGAAAATCTTCTGCTGAAGCTTAGCATCGTGGATACGAATTGAACCACCGCCTACTTCTACACCATTAACAACCATGTCATAGGCATTTGCACGGACACTTGCAGGGTCTGTATCCAACAAAGGAATATCTTCTGGCTTTGGAGAAGTAAATGGGTGGTGCATAGCCATCAGACGCTGCTCTTCATCACTCCACTCATACATTGGGAAGTCAATGACCCACAGGCAAGAGAACTTATCCTTAGGACGCAAGCCCATGCGAGAACCCATCTCTAAACGAAGCTCACAGAGCTGCTTGCGAACCTTCATGGCATCTGCACCAGAAAGGATAAGAATCAAGTCACCAGCCTTGGCATTCATCTTCTGGGCAACCTGCTGAAGAACTTCTTGAGAATAGAACTTATCTACAGAACTCTTTACACTGCCATCTTCTGCAACACGAGCATAGACCAGACCCTTGGCACCAATCTGAGGGCGCTTTACAAAGTCGGTCAATTGATCGATCTGCTTACGAGTATAGACAGCCTGACCTTCGCAGCAGATACCACCAATGTAGGCAGCCTCGTCAAATACAGTAAAGCCTTCTGGGAAAATACTTTCTACAATTTCACGAGATGCATTGTCTGGCTGATTGTTCTTCAATTCCACAAATGCCATTCCGAAACGGGTATCAGGCTTGTCGCTACCATAGTTCTTCATGGCATCTGCCCAAGTCATACGTGGCAAAGTAGGAATGTCTATATTCAGAATCTGCTTGAACAGGTGACGGCTCATGCCCTCGAACATCTGCAAGATATCCTCCTGTTCTACGAAACTCATCTCACAGTCTATCTGAGTAAACTCTGGCTGACGGTCTGCTCGTAAGTCCTCGTCACGGAAACACTTACAAATCTGGAAGTAACGGTCAATGCCAGCAACCATACACAACTGCTTCAAAGTCTGTGGGCTCTGAGGCAATGCATAGAACTGACCAGGGTTCATTCGGCTTGGTACTACAAAGTCACGTGCACCTTCTGGAGTGGAATTAACCAGAATTGGAGTCTCAATCTCCAGGAATCCCTGCTGATCCAGATAACGACGAACCTCAAAGGCAAACTTATGACGCAACTCCAGATTGCGACGAACTGGGTTACGACGCAGATCCAAGTAGCGGTATTTCATACGGATGTCATCACCACCATCGCTCTCATCTTCAATTGTAAAAGGAGGAACATCTGAAGTATTCAAGATGTTCATTGACTTTACGATGATTTCAATGTCTCCAGTAGGAATCTTAGCATTCTTTGCAGAACGCTCACTGACCAAACCTGTTACCTGAATGACATATTCACGACCCAGATGATTACTCTTCTCACAAAGGTCTGCATCAGTTTCTGCATTGAAAACCAACTGGGTAATACCATAACGATCACGAAGGTCAACGAAAGTCATACCGCCCATCTTACGGGCATGCTGTACCCATCCGGCAAGTGTAACTTCCTCACCAACGTTAGAGAATCTCAGTTCTCCACATGTTTTGGTTCTATACATATCTTTGATTATTTCTTCTTCAGTGCATCAATAGCTCCCTTGAGCTGGTTAGCGCCTTCCTTAACAGCCTCAACCTTCTGCTTGGTTTCCTCAACCTTTGCTGCAGCTGCCTCTACCTTTTCAACACCACCATTGGTTGCCTCATTCACAATAGCCTTAGCCTCATCCTGAGAACCCTCAACAGCAGCCTTTGCTGCATCTACGCCAGCCTCTACGGTCTTGTCGCCAACTAATACTTCTGTACCAATCTTCTTCAGTTTCTGAATCAAGGTCTGCTTTTCCTCCTCGGTTACAGTACCCTCAGTTGCCTTCTTGATGAGTGCAGCTGTCTCATCGTCAATCTTCTCTGCAGCTGTATTAACCTGCTCAATCAAAGCGTTCAGTTCTTCACTACCTTCAACATTCTCTTCGGTAGCAGCAGTATTGTTACCACCACATGCAGTCATTGCCAAAGCTGCAACTGCCATCAAAAAATACTTCTTCATTTTTCTATGTTTTTAAAAGATTATTTACTATTTAAGCGGCGCAAATTTAGTACATTTTCAATGCATAGCCAAAATAAAAGCTAAAAAACAAGGAGAAACTCACATCTATAAGATGTATTTTTGGGTTAAGATGGAAAAATCCGTATCTTCGTGTCCATAAAATCAAAAAAACAGAAGAAGAATCATGAAAGACTTTATGGACCGTAATTTTCTGTTACAGACAGAAACTGCTCAAAAGCTGTATCATGAGCATGCCGCTCATTTACCCATCATTGATTACCACTGCCACCTGGATCCGAAAATGGTAGCCGATGATCATAAGTTCAAATCTATCACAGAAATCTGGCTGGGAGGAGACCACTACAAATGGCGTGCCCTGCGTTCCAATGGCATAGACGAACGATTCATTACTGGAACAGAAACTACTGATTGGGAAAAGTTCGAGAAATGGGCAGAAACTGTCCCTTACACCTTACGCAATCCGCTCTACCACTGGACACATCTTGAACTTCGTACTGCATTTGGAATCAACAAGTTACTGAATCCTGAAACAGCAAAAGAAATTTTTGAAGAATGCAATGACAAGATTCTGAACGACCCAAGTTTTACAGCCCGCGGCCTGATGCGCAAATACCATGTTGAAGTAGTATGTACCACCGATGACCCTATCGATTCTTTGTGCTATCATAAACAAGTAGCCGAAGATAAAACTATGGAAATCAAAATGCTTCCTACCTGGAGACCAGACAAGGCCATGGCCATAGAAAACCCTTCTGCATTCCGGACCTATGTTGAGAAATTGTCAGAAGTTGCAGGAGTAAAGATCAGCAACTTCAACGACTTCGTAGATGCCATTCAGAAACGTCATGATTTCTTTGCCTCAATGGGATGCAAATTGTCTGACCATGGCATCGAGGAGTTCTATGCAGAAGAATATACCGATGCAGAAATAGCTTCCATTTTCGACAAAGTATATGCAGGAACCGCACCAACCGATTTGGAGAACCGGAAATTCAAGAGTTGCATGCTCTATATCTTTGGTGTTCAAGATGCAGAATCAGGATGGACACAGCAGTATCATTACGGTCCTATACGAAACAACAATTCGAAAATGTTCAAACTAATTGGAGCAGATACAGGCTTTGACTCTATTGGAGAATGTAACACAGCAAAGCAGTGTGCCCAATTTCTGGACAAGCTAAACAGTGAAGGCAAATTGGCAAAGACTATTCTATACAACATCAATCCTTGTGCTAATGAAGTGATTGCCACAATGATAGGTAACTTCCAAGATGGCAGTATACCTGGGAAGATCCAGTGGGGTTCCGGATGGTGGTTCCTGGATCAGAAAGACGGTATGCAGAAGCAGATGAATGCACTTTCCGCATTGGGTTTACTGAGTCGTTTTGTGGGTATGCTGACTGATAGTCGTTCGTTTTTAAGCTATCCTCGTCATGAATACTTCAGACGTACGCTTTGTAACCTTATTGGTACCGACATTGAAAACGGAGAAATACCTTATATTGGCTACGAGGAAAAACGTGTCAATGACATGATAGAAGATATTTGCTACAACAATGCAAAACAGTATTTTCAGTTCTAATACCTAATTTATTTAAATCTATTCTTATTTTTCTTTCATTTTTTGTAATTTTGCGCCCCGAAAGTAAAAAATACAAAAAAAAATCATAATCATGGAATTAGCAAGTAAATACAATCCAGCTGATGTTGAAGGCAAATGGTATCAATATTGGCTTGACAATAAGCTGTTTAGCTCTAAGCCTGACGGCCGTGAGCCATACACAATAGTTATCCCTCCACCAAACGTAACCGGTGTACTTCACATGGGTCACATGTTGAATAACACCATCCAGGATATTCTGGTTCGCCGTGCCCGCATGGAAGGCAAGAATGCCTGCTGGGTACCAGGTACTGACCACGCTTCTATTGCAACCGAAGCAAAGGTTGTAAACAAACTGGCTAGCATGGGTATCAAGAAACGCGACCTGACCCGTGAAGAGTTCTTGAAACACGCTTGGGAGTGGACCGATGAGCACGGAGGCATTATCCTGAAGCAGCTGCGTAAGCTGGGTGCTTCATGCGATTGGGACCGTACCGCTTTCACCATGGATGAGAAGCGTTCCGAATCTGTATTGAAGGTTTTCTGTGACCTTTACGACAAGGGGCTTATTTACCGCGGTTTGCGCATGGTCAACTGGGACCCAAAGGCTCAGACCGTACTTTCTACCGAAGAGGTAATTTATCGCGAGGAAAAATCTAAGCTCTTCCATTTGAAATACTATGTAGCTGATGCAGAGGAAAATCCGGTAGTACTGACCGGTGAGGAAGGCGAAGTATTCCACAAGGATGAAAAGGGCTACTATGCTATTGTTGCTACTACCCGACCAGAAACCATCATGGGTGATACCGCTATGTGTATCAATCCAAAGGACGTAAAGAACCACTGGCTCAAGGGTCACAAAGTAATTGTTCCATTGGTTGGCCGTGTCATCCCTGTCATCGAAGACCGTTATGTAGACATCGAGTTCGGTACCGGTTGTCTGAAGGTTACTCCTGCACACGATGTTAACGACTATAACTTGGGTAAGACTCACAACCTGGAGACCATTGATATCTTTAACCCTGACGGTACTATCAGTGAAGCTGCAGGAATGTATGTCGGCCAGGACCGAATGGATGTCCGCAAGCAGATTGCCAAGGATTTGGAGACTGCAGGTCTGATGGATCACATTGAGGATTATGACAACAAGGTGGGCTATAGCGAGCGTAACCAGGATACTGCCGTAGAGCCACGTCTCTGCAAGCAGTGGTTCCTGTCCATGCAGCACATGGCAGACATTGCTCTTCCACCTGTACTGAATGGCGAGCTTAAGTTCTACCCACAGAAATATGTCACCACTTACAAGAACTGGTTGGAGAATATTCAGGATTGGTGTATCAGCCGTCAGCTGTGGTGGGGTCATCGTATTCCTGCTTACTTCCTGCCAGAAACAGCAGAAGGTGAAGAGCGTTTCGTAGTGGCTCTGAATGAGGAAGAGGCATTGAAGAAAGCCCAGGCTATTGACCCAAGCGTAACTGCAGATCAGCTCACTCGCGACGAGGATGCATTGGATACTTGGTTCTCTTCATGGTTATGGCCAATTTCTTTGTTCGACGGTATCAACAACCCAGGCAATGAGGAAATCAACTATTACTACCCTACTGCAGACTTGGTTACTGGTCCAGATATCATCTTCTTCTGGGTAGCCCGTATGATCATGGCAGGTTGTGAATACCAGAAGCAGATCCCATTCCGCAACGTATATTTCACTGGTATTGTACGCGACAAGCTTGGCCGCAAGATGAGTAAGTCTTTGGGCAACTCTCCTGACCCACTGGAACTGATTGAGAAGTACGGTGCAGATGGTGTACGTATGGGTATGATGCTGAGTGCACCTGCAGGTAACGATATTCTGTTTGACGACAGCTTGTGTGAGCAAGGTCGTAATTTCAACAACAAGATCTGGAATGCCTTCCGTCTGGTAAAGGGATGGGAAGTTGCTGAAATCGCTCAGCCAGAAGAATGTAAGATTGCATGCGAGTGGTTCAATGCTCAGTTGAACAATACTGCTGCCGAAGTAGCAGACTTATTTACCAAGTATCGTTTGAGCGAAGCTTTGATGGCTGTTTACAAGCTGTTCTGGGATGAGTTCTCTAGCTGGTATCTGGAAATGATCAAGCCAGCATACGGTCAGCCTATTGACAAGGCTACCTTCCAGAGCACATTGAACTTCTTCGATGCACTGCTCAAACTGCTCCACCCATTCATGCCATTCATTACAGAAGAGTTGTGGCAGGCACTCGAAGAGCGTAAGGAAGGCGAAAGCCTGATGGTTCAGACCATGAACTTCAGCGCGCCAACAGAGGCAGACAAGCAGTTGGTTGCCGACATTGAGAAAGTGAAGGAAGTAGTGGTTGGCATCCGTGCCATCCGTCAGCAGAAGAACATCTCTCCACGTGAAAACCTTACGCTGGAAGTTGTAGAAAGCAATCCATGTGAGGCTTACAACGCTATGATCCAGAAAATGGCAAACATCACAGAAATCAAGACTGTTACCAGCAAGAGCGAGGGTACACTAACTTTCATGGTAGGTACCACAGAATACGCTATCCCAATGGGTAACCTGATTGATGTTGATGCAGAGATTGCCAAGGCTGAAGCAGAAATCAAGCGTTTGGAAGGCTTCCTCATGGGTATCCAGAAGAAGTTAAGCAATGAGAAGTTCGTGGCTAATGCTCCTGCTCAAGTTGTTGAAATGGAGAAGAAAAAGCAGGCTGATGCAGAAAGCAAGATTGCCTCTTTAAAGGAGTCTGTCGCTGCTCTGAAGAAATAAAAACTAACATAAACAAAGAAGGGTCGTCCTCGTTTTGAGAACGACCCTTTTTTTATATTGGCTATAGAGTTCAGTTGTTTCTCTTATTGTTTGAACGTGAACCAGTATTAGTGGTACGGCCAGTAGTGCGAGTGTTGTTTACACGGTTTGACTGGTGAACATTCTGCTGTGAACCGTTTGGCTTATTGTTCTGGTGCATGTTGTTCTGGTTCTTATTAGCCTGATTCTTATTAACCTGGTTCTTATTATAGTTGTTCTTATTGCTGTTATTCTTATTATTATGCAAACCATTCACCTGTGGACGGATGTTTGCCTTCTTATTTACATTCTCCACATGCATTTTCTGGCGATTCTTGTAATAGCTCAGGTTATTCATGTTAAGACCCTTGTAATGAGTATATGCGTATGGCTTGTTATAATAGTGGAAACCACGGTCGTAACGGCTATAGATAACAAAATGCCATGCACGGTTCACAACTTTGACAGGATTAACAAAATCCAAGATAGTCTGGAACTTGCGCCACTGCCATGGAGTCAAAACATAGGCCAGATAATCCATACGACGATTAGCCTCAAATGTGTAGACATGATTATATGAAGACAAGGAACGGAAATAGTCGTAATTGATTTCATACACATCTTCAATCTGACCTTCGGTAAGAAGAAGTTCGTAAGCCATCTTGTCGGTCAGGAACCATGCTTCTTGACGAGCACGTGACTTGGTCATTGCAAATACGTTAACTACACTTACAACCAACATGAGAGATAAAATCATTCTTTTCATAATCGTATGTTTTAAAGTGTTACTAATATCTTTTTGTTTCTGATGCAAAGATAAGCCGTTTTTCTCCTTCCCAAAAATTGAAATCCCTAAAATAAAAAGGGATTTTCCCTATACCTCATGGGGAAATCACACCTTTTACTTGCACATGTGGCTTTTTTTCACGAATATTGCATGTAAAAATAAGAAAAATGGGATTAATTGCATATTCAATTAAACAAGAGGACGAAGATAAAACACTCAGAATCAGCGCGACAGAGTTCTTCGCTACTCAGAAAAAGATTAAGAGCAGATACCTCCCAGCAGAATGGGAGAACCAAAGTGCTATTCAGCTTACTTGGCCTCACCAAGGAACAGACTGGGCTTATATGCTGGAAGAAGTAACTGCATGCTACATCAATCTGGCCAGGGAGATTTCCTGCCGTCAACCTCTGCTCATCGTAACTCCAGAACCAGAAAAAGTTCAGGAACTGCTGGGTGACATGCAGAATGTGTACCTTTTCAAATGTGCAACCAATGACACCTGGGCACGTGATCACGGTTTCATTACGCTTAGAACAGAAAAAGAAGCCCAATTACTGGATTTCCAGTTCAACGGATGGGGCATGAAGTTTGCAGCCAATCTGGATAACCAGATTTGCCGTCGAATGGCAGAAGCAGGTATCTTGACTGGTACCTACAAGAGTTGTCTGGATTTTGTGCTTGAAGGCGGTTCTATAGAAAGTGACGGATGCGGAACATTGCTCACTACCAGCGAATGTCTGTTGTCTCCAAACAGAAACGACACCCTCTCTCAAGACATGATTGAGTCTCGTCTCATGAACGAGTTTAACCTCAAGCAGGTATTGTGGCTGGACCATGGCTATCTGGCAGGCGATGATACAGACAGTCATATAGACACCCTAGCCCGCCTGTGCCCCATGGATACCATTGTCTATGTACAATGTCTGAATCCGAATGACGAGCATTATGACGAGCTACAGAAAATGGAAGCACAGCTGAAGACCTTCCGCACACTGGAAGGAAATCCATACCGTCTTCTCCCTCTGCCTATGGCAGATCCTGTCATTGTTGACGGAGAGCGTCTTCCGGCAACTTACGCCAATTTCCTGATCATGAACAAGGCGGTTCTATACCCTACTTATAACCAGCCAGAAAATGATACTCAGGCTGCTGCCGTTCTACAAGAAGCCTTCCCTACCCGTGAAATAGTAGGAATTAACTGCGAAGCACTCATTAAGCAGCATGGATCCTTGCATTGTGTGACCATGCAATTCCCAGAAGAAGTATTCAATACTACATTAAATAAGGTATATGAGAAAGATTAAGATAGGACTGGTACAACAGTCCAATACTGAGAACCTGACAGAAAACCTGCAGAAACTGCGCCAGAACATCGCTTCACTGGCAGAACAAGGTGCAGAACTGATTGTTCTGCAGGAACTGCACAACTCACTTTATTTCTGCCAGGTAGAAAGCACAGAAAACTTTAACCTTGCAGAACCAATTCCAGGTCCTTCAACTGCATTCTATGGTGAACTGGCAAAAGAATATGGCATTGTACTGGTAACCTCCCTATTCGAGAAGAGAGCTGCCGGATTGTATCACAACACAGCTGTTGTCTTTGAAAAGGACGGAAGCATTGCCGGCAAATATCGCAAGATGCACATTCCCGATGATCCTGCCTATTACGAGAAGTTCTATTTTACCCCAGGCGACTTAGGCTTCCACCCTATCCAGACCTCTGTCGGAAAACTGGGAGTACAAGTATGCTGGGACCAGTGGTATCCAGAAGGAGCCCGTTTAATGGCACTTCAGGGTGCAGAACTCCTTATCTACCCTACTGCCATCGGATATGAAAGCAGTGATACCCCTCAGGAACAGGCACGTCAGCGCGAAGCCTGGATAACTGTCCAACGAGGACATGCCGTAGCCAATGGCCTGCCAGTCATTACCGTAAACCGTGTCGGCCTTGAACCAGACCCTTCTGGACAGACTAACGGTATCCAGTTCTGGGGTAGCAGCTTTGTGGCAGGTCCGCAAGGCGAACTCCTGGCACAAGCTCCAATCCATGAAGAAGCAAACCTGTTAGTAGAAGTGGATATGGAACGAAGCGAGAACGTGCGCCGCTGGTGGCCATTCCTTCGTGACAGAAGAATTGAGGAATTTGGTAACTTGCAGAAACGATTTATTGATTAAATACAAAATAAAGACACAATATAAGGCTAAAACGAAAACTTTTATTTCGTTTTAGCCTTATATTTTTTCAAAAAGATGTATATTTGCACGTTTTTAAGATAAAAAGATAAATACAACCAATCGATACAAACATCATGACAACTAAGATTCACTTCACAAAAATGCATGGTGCAGGCAATGACTACATCTACGTCTATACTCCTGACAACCCCATATCCAATCCCAACCAAGCCGCTATAGACTGGAGCCGCTATCATTTCGGCATCGGATCCGACGGACTTATCCTTATTGGTAAATCCGACAAGGCAGATTTCAGCATGCGCATGTTCAATAACGACGGCTCAGAGGGAATCATGTGCGGCAACGGTATCCGTTGTGTAGGAAAATATGTTTATGACCATAGACTTACAGACAAACAGACCGTTTCCATAGAGACATTAGCCGGGGTATTGACGCTGGAACTTCAGGTATCCGATGGCCTTGTCCAAAGTGCTACAGTAAATATGGGTGAACCTATCCTGGAGAATAAAGAACAGCTGGGTACTCCATCTGGCGGAATGCTGGCAGGACAAATAGAAGCTGACGGCCAGACATTCACTGGTACCTATGTATGTATGGGCAACCCTCATTTTATCATCTTTGTAGACGATGTGATGAGTATTCCACTCACAGAGATTGGCCCGAAACTGGAATGCCACCCTATTTTCCCACAGCGATGCAACATTGAATTTGCTCAAATCAGAGAAGATGGAAGTATACGCATGAGAGTATGGGAAAGAGGTTCCGGCATTACCATGGCATGCGGAACAGGAGCCTGTGCCACAGCCGTAGCAGCAGCTATCAATCAATTGGCAGGCAACCAATCCCTAGTAGAAATGGATGGAGGAACACTGAAGATAGAGTGGAACAAAGAAGACAACCACATTTATATGACAGGTCCAGCAGCCACAGCATTTGAAGGTGTAATAGAATTAGAACAATAACAAAGAATACAATTATGGCATTAGTAAACGAGAACTTTCTGAAACTGCAAAGCAACTATCTATTTGTAGACATAGCTAAAAAAGTAAAGGCATTCAAGACACTGAATCCTAACGCCGACGTGATCCGTATGGGTATCGGTGATGTAACCCAGCCACTGGCTCCTGTCTGCATCGAAGCAATGAAGAACGCCGTAGAGGAACTGGCACACAAGGAAACTTTCCGCGGTTACGGCCCTGAGCAAGGATACGAGTTCCTTCAGGAAGCAATTATAAAGAACGACTTTGCGCCTCGAGGAATTAAACTGGAGACCAGTGAAATCTTCGTCAGCGATGGTGCCAAGAGTGATACCGGAAACATCTGTGACATTTTAGGCATAGACAATATCTTTGGTGTAACAGATCCTATTTATCCGGTCTATATAGATTCTAATGTCATGGCAGGAAGAGCCGGAGAATATCAGGCCGACGGACACTGGAGCAATGTTCATTACATGCCATGCAATGCAGAGAACAACTTTATCCCGGAAATTCCAAACAAGCGTCTGGATTTTGTTTATCTCTGCTATCCAAATAACCCGACAGGAACCGTCATTACCCGCGCCGAACTGAAAAAGTGGGTAGACTATGCCTTGGAAAACGATTGCCTCATACTCTACGATGCAGCCTATGAAGCATTTATCCAGGATCCGGATATTCCTCACTCTATCTATGAAATTAAAGGTGCAAAGAAATGTGCCATTGAGTTCCACAGCTATTCCAAGACTGCAGGATTTACCGGAGTCCGATGCGGCTATACTGTCATACCAAAAGAAGTCACCGCACTGGATTCCAACGGAGAGAAGGTTGCGCTGAACCAGCTCTGGAACCGTCGTCAATGTACCAAGTTTAATGGTGCATCCTACATTACCCAGCGTGGTGCCGAGGCCATCTATACAGAAGAAGGAAAGAAACAGGTGAAAGCCACTATAGATTATTACATGAACAACGCCAAGCTGCTTCGTGAAGCATTGACCAGTCTGGGCATCAAATGTTTTGGCGGAGAAAATGCGCCATACATCTGGTTCAAGACACCAAACGGAGAAACCTCCTGGAACTTCTTTGAGAAAATGCTCTACGATGCACATCTGGTAAGTACCCCTGGTGTAGGTTTCGGACCTTCAGGAGAAGGTTACATCCGTCTTACAGCATTTGGCCAGCACGAAGATTGCATGGAAGCTGTAAAACGCCTAAAGAACTGGTTAAGATAAAGTTAAGTCATCTATACAGAGAAAAGAAGAGGTCTGGATTATTCAGATCTCTTCTTTTTGTTTTGCAAGAATAGGGAAAATCCCCTCTGCTTTTAGGGATTTTCTCTTGCCATAGGAAATCTCCCGCCGTATCTTTGCAATGTGAAAAAGAAATAATAACAATTTAAAACTATAGATATGAAAAAGGTTATCTTGACAATGTTGGCAGTTTCTGCATTCTGTGTAAACGCAAATGCACTCAGCGCACAGCGCTCACGCGAAGAGGCACGCTTCCTGACCGACAAGATGGCATACGAACTTTACCTGACCGAAGATCAGATTGACGACGTATATGAAATCAACTACGATTATTTCCGCGCACTGGGTCCTATCGACAGTGCATACGACATCTATTTCAATCGCCGTTATGAAGACCTGAGCTATGTTCTCTATGATTGGCAGTGGGATTATTTCCTGGCACGTGAGTATTTCCTCCGTCCTGCATACATCTACCGTGGCGGTTGGGCATTCGGTATCTATAATTACTATGCACATACCCATTTCTTCTACGGTCTTCCAAGAATCTATCATCACTATGTAGGTGGTCACTACCACATTCACAACTACTACCATGACAGATTCCACATGCACCGTCAGGCCGTAAGAGCTCTGCCAAGAGGTGAGCACCGTGGTCCATCCATGCGTCCAGGCATTCATGACAACAGAAGCAGAGGTGGCAACAACATGCATCGCGGCATTGATAACAGAAACATGAACCGTGGTAACATGGACGTTCGTAGAGGTACTCGCGACATGAACCCAAAGGATATGCATCGTGACAATAGCCGTCAGGGTAATGTGAACAGAGAGCAGCACCGTTCCATGGACACAAGCCGTGGAAGTGCAAGTCAAGGCAGCCGCAGTTCCAGCCGTCCAAGCCGTAGCATCAGCAGCGGGAACAACCGTAGCAGCATGAGTTCAAGTCACGGCAGTGCAAGCCGAAGCATGGGTGGAAGCTCTAGCAGAGGAAACGGCGGTTCACGAGGCGACCGTGGCGGAAGAAGATAAAGATATCCACAACTACTCTCTCTATATACTTATGAAAAAGGGGTCCCTGCAGTTTTTGCAGTGGGCCCCTTTCCTGTTTTCTTGAAACCGTGTGTTATTTAGAACTCATACCCTACATTTACGTAGAAAGTTGGCTTATGAGTCAAGGTACTCCAGTTCAAGTTTGCTTCTATAGGGCCAATTGGCGACCTAAAGCCATATCCTACAGCTGCACCGAACAAGTTCCGGGTAGTAAAGAAATCACCTACTTTCTTTCCTAACATCGCATAGTTTGCTACCCCAAACAGATACTGATTGGTACCTAGGCGCTGTCTGGCAGTCAGACCTCCAATCAGCAGATTATTGGATACAATTTCCATATAGTTTGCCCCAGCAAAAGGCATCTGATGTCTGGCATAGTGCCCATAGGAATTTATACCACCTATAACGTTCATCATGAAAATATCCTCATTCTTCGTTGGCAGCATTCTTCCAGAAACCTGCGGAATCAGGGTCAACGAGCCAGAAGCAGGAATGGCCACCTGCCAGACTCCTTCCAGAACATGCATTCCACCCCTGCCCTTGTAATTGTAACCGTTATCAGTATAATAAAGGTATTGCAACGTCCACTTGAATCCTCTTTCAGGATATACCTTAGAGTCCTGGTTATCAAAATGCATGTAAGCAAAGTACCCTAGTCCATGCTCATGGTCTAAGGTCTTTACCAAATCCATCCATGCACTGTTTGCCAAATAATTATGGTAATTACGCAGTGTATATTCCGCGCCTAGGGAAATATAGACTTCCTTCCAGCTACGCGAGAACTCCAGCAGTCCATAGTGTTCCGTAAAATCCAGTAAACCGGAATGTTCACCTTCACTGTATACCTTTATCTCGTTTGTACTCAACCGGTATGAAGCATCCAGATTCCAGTGTTTGGAATGATTCAGCGCCAGAGAGACTTCGCCATAGGAACGCTTTCCCAAGCGCACCTCCAGCCCCCCTAAGATATTGCTGTTCTTCTTCAGTTCATAAGTACCACCCAGCAGCAGAGAAGCCATCTCTTCTGAATCGTATCTTGCTCCGAAGAACAGGGAATTATGACCTATGGTTGGATTATAGATTCTAGGGTCTGGCTTTACTATTGTGTCATTCGGAACTTTACGTGCCACCCTTGGCTCTACCGGAGCTGATAGATTCAGCTTATTTTTCAGGGCAACTAATTCATCCCATTTGCTGCGTGCAGCAGCCTCCCCTCTTGCCATCAGGCTATCTATGGCCGTATTTGAGAAACTGGCCGAAGAATAGCCAGTGACATCTACTTTAATGAGCACATCTGTCATGGCTTCGTTTTCCATCACCTTGTTCTCACAGACGATGTCAAGAATCTGGGCAAGGACATCACCCACACCTTTTATCTTTGAAGCTTCCTTTTTATCTGCCCCCACACGGACACCTATGATGTAATCAGCTCCCAGTTTTTTTGCCAGGTCTACCGGATAGTTGTTGGCCAGTCCACCATCTACCAGAACCATGTCACCGCTTTTAATTGGAGCAAAGACTCCTGGTATGGCCATACTGGAACG
The DNA here is from genome assembly GCA_024401095.1 of Bacteroidaceae bacterium. GTDB lineage: Bacteria > Bacteroidota > Bacteroidia > Bacteroidales > Bacteroidaceae > Minthousia. Next base: position 69,820 of record JAKSLR010000015.1, read on the forward strand.
CATGCAGACAGGAAGCACACCACTGAACATATCTATTTCCTGACCCGTAACTATATCTACAGCAGCACAGGCAAAAGGAACAGGAAGCTTTCGGAAATCAATGCTGTCGTTATAACCTGCAGTCAAGTTGGTAAACAACTGGCCTATCCTGTTCCCTTTAAGCACACCACCTTCCAAGACCTCAGAAGGAGACCGGTCGAAATTAAAAGAAAGTACACATCGTTCATCTTCCATTTTATCGGTCAGCTTCTTTGCTTTTCTGCTCACGGCATCGGTCAAAAGGCTCATCCAATCCTGCACTTTAACAATGCTGTCCAGCTGATCCGTAGTATAACCGGTAGCATAAAGTCCTCCTACTATAGATCCCATACTGGTTCCTACTATAACGTCAATAGGAATACCAGCCTCTTCTATGACTTTCAGGGCACGGACATGCGCAGTTCCCTTGGCACCTCCGCCGCTCAATACCACACCCACCTTTTTTCTAGAAACCTGTGCAGTCGCTTGGCTCAATCCCAGAAACAAGGAAAGTATCAGAATGATGGAAAGACGGTAATTCATTCTCATATAAGTCAGATATCTTCTTCGTACAACAAATAATGGCTTTCTTTCATTCCCAGGCTAGAATAGGTCTTAAGCCCCCGCTCATTATGTCTGTCAACATACAGGCGGATGCAGTGAACACCATTTTCCCTGGCCATCTCCTTTACACGTTCATAGAGGGAAGAGTAAACGCCCTGACGGCGATATTCCGGCTTTACATAGACACTCTGAATCCACCAGTACCAGGTACAGGTCCAATCGCTCCATTCTCTGGTTAGCAAGAGACTTGCCACAGGCATTCCTTCCTGATTACGTGCTATCAGATAAGATCCCTTATATTCATCTTGAAGTGCTGCCGTAACCCCTTTCAGGATAAGATCAATATCCAGCTGTGTTCCCTCCGACTCCATGGCCATATCCAACTGAAACTGTGCTATAGCCGCAGCATCCTTTAATTCTCCTTTACAAATAATCCAGTTCATAAGTTTAGTGTATTATTTGCAAACATACTCATTTTTTGTCAAATAAAGAATATTTAGCAGAAAGAAAATGGTGTTTCACAGAAAGCTCCTCCCAAGCTATACTTCCCAGCCCCCTAGTTCTTAGCATAAAAGTCCAATTATTCTTCTATCTATCAAGGTTATACATTTGCTATTCATTCGTTGCTACTTCGATACATCTCCTATCGTTTTCCGCTAAATAACTAGAGAATCAACGAAGGTAGAGCGAAGGAACAACGGAGGATGAACGGAGAGTGAACGGCAAACGATACGTGAGGTGTACTCGTGAATGCCCTAATTTATGCTAGTTCCTTATTCTGTAAGCTATAATTTCTTCCAGAACCTGTCCCACCGCATCTTTCCCGTGTAAGGATTCACTGATTTCCATATCCTTACTGCCTTGCCTGCTATGAAAGGCTCTGGAACAAGGCCCCAGTAACGGGAA
>JAKSLR010000016.1 GCA_024401095.1 Bacteroidaceae bacterium
GTGAGCTTGTTCATAAGGTTTCGTTTTATTGTTCTTCTGGCATCCTCACCAGTTCTTCTATGCCGACGTTTAGTGCGAGGGCGATTTCTATGAGAGTTTCCAATGGTGGCTGGGTGGCATTGGTCACCCACTTGGAAATTGTTGCGGGATCACGATGAATGGTTTCTGCCAACCACTTATTCGTTAATCCTCGGTCTGCCAAAATTACTTTTATACGGTTGAGTTTCTTGTCCATACCTTATTTATTATTTGTATGTGTGCAAAATTACTAAATTTTCATCTAAATCAAGATAAATGCGCAAGAAATTATCGTTACATCGGCAATTTTATTGTCAAATTAGAAAATTTAAGGTGATTTAGGGTACAAAACCAAGCAAATTTATGATTTTGTTATCGACTTTGCGTGTTGTTGCTCATCCCCTATTTTCAAATTGTTGGTACCCTTTGCTGATAAAAAGGGAACCAACTCGCCTATTTCACCCCGAAAATGGCGGTATTTTTGCAGTTTTTTCATGAGTTTGCAGGACGTGGAGTAATTTTGCACTGCATTTTCAGTGCGAAACGCGTTAAGCACTGGTGCAAGGATAAGCGCCTATCGTATGGCTTAGGAAGCAAGTCGCATGAGATGGCGTAATGTTTAACTCTTAACACGTTACCTATGGCTAACAACAATAATAACACGATGGGGCAACTCGTCGTTATGACCAGAGCTGACCTCGATTCCCTACTTCAAGATGCTATTGCAGCATCTCGATCTTTGGTGCCAGAGCCTGTTAAGGAAGAGGGGCTTCCTTCAATGGCTGATGAATACGTAACTCGTCAGCAGGCTGCCAAGATTCTTCACCTTGATGTTTCCTCCTTGTGGCGACTGGAGAAATCTGGTCGTCTGGTACCATGCCGTGCTTCCGACCGTCGTGTGCTTTATCGCAAAGCTGACCTTGAAGCATACCTCAATAGCAAGAAAGGAGGCGTAGCATGACGTACATAGATTATGCAAACCGCTATTGGCGAGTTGCTCGCGCCAATTTTGCCAGCAATAACAGTGCTTTTCTGTACTTCTTTTTGTTGGATTACGTAAATGGCTTGCGTTGGCAACAGCCGTTCAGATGTCCGACCGCATTGATAACAGGGACCTTCCACATCTCAAAGCAACAGGTTATCAATGCGCGTCAGGAACTGGTAAAGTTAGGTCTGATCATTTTCAAAGAAGGAACCTCTCGTCAGGTTCCTCCTGTTTACTAGAGAAGAAGGTCAATTTCTGTTCTTTGCCAATCTTTTTCTTTATTCCGCAACATCAAGATACTTTTCCCAAATAAAAGCCAATAAATCCGTCAATCTATTGCAATAATATGGTTTCAGACTTAAACTCACTTACCTTTGCAATATCAAAATAAATTATTAACCACTAAAAGATTACAATTATGAAACGCTTGCAGAAATCATTAGTTGACAAGAAACTTTTTGGAGTATGTGGCGGTATAGCTGAATACTTTGAGGTAGATCCTGTATTGGTACGTGTTGCATTTGTTGCTCTTGCATTAGGTACAAGCTTACCTGGATTCTTAATCTATCTAGGATTGGCAGTTGCAATGCCTAAACCTGCCGGAATGATAGGAAGCAACTAAAAACTCCTTAATTATCTTTATCATAGTCCGTCACGACGGACATGGCTATCCGTAAGGCCGAACAAATCAGTTCGTCCTTACGGATTTTTTATCACAAATAAGCGCATAATTTGTTACTGCTTATCACAGATATCTGTCTTTTTGACTGAATCCGTCAAAATAATAAAAACTTTGTTTCTTCTCTTAAGAGAAACTTTGTACTTTTGCGCCCAAATTTTATCTTTTAATTGTTTTAATATGAGAGTCTTGAAAAAAATGGCATTTGCACTTGTTGCAATATTTGCCTTAGCTGCTTGCTCTACCGACAAATATGAGACAGTAGCTGGTGACCCACTGGGCACAAAAATTTACACACTTCAAAACGGACTGAAAGTTTATATGTCCGTCAACAAACAAGAACCACGTATCCAAACCTACATTGCTATTCGTAACGGTGGTAAAAACGACCCTTCTGACAATACTGGTCTGGCTCACTACCTGGAGCATCTGATGTTTAAGGGTACTCCTTCATTAGGTACAACCGACTATGAAGCAGAGAAGGTAATTCTGGATCAGATTGAAGAGTTATACGAAGTTTATCGCACCAAAACCGATGAAGAAGAACGACGCGCACTCTATCACGTCATTGACTCTTTAAGCTTCGAGGCTTCAAAGATTTCTATCCCTAACGAGTATGACAAGGCTATGTCCATCATTGGTTCTACTGGTTCCAATGCCTCTACTTCTGAAGATGTGACCAATTATACAGAGAACATCCCTTCTAACCAGATTGAGAACTGGGCAAAGATTCAGGCAGACCGTTTCAAGAATATGGTTATCCGCGGTTTTCACACCGAGCTGGAAACCGTATATGAGGAATATAACATGTACATGAATGAAGATGGCGAAAACGCTATGTATGCCATGGATTCTGTACTGTTCAAGAATCACCCATACGGAACACAGTCTGTAATTGGTACTTCTGACCACCTGAAGAACCCTTCTATCAAGGCTATCAAGCACCAAAAGGAAACCATGTATGTTCCTAACAACTGTGCAATTTGTCTTTCTGGTGACTTTGATCCAGACGAAATGGTTGCTATCATAGAGAAGTACTTCGGTGACTGGCAGCCAAACCCAGAGGTTCCTGAACTGAAATATGAGCCAGAAGAGGAAATCAAGGCTCCTGTAACCCGCCACGTCTATGGAACTCAGGCAGAGTTCGTCATGATTGGCTGGAGAATTCCTGGCCAGAATACCCAGGAAAGCGAAATCGGTAGCATCGCAAGTTCAGTACTGAGCAACGGCATGGCTGGTCTTATCGATTTGGATATCAACCAGCAGCAAAAGACTCTGAGTGCTGCAGCATCTGCTCAGATTCGTGTAGATTATGGTGAGTTTGATCTGGAGGGTTCTCCAAAACAAGGTCAGAGTCTGGAAGAAGTTCGCGACCTGTTATTAGCAGAAATGGCTAAACTGCGTGCTGGCGATTTCAATGAAGACCTGATTGCTGCTGCTGTTGCTAATCAGAAACTGCGTCAGATGCGTTCTTTGGAGAACAACTCTTCAAGAGCTCGTCAGTATGTAAGCTCTTTCATTGCTAAACACAACTGGGCAGACGATGTTCACAAGATGGACCGCTTGGAAAAGATTACAAAAGATGATGTTGTAGCATGGGCAAACAAGTACTTAGGAGAGAACAGCTACTGTGTAGTATTCAAGCATCTGGGTGCTAATCCAAAGAACCAGAAGATTGTAGCTCCTGCTATCACTCCTATTGCAACTAACCGCGACAAGCAAAGTGCATTCCTGACAGAAATCCAGAATACAGAAGTTCAGCCTATTGAGCCAGTATTCGTTAACTACGATACCGACCTTGCTAAGTTTGACGCTAAAGAAGGCATGGAAGTTCTCTATAAGAAGAATGAGATCAACGATATTGCAACCATGAACTTCATTTTTGACGAAGGACTGCTGAATGACCCAGCCTTAAGCATGGCTACCGACTATATCTCTTATTTGGGTACCAAGACCAATAGCGCAGAAAAAATGGCACTGGAGATGTACAAGTTGGCTTGTAACTTCAGCTTCCGCACAGCTACAAATACCTTGCAGCTGTCTGTATCTGGCTTGAATGAGAACATCGGAAAAGCTATGGATCTGGTAGAAGACCTGATTTCTAATGCTGCAGCAGACGAAAAGGTTTTGGAGTCTTATAAGCTGTCATTGCTGAAATCTCGTGCAGACAATAAGTTCAACCAGAATGCTTGTACCAATGCCTTGAACAACTACGTGATGTACGGCCCTGAGTACGTGAAGAACACTACCATGACCGATGAACAGATCATGAATATCACTTCAGAAGAACTTTTAGGTAAGGTTAAGGAACTGCTCACCAAACAGCACACCGTAGCATACTATGGTCCAGCATCAGAGGCAGAAGTGAAGACCCTCCTGGCTGAACACCACAAGGTTGCCGACAAACTGGAGCCATTAACCAAACTGTATCCTGCAAAGGTATTGACAGCAGAACCAAAGGTATTCATTGCACCATATAAGACTCGTCAGTTCAACTATATCCAATTCACTTGCGACGGTGCAAAATATGCACCAGAAGATGATGCTGTCGTTCGTTTATACAACATGTACTTTGGTAGCGGTATGAATGCCATTGTATTCCAGGAAATGCGCGAGGCACGTGCATTGGCTTACAGAGCTCGTGCAAGCTTGAACGTACCAACGTTCAAAGATGATGCATATTCTTTCCAGGCAACTATCGGTTCACAAAGCGACAAACTGCACATTGCTGTTGAGGCATTTGATGACATCATCAACAACATGCCAGAAAGCCAGAAGGCATTCGATATTGCCAAGACTTCTATCGATGCAACTCTGCGTACTCAGCGTACTACTGGTATGCAAGTCATCAACAACTATCTGAATGACCGTGAGCTGGGCAGAACTGAGCCAAATGCAAAGTATATTTATGAAACTGCAAAGAACTTAACCATGCAGGATGTCGTTGCTGCCCAACAGAAATATGTAAAGAACCGCACCTACTATTTCGGACTTCTGGGTGACAGAAACCTGCTAGATCTAAAGTATCTGAGTACTATGGGACCTGTTCAGCACTTGACTTTGGAAGATATCTTCGGTTATTAATAATACCCCAAACATAAATAAAAAATTACAACGGCTTACACCATTTGTAAGCCGTTGTTTTGTTTTTTATTACAAAAACCTTATTTTTGCAAAAGAAGATACTATCAAAACACAGACAAACCATGAAAAGACGTGAATTCTTAACCACTCTAGGTATTGGTACAGCAGGCATGATGATGCCAAGCGTACCTACTTTTGCAAGCAATCTAATTACAGATAATTTTGAAGCAACAAAACCAAAATCCGCAAATGATCAGATTAATTTGGCCTTTATCGGATTAGGCCAGCAGGCAATGGGACTTCTGAATAGTTTCATCAAACTACCTGGAGTGCGTGTAACCTGTGGTGCTGATGTATATGACATAAAACGAAATCGCTTTGTAGAACGCGTAACTAAATATTATCAAGAGCAGGGCGAGAAGAAAGTTAAGGTAGATTGCTACGAGGATTACCAGCAAGTTTTAGCAAGAAAAGATGTCGATGCTGTAGTGATAGCAACACCTGATCACCAGCATGCCATCATAGGCATTGCTGCCTGTAAAGCCGGCAAACACATCTATATGGAGAAACCACTTACCCTGACTATTTATGAAGGACAACAGCTGGTAAAGGCTGTACGCAAATATGGCGTGATTCTGCAGGTAGGCTCCATGCAACGTTCTTTTGATGAATTTGCCTATGGCTCAAATCTATGCAGAGAAGGACTTTTAGGAAAAATAGAAAAGATTAAGGTATATGTAGGACGTAATGAATATGACAAGGACAGCGGTTGCCCTGTAACCCGTTCTCTTCCTGCCCAGGAATGTCCTACAGGATTAAACTGGGACAAATGGCTGGGTCCTTTGCCAGAAACAGTAAAATACCATCACGACTTTAACCCAACACTTAATGAGCGAGGTGGCGACTTATGTTGGGGTAAATGGCGCTGGTTCAAAGAAACTGGCGGTGGCCTTATGACTGACTGGGGCGCACATATGTTTGACATTGCCCAATGGGCTATCGGAAAAGATGGAAGCGGACCTGTCAAGATTATTCCTGCCGGCTATCGCCAATATGATGTCCTTACCTACTTCTATGACAACGGAATTGTCATGACCGAAGAACCGGTCATGGGACAAGAAGCTGGTGTAAAGTTCTACGGGGAAGAAGGCACATTGAGCATCTTCCGAGGAAAATACATTACAGACAATCCAAAGTTTGAACACGAACTAATCAAAGGTAAGAGTGGATATGCCTGCACATCCTGGCATCATCAAAACTTTATCGATGCAATTCGTGCACATGTAGATCCACTAGTACCAGTAGAAACTGGCCATACATCAAATATCGTATGCTGCCTGGGAAACATTGCAAATGAATTGCAACGTCCTGTAACCTGGAATCCTATCGTACAGAAGTTCATGAATGACCCAGAAGCTCAGAAGATGACAGCATACGACTATCGACATGGTTATGACCTAAATATAGATTAAGCTAATTTTTACTTAAACATAATACAATGAATCCAGAAAAGTATCCTCATCTCACCAGCCCTATCCAACTGGGAAGAGTAATTTTCAGGAATCGAATGTTTTCTGCCCCAATGGGTGCAACAGACATTACTCCTGAATGTAATCCTGGGCCTCGTACTCAAGGTTTTTATGAACTGCGTGCCAAAGGTGGCGCAGGCTCTGTAACTGTTAGTGAACTGGTAGTTCATCCAGAAACCGATGCCAGTCATATGCTGCATTTGAATCTGGAAACTGTAGGCAGTTTGGCTGCACATACCTTCCTGGCCGATGCCATACGCCGTCATGGAGCTGTTCCTAGCATTGAGCTTTCACATTCTGGCCAATATGCAGGAACCTATATGGCAGACAAGAACAAAAAGGCTAGCCTCTGCCAATGGGGACCTAGCGAAGGTGTTCGTCCAGACGGACGTCCTGTAAAGGAACTTTCCAAGGAGCAGATCAAGGAGATTGTCAAGGCTTATGCAGACAATGCAACTCTATGTAAACGTGCAGGTTATGAAATGATTATGGTACATGGAGGACACGGTTGGCTCATTCATCAGTTCCTTTCACCTTTCCAGAACCATCGTACTGATGAATACGGAGGTTCACTGGACAACCGTATCCGTCTGGCTCGTGAAGTACTTACTGCAGTTCGTGAAGCAGTAGGCCCAGGATTCCCTATCGAATTCCGCATGAGCGGTAGCGAACTTTTTGAAGGAGGCTATGGCGTGGAAGAAGGTTGTTATATTGCACATGCCATTGAAGACTTGGTAGATTTGATTCACGTTTCTGCCGGTTCTTACCAATTTGGATTTTTTGATACCACCCCACCAATGTGGGCACCTCATGGTGTGAACGTATGGTTGGCTTCAGAGATTAAAAAACATGTAAGCAAACCGGTGGCTACCGTAGGAGGACTGGGTGATCCTGCTGAAATGGAAAAAATCATTGCAGAAGGTAAGGCTGATGTCGTTTATATGGCACGCCAGCTTCTCGCTGATCCATATCTCCCACAGAAAGTAGAATCTGGTAAAGACGACCGTATCATTCGTTGTCTGCGCTGCTATACATGTATGGCAGAAAGACCAACGACTTTTACCCGCCGTTGTGCAGTCAATCCTCTTATTGGACGTGAAATTGAAGGAATGGATATTACTCCTGCTTATAAGAAAAAAAAGGTGCTCATTGCAGGTGCTGGTGTAGCAGGATTGGAAGCTGCTGTAACTGCAGCCAAGAGAGGCCACAAAGTTATCCTTTGCGAGAAGAGTGATAAAGTGGGTGGTATATTAAAATCTGAACAAGCTATTTCTTTCAAGCTGGCAATGTATAATTTAGGCCTTACACTTGAGCGACTTGCTCTTGATGAAGGTGTTGAGATTCGACTAAACACAGTAGTTACCCCAGAATATGTTGAAAAAGAAAAGCCTGATGCACTGATTTTAGCAGTTGGTTCTAATCCATTGATTCCAAAACTTCCAGGTATTGACGGAGAGAACGTAGTAGTTGTAAACAACTATTACCGTGAAAAAGAGAAGGTTGGTGATACAGTTGTTGTATTAGGTGGTGGACTTGCAGGCTGTGAATGTGCAATTCACTTGGGTATGGAAGGAAAGAAAGTTCACTTAGTAGAAATGCGTGACACCCTTGCCCCTGACTGTAACATACGCAACCGCCCAATTCTTTTAAGAAAAGTAAGCGAGTTTGTTACTGAAACGCATCTTGAATGCGCCGGTCAGGAAATTACTCCAGAAGGCCTCATCTGCAAAGATAAAGACGGAAATGAAATCCTGATTCCAGGAAAGACTATTATCTGCGCAGTAGGACAACGTTCAAATCGCGCCGATGCAGATGCACTTCACCGTAGTGCTCCATTTGTTCGCGAGATTGGCGACTGTCTACGCCCTGCAAACATTACAAAAGCAGTCTACGAAGGTTATCATGCCGCATTAGATATTTAAAAAAGACTAAAGCCGCTGAAGATTTTCAGCGGCTTTTCTTATCTTTGCAGTATGAAAAGGAAATTAGCGTATTTTTTACTTTTATTTTTTGTACCCCTAACTACAATTTTTGCAAATGAACTTCCTAATTCAAAGGAAGCACAAAAATTGTTCACAAAAGTGTTCGATATGGTTTATGGTCCTCAAGGATCCACACTTCATTATTCTGTCAACATTATCGGCATTTATAAAACAGAAGGAACAATTTACTACAAAGGTAAAAAATTTCAATACCAGGAAGAACGCTATTCTTCTTGGCAAGATGGAACAAATGCGTTCATGGTTGATGGCAAAAAAAAGACTGTAAACATCTATAATTTCAACGATGAGAAAAAAGACACTTATCTAAGCAAATTTAAGTTTGACCCTAAAGATTACATATTCAGCTATTCTAAAGAAGGTAACTACTATTTGTTGAATGCAAAAGTGAGGAACTCCAAATTCTTTGGTATAAAAGAATTAACTGCCAAGGTATATCAGGCAAATCTTTATCCCGTCAGTCTATCCATAAAATTGGGGTTTATTAAAACGACAGTTAAAATCACAAACTTTCGTAGCGGAAACATTTTAGACAGTCAATTTATCTTTCCCAAGAACAAATTTGAAAATTATTCGTTCACAGATCACCGAAATGAAAAATAACACATTAATATAAAAACTATGGAATTAGATTTAAACAATTGGAGCGAAACATTAAGTAATGTTGCCCTTTCCGATTTAACAAAGTACGCTACAACCTTCTGTAAAAATGTTATTGTTGCCATCATAGTTTACATGATAGGCCGTTTTATTGTAAAAAAATTATGCGCTCTATTCCAAACAATATTAAGGAAAAAAGGGGTTGATGACTCTTTATATACCTTCTTAGATAGCTTAGTAAGCATTACTCTTAACTTCTTGTTGATAATTGTTGTCATTGGCATTTTAGGCGTTGAGACCAGCTCTTTCATGGCTTTGTTTGCCAGTGCCGGAGTTGCCATTGGCTTAGCACTGAGTGGAACACTTCAAAACTTCGCTGGTGGTGTTATGGTCCTGTTATTCAAGCCCTATAAGGTAGGTGATGTCATTGAAGCACAAGGCTATATTGGTGGTGTTACCCAAATTCAGATTTTTAATACTATTCTCTGTACTCCAGACAATCAAACCGTTATCATTCCAAACGGTTCATTGGCAACTGGTAGCCTCAAAAACTATTCTACACAGCAATTCCGTCGCGTAGATATCCCGGTAGAGGTGGCCTATGGAAGCCAGCCAGATACAGTACGCGAGGCATTGAATGAACTCATCAATGCTGACACACGTATTTTGAAGGATGCAGGCCACGAACCAACCATCCCTATGACAACCATGGGATCAAGCTCCATTACTTTCGAACTTCGCCTATGGGTTGAATCAGCCAATTACTTTGCAGTCAAGTTTGACATGACAGAAAACGTATACAAGCACTTCCGAGCTAAGGGTATTGAAATCCCATTCCAACAGTTGGATGTACACATGCGCAGCAAATAAAAGACTATGAACGAATTACCAAAGGATCCTATCATGCTCATGAGCATGGTAAACATGAAACTTAGAGATCAGTTTGAATCTTTAGAAGAACTTTGTTCTACTTTAGACGTGAATCAAGAAGAATTGGAGAAAACACTTCAAAGTGTAGGCTTTGAATACTTTCCAGAATTGAATCAATTCCGTTAAAAATGAACACAAGGGAGTTTGTCTTAAAATTCAAAGAAGCCGATGTGAAAACATTGGCATTCCATGGCAGTAAATATCCTGATGTAGATTTTACCTATGCTCTGGACCAGATTAAAGGATGGCAGACAGCCCGTCAAAAACTCCCTACTTATGCCACAATTACAGATATTCAATACCCCCATCATCTGTCGATGGAACAATGCTCCAGCGAACTTACAGCCCGCTATAAGGCAAAGCTTGTTTCAGCCTCAGCTGATAGGGGTTCTTTCATTGACCTTACAGCAGGTTTTGGTATAGATTTTTCCTTTATTGCCCCATTGTTTCATCAATCAACCTATGTAGAACAACAGGCATACCTTTGTGAACTGGCACACCATAATTTTCCTCTATTAGGACTAGGAAAAGCACAAATAGTCAACACCAACTGTTTGGATTATTTAGGACAAATGGATTCCGTTGACTGGATCTTCCTTGATCCAGCACGTAGGGATAAGAATGGAGGAAAAGTTGTTGCCATTCACGACTGTGAACCCGATGTAGAAGCCTTAGAAGAGACACTACTAAAGAAAGGAAAGCACATCATGATCAAGCTTTCACCAATGCTAGATATATCATTGGCATTAAACACATTAAAACATATTTCACAAGTCCATGTCATAGCTGTCAATGGAGAATGTAAAGAACTTCTTCTCATTTTAGAGAGAGAGATTTCCCCTCATGATAGAGTAAGGGTAAACACAATAAACATACAAAAAGAAGAACAAGAATTCTCCTTCTCTATGGAGGAAGAAGAACATGCTATTTGTGAATATGCGAAACCTGAAGGATACCTATATGAGCCCAATGCTGCCGTGATTAAAGCAGGAGGATTCAAATCACTCTGTGCACGATATGCAGTTAAAAAGTTGCATCCCAACAGTCATCTTTATGTTTCTGATGCCTTTATCCCAGACTTCCCAGGACGTTCTTTTTTGATTGACAGCGTGTTTGGCTTCAGCAAGAAAGAACTAAAAGAATTGCAAAGCCTTAAACAGGCAAACCTGACTGTCAGGAACTTTCCACAAGGTGTTTTTGAACTTCGGAAACGCCTTAAACTGTCTGATGGTGGAAACCATTATCTTTTTGCCACCACCCTTCTTTCCAATGAAAAAGTCTTGATTTTAGGGCACAAACCTTTAAAAAGCTAAATTTTACGGATTCTATCTTCTATTTTCATTGAAAATAGCTATCTTTACACCCAAATAATGTTTTGGAAAAATAAGCTATGGCTATAACCGTAAAAAAAGTAACCACAAAGAAGGAACTGAAGCAATTTATTCGCTTCAACTATGAATTATACAAAGGCAATGCCTACAAAGTACCTGAACTTTACGAAGACATGGTGGATACACTTACCCCTGGCAAAAATCCTGCATTGGAATTTTGCGACAGCGAGTGTTATATGGCCATGGATGGTGACAAGATAGTAGGACGCGTCGTTGCTATCATCAATAACCGAGCTAATGAACGTTGGAATGAAAAGGTTGTTCGTTTTGGTTGGATAGACTTTATTGATGACCCAGAAGTAAGTAGTGCGCTCATTCATGCTGTTGAAGAATTCGGAAAGGCACATGGAATGACTGCTGTTCAAGGTCCATTAGGCTTTACTGACATGGACCCAGAAGGTATGCTGATAGAAGGTTATGACCAGTTGGGTACCATGGCTACACTTTATAACTACCCCTATTACCCACAGCATATGGAGAAGATGGGGTATGAGAAAGCACACGATTGGGTAGAATTCAAAATCGCTGTTCCTGACAAGATACCTGATAAGATGCTCCGCGTAGGAGAGATTGTACAAAAGAAGTTTGGCTTGAAGATTGTTAAAGTTCATAGCAAAAAGGAAATCGCAGAAAAGAATTATGGCCAGCGGATTTTTGAACTCATCAATGAAGGTTACAAGAATCTCTTCGGCTTTGTTGCTCTTACACAAGCTCAGATTGACAAATATGTAGATACCTATCTGGGACTGCTAAATCTGGATATGATTTCTCTGGTTGAAACAGAAGAAGGTGAGCTTGTGGGTGTAGGCATTACCATGGGTAGCCTTTCCGTTGCACTGCAAAAAGCGAAGGGAAAGCTGTTCCCATTCGGCTGGTGGCATCTCGTTAAGGCGTTAAAGTGGAAAGAGCCAGAAGGAATGGATCTGCTTTTAGTAGCTGTCAAGCCTGAATACCTGAATAAAGGAGCCAATTCTCTGCTGTTCCTGGACATGATTCCAGTAGCCATGAGAAAAGGATACAAGTGGGCTGAGAGTAATCCTGAGTTGGAAGATAACGAGGCTGTCCAGAAACAGTGGGCTTATTTTGATACCAAGCAGCACAAGCGTCGTCGCTGCTTCAAGAAAGACATTTAATACTAAAAACACTATACATGAGCGAAGAAGTGGAACTGCCTCTGCAAGAGGCACAACCTCAATATACCGACGATAACATCCGACACCTGTCTGATATGGAGCATGTACGTACCCGTCCAGGTATGTACATTGGCCGTTTAGGTGATGGTTCTTCTTCAGAAGACGGAATCTATGTCCTTTTGAAAGAAATCATTGATAACAGTATCGATGAGTTCAAAATGGATGCCGGAAAAGTTATCGAAATAACGATTGAAGATAATTTACGAGTGGGAGTACGCGACCATGGCCGAGGCATTCCGCAAGGAAAGCTCATAGAGGCTGTCAGCATACTGAATACCGGAGGAAAATATGACTCCAAGGCTTTTAAGAAAAGTGTGGGTCTGAATGGTGTGGGTTCCAAGGCTGTAAATGCCTTGAGTACTCATTTTGAGGCATGGAGCTTCCGTGAAGGAAACGTCAGAAAAGCAGTATTCGAAAAGGGTATGCTCATCAGCGACGTAACAGAGCCAACCAATGAAGACAATGGTACTTACATTTTCTTTGAACCTGACAATTCGCTTTTCAAGAATTACCTGTTCAGAGAAGAATTCGTACAGAACCTTTTGCGCAATTACACTTATTTGAACTCCGGATTAACCATCATGTACAATGGTCGGAGAATCCTGTCACGCCATGGACTTGAAGATTTGTTGAATGACAAAATGGATAGTGCAGCTCTCTACCCTATCATCCACCTCAAGGGCGAGGATATTGAAATTGCATTTACCCATACCAACCAGAACGGAGACGAGTATTATAGCTTCGTAAACGGACAATATACCCCACTGGGTGGTACACATCAGGCAGCCTTCAAAGAACACATCGCCAAGACCATCAAGGAGTTTTATGGAAAGCAGTGGGAACCTGGTGATATCCGTAACGGTATGGTGGCAGCAATTGCCATCAATATTCAGGAACCACAATTTGAAAGCCAGACAAAAATCAAGTTGGGTTCCCTTACCATGGAACCTGATGGAGGTGTAAGTGTAAATAAATACGTTGGTGATTTCATCAAAACAGAAGTGGACAACTACCTCCACAGGAACACCGACATGAACGAAGCACTTTTCCAGAAAATCAACGAAAGTGAAAAGGACCGCAAGGCAATGGCAGGCATCACAAAACTTGCACGCGAACGTGCCAAAAAGGCCAACCTGCACAACCGCAAGCTACGTGACTGTCGCGTTCATCTGAACGATGCCAAAGGCGATCTTCAAGAAGAAAGTTCTATCTTCATTACTGAGGGTGACTCTGCAAGTGGAAGTATTACCAAAAGTAGAAACGTCAATACACAAGCCGTATTCTCTCTTCGTGGAAAGCCATTGAACACATTTGGCCTTACCAAGAAAGTGGTATATGAAAATGAAGAATTCAACTTGCTGCAGAATGCCCTGAACATTGAAGAAGGACTTGAAGGTCTACGCTATAACAAAGTTATCGTTGCCACCGATGCAGATGTGGACGGAATGCACATCCGTCTGCTTATGCTTACTTTCTTCTTGCAGTTTTTCCCAGATCTTATCAAGAAAGGCCATGTGTACATTTTGCAGACTCCTCTTTTCCGCGTAAGAAACAAGAAGAAAAAGCAAAGAGGAGAAAAAGAAGGTGCAAAGGTACACAAACGCAGTGAAGGTCGTAATGAATACGAAACCATTTACTGTTACAGCGACGAGGAACGCATCAAAGCCATAGAGAAACTTAGTCCAAACCCAGAAATTACACGATTCAAAGGTCTGGGCGAGATTTCTCCGGAAGAGTTCGAAGGATTCATCGGTGAAAACATACGCTTGGAACAGGTAAACCTTAGCAAAGACGACTTAGTAAAACAACTGCTTGAATTCTACATGGGAAAGAATACCATGGAACGTCAGCAGTTTATCATAAACAATCTGGTGGTAGAAGAAGACCGCCCAGAAGACTACGAATATGGAGATTAGACACAGAGCCCTATTTACTGGAACTTTTGATCCATTTACCAAGGGCCATGAGAATATTGTAAGACGTGCAGTTTTATTAACAGACGAACTGATAATAGGAATTGGAAAGAATGAAATGAAACACTGTCTTTATTCTGTAGAAGAACGATTGCAGATGATTTCAGAACTCTTTGCCGATGATCCTAAAATCAAAGTTCTTTCATACAGCGGATTAACCGTAGACTTTGCAAAAGAAATAAACGCTCAGTGTATCATTCGTGGATTGCGCTGCGTAAAAGATTTTGAATACGAAGAAAGTATGGCAGAATTGAACCGTCAACTTACCGGTATCGATACTCTTTTGCTGTTTACAGAACCTCAATTCAACTGCATCAGCAGCAGTATGGTCCGAGAATTAATCAGTTATGGGAAAGATGTGAGCCAATTCCTCCCAGAAGGTATGAAAATCAAGAGATAAGATGAAGAAAACCTTTATACTTTTATTTGTTTTAGCTGTAGCCGCCGTTGGAGTTCATGCGCAAACGGAAGCACAGATGAGAAAACTACAGCTTGCCGAAGCTGCAATCAATAGATTTTATGTAGACTCTGTTTCCGAGAATAAAATCGTTGAAAGTGCCATCCGGGCCATGCTGAAAGAGTTGGATCCTCATTCAACTTATTCCACTGCAGAAGAAGTGAAGAAACTCAATGAACCATTAGAGGGCAGTTTCGAAGGAATCGGTGTTTCTTTTAATATTGTTGAGGATACATTAGTAGTTATCCAGCCTGTTACCAAAGGTCCTAGCGAAAAAGTGGGCATAATGGCTGGCGACAAGATCATTGCTGTTGACGATACGACAATTGCTGGCGTTAACATGTCTCAGGACGAAATCATGAAACGACTGCGTGGCCCTAAGAACAGCAAGGTCAATCTGGATATTTTCCGTCAAGGCGCAAAGGATATTCTCAAATTCACTGTAGTACGAGACAAGATACCTGTCTATTCTGTAAACGCAGCTTACATTGCCCACAGCAACATTGGCTATGTTCAGTTTGGAGAATTCGGCAGAACCACTCATGCAGAGCTGCTGTCTGCCATTGAAAAACTGAAGACACAAGGAATGGAATGCCTTATCATTGACTTACAAGACAATAGCGGCGGCTATCTAGACGCTGCCATAGAAATTGCAAACGAATTCTTGGATATAAATGAGCCTATTGTCTATACAGAAGGACGTGCTTCAAGACGACGTGAGTATCGCGCTAACGGACGAGGAACGCTGAAAAATCTTCCGGTAGTCATTCTGGTCAATCAAAACAGTGCATCTGCTGCAGAAATTCTGGCAGGAGCAATCCAGGACAATGACAGAGGAACTATTATTGGACGAAGAACATACGGTAAAGGTCTGGTTCAAAGAGCCATGGATTTACCAGATGGAAGCATGATGCGACTGACCATTGCACGCTATTATACACCATCAGGACGCTGTATTCAAAAGCCTTATGTAAAGGGTGACAAGGACAGCTATAGCCGTGACCTGCTGAACCGCATTGAAAGTGGAGAGCTTTACCATGAAGATAGTGTGCATGTAGACAAAAGTGTAGAATACAAGACACTGAAAGATAAACGCACCGTGTATGGAGGAGGTGGTATATTACCCGACTTTTTTGTAGCCATAGACACTACCTACAATACACTATATTACCGAGAATTAGCAGTAAGCAGTGCTTTTGTAAAGACAACCATAAAATACATCAACAAGCACCGTGCTGAATTAAAGCAAAAATACCCATCCTTCGATGATTACTTTGCACATTTTGAAGTAGGACAAGATTTGTTAGACCAGCTCATCGAAGAAGGGAAGTCTATGAAAATTGAATATAAGGATGATGAATTCAAAGAAGGACTTCCTTTAATAAAACTTCAGCTTAAAGCACTGCTAGCCCGTGATTTATGGGATATGAGTGAGTATTACCAACTTATCAACACCATAAATCCTGTTGTAAAAAAAGGTATAGAACTGTTAGAAGAATAACAATGAGCGATTTCGATATCAGAGAACAACAGAACGGTTCTGACCGCGACTTTGAAAATGCCCTCCGACCTCTTCGGTTTGAAGATTTCAGCGGACAACAGAAAGTAGTGGAGAATCTCCGAATCTTCGTTCTTGCAGCAAAGATGCGAGGCGAACCACTAGATCATACCCTTCTCCATGGACCTCCAGGATTGGGAAAGACAACTTTGAGTAACATCATTGCCAATGAATTGGGCGTAGGCTTTAAGGTCACTTCAGGACCAGTATTGGATAAACCGGGTGATCTGGCCGGTCTTCTGACCTCTCTTGAGCCAAATGATTTGCTCTTCATTGATGAAATACACCGTTTGTCTCCTGTGGTAGAAGAATATCTCTATAGTGCCATGGAAGACTATCGCATTGACATCATGATTGATAAAGGTCCATCTGCCAGAAGCATTCAGATAGACTTAAATCCATTTACACTGGTTGGAGCAACCACCCGAAGCGGTTTGCTGACTTCTCCTTTGCGTGCACGATTTGGAATCAACATGCACCTGGAGTATTACGATGCAGAAACGTTGACAAAAATCATCAAGCGTTCTGCCGGAATTCTGAATATGCCTATTGACAGCAAGGCTGCTAGTGAAATTGCACGCAGAAGCCGAGGAACACCTCGTATTGCCAACGCCCTGCTTCGTCGTGTACGCGACTTTGCTCAGGTAAAGGGAAATGGAAAGATTACATTAGAAATTGCCAGATATGCCCTAGAAGCATTGAACATTGACACATATGGATTGGATGAGATAGATAACAAGATCCTGCTTACCATTATAGACAAGTTCAAAGGCGGTCCTGTGGGCATAACAACCATTGCCACCGCATTGGGCGAAGATGCAGGCACCGTGGAAGAAGTCTATGAACCTTACCTCATACAGGAAGGATTCCTGAAGCGAACTCCACGAGGACGAATGGTAACAGAACTGGCATACAAACATTTAGGTAGAAAGATGTTCATAGATAATGGCATCCCTGGATTATTTGAATAAAAAATGATTAGCTATCAGACTGACGGGGTGAAAATGCCCGCCATTAAACGCAGAGAAAACTCTGCATGGGTAAAGAAAGTAGCAGCAAGCTACGGAAAGAAAGTAGGTGAAATAGCCTATATCTTTGTAAATGATGAAAAGATCCTGGAGGTTAATAAAGAATACCTGCAGCACGATTATTATACAGACATCATTACATTTGACTATTGCGAAGAGAATGTCATCAGTGGCGACCTATTCATTAGCTTAGATACTGTGCGTACAAATGCCGAACAAGTGGGGGCTACATATGAGCAGGAGTTGAACCGTGTAATCATACATGGTATTCTTCACCTCTGCGGTATCAACGATAAAGGTCCCGGTGAGCGAGAGATTATGGAAGCAGCAGAAAACAAGGCCTTAGCAATTCGATAACAATGGCAAAATTACAATCTCTTGTAAAAGATACGGCAATCTACGGATTAAGCAGTATCGTTGGAAGATTTCTTAATTATCTTTTGGTTCCACTGTATACCAGTCAGTTGAGTGCAGCATCGGGTGGCTATGGTATCATCACAAATGTATATGCCTATACTGCCCTTATCCTGGTTTTCCTTACCTTTGGTATGGAAACCACTTTCTTCCGTTTTGCAAATAAAGAAAACGAAAAACCAATGGAAGTCTACAGTACTACCCTTATTTTTGTAGGTAGTATGTCTCTTCTATTCGCAATAGCAATCTTAGCCTTTATCCACCCTATTGCAGGAGTAATGGGATATGCCGATCATCCCGAATATATTGGTATGATGGCTGTAGTCGTTGCTTTTGACGCATTTCAAGCTATTCCATTCGCCTTCCTGCGTTACCAGAAAAGGCCGATCAAGTTTGCATTTTTGAAGCTGCTGTTCATTGCCATGAATATTCTGCTGAATCTATGCTACTTCCTCTGGTTCCCTGCATTGTATAAAAGCTACCCAGAAATCATGGGCCATATTTACAACCCGGGCGTTGGGGTAGGTTATGCTTTTGCCATCAACCTTTTGTGCACAGCCAGCATTACCGTCTGGTTTGGTCCTGAACTTACTGGATTCAAGTATAAATTCAACAAGGAACTCTTCAAGAGCATGCTCAAATACAGCTGGCCATTGGTAATCTTAGGCCTGGCAGGCATATTGAACCAGACAGCAGATAAGATGTTGTTCCCTTTCCTTAGTGGTGTAGACGGCAAACAGCAACTTGGAATCTATGGAGCGGCCAGCAAGATAGCCATGATCATGGCTATGATAACCCAAGCTTTCCGCTATGCCTATGAGCCTTTTGTCTTCGGAAGAGCCAAGGATAAGGACGCCAAAGAGATGTATGCAAGTGCCATGAAGTATTTCCTGATCTTCACCTTGCTGGCTTTCCTATGCGTGGTATTCTATCTGGACATTCTGAAACACATTATTGCACCCGATTATTGGGAAGGCTTACAAGTTGTACCTATTGTCATGGCTGCAGAAATCATGATGGGTATCTATTTCAACTTGAGTTTCTGGTACAAGCTGATTGACGACACCAAGTGGGGAGCTATCTTCTCATTCATCGGGTGTGCAGTTTTGGTTCTCATCAATTATATTTTTGTACCAAAAGTAGGCTACATCGCTTGTGCATGGGGTGGTTTTGCCGGATATTTCACCGCCATGACACTATCTTACGTTATCGGCCAGAAGAAGAATCCTATTCATTACGATATGAAAGGCATGAGCATCTATGTACTGATGACTGTCTTGCTCTTTGCTATCAGCCAAAACCTTCCACACGATTGGAACATGTGGGTGAAAATGGGATTCAACACACTTTTACTGATGATATTCATTGCCTATGTAGTCAAGTACGACTTTCCTTTAAGCCAGCTACCTGTAGTTGGAAAATTCTTTAGAAAATGAAAAAGTTCTTCACCTTATTAATATTTATAATATGTCTGGCTCCTGCCAAGGCAGATGAAGGCATGTGGATGCTAAGCCATCTGAGTGCAGAAACCATTAAGCAAATGCAAGCCTTAGGATTGAAACTTACCCCAAGCCAGCTCTATAACCCAAACGGAAAATCGTTAAAAGATGCAGTTGTTAGTTTTGGAGGTTTCTGCACAGGTGTTGTGGTAAGTCCCGATGGATTGGTTTTTACTAACCACCACTGCGGTTTTGAAAGTATTCAGCAACATTCAACCACAGAACACGATTACCTGAAAAACGGTTTTGTGGCTAAGACACGCCAAGAAGAGAGACCCAACCCCGATTTATTTGTCAGTTTCCTCCTCCGAACAGAAAATGTAACAAACCGGGTGCTAAGTGCAATACCTGCAAATGCCGATGAACTGAAACGAGAAGAAGTGGTAGATTCCGTCTGCACACTCATCCAGAATGAGGTTTTGGAAGCTGATTCTACACTCAGCCCCATCGTAACACCTTATTTTGCAGGAAACGAATACTACCTGTCTATTTACAGAGACTACCACGATGTCCGTTTAGTATTTGCTCCCCCATCAAGCGTGGGTAAATTTGGAGGAGATACAGACAACTGGGAATGGCCTCGACATACTGGTGATTTTAGCGTCTTCCGCATTTATGCAGACAAAGACAATATGCCAGCAACCTATAGTGAAGACAACGTACCCTACCATGCCACTTCCTATGCACCCATTTCTCTAAAAGGATACGAAGAAGGCAGCTTTAGCATGACCATCGGGTATCCGGGAGAAACTAACCGATATCTTTCCAGCTATGGCATTCGTGAACGAATGGAGGGATGGAATGCAGCCATGATTCAAGTACGTGGCGTCAAACAGGATGTCTGGAAAAAACACATGGCAAAAGATCAGGCCATACGCATCAAATACGATTCCAAATACTCAGAAAGTTCCAACTACTGGAAAAACTCCCAAGGTATGAATGAAAGCATCGAAAAACTTCATGTCCTGGACCAGAAACGTGCATTGGAAAATAAACTCAACGAATGGATTAAGCAAAAACCTGAAATCCGTGCAAAATATACGAACGTCATCTCCAATCTCGAAAAAGCTTATTCTGACAGAAAAGAAAACGTGCGCATTTTCTATTACCTGGTAGAAAGTTTTGCTTCCAGTTCTGACCTGATGCAAATAGCACTCCAGCTCATGCAAACCGACTTCTCTGGTAACGAAGAAGAAGGGCTAGCTGCCTTTAATAAAATCATGAACGGCTACAAGGACATAGACCTAACCGTTGATAAAGAAGTGTTAATTGCCATGCTCAAGAACTATAAGGAACAGATGAAAGGTGTGAAAAATGCCCTACCAGACACCTATGCTCAGATAGATTCTTTATATGGAGGCGACATTCAGAAATACTGTGACGACGTTTATGCCAAGACAGCATTTACCAGTGAAGAAAAGCTTTTGGAACTACTAAAGACGGGTGATGTACAAGCCATAAATGCAGACCCTATAGCCAGCATAACTATGGATGTATTCGTGAAAATGATGGAGATACGCATGGATTCACGAGATCAAAGCATCTTAATAGAAGAAAACGAGCGACTGTTGAATGCGGCTGTGAGAGAAATGGACATGAGCCAAGCCTTCTACAGCGACGCAAATAGCACCATGCGAATGAGCTTCGGTACCGTTAAAGGTTACACCATGGCCAATGGTCAGAATTCCGGCATCTACTGCGACACCCACGGTTTGCTGGCAAAAGCAGCATTACAAAACCAAAACAAAGATTATCTTCTGGAAGATGACCTTATAGAACGGTTCAAGAACCAGAAATTTGGTAAATACGCGGACAAGAAAAGCAAGAAAATGCAACTCTGTTTCCTAAGCACGAATGACATTACAGGAGGGAACTCTGGAAGTCCTGTTTTTGATGGTGAAGGAAAACTTATCGGTTTAGCCTTCGACGGGAACTGGGAAGCCATGAGTAGTGATATTGCATTCGACGCAGAATTGACCCGTTGTATCAGTGTTGACATTCGCTATGTGCTATACATGATAGATAAATGGGGAGCTGCAGGAAACCTGATGAAAGAACTGACCTTGCAGAAATAAAAAAAGATGTATTGTAAACACATGTTGACAACGTTTGCATAATACTTTTTCAAAAAAAAGTGTACACTATTTTGCAATACTCCCCGAAAAACGTAAGAAAACACGAAAAATTTTCGGATTAGGTTTAAATTTTCACATCATTTTTTGTGTTTTTTTAAATATATGTGCTAGATTTGCAAAGCCAATTGTGCAAAATAGGGTGAATTGTGCTCGTGCCGGGAGCACAAAATCTCTACAAATTGGTTAAAAAAATATTGAAAAAACTATTTTATAACCTTAAAATAAAATAATTGTATGAGAACAAAAAACCAATTTAGACGTCTTTGGGCTTTCGTGTCCTTCTTCGTCTTGTCTGTTGCAATGGCAGTAGCTGCTACCATGGCAACTGTGGAAGGTCAAGTAGTTGACCAAACTGGTGAGCCTATTATCGGTGCATCTGTACTGGTAAAGGGTACAACCAACGGTACCATCACCGATTTTGATGGTAATTTCGTTATTCAGAACGTAGACAACAATGCTACTCTGATTGTTTCTTACGTTGGTTACATCACTCAGGAGGTGAAGGTTACTCGCGGCAAGATGAAAATCGTGCTGAAAGAGGATTCTAAGACTCTGGAAGAGCTGGTTGTAACAGGTTACGCAACCCAGGCAAAGAAGGACATTACCGGTTCTGTTGCCGTAGTATCTCGCGATGCGTTGACCGAGGTTCCTGTAGCAACTTTCGCTGAGGCACTTCAGGGTAAGGCATCAGGTGTTACCATCAACAACTCAGGTGGTCCTGCAGGTCAGACCACAATCCGTGTACGTGGTGTCGGTTCTGTAAACGGTTCTGACCCATTGATCATCGTGGACGGTGTACAGGGTATCGATATCAACTCTGTAAATCCTAACGATATCGAGTCTCTCCAGGTACTGAAGGATGCTGCTGCAACTGCTATTTACGGTGCCCGTGCTGCTAACGGTGTCATCATCGTTACTACCAAGCAGGGTAACAAGGAGTCTAAGGTTCGCGTGAACTACTCTGGTTACATTTCAGCTTCTACCATGGCTAACGACGGTTTCCACATGCTGGGTGCATGGGATCACATGCAGGCTCTGAAGACCGCTAACGAGAATTCCATGAAGTATCGTGGTGCTCAGGATAACGGCCAGCATGGTGAAATGCCTTACCTGATCAACCCTGGTTTCTCTTTGAATGACGCAGTATCATATGCAAATGAGCATGGTGGTAGCGTTTCTGCTGGCGACCGCAGATCTCTGCTTGACTGGTATACCAAGAACTCTGGTACTGGTGCTAATGCATACGCACTTTCTTCTTACTACTACATCCTGGATGTACTGGGTGGTACTGAGGAAGAGGCTCGTCGCGGTACTGACTGGTTCGACGTTGCTACCCAGACCGGTATCACTCACAACCATGAGCTCTCTCTGCAGGGCGGTACTGACAAGGGTATGTACGCTGTTTCTTTGGGTTACACCAGCCGTGAGGGTACCTTGAAGGGTTCTTCTTTCGAGCGTTACAACATGCGTATGAACTCTACCTACAACCCAACCAAGCACTTCACCGTTGGTTTGAATTCTACCATGGCATTGATGAACTTCACTGGTGAGCGTGGTTCTATGGCTGATACTTCTGTATTCGGTCAGACTTACACCGCTGGTTCTCTGGTTCCTATGTATAACCTGAGCGGTACTTTTGCAGGTTCTCGTGGTGGTTATGCACGTGACAACACTGCTCTGGCTTCTGTATTGAACGCTGAGGGTGACTGGAACCGCAACTTCCGCATGAACACTGCATTCTTCGCAGAAATCAAGGATCCTTGGGTAAAGGGCCTGACTCTCCGCTCTCAGTTCGCAGTGTCTTTGAACGGCGGTTGGAGCCGTAACTTCTCTGAAAGAAGTGAGGACTGGAACAAGGAAGGTACTACTACCAATACTTTGAGTGAGTCTGCTAACTGGTCATTCAACTGGCAGTGGACCAACACCGTACAGTACAAGACCCGTCTTGCTGACCACCACGACATTACTGCAATGTTGGGTATGGAGGCTCTGAAGAACGGTCTCGGTCACAACTTGAGCGGTTCTCGTTCTGACTATGATTTCCCTAACGCTGAAATCACCTGGACCCTGAACAACGGTTCTGTAAAGTCTACCAGCTTGTCAGGTTCACGTAACGGTATCTACACCATGTTCGGTTACTTCGGCCGTGTTGACTATTCTTACGATGGCAAGTACCTGGTAACAGCAACCCTGCGTCGTGATGCTTCTTCTCGATTCGGTGCTGCAAACCGTTGGGGTACCTTCCCATCAGTTTCTCTGGGTTGGCGTATGTCTGACGAGGCATTCCTGGCTAAGGCTCACGAGACCTGGTTGGATGACTTGAAGCTCCGTGCCGGTTACGGTACTACCGGTAACTCTAACATCGCTAACTACAACTTCGCATACCAGTATGGTACCAGCCCATCTTACAGCTACGCTCTTGATGGTTCAAACATGACTGCAGGTTACGTTCAGACCGCTATGGGTGAGAACACTACTAAGTGGGAGACCGTGAAGATGGCTAACGTCGGTGTTGACTTGACCGCTCTGAACAACAAGCTGACTGCAAACGTTGACTTCTATGTAAAGACTACTTCTGACATGTTGCTGCGTGCAGCTTATACCTCTATGGCAGGTTCTGCTACCAAGCCATCTGTAAACATCGGTTCCATGAAGAACACCGGTATCGATATTACCTTGGGTTGGAGAGACAAGATCGGTAAGGTAGGCTACAACATCAGCGCAACTGCTTCTTGGTACAAGAATGAGGTAACTGAGCTGGGTGGTGCTGACCTGTTCGACGGTGATAACCGTGTCGGTGAGCAGTCACAGAGAACTACTGTAGGCCAGCCTATCGGTATGTTCTTCGGTTATGTAGTTGACGGTATCTACCAGAGCCCTGAGGACGTTGTAAAGTACGGCGTTGTTCCTATGGGTGCTGCTGACCTCCAGTCTGCTTCTGCTACAAGCGTCGGTAACTACAAGTATAAGGATGTAAACGGTGACGGCAAGATCAACTCTGACGACCGTACATTCATCGGTAACCCTCACCCAGACTTGACCGGTGGTATCAACATCAGCCTGACTTACAAGAACTGGGATTTGGGCGCTTACATGTACTACACTCTGGGTAATGATTTGATCAAGGCATTCGAGGCTCACACATTGTGGGGTATGCTGGGTAATGCTTACTCTTACGACCGTCTGAACCGTGCATGGTCTAACGAGAACCCAACCGGTGACCTGCCATTGTTCGTTGGTACTGAGGCTGGTACAAACACCCAGTTCAACAGCAACTACGTAGAGGATGGTTCTTACCTGCGTATGCAGACCCTGACTCTGGGTTACACCTTGCCAAAGGCTATCACCAAGAAGCTGACCATGAACAAGATCCGTCTGTATGCTCAGCTGGGTAACGTATTCACCCTGACCAAGTACTCTGGTCTGGATCCTGAGGTTGCTTCATTCGGTAACGACCGTCGTATGGGTACCGACTACGGAAACTACGGTGTACCTCACCAGTATCTGTTCGGTGTAAACGTTGACTTCTAATCGTTATACCTTAAATAGAAACCAATTAGAAAACATTTAAAGTAGAACAACTATGAAAAAATCATATATTTATTCTGCACTGTTGGTAGCAGGTATGGGTCTGGCTTCTTGTAGCTCAGACTTCCTGGAGCAGAGTCCAGTAGGTGCAGTAAGCCAGAGCACCTTGGCTAATAAGGAAAATCTTGATAAGCTTCTCTCTGGTTGCTACGCAGCACTGTATGCTCAGGAAGGTCACAACTGGGATATGGGTTTCAGAAGCTTGAGTGGATGGATCTTCGGTGACGTTATCGGTGGTGATGCCAACAAGGGTAGTACCGCAGCTGACCAGCCAAATGCTTCTAACCTGGAGCAGTGGGTATTCCTGAGCGATAACTCTTATCTGGATGGAAAGTGGACAGCTTCTTACGAGGCAGTAAAGCGTGCAAACGAGGTACTGTTCGTATGCGAAGGCTTTGAGAACAAGGAAGAGGCAAAGGTATTCCAGGCACAGGCTCGTTTTGTGAAGGGCGTACAGATGTTCGAGGCTATCAAGGTATTCGGTGCACACGTACCATACGTTACTCTGGAGGCATATCTGGTGGGTAATGACCCTGTAGTATGGAACCACGAGGACGGCAAGTTGATCTATGTATGGGACTTGGTAGCAGAAGACTTGCAGTTTGCTGCTGACAACCTCCCAGAATCTTGGGGTAAGGGTAACGAAGGCCGCGTGAACAAGTATGCTGCTGAGGCAGTTCTTGCAAAGCTGCGTATGTACCAGTCTTGCTACGGTGACCAGAACAAGAACGGCGGTGCAAACAAGTGGGCTGAGGCTAAGACTCTGTTGGATGACATCATCAGCCGCGGTAAGACTTCTGAAGGCATCACATTAGGCTTGCATCCAAACTATGCTCAGATCTTCTCTATCAACGGTGACGATACCTCTGAGAACGTATTCGACGTAGAGTACAAGATTGAGGGTACTGCATGGCAGACCTGTACCATCAACGGTTCACACGCTCCAGCTCCTCAGTTCATCACTGGTGCATGGGGTTTCTACCAGCCATCATACGAACTGACCAACTGCTTCCGTGTTGACGAGAAGGGTCTTCCTATCATGAATTCTAACGACTATCCTGCATTGTGTGTTCAGGAAGGAACCACAGCTGTTTCTGATCTGACTGCTGCTGTTGACCCACGTCTGGATATCACCGCTGGTCGTTTCGAGGTACCATATTACTGGGATGATCCAAAGCAGGGTTGGGGTACTCCAGCAGGTACAGAGCTTGCAACCTACATCCGTGAGGTATCTAACGCAGGTCTGTTCTTCAACAAGAAGTACAACCCATCTTCAACTGAAGCTGGTGCAATCAACGACTGTCCATTGGCATCTGACAAGAACCTGCACGTAATCCGTTTCGCAGAGGTTCTCCTGATGCGTGCTGAGGTAGCTATCCACGAAGGTGACTATCCTAAGGCATTGGAATTGATCAATAAGATCCGTAATCGTGCTGCTAACCAAGATTGGTGGTTGAAGAACGGTGAGAAGTTCGCTGCTAACTACAAGGTTGCTCCATATCCAGAGGGTACAATGAATGCTTCTAACGCAATGGATATCCTGGAGCGTGAGATCCGTCTGGAGCTCGGTATGGAGGGTAACCGCTGGTTCGACCTCTGCCGCTGGGGTAAGGTTAAACCTGCATTGGAGGCATACGGTAAGAACGAGAACAAGCACCTGGGTGCTTCTAAGTATCCTTCTACCTACAATGCTGACTGGTATTGTCTTCCATTGCCACTGGGTCAGATTCAGGCATCTGATGGCCGTTTCATCCAGAACGAAGTTTGGAAGTAATTCCACCTGGATTATTATAATCTGACATAACAAATCGGGCGTAACTTTCTTCGGTTACGCCCGATTTCTTTTATGACATTATAAATCTTTATTTTCTAAGTAATTCAAGAGGTATCCCAAATAATTTCATTACCTTTGCGCACCGAGAATAAAAAAGATACCATGAAATCATTACCAACCAAAATAGTCTCTCTGAGTGCAAGAATTACAATGGTAGGCATTATTGCCATAGTATTATTCCTGTATTTGCAAGATACCCAAGAGTTTACATACTTCTACAGAGAACAGAACCAACTCTTCCTATGGGATAACCAAGTTATTTCAAAAACGTTACTTACCATAGGCGGTTTGTGTAAAGTTATGGCTCAAGTGCTTGTACAATACTTTGTACTTGCCAAAATGGGTGCAGTAATTACCACGCTAATTTGTCTTATAGGCGCACATTTCCTGTGGTGTGCATTAAAGAATCTTTGTAACAACTGGTTTATGATTCCTGTTTGCTTCCTTCCATTCGTCATCTATAATGTCTACCTCATGGATAATTACGCCAAATATGAGGGCATTATTGCATTATGTATAATGGCAATCTTCTTCTGGATTCATACGTTACTAAATAATCAGAATAATTATGTAAGGTTGGGAATCTCTTGTATATTGACACTAATAGTATATCTCCTGTTTGGATCTGTAGCATTGTTATTGTCTTTCTGTGTTTTAATCTATGAATTTATTCTAAGTCCAAAGAAAGGGCTATTATTTGCTGCGCCAATAATCCTTGTATTAGCAGTAGGCCTGATAGCAGTAAACCAAGCCTACCTCATTGGCTTTGGACAAGCTTACGGTATGCAACATTATACAGAATACTATTTTGAACCAACAGGATTCTATTCATTGTCATGGATAATCACAATTACACTAATACCCATATTCTGGCTATTCGGTAAATCTAAAATAAACGCTTTATGGCTACATAGCGCATTGGCAATTATACTAACTGCTTTTCTGCCCTATCTTTATAATACGCTCGGTGATAATCATCAGGATAAAGGCATGTATAGCCTGGAACGTATCATTCATTATGCAGATACCGAGCAGTGGGACGAAATTATTGCATTGGGACATTCAGAAACTAGCAATTACATAAATCTGAACTACCTTAATCTGGCTTTAAGCAAGAAAGGACAACTGTTGGAAAAACTCTTTCAATATGAACAAAACAGCAGTCAGGCTGTATTTCTGGATTATCAGCAGTTTACAGATATAGGTGTTCTCAGAGCGCGTCAGTATTATCAGATGGGAGCTATTGGTGCATCTCAGATGAACGCAGTTAGTGCCAAGATGAGTATGGCAGAAGGAAGTCCTTCCATGCAACAACTTATCATAAAGAACTATATCATTACAGGTAGATACAAAATTGCTGAAAAATACATTCAAGAACTGGAAAAAACCTGGTATTACGCAGATTGGGCAACATCCATGCGTAAATATCTTTATAATGATAAAGCAGTTGAATCGGATCCAGAACTTGGAATGAAACGAAGAGACTTGCCTAAGGATAATGAAACCTTTACAATCTATGCAGGTATTTATAACGATACACAAACAGTAATGACTGCAAATCCCGATGAATCTGCAGCTTCTGATTATGCCATAGCTTGCATGTTGCTGGACAAGAATTTTAATTATATAATTCCATTTACCCAGTTTAATTATGAAAATGGGTACTGGAAAGAACTTCCAGAGCGTTTACAGGAAGCCATCCTAACTGCACAGGAACAGAATATGGATTTTGCCAAGCAATTTGGTATTAGCGATGAAATGATTGAAAGATTTGCCCAATTCCGAAAGGATGCACTGAACTTACGTCATAATGGTGGAGCAGTAACCCAATTAGCTTCACGATGGGGAAATACGTTCTGGTATTACATGTTAAGAAATAAAGGAAAATGAAAAAAGGACTCTATCTTATAGTACTTCTCTTGCTATGTGCTTGTGGAGAAGCTGAAATACAAATAACCAAGACAACTCAGGAAGAGGTTACGATTGCACCTGATTACAAGGATGTAACCATTCCAATGAATATAGCACCCCTGAACTTTCAGACTGATCTGGAAGGAAAAACAGGTCTGGTTATCAGCGACGGAAAGACTAGTATTTCGGTTCATGCCAAAGATGGAGTGTTTCACATTCCTATGCAGTCCTGGAAGGAACTGTTGGCACAGAATGCAGGAAAAGATATAACTTTTACCGTCTGTCAGGAAAAGAACGGCCAATGGGAAGGATTCAAGCCTTTCCAGATGCATGTTGCTCCAGAAGAAGCTGATCCATACCTGGCTTATCGACTCCTGATTTCATGCTATGGCCAATGGAACGAGATGGGTATCTACCAGCGTGACATTTCTACTTACGAGCAGAGCCCTATTTTTGAAAATAAGAATACGGATCACAACTGTCTGAACTGCCATACCTTTAATGCAAGGGATCCAAAGACCATGCTCTTTCACATGCGTGCCAAGAATGCTGGTACTTTTATGCTAAAAGATGGCCAAATGGAGAAACTGGATACTAAGACAGACAGTACCATGTCTGCATTGGTTTATCCTTATTGGCACCCAACAGGCGATTATATTGCAGCTTCTACTAATATAACCGTCCAAACCTGGTTCTTTAATCATCCTAATACCCTGGAAGTATTTGATACAAATTCGGATGTAGTGCTTTACGATGTGAACAAGCATGAGATATTTTCCAATCAATTCCTAAAAAACGACAGTGTAATGGAAAGTTTCCCAACTTTCTCTCCTGACGGAAAAAGCTTATACTACCTCTCTACTCCTATGCGTAAGATGCCAGAAGATTTCAAGAACTGGAAATTTAGTCTTTGCCGTATAGACTTTGATCCTGCTACACGAAAATTAGGAGAAAAGGTAGATACTATCTATAATGCAAATACCACCGGCAAAAGTGTTTCTTTTCCAAAGATTTCTCCTGACGGAAAGCTCATAGTATTTGGCTTGCAGGAATTTGGAAACTTTTCTGCCTGGCACAAGGATTGCGACCTTTATGCATACCGTATTGCCGATGGTAAAATTTATCCGCTTACCGAAGCAAACAGTGATGAAAGTGAAAGCTATCATTCCTGGAGCAGTAATAACCGCTGGATGGTCTTCTCTAGCCGACGTGAAGATGGTTTGAATACCCGCTTATACATGACGTATATAGATAAAGACGGAAAAGCTCATAAAGCCTTTCTTTTGCCACAGGATGATCCTGTAAAGTATTATGCAGAACTCATGGAGGCTTATAACTTACCGGAGTTTGTAAGCGGTAAAGTGGAATTAAGTCAGTACGAGGTGGCAAGTTTGATGAAAAACACAGAAGCCAAAAAAGTAACTTACAGTAAATAATTCGTCTCTAAGGCGCTATTTTCATCCAAACCATCATGTATTCGTCTGGGCAATGTTTGCGGCTTACAGCGCCTTAAAACATTGCCATTCCCGATTTCTTTAGTTCAC
Organism: Bacteroidaceae bacterium; assembly: GCA_024401095.1. Lineage (GTDB taxonomy): Bacteria > Bacteroidota > Bacteroidia > Bacteroidales > Bacteroidaceae > Minthousia. Next base: position 30,351 of record JAKSLR010000016.1, read on the forward strand.
TTTACACCTTTTGTTTGTTTACTGAATAGCTCACAACCTTATCTACAACTCTTCACCCTTCACCTTTTTGCGTTAACTACCTATCTATAAGCAGTTTACAAAGGTGAAGAGCGTTCACAGCTCTTCACCACTCTTCACCGGTGAAAAGTAGGTGAAGAGTTAAATCAACTCTTCACCCTCATAATGTGCTGTAAATCTTAAAATTAGAAGCAAAAGGTGAAGAGGTGAAGAGTCATGCATAAATTCTCTTTCGTTTTTTTGTTCCAGGCATAACTTGTCCTTCTGGCTCTGCCAAACTGTTGACAGACTTCTGTCAACCTTATGATAGGACCCTGTCATAGTCTTGGCTGAGTATTAACAAAATGCTTTGAATAACGAATTATACTAATTATAAAATAATCAGCCTATTACTTATTATTATATTTTGATTATTTTTTTTTAATAATCTCAATAATTGCTGTATATTAGCACAAAAATCAATGATTATGGCAAATATTAATCCTTTTGTAGTACATGGTCATATTCCACCAGAACTGTTTTGTGATCGAAAAGAAGAATCTGAGAAACTCTTGCATTTCCTCAATAATCAGCAAAATGTAGTCTTATCTGCTCCTCGAAGAATGGGTAAGGCAAAACTGGTAGAATTTGTGTTTGATAAACCCGAGATGTCGGATAAATACATCACTGTATTCATTGATATTCTTGAAACAGGAAATCTACGCGAGTTTATTTTCTCGCTAGGCAATGCTGTATTCAATCGTATTGCAAAACGAAGTGAACGTCTTATGAAGCTCTTTACTTCTGCAATAAAATCCCTTCAGGCTTCCTTTGGCTACGACCCCATACAAGGAATGCCAACTTTCGATATAAAACTTGGTGATCTCATTTATCCGGAATATACCTTAAAAGAAATCTTCTCCTATATTGATCAAGCAGATAAACGCTGCCTGATAGTTATTGATGAGTTTCAGCAAATCTGTAATTATCCGGAAAAGAATATTGAAGCAACCTTGCGTACGTATATTCAAAAGTCAAAGAATGCCAATTTCGTTTTTGCAGGAAGTCAAAGAAGAATCATGAGCGAAATGTTCGGTTCAGAAAAAAGACCATTTTATAATAGTGCTCGTGAGATAGATCTAGACGCAATTGATCTTTCTGTATATATAAACTTTGTTCAAGAACAATTTAAAAAAGCTACGAGGTCAATTCTGCCTGAAGCCATTGAGAAAGTTTATGGAACATTTAAAGGTGTTACATTATACAATCAACAGATAATGAATGATGCCTTTGATATGGCTCAGGACGGTGAGGTGATTGATTTAGTCAAGGTAGATTTACTAATTAATGATTTCATTAAGGAAAACGACAAAAGAATCAGAGAACTACTACATTTTGTTACCGATAATCAAAAAGAAGTACTATATGCTATTGCCTCAGAAGGAGAAGTCAGTGGAATCACCTCGTCTGCTTTTACCAAAAAGCATCGGCTAAAATCTCCAAGTTCTACACAATCAGCACTAAAGTCACTTTTAAAATCCGATTTGATTACCAGAAAAAATGGACTTTATTCTGTCTCTGATCCATTAATGGATCTTTGGTTACAGAAAAAGGTTAACAAAATTTCTATTTAAGTTAAATGTCAGACACTCGTTCTCCTATCCTTTTTCTGTCTTCACTACGCTTCCATTCCCTCCAAAGGGTTTGTAAGGTTTTTACAAGTCTTTTCATAAATAATTTTGATTTTAGGTAATAAAAAAAGGAGGTGCAACTTGTTCAGTTGCACCTCCTTAAGTATTGTATCGTTCGTTTCATCAATCAATGTTAATTGTGGTCTGCAGTGGCAGGTTATCTGAAGAACCGCCTACATAAATGACCGCCTTACCCTTTTCTACGTTCCAAGCATGCTGGAACTCATTCCAATGGCGAAGCTGCTCAACAGGAATACTGATGGTGACCTCTGTGGTCTCACCAGACTTGACAGCTACGCGCTTGAAGCCCTTCAGCTCATACTTAGGACGTTCTACCTTAGAATCTGGACGAGCTACATAAACCTGAGCTACTTCATCAGCTTCCATACCACCCTGGTTAGCCAACTTAAAGGTAACCTCAATGTTCTCCTTGTCAGCCTTAGCCTTCAAGTCTGAATACTTGAAGTCAACGTATGAAAGACCATATCCGAATGGATACATAGGCTTTACATTCTTGGTTGCATACCAACGATAACCTACAAAGATACCTTCTGTATAATCAGCATCAGCCTTACGTTCTGTTCTTCTGTTAGAATTCTGACCAGCATTAACCAAGTTTACGAATACATCGCCAGCTTCTTCTTCCTTCTGTGGATAAACACCCAAAGCATAAGCAGGAGAATCCTCCAGCTTCATAGGCAAAGTAAATGGAAGCTTACCTGATGGAGCAATCTTACCAGTCAGGACATCTGCCAATGCATTACCACCTTCAGTACCATTGAACCAGCTGTAAACAAGACCCTTTGTAACCTTCTGTACTTCACGGAGATCTACAGGAGCACCTGCTACCATGATAGCCACAACCTTAGGATTAACCTCTGCAATAGCCTTCAACAAGTCTTCCTGTCCAAAAGGAAGCTGAATAGTGGTACGGTCTGAACCCTCAGTCTCAACCTCACGATTGTCACCACCAACGAACAGAACGATGTCAGCACCCTTAGCAGCCTTCAATGCCTCTGCCTTCATAGCAGCCAGTTCTTTCTGATACTGAGCCATAGCAGCCTCGTCAACAGGCTGACCACGACGAGCACGTGGAGCAGGCTTATAGCCCTGTGCATACTTTATCTTAGCCTTACCCTTCAATGCCTTCTGCAAACCTTCCAGTGGAGTTACCTCGTAGAGGGTCTTAACACCAGCACCTACACCACCAAGTGCCATGGTACGGGTTGCATTATCACCAATAACTGCAACAGTCTTCACCTTCTTGGTCAAAGGAAGCATACCTTCGTTCTTCAAAAGAACAATGCTCTTAGAAGCAACCTTGTAAGCAATAGCCTGAGTCTCTGGCTGAGAAGTTACCTTAGTATTTGCTACATCCTTTGGAACTGCAGGGATAGCCAGACGAACGCGAAGCAAGTTACGAACCTTTGAATCAATAACCTCCATAGGAACAACACCAGCTTTTACAGAGTCTACCAATGCCTGTCCCATATAAGTGCTACTTGGCATTTCAACATCCAAACCACCAATAGCAGCACCTACAGTAGAATGAGTGCCACCCCAGTCAGAGATGATGATACCCTTGAAACCCCACTCGTTACGCAAGATGCGATTCTGCAAGTTGTCATTCTCAGAACACCACTTACCCCAGACTTTATTGTAAGCAGCCATGACACCCATAGCATTTGCACGCTTAACAGCCATTTCAAATGGAGTAAGATAAATTTCACGCAGTGCACGCTCGGTAATATTTGCATTTACAAAGCCGCGCATGTTCTCCTGGCTATTAACAGCATAGTGCTTCAAGCAGACAGCTTCCTGCTGATCCTGTGAACCCATGGTATAACCTACTGCCAATTCACCACTCAAGATAGGATCCTCGCTGAGGTACTCGTAAGTACGACCGCCAACAGGAAGACGCTGGATATTCATGGCTGGACCCAAAATCATATCCTTACCACGAAGTTTCGCCTCAATGGCCATACCCTTACCATACTCATAAGCAATTTCTGGACTCCAAGTTGCAGCCAAAGCAGAACCTGTAGGGAAGAATGTTGCACGGTCAGTTTCCCATCCCAGTGGCTTCCAAGAGTGAGGTTCCATTTCTTCACGAATACCAAAAGGACCATCGGCATATTCAATATCAGCTATGCCTAATCTTTCAATACCTGCAGAAGAGAACATGTTTTTGCCATGCAGCATATTTACCTTTTCTTCCAATGTCATACCCTTGATAATCTCTGTAATTTCAGCTTCGTGCTGAAGCAGAGGATGGGTATTCTGAGCCTGTGCCTGCAATGCCAAAAAAGCAAAGCCCAGCAATAAAAAATTTTTCCTCATCATGTTTATATATTATAGTTTTGGTTTGTTTTGGTTTTCAAAGATAAATGAAAAAATCCGTATTTATGTTTTTTTGTGTCAAAAAAATAAAAAGGGAACGATTTCTTACCATTTTTATATACCTTTGCATCCGTTCAAATATACACTAACATGAAATTAGCATTAATAGGATACGGAAAAATGGGCAAGATGATTGAACAGATTGCCCTTGATAGAGGTCACGAGATTGTTTGTAAAATAGATGTTGACAATCAGGAGGATTTCGAAAGTGAAGCCTTCAAAAGCGCAGAAGTTGCCATTGAGTTTACTGCTCCTCATGTGGCGTTCGGGAACTACCTGAAAGCATGGAAAGCGGGAGTAAAAGTGGTCAGTGGTTCTACCGGATGGCTCAAAGAACACGGTGAAGAAGTTCGCCATGCCTGTGAAGCAGAAGGCAAGACTCTTTTCTGGGCCAGCAATTTCAGCGTTGGTGTAGCCATCTTCTCTGCTGTCAATAAATATCTGGCAAAAATCATGAACCAGTTTGAGCAATATGATGTAAACATGGTTGAGACCCATCATGTCCATAAGCTTGATGCACCATCAGGTACTGCCATTACACTGGCAGAAGGTATCATTGAAAATCTGGACCGCAAAAATCGCTGGGGACTTCATGAAACTGCAGAAGGCGTGCTTCGCATTGACGATATCCGTCGCAAAGAAGTGCCAGGTATTCATACCATCAGCTATGATTCACCAGAAGACATCATTACTATCACACACGATGCACACAGCAGAAAAGGCTTTGCACTTGGCGCTGTCCTAGCTGCAGAATATACAGCTTCACACGAAGGGTTATTAAGCATGAGTGATTTATTTCAATTTTGATTCAACCTATATAAAGAGATATGGCAACAACTAATAAAAAGAAGAAAACGCTTCGCACACAGAAGAAAAAGCAATGGCCCATGTTCATTGTGGTTACCCTACTCTATCTAGCATTCCTTTTTTGGGTTAAGAGTTGGTGGGGACTTCTAGTTCTTCCATTCATCTACGACAACTATATCACCCATTATATCAATTGGGGATGGTGGAAAGATGAAGAAGGAACTACTCGTTTTTTAATGAGTTGGGTAGACGCCATAATCTTTGCTCTTGTGGCAGTTTACTTTGTCAACCAGTTCTTCTTTCAGAACTATGCCATACCATCTTCTTCTCTGGAGAAATCTCTGCTTACCGGTGACTACCTATTTGTAAGCAAACTGAGTTATGGTCCACGTATTCCTAACACACCATTGACCATGCCTCTGACTCAACATACCATGCCAGTTACAGGTACTAAAAGCTATATGGAATGGCCTCAATGGGAATATCGCCGCGTAAAAGGATTGGGCGACGTAAAACTGAATGATATTGTGGTTTTCAATTATCCAAGTGGTGATTCAATCATTGTAAATCCTGCTTACCAGAATTGGGATTTATACGGAACCATATACCAGTTTGGCCGTCAGGTATTGGCAGATTCCAATGTTCCCGATTCACTTCCTGTCCTGGAACAACGTAAGAAATTTGAGCAGATATACAATGCAGGACACCGTTACATTCTGGAAAACAGCCAAGAATTCCAAGGCTTAGATTGGAGACCAGTGGATAGACGTGAAAACTATGTAAAACGGTGTGTAGGTCTTCCAGGACAGACATTAGAAATAAAAGACCGCATTATCTATTTGGATGGGAAAGCCAATAAAGAACCAGACAATGTGCAGTATAATTACATCGTAGACACTGCTCAGGACATTCCAGAAGAGCTCGCTCATAGCTTAGGTATAGCAGATGACGATTTAGGCCGCCCTACCCAAGGTAGATATATTCTTCCTTTGACAAAGGCTGCAAAGGAAGCATTGGAATCACACAAGGAAATTGTTTCCAATATTCAACTTTATCCACAGACTGATGATACCAATATGTTCCCTCTGAACGGAAATAAGCATTGGACTTGTGACAATTATGGCCCTATCTGGATTCCAGCCAAAGGCCAGACCATTGATCTTACCTTAGATAACCTCAGTCTTTACGAGCGCTGCATCAAGAATTATGAAGGCAATGAATTGGAGGTAAACAAGGATGGACAAATTCTCATCAATGGTGAAATTGCTACAAGCTATACCTTTAAGATGGATTATTACTGGATGATGGGTGATAACCGCCATAACTCTCTGGATTCACGCTACTGGGGATTTGTGCCAGAAGACCATGTCGTAGGAAAGCCAATTGTTGTCTGGTGGTCTGTAGACAAAGACCGCAGCCTCTTTGACGGTGGCATACGCTGGAACCGCCTATTCCTCTGGGTTGATAATGTAAAATAATGAAGGTACTTTTATCTTCTGCCTATCTGGCGCCTATTCAGTACTATGCCTGGATGCTGGCTGCCGATGAAGTTCTACTAGAACAGCATGACCATTATATAAAACAGACCTATCGTAACCGCTGCACTATTGCAGCGGCTGATGGTCCACTTTCCCTTACTATACCTATTATCAAGCCAGAAAATGAGAAATGTCCGATGAAGGACATTCGAATTTCTGATCACGGCAACTGGAGACACCTTCATTGGAATGCATTAAAATCGGCTTACCGTATGAGCCCATTTTGGGAGTACTACGAGGACGATTTCCGTCCGTTTTACGAGCAGAAATGGGAACTCCTGATGGATTACAACCAAGCTTTACAGGAAAAGGTCTGCGAACTGATAGACTTTACACCTAATATTACACGCACGGAGGCATTTATAAGCCTCTCTGAGGCAGGAATACAAGATTTAAGGGATGTAATACACCCAAAGCGAGAAATAGCCGTAGACGGGAAATTTCAGGCGATTCCCTACTACCAAGTCTTTAAGGAACGCCAAGGATTCCTTCCCAATATGAGCATCATGGACTTGCTTATGAATATGGGGCCTGAATCCATACTGATATTAAAAAATAGCCTGCTCGATTGAGCAGGCTATTTTTATTTTTGACCAGATTGGGAATTAGTCAGCCAACTTTGCCTTGATGAACTCACGGTTCAAGCGAGCAATGTTAGAGATGGTCTCACACTTAGGGCAAACTGCCTCACAAGCACGAGTGTTAGTACAGTTACCAAAGCCCAGCTCATCCATCTTAGCGACCATAGCCTTAGCACGCTTAGCAGCTTCTGGACGACCCTGAGGAAGCAATGCCAACTGGCTAACCTTTGATGAAACGAACAACATGGCAGAACCATTCTTACAAGCTGCTACACAAGCACCACAACCGATACAAGAAGCGCAATCCATTGCCTCATCAGCATCCTGCTTAGGAATCAGAATTGCATTTGCATCCTGAGGCGCACCAGTACGTACGGTAGTATAACCACCAGCCTGAATGATCTTATCGAAAGCTGTACGGTCTACCATACAGTCCTTAATTACTGGGAAACCAGCTGAACGCCAAGGCTCAACAGTGATGGTTTCACCATCCTTGAACTTACGCATGTACAACTGACAGGTGGTAGCACCACGCTCTGTCTTACCATGAGGTGTACCATTGATGTACAGAGAGCACATACCACAGATACCCTCGCGGCAGTCATGATCAAAAACGAAAGGTTCCTTACCTGCGTTGATCAGCTGCTCGTTCATAATATCAAGCATCTCCAGGAAAGAGGTATCGTCTGGAATATCCTTCATTACCTCAGACTCGAAATGTCCTGCATCCTTTGGACCGTTCTGCTTCCAGAATTTTACAGTTACAGTTATATTTTTAGCCATTTTTGTAATCTTTTTTAGGTTTGACAATTAGTTCTTATAGTTACGAGTCTGAACCTTAATTGCCTCATACTCCAGAGGTTCCTTAATCAAAGTAGGAGCTGCTGCATCTGAGCCTTCATACTTCCAGCAACCTACATAGAAGAAGTTAGCGTCATCACGCTTAGCCTCGCCTTCCTCAGTCTGATGCTCCTCACGGAAGTGACCACCACAAGACTCCTCACGGCTCAATGCATCGTATGCAATCAACTTACCCATGGTGATGAAGTCATCCAAGTGAATAGCCTTATCCAACTCAACATTCAAGCCCTCGCGAGAACCTGGAATGAACAAATTGGTATCGAACTCCTTACGCAACTCGTCGATCTTCTTGATACCAGTCTCCAAACCTTCCTTGGTACGACCCATACCGATGTACTCCCAACAAATGTGACCCAATTCCTTGTGGATAGAATCAACAGAGCGCTTACCCTTAATATTAAGAAGCTTCTGGATACGTGCCTCTGTAGCTGCCTCAACCTCAGCGAACTCAGGAGCATCGGTAGAAATCTTTGGCCAAATTGCCTGATCTGCCAAGTAGTTCTGAATAGTATATGGTAATACGAAATAACCATCAGCCAGACCCTGCATCAAAGCAGAAGCACCCAGACGGTTAGCACCGTGGTCAGAGAAGTTACACTCACCAATAGCAAACAAGCCAGGGATAGAAGTCTGCAACTCATAGTCAACCCAGATACCACCCATAGTATAGTGGATAGCAGGGAAGATCATCATTGGCTTATAATAATCAATGCCATTAACGGTCTTAACCTTCTCACCAGGATTTACATCGGTGATTTCCTCATACATGTCGAACAAGTTGCCATAACGCTGACGAACAACATCAATACCCAAACGCTGGATAGACTCAGAGAAATCCAAGAATACAGCCAAACCAGTATTGTTTACACCGAAGCCCTTGTCGCAACGCTCCTTAGCAGCACGAGATGCAACGTCACGTGGAACCAAGTTACCGAATGCAGGATAACGACGCTCCAAGTAGTAGTCACGATCTTCCTCTGGAATATCCCAACCCTGCTTAGTACCGTCCTGCAGACCCTTAGCATCTTCCAACTTCTTAGGAACCCAGATACGACCATCGTTACGCAGAGACTCAGACATCAAAGTCAACTTAGACTGCTTGTCACCGTGTACAGGAATACAAGTAGGGTGAATCTGAACGTAACATGGATTTGCAAAGTAAGCACCCTTACGATAGCAAGACATTGCAGCTGTACAGTTACAACCCATAGCGTTAGTTGACAAGAAATAAGTGTTACCATAACCACCAGTACCGATAACAACAGCATTTGCAGAGAAACGCTCCAACTTACCAGTTACCAAATTCTTAGCGATGATACCACGAGCACGACCGTCAACGATAACTACATCCAACATCTCATAACGAGTGTACAACTTAACCTTCTTAGCCTGAATCTGGCAAGAAAGTGCAGAATAAGCACCCAGCAACAACTGCTGACCAGTCTGACCCTTAGCATAGAAAGTACGAGAAACCTGAGCACCACCGAATGAACGGTTTGCCAAAGTACCTCCGTATTCACGAGCGAAAGGAACACCCTGTGCAACGCACTGGTCGATGATGGCGTTAGAAACCTCAGCCAAACGATAAACGTTAGCCTCGCGAGCACGGTAGTCACCACCCTTTACAGTATCGTAGAACAAACGGTAAACAGAGTCACCATCGTTCTGATAATTCTTAGCAGCATTGATACCACCCTGTGCAGCAATAGAGTGTGCACGACGTGGAGAATCCTGAATACAGAAGTTCAGGACATTGAAACCCATCTCACCCAGAGAAGCTGCTGCAGAAGCACCAGCCAGACCTGTACCAACTACGATTACATCGAGCTTCAGCTTATTCTTTGGGTTTACCAAACGCTGATGTGCCTTATAATTTGACCACTTTTCAGCAACAGGTCCTTCAGGAATTTTTGAATCTATATTGATAGCCATAATGCAATTACAATTTAGAGATTAAAACTTTTTGATAGCAAAAGGAAGAACATTACCATCCAAACCACCACAGCAATCTGGGCAGAAAGTGAATGCAAGAGCAACAATCAGGAAGAATACCATGATAATGGTTACCCAGGCATTACCAATGCAACGCCAACGCTCAAACCAAATATGACCACTCCAACCCATAGTCTGCATAGCTGACCAGAAACCGTGGGTCATGTGGAACCAGATTGCAGCAATCCAAACAACATAGATAACGGTGTATACTGGATTGGCGAAAGTAGCTACAATCCACTCAAAACCGTCTGTTGGAGAAATTGCATTATGAACACCTACGATTTCAGCAAACATCATGTTATACCAGAAATTGAACAGGTGAAGCAACAAACCAAGAGCAATGATCAAACCAAGAACAAACATGTTCTGGCTAGCCCACTCTACCTTTGCAGGCTTCTCAGTAACAGCATATTTGTTGCTACCACGAGCCTTCTTGTTCTGAAGAGTCAGAATAAGAGCATAGATGATGTGAATAACTACCAAAGCGCCCAAACCAATAGTAGCAACAATTGCGTACCAGTTTGAACCAAGCAATTCACAAATCTGGTTGTAAGCCTCCTTGCTGAAAAGAGCAACTACGTTCATGCAACCATGGAACGTAAGGAATAGAATCAAGGCAGCACCAGTTACTGACATGACTACCTTTCTTCCGATTGAAGAGTTAAATAACCACATAAATGATTGATTTTTAAATTATTAATTAATTGATTTAGAATTTCCTTATAATAGGGTTCACGCGTTATCGGTACAAATTTAAATAAATTTCTCGTTTCATCAAAGGTTTAGAGTTTTTTTTCTAAATTCTTTTTTAATAACGTACTTTACATTATCTTTGCAAACAAATGGTAAAATTTAATTACGACGTCATCGTTGTTGGGGCTGGACATGCTGGTTGTGAAGCTGCTGCTGCTGCCGCAAACTTAGGAGCCAAGACCTGTCTGGTAACGATGGACATGAACAAAATAGCACAAATGAGCTGCAATCCGGCCATTGGTGGAATAGCCAAAGGACAGATTGTAAGAGAAATTGATGCCCTAGGCGGATACATGGGCATAGTCACAGATCGTACCGCAATTCAGTTCCGAATGCTCAACATTTCAAAAGGACCTGCCATGTGGAGTCCAAGAGCCCAATGTGACAGAGGCAAATATATTTGGACATGGAGAGAGGTGTTGGATCAAATCCCAAATCTTTTTATCTGGCAAGACCAAGCAAAAGATCTTATCGTTCAAAAGGGAAAAGCCATTGGCATTAAAACCTATCTAGATGTTGAGATTTACGCAAAATCCATCGTCATAACAGCAGGTACATTCCTAAACGGACTAATGCATTTTGGACGTACTCAACTTCCAGGAGGACGAGTAGCGGAGCCCGCTTCATTATGTTTGACCGAAAGCATAACGCAACACGGAATCATCAGCGGACGCATGAAGACTGGGACCCCTGTCCGAATAGACAAACGCAGTGTACATTTTGATGATATGGAAATTCAAAATGGAGAAAACACCTTCCACAAATTTTCCTACATAAGCGAAGAGCGAAAGTTAAAGCAGCTTCCATGCTGGACATTTAACACCAATGAAAAAGTACATCAGATTTTAAGAGATAATCTCAAGGAATCTCCCCTCTTCAATGGGCAGATACGAAGCATAGGACCCAGATATTGTCCAAGCATTGAGACTAAAATTGTGACTTTTGCCGATAAAGACCAACACCCATTGTTTTTAGAGCCAGAAGGAGAAAACACCAATGAGATGTATCTTAATGGCTTCTCTTCTTCACTTCCAATAGAAGTCCAAATCAACGCACTAAAGCAGATACCAGCATTACGAGATATGGAAATATACCGTCCTGGATATGCTATAGAATATGATTACTTTGATCCGACTCAGCTAAAGCACACCCTGGAATCAAAAATTGTAGAGAACCTCTATTTTGCAGGACAAGTAAATGGTACAACAGGTTACGAGGAAGCTGCAGGGCAAGGACTAATTGCAGGAGCAAACGCAGCTTTAAAATGTGTAGGTACTAAAGAATTAATCCTGGGAAGAGACGAAGCTTATATTGGTGTTTTAATTGATGATCTGGTAACCAAAGGTGTAGATGAGCCATATAGAATGTTTACCTCAAGAGCCGAATACAGAATACTCTTAAGGCAAGACGATGCAGATATGAGACTCACAGAAAAGTCTTGGAATTTAGGACTAGCCAAAAATGACAGATATCAATACTTACAAGAAAAGAAAAGAGAAATTGATAAAATCTGGAAATTCTGTCAAGACTTCTCTATAAAAGCAAATCTCATAAACACAGCATTAGAGCAGATAGGCACTACCCCATTGACCAGAGGATGCAAATTATTTGATTTGATAGGAAGGCCACAGGTAACCATAAATAATATATCAGAACACATTCCTTCGTTTAAATCTATGCTAAATAGTATTCCAAATAGAAAAGAGGAAATTATTGAAGCAGCAGAAATTGGTATTAAATACAAGGGGTATATTGAAAGAGAACGGCAGGTAGCAGAGAAGATGCAAAGACTAGAGAACATCAGAATAAAAGGTGTATTCGATTATTCAAATCTCCAGTCTTTATCAACTGAAGCAAGGCAAAAGCTCATAAAGATTGACCCTGTCACATTAGCACAAGCAAGCAGAATTCCAGGAGTATCACCATCGGATATTAATGTACTGCTGGTATTAATGGGGCGATAGTGTTCCACGTGAAACATTTTTAATAATAATATAAAATAAAAACCAGATAATGAATACAGAATTACTACTAAAAAACCTTAGAGTTGTGCCTGATTTTCCGATAAAAGGAATACAATTTTATGATGTAACAACTCTATTCAAAAATGCGGAATGCATTAAAATACTCGTAAATGAACTGTATGAAATATATAAAGATAAGGGAATAACTAAAATAGTTGGAATTGAATCTAGAGGCTTTATCATTGGATCAATCCTAGCAGAAAAGCTAAATGCAGGTATTGTTTTAGCAAGAAAACCCGGTAAACTACCAGCTGATACCATAGAAGAAAGCTACGGAAAAGAATATGGAAAAGATGTAATTCAGATACATAAAGATGCTATTGATGAAAATGATGTAGTTTTAATACATGATGATCTTTTGGCAACAGGTGGTAGTATGAAAGCAGCATACAATCTTGTCCAGAAATTTAATCCAGTAAAAACGCACATAAATGTTCTTTTAGAACTAGTTGATTTAAAAGGTAGAGAAATATTTGACCCTAATATAGAATTAACATCCCTACTGGAACTTCACGGGGAATAACAAAAAGGCGGGACAATGACCCGCCTTTCCTATTTAATAAAAATGATAGAAGAAAGAAGAGAATATCTATATAATATTATATCAAACCTTTCTGAAGGACCAGGATGCTATCAGTATTTAGATCGTACTGATAAAATAATCTATGTTGGAAAAGCAAAAAACCTAAAAAGAAGAGTTAGTTCATATTTCAATAAGGACCAGAAATCGGCAAAAACAAGAGTTCTGGTAAGTAAAATCTGGGATATAAAATATATAGTAGTAGCTACAGAACAAGATGCATTATTGCTAGAGAACAACTTAATCAAAAAATATAAACCAAGATATAACGTACTTCTTAAAGACGATAAAACCTACCCTTCTATCTGTATAACAAAAGAAGAATTTCCAAGAATTTTCAAAACAAGAAACATAGATAGAAAAGGCGGAACATACTATGGTCCCTATAGCAACGTATATGCTTTAAATACTATTTTAGATTTAATAAAAGAAATATATCCGATTAGGACCTGTCATTTTCCAATAACATCAGACACTATAAATAATAAGAAAAATAAAGTCTGTCTGGAATATCATATAAAAAACTGTTTAGCTCCATGTACAGGATTACAAAGTAAAGAAGAATACAATAGTAATATAGAAGAAATACGAGAAATCCTGAAAGGCAATATTGGAGAATTAAACAGAAAATTAAAAGGAGAAATGATGCAACTTGCCACGGAATTAAGGTTTGAAGAAGCACAAGCACTTAAGATAAAATATGACGCTTTGGAAAACTTTAGGAATAAAAGCGAAGTGGTAAGTCAAGTTCTTCACAATATAGATGTATTTTCAATTGCAGATGACAATGATTCTGCATTTATAAATTACCTTCATATCACAAATGGATGCATCAACCAAGCATTTACATTTGAGTATAAAAAAAGACTAGACGAAAGTCCTGAGGATCTTCTTGTTTTAGGAATTCTTGAGATGAGGGAAAGATATAAAAGTAAATCTAAGGAAATTATTATACCATTTCCTATAGAATTGGAATTAGAAAATATAACATTCACTATACCTCAGAGAGGCGATAAAAAGACACTACTAGAGCTATCTGAAATCAACGTCAAACAATATAAATTAGATCGCTTAAAACAAGTAGAAAAATTAAATCCAGAACAAAAAGCTGTACGAATTATGAAGGAATTACAAGATGCCATGCATCTTCCAAAACTTCCAATACGTATAGAATGCTTTGACAATAGTAACATTTCTGGTACAGATGCCGTAGCCGGCTGTGTTGTATTTGATAAGACAAAACCTAATAAAAAGGAATACAGGACTTATAATATAAAAACAGTAGAAGGACCTGACGACTACGCAAGCATGAAAGAGGTGGTTCGAAGAAGATATTCACGAATTATACAGGAAGAAGGGCAACTGCCAGACTTAATCATTACAGATGGCGGTAAAGGACAGATGGAAGTCGTACGCGAAATCATTGATGACGAATTACATCTTAATATTCCTATTGCCGGCCTTGCAAAAGATAATCATCACAAGACAAACGAATTACTGTACGGCTTTCCACCAATTGTAATTGGTTTAAAATCAGATAGTTTAAGCTTTAAACTACTAGCACAGATCCAAGATGAAGTACATCGATTTGCAATAAGCTTCCACAGAAATAAAAGAAGTAAAAGACAAATAAAGTCGGAACTGGACAACATAAAAGGAATAGGACAAAAAACAAAAGAAGCGCTATTGAAACATTTTAAAAGTGTAGCAAGATTAAAAAAAGCCACAGAAGAAGAGATTATTTCTGTTGTAGGTAAATCTAAAGCAAAAACGCTGATGACGCTTCTAATCGAAAAATAAAGGCATTTTTAGGCATTTTGTCTAAAAAATAGTAAGTTTGCAAAAATAAAAGACAATGAGAGTAGTTATTCAAAGAGTTTCACATGCATCAGTAACTATAGAAGGAAGAGTAAAATCCGATATAAAAGAAGGATTTATGATTCTACTTGGTATAGGAGAAGATGACAAACAAGAAGATATAGACTGGCTATGTAAAAAAATAGCTTCATTACGTGTATTTGACGATGAAAACGGAGTCATGAACAAGTCAATAACAGATGTAAATGGAGATATTTTAGTCGTAAGCCAATTCACATTAATGGCATCAACCAAAAAAGGAAACAGACCAAGTTATATAAAAGCCGCCAAACCTGAAATTTCTATCCCTTTGTATGAACAATTCTGCAAAGATCTAAGTTTAGCAATTGGAAAACCAGTAAGTACTGGCGAATTTGGAGCAGACATGAAAGTAGAACTCCTAAATAATGGTCCGGTTACAATTTGCATGGATACCAAAAACAAAGAATAAATGAAAAAGGAGATTACAATACAAGAGGCCCAAAAACAGGTAGATGAATGGATCCATAAGTACGGAGTAAGATACTTTAGTGAACTGACAAACATGGCCTGCCTAACCGAAGAAGTAGGTGAACTAGCAAGAATAATGGCTAGAAAATACGGAGATCAAAGCTTTAAGGAAAATGAAAAATGCAACCTGGGAGACGAAATGGCAGACGTATTGTGGGTACTTATTTGTTTAGCTAATCAGACCGGTATAGATTTAACGGAGGAATTCAAGAAAAACATGGATAAAAAAACGAAAAGAGATAACAAAAGACATTTAGAAAATCAAAAATTACAATAAGATATGGCAGAATACAGTAAATATGATCAGGCTTTAAGTAAATACAATATTAACCTGAATGATAATGAAATAAAAGCAATAGTTGCAAACATTATTGAAAACAAAGTTCCAGAAAACGATACTTTAGAAGTTAAGAAATTCTTATTTGGAAGTATAGAACTTACAACTCTCAAACCAACAGACAATGATGAAAGTGTAATGCAATTTGCAGAGAAAGTTAATCAATTTGATAATACCTACCCTCACCTACCACATGTTAAAACAATTTGTGTATATCCAAATTTTGCAAGTACAGTAAGTAATACATTAGATGTTGAAGGCGTAGAAGTAGCATGTGTTTCAGGAAGCTTCCCATCATCACAAACATTTATTGAAGTAAAAATAGCAGAAACAGCACTAGCATTGAAGGAAGGAGCTACTGAAATAGACATGGTTTTATCAGTAGGTAAATTCTTGGGGGGAGACTACGAAAACGTTGTCGATGAAATAGAAGAAATGAAAGCTGTTTGCGGAGATAAAAAGCTAAAAGTAATACTTGAAACAGGATGTCTTGAGAACGCAAGCAACATCAAGATAGCATCAATACTGGCAATGTATTCTGGAGCAGATTTCATAAAGACATCAACAGGAAAAGAGAAGATAGCAGCAACACCTGAAGCAGCATACGTGATGTGCCAAGCCATAAAGGAGTACTATGAAGAAACTGGTCGAATTGTTGGATTTAAACCTGCAGGCGGTTTAAATACTTCAAAAGACGCAATCACATACTATACCATTGTCAAGGAAGTATTAGGTGAAAAGTGGCTGACAAATGATTTACTAAGACTAGGAACAAGTAGATTAGCAAACATTTTATTAAGCGAAATAGAAGGTGAAGAGATAAAGTTCTTCTAAACAAAATAAACAGTAAATCCCAATCAATTGATTGGGATTTACTGTCATATAATAGTACAAAATTACTTTTTTCTATCCTTACAAATAAAGAGAAATGTTTCAAGAGCTTTCTTGATACTTTGATCATTAATATCAGAAATTAAAAGTAAAGCTTCTTGACATATTTCATCCATTTTATTCTCTGCATACAGAAGGCCATCCATAGAAATAACCCATGATGTGAAAACACTAATCTCATCATCAGATGCTTCAAGAGAACGTATCTTAAGTGCCAAATTATGCATTTCTAGATCATCAGAAGCATTAAGTGCATAAATAGCAGGAAGTGTGAGCTTTCCTTCATGCATATCATTTGAGGTAGGCTTACCAATTTCTATATTTTGATGATAGTCAAATATATCGTCACGAATTTGAAATATAAGACCAACTAATTCACCAAAACGTCTATAACGCTCAACGACCATATCTGATTCATGATGAGATAAAGCTGCAATAGAACCACAAGCAGCAAAGAGCGATGCAGTTTTTTCTTTTATTACCTCAAAATATACTTCTTCAGAAAAATAATCAGTCTGAATGTTTGATAACTGAAGCAATTCACCTCTAGAAAGTGAAATTCCTAAACGTGAAATAACATTTACAATTTCAAGTGTACACTGAGAACTGGCCCTTAAGCTAGAAGCAAGAAGATAATCTCCAACTAAAACTGCTACTTTATTATCAAAAATAGCGTGTACAGAAGGTAACCCCCTACGTTCAGAACTTTCATCAACTACATCATCATGAACTAAACTAGCATTATGTAGTAATTCTAATGAAAGAGCTCCATAATAACTATATTGGTTAACTTCACCTAATGATTTAGAAAGAAGTAAAGTTAAAATAGGACGCATCATTTTACCACTTCTAGATGCAACATGCTCTAAGACACGACCTAAAAGTTCGTCATCTGATTTCAGTACATCATAAAAGAGAGTTTGAAAACTATCAAACTCTGCAGAAATAGGATATTTAATTGTTGATATAGCGTCCATCGACTAAATTTTGGTACAAATTTACGAATAAAAGATTAAACTCAGTATTTTTTTGTACTTTTACACAAGAAAAAAAAGATAATATATGGAAAAACTATTTCTATTGGATGCATATGCCTTAATCTATAGAGCATATTATGCACTTATGAAAAACCCAAGAATTAACTCAAAAGGATTAAATACATCAGCAATATTAGGATTTGTAAATACGCTTGAAGATGTTTTAAAGAACCAAAAACCAACACATATAGGTGTAGCATTTGATCCAAGTGGACCAACATTCAGACATGAAATGTATAGTCCATACAAAGCACAAAGAGAAGAAACTCCAGAAGCTATTCGTTATTCTGTACCAATTATTAAAGATATAATACGTGCTTATAATATACCTATTTTAGAAGTGAAAGGATATGAAGCAGATGATGTAATCGGAACTATTGCTACAAAAGCAGGAAAAGCAGGTATTGAAACATACATGATGACACCTGATAAAGACTATGGACAATTAATAACAGAAAATGTCTATATGTTCAGACCATCAAAAGGTGGAATCAGTGATTTTGAAATAATCGATGTCAACAAAGTCAATGAAAAATATAACCTATCCTCCCCTACTCAAGTCATCGATTATCTAGGACTGATGGGTGATGCTAGCGATAACATACCAGGATGTCCTGGTGTTGGTGACGTTACTGCTAAAAAACTGATTGCACAATTTGGAAGCATTGAAAACATGCTAGAACATACAGATGATCTAAAAGGCGCACTCAAGAAAAAAGTAGAAGAAAATGTGGAACAAATCAAGTTGTCAAAATTTCTAGCCACCATTAAAACTGACGTTCCTATAGAACTAAACATGGATGAGTTGAAACTCGAGGAACCAAATGAAGAAAAACTATATGAGATTTTTGAAGATTTAGAATTCCGGACACTTCTAACACGTGTATTAAAGAAAAAGGCACCAACTCCTAAAAAAACACAAGTTATGCCTGATTTGTTTGGATTTTCTACGGACGAGAATACAGAAATCGTAGAAAATTCAAATCTCAAAACGTATTCAGAAGATGAATTTGAATACAAACTAATTGATACAGAGGAAAAAAGAAAGGAACTATATGATTATTTATTTACATTTAATCTTTTAAGTCTAGACACAGAAACAACCTCAACAGAAGCAATGAATGCTGATCTGGTAGGTTTAAGCTTTTCGGTAAAGGAAAATGAAGCATTTTATGTTCCAATTCCAGAAAACCGAACAGAAGCCTTAAAAATTGTTAACGAATTCAAGACACTCTATGAAAATGAGAAAATATTAAAAATTGGACAAAACATCAAATATGACATCATAGTACTTGCCAACTATGGAATACATGTTCAAGGTGAAATGTTTGACACTATGGTTGCACATTATGTAATACAACCAGAGCTTCAACATAACATGGACTACTTGGCAGAAGTTTATCTTGGATACAAAACTATACACATTGATGAACTTATAGGTGCAAAAGGAAAGAAACAAAAAAACATGCGAGACCTTGACCCAAAGGATGTATATGTCTACGCATGTGAAGATGCAGATGTGACACTGAAACTTAAAAACATTCTTCAGGAAAAGTTAAAGGAAAGCCATGCAGAGAAACTTTTCTATGAGATTGAAATGCCATTAGTGCCAGTATTGGCATATATGGAAAGAAACGGTGCAAGAATTGAAACTAAATCATTAAAGGAAACGTCAATATTTTTCTCAGAAAGAGTAAGAGAAATTGAAAGCAATATTTACGAACTTGCAGGGCAAGAATTCAACATTGCTTCACCAAAACAAGTGGGTGAAATACTCTTTGATAAATTGCATATTTCAGAAAAAGCAAAGAAAACAAAGACTGGACAATATGTAACTTCAGAAGAAATACTTCAAAGTTTAAAAAGCAAACATCCTATCGTTGGAAAAATTTTAGAACATAGAGGACTCAAAAAACTTTTAGGTACCTATGTAGATGCTTTACCAGAACTGATAAATCCAAAAACAGGAAAGATTCATACATCTTATAATCAAACTATTACATCAACAGGTAGATTAAGCTCCAGCAATCCTAATTTACAGAATATTCCTATACGAGATGATGATGGAAAACTAATGCGAAAAGCATTTATTCCAGAAGAGGGATGTGAATTTTTCTCAGCCGACTATTCACAGATAGAACTGAGAATAATGGCACATTTAAGTGAAGACCCTAACTTAATAGAAGCATTTAATTCAGGTTTTGATATTCATGCAGCTACTGCTGCAAAGATATTCAAGAAAAAGCTTGAAGACGTGACTCGTGAAGAAAGAAGTAAGGCAAAGACTGCTAATTTCGGAATCATCTATGGAATTTCTGTATTTGGATTAGCAGAACGAATGAATGTTGCAAGAAAAGAGGCTAAAGAACTCATTGATGAATACTTTAATACTTACCCAGGTGTAAAAGCTTATATGGAAAAAAGTATTAAGGTTGCACAGGAAAAAGGATACATTGAAACCATCTTTAATAGAAAAAGATACTTACCTGACATTAATTCTCACAATGCTAACGTTCGTGGATACGCAGAACGAAATGCCATTAACGCTCCAATTCAAGGTAGCGCAGCAGATATTATCAAGGTTGCAATGATAAATATATACAAACGCTTCATGCAAGAGAGATTAAAAAGCACAATGATTCTTCAAGTACATGATGAATTGAATTTCAACGTAATAAATGAAGAAAAAGAAATCGTTGAAAGAATAGTACTTGAAGAAATGCAAAAAGCTTATCCAATGCGAGTACCTTTGGTAGCCGACAGTGGATGGGGTAAAAACTGGTTAGAAGCTCACTAAATCATGGATCATCCATTAGAAAAATTCAAATACTGTCCTATCTGTGGTAGTCAACATTTTACAGTAAATGATTTTAAATCAAAACACTGTGAAGAGTGTGGATTTACCTATTACTTCAATAGCAGTACTGCAACTGTTGCATTTATCCTTAACGAAAAAAAAGAACTACTTGTTTGTAAAAGAGCAAATGAACCTGCAAAAGGAACACTTGATCTTGCTGGAGGATTTGTAGACATCGGTGAAAGTGGGGAAGAAAGTGTTATCAGAGAAGTTAAAGAAGAAACGGGATTAAATGTAATATCTACACGATATCTCTTTTCTATTCCAAACACCTACCCCTACTCTAACCTAACTATCCATACCACCGATCTATTTTTTCAATGTGATGTAGAATCAACAAATCATTTGCAAGCATTTGACGACGTAGCAGAATCATTTTGGATACCTCTTGATGATATCAATCCTGATGAATTTGGATTAAATAGTATCCGAAAAGGAATCATCTTATTTTTGTCAAAATATCGGACTTGCTAAACCAAGTGTTATTATACTTATTTTTAACTCTGGAATTTCATTAAATACAGATGCAAAAGATTTCAAAGTTGAACCAGTAGTGCAAACATCATCGACCAATAAAACGTGCTTTCCACTTATGAGAGCACGTTTTTCTTTTTCATCGGTAAGTTTAAATATCTGTTCTACATTTAGACCACGCTCTACCCTACTCTTCTTTGTTTGAGTGGTATTAGCAACAGTTCTGTAGGCTACATCATAAAGTACAGGAATATGAGTAACAGATTCTAGACCTCTACATATAGCATCACACTGATTATAACCTCTGATTTTCTTCTTTTTAGGATTTAAAGGTAATGGAATAATAAAATCTATATCCTTGAAAAACTGACAATGTCCATTAGCTTCCTCAAAAAGTATCTCATGAGCAAAAACAGAAGCAATATACTCCCCTATTCCTTGACAATTTCCATACTTTAACAAGTACAGAATTTCACTGGTAGGAGTATCTTGATGATAATAAAAAAAGGCAGTGGCATGCACAATATTGAAACAACCCCAGAACAATTGTTCCATCGGATTATCTTTCCGAACATGAAAGTTCGTACGTGGTAAATTAAGCAGACAATTAGAGCAAATATGTTTCTCTCCTTTTGAAATTCTACTTCCACATAGCCAACAATAACGAGGAAAAAGAAAATTCAAAATGTCATTTTGAGATGCAATATACATTACTTTGCAAAAATACAATGTTATTTTAAACTGCAGTAAAAAACTACGTTTTTTCTTAAATAATTTTTAATTAAGCAGTACCATTCTTAGAAAAGAATTAACTTTGCACACTAAAAATCATAAAACGTATAAAATATGGCTTTAAAAGCAGGTATCGTAGGCCTACCAAATGTAGGAAAATCTACTCTATTTAACTGTCTATCCAGTGCAAAGGCACAGGCAGCAAACTTCCCATTCTGTACTATTGATGCACAGCTGGGACAAATCTCTGTTCCCGATGAAAGATTAACAAAACTAGCAGAAATTGTACATCCTGGACGTATTGTTCCTGCTACTTGTGATATTGTAGATATTGCCGGATTAGTAAAGGGTGCTAGCAAAGGTGAAGGTCTTGGCAACCAATTCCTTGGAAATATTCGCGAATGTGACGCAATTATCCACGTACTTCGCTGTTTTGACAATGGTAATATTGTTCATGTTGACGGTTCTGTAGATCCTGTCCGAGACAAGGAAATAATAGATACAGAACTTCAACTGAAAGACCTAGAAACAGTAGAGAGCAGAATCTCAAAAGTTGAAAAAATAGCAAATGTAGGTGGAGATAAGAATGCAAAACTTGAATATGGTGTTTTAAAAGCATATAAAGAAGCACTGGAACAAGGTAAGAGTGCACGCACTGTTACTTTCGACAGTGAAGATGAAATAGCAGTTTCAAAAAAACTATTCCTTCTTACTACCAAACCTGTTCTTTATGTTTGTAATGTTGATGATGCATCTGCTGCTGCCGGTAATTCATATGTAGACGCAGTACGTGAAGCTATTAAAGACGAAGAAGCACAAATGCTGATTATCTCAGCTCAAACAGAGGCTGACATTGCAGAGTTGGAAACCTATGAAGAAAAGCAGATGTTCCTTGAAGATATGGGATTGACAGAAAGTGGATGTAACCGATTAATAAAATCTATTTATGCTTTGCTTAACTTGGAAACCTTCATCACTGCAGGTGAAATGGAAGTAAAGGCATGGACCTACCATAAAGGTTGGAAAGCCCCACAATGTGCAGGTGTAATCCATACTGATTTTGAAAAAGGATTTATCCGTGCAGAAGTCATCAAATACGATGATTATATCAAATATGGTTCAGAAGCTGCTGTTCGTGAAGCAGGTAAAATGGGTGTAGAAGGTAAAGAATACATCGTACAAGACGGTGACATCATGCACTTCAGATTCAATGTATAATTCTTTGAATAATAAATTTTTATGTATTTATTTATCCAAACTGTAACTGCCTATATTGACTGGACTCCCCCACAGACATTCTGCGGTATTCGCTTTTATTCTCTGTGTTGGGTAATTGGTTTGGCTTTGGCGTACTTTATTGTACAAAAGCTTTATAAAGACCAGAAACTGAAAGATGAAGATTTTGAACCTTTATTCTTCTATTGTTTCATTGGTATATTAGTTGGTGCACGTCTAGGACATTGTTTTTTCTATGAGCCAGATTATTACTTTGACCACCTCATTGAAACTTTTATACCAATCAAGGAAGTTTTTAATCCTGAATACGCAACAGGTTGGTTATCTTGGATTCCTTGCACTCATGGTGGTGTAGGATGGCGCTTCATTGGCTATGAAGGTCTGGCAAGTCATGGCGGAACATTTGGCTTAATGGTTGCTCTTTGGCTTTATGTAAAAAAGACAAAGATTAATATTATGCGTGTATTGGATAATATTGCCATTGCTACACCTATAACAGCCTGTTTCATTCGTTTGGGTAATCTCATGAACAGTGAGATTATAGGTAATGTAACCGATGTACCTTGGGCCTTTATATTTCATTCACGTAGTGCATTGCTCAATGGAGAATTAGTACCAAGACACCCTGCACAGCTTTATGAAGCTATTGCATATTTAATTCTACTTTTCATTGGATGGGCCATTTATAAAAAACATCAGGAGAAAGTAGGAACAGGTTATTTCTTCGGATTATGTCTTACCTACATTTTTACTTTCCGATTCTTTGTAGAATTTTTGAAAGAAGTACAAGGTGGAGCAGATGATGGCTCTTTCATCATCAACATGGGACAAATGCTCAGCATTCCATTTGTTATCTTGGGAATTGCCTGCATGATAGGAGGTAACTGGTTAAAAAATATAGCAGAAAAGAAAAAATAAAAAATATGGCAAAGGAAGCGGAACTTACCCCGATGATGAAACAGTTTTTTGACCTCAAGAAAAAACATCCTGAGGCAATCATGCTGTTCCGTTGTGGCGATTTCTATGAGACCTATGCAGACGATGCTATAACAGCATCGGAAATATTAGGTATCACACTCACCAAACGAAATAATGGTAAAGATTCCACTGGTTCTGGTGCTGCCATGGCTGGATTCCCACACCACGCACTAGATACATATTTGCCAAAACTTATTCGTGCAGGAAAACGTGTAGCAATTTGTGATCAACTGGAAGATCCAAAACTCACTAAAAAACTTGTAAAGAGAGGTATTACAGAACTTGTCACTCCAGGTGTTGCATTTAACGATACCGTTTTAAACTACAAGGAAAACAACTTCCTAGCAGCTGTTCATTTCGGAAAAAGCGCATGTGGTGTGGCATTCTTAGATATATCTACAGGTGAATTTCTCACAGCAGAAGGTACTTTCGAATACGTCGATAAACTTCTTGGTAATTTCAATCCAAAGGAAATTCTTTATGAAAGAGGCAAAAAAGGTATGTTCGAAGGTAATTTCGGTTCTAAATTCTGTACTTTTGAATTAGACGATTGGATTTTCACTGAATCTGCTTCTCGAGAAAAACTGCTGAAACATTTTGAAGTCAAAAATCTGAAAGGATTTGGTGTTGAACACCTAAAAAACGGTACAATAGCTGCTGGTGCCATTCTTCAATATCTAGAGTTTACACAACATACTCAAATAGGCCATGTAGTGTCAATTTCTCGTATTGAAGAAGATCGTTACGTTCGCCTGGATAAATTCACGGTACGTAGTCTTGAACTTATAGATACCATGAATGAGGGAGGTAGCTCTCTACTGAAAGTTATAGACAAGACTATTTGTCCTATGGGCGCACGCCTACTACGCAGATGGCTTATTTTTCCATTGAAAGATGTTAAGCCTATTGAAGAACGTCTGAATGTTGTAGACTACTTTTTCCGCGAACCAGAATTTCGTGAACTACTGGGAGAACAACTCCACTTGGTAGGCGATTTAGAACGTATCATTTCTAAAGTTGCAGTAGGACGAGTTTCTCCAAGAGACATTGTTCAACTCAAAACTGCTCTTCAAGCTATAGAACCTCTTAAGACAGCTTGTGAATTTGCCAAGAATGATACGCTGAAAAGAATAGGAGAACAACTTAATCTCTGTGCTTCTATTCGTGACAGGATAGCGCGTGAAATCACCAATGATCCACCACTCTTAATAGCAAAGGGTGGGGTAGTAAAAGACCATGTAAATGAAGAATTGGATGAATTGCGACGTATAGCTTACTCTGGTAAAGACTATCTCATGCAAATCCAGCAAAGAGAAAGTGAACGTACAGGTATTCCAAGTCTCAAGATAGCTTATAACAACGTTTTTGGATACTATCTAGAAGTTAGAAACACTTATAAAGATCAAGTTCCTCAAGAATGGATTCGTAAGCAGACATTGGTTAATGCCGAACGTTACATTACTCAGGAATTAAAAGAATATGAAGAAAAAATTTTAGGTGCTGAAGAAAAAATACTTGCACTGGAAGCAAGAATTTTTAATGATTTGGTACTCTCTATTGGAGAATTTATTCCTGCTATTCAAATTGATGCCAACCAATTGGCACGATTAGACTGTTTACTTTCTTTTGCAGAAGTAGCTAAAGAAAGAAATTATATACGTCCTATTGTTGATGAAAGTGAAATAATTGATATCAAACAAGGACGTCATCCAGTCATTGAAACTCAAATGCCAGTAGGAGAGAACTACATTGCAAATGACGTCTATCTTGACAATGAAAAACAACAAATCATTATAATTACAGGACCTAACATGGCTGGTAAATCTGCGTTGCTTAGACAAACAGCACTTATTACCATTCTTGCACAGATAGGTTGTTTCGTACCCGCTGATAGCGCACGGATTGGTCTTGTAGACAAAGTATTTACCCGTGTAGGAGCCAGTGATAATATTTCTATGGGAGAATCTACGTTCATGGTTGAAATGAGCGAAGCTTCAAACATTCTCAACAATGTATCTTCACGTTCTTTAGTACTATTTGATGAGTTGGGTCGCGGTACATCTACTTACGATGGTATTTCTATTGCGTGGGCCATTGTCGAATATCTACATGAAAATACACGAGGAAAGGCTCGAACCCTTTTTGCTACTCATTATCACGAACTAAATGAAATGGAGAAGAACTTCTCACGAATCAAGAATTTTAATGTATCTGTTCGAGAAGCAAATGGAAAGGTTATCTTCCTTCGAAAACTGGAACGTGGTGGTAGTGAGCATTCATTTGGTATCCATGTAGCAAGCCTAGCTGGTATGCCTAAAAGTATTGTAAAACGTGCCGAGAAAATTTTAATTCAGTTAGAAGAAAACAATTCTAACGGACATATATCACGTCCTACTGCAGAAATTGTAGAAAACAGAGAAGGATTACAGCTTAGTTTCTTCCAACTAGAAGATCCTGTTCTCTGTCAAGTACGTGATGAAATACTACATTTAGACATTAATAACCTCACACCTGTAGAGGCATTGAATAAACTGAACGAAATCAAAAAGATTGTCAGTGGAAAATAACATCCCAGAAACAGAAGGTATTAAATATACTGGTTCTAAACTGAAGATGCTTCCTTACATTCTTCAGGAAATACAGCTATTGCCTGATGTAAAACATATTTTAGATGGATTCTCTGGAACTACACGTGTTGCACAAGCCCTTTATAAACTAGGATACGATGTTACCTGTAATGACATTGCATATTGGAGTGAAACTTTTGGAAAATGTTATTTGCAAGCTGATAAGCCTATAGAATATTACCAACAGCTCATAAACCATTTAAATTCACTTCATGGAAAGACTGGATGGTTTTCAGAACATTATGGAGCTAAAGATCTCACAAACGGTAAATTTCCATTTCAACTAAAGAATACCCGTAAGCTTGATGCTATCCGTGAAGAGATAGATAATATGAATCTTTCAGATATTGATAAAAGTGTACTGCTTACCAGCCTTATTCTTGCACTAGATACAGTTGATAATACCATAGGTCATTATGCTTCCTATCTTTCTTCTTGGTCAAGCCGTTCATTTAATAAATTACATCTTCAAGTTCCTTTGATAACATTTCCTAAAAAAGGCAAGACAGAAGTATTAAGAAAAGACATACTGGAAGCTATAAAAGATAGAGAATTTGATTTGGCTTATCTTGATCCTCCTTATGGTTCAAATAATAAGAAGATGCCTTCATCTAGGGTGCGTTATTCAGCTTATTATCATCTTTGGACAACTGTAATTAAGAATGATAAACCAACTCTTTTCGGTAAGGCACAGCGTAGAGAAGACACCCGTGACCTTATTTCCAATTCACCTTATGAGGATTATCACACAGATGAAAATGGGCGTCATATTGCCTTGAATGAATTAGAAAAACTTATTCATGAAATACGTGCACACTATGTACTTCTTTCCTACAATTCAAATGGAATAATAAAGAAAGAAGAACTGCTGGATATTTTAAATCAGAATGGTAAACTAATTCATATTCAAGAAATAGATTATAAGAAACATGTCATGTCGTCCATGAAATGGACCGAAAAATGGACCTCAGAAAATAAACAAAACAAAGAATTCCTCTTTTTATTAAA
Source organism: Bacteroidaceae bacterium (assembly GCA_024401095.1). GTDB lineage: Bacteria > Bacteroidota > Bacteroidia > Bacteroidales > Bacteroidaceae > Minthousia. The sequence continues at coordinate 58,122 of JAKSLR010000016.1, forward strand.
AAAGTAAATATATGGTAACTACAGATCAGTATAATCCTAACCTCATGGTAGGAAAAAAAATACTCTATGTACATGGATTCGGTTCGTCAGGAGCTTCTGGTACAGCCAAGACCATTCAGATACTTTTACCTAGTGCAGAAGTCATTGCTCCAGATCTTCCACTTCATCCAACAGAAGCCATGGATTTACTTCATCAAATTTGCCAAACAGAAAAGCCAGATCTTATTATAGGAAGTAGCATGGGTGGTATGTACACAGAAATGCTCTATGGATTTGATCGTATTCTGGTGAATCCAGCTTTCAAAATGGCTGATACTTTTGCAGAACATCACATGTTAGGAAAACAAACTTGGTATAATCCAAGGAAAGATGGTGAAAAGGAATTCTGGGTAAATAAGGATTTAGTTAATGAATATCGTGAGATTACTGACATGTGTTTTTCACAAGTCAATGATGAGGAACGTAGAAACCGTGTCTTTGGACTTTTTGGAATACATGATAAATTAGTTCATACTTTTAATATATTCTCGGCTCATTATATTAATGCAATCCGCTATGATGGCGAACACTATTTAAATGACAAAGCTATCTTGAATGCTCTCATTCCTGTTATTCAATGGATAGATGATCGACAAAATAAAATAGAGAAACCTGTACTTTATATTGACTTGGATAATACACTTACAGACTTCAATAATGGTTGGAGAAAACTTTCAGAAGAAGTACGTAAAGAATACGAGGGACATTTATGGGATGCTCCAGGCTTCTTTGCCAATTTAGAACCTATTTCAGGAGCTGTAAAAGCCTTTAAATATCTTTCAACTAAATATGACACCTATATACTTTCTAGCGCACCATATAACAATTCTACCGCTTGGAGCGATAAAGTAGAATGGGTAGAAAAATATTTAGGTGTACCTGCTTTCCGACGCCTTATTCTTTCTCATCACAAAAACCTAAATTATGGTGATTACCTCATTGATGACTCTAAAGTGAATGGAGCAGCTGAATTCATGGGTACACATATACAGTTTGGTACTGTTCCATTTAAGACATGGGATGATATACTAGAATACTTTGAACATATGGGTGGACAATAATCAACGTTTGCGTCGAGGCCTTGGAACAGGTCTTTTTCGAACAGGACGACGCTTTACTACTATTACCCTCTTTTTTGGAATAATACTCTCATCATGAGTCATGATGGTACACAATTCATCTTCAAGAGCTTTAGCTGTTAACTGACTGGAAATATCATTTAACATGATAGCAAATGCCAATTCATGATTATTAGCCGATGTACAGTAACCTGCTAAAGTTATTACACCGTTGATGGTACCAGTCTTTGCACGTACATTTTTATATGCTGATGTATCCTTCATTCTACTTTCAAGTGTACCATCTACTCCAGCTATAGGTAAATTTTCATAAAGTACAGGATAAATAGAATCATCTTTACGTGCATAACGAAGAAGAGCAACTTCAAGTTCTGGAGACACACGATTATCATGACTTAGTCCACTTCCATCAGCAATAACAAAATTATTAGGATTAAAACCTATATCATTTATTAATTTATTTACTGCATGAATAGGTTTTGTCAAAGAATGAGTACGCTGAAATACATTTTCAGCATATTGATTATCGCTGTTTTTCATCATACGGTTCATAATCTCACGTAATGTATGTGATTTTTCAGCTATAAGTAAAGTGTCTTCTGAACACTTGGCACTACCTACAAAACCAGAACTTTTTATTCCTCTTTTTTCTAATAGTAATTTTAGCTGATTCATAAAATTACCAGCCTTATTTACTTGCAAAGGATTTATTGAAGTACTGAATCTAAAATGATCATCTTCTAAATAATTACCTGTAATACTATCTATTTCAAGTGATTTAATTCTATCTACAAATATATTTAAATCATTTGTAGTAAACATAGGATCGTAAGAACCTACACCTATCAAATCACCATGAAGGACCTTTACATATCTATATTGAGGATTCCCTAAAGTATCTACAAGTTCTTCTAAAGGAATACCTAAACGAAGTGAATCAGGTATGAAAAAGATTGTATCTTGTCGTATCTCACCGGTATGGTATAAACGTGTTTTAAATTCATAATCTGCACCTAATTCTCTTAATCCTGAAATACCAGAAAAAAGTTTCATGTTAGAAGCAGGTTTCATTAATTTTTTTTCATTATGACTAAAGAGAAGAGAATCGGATGTCATGTCATATACCATTACACCTGCACTTATACCCTTCATATAAGGACTTGTACGAAGTGTACTATCTAGTCTACTAGTCATATACAAAGGCCATGGAAGAACGCTATCTACTTTTAAAGTATCACTTAATAATTCTTTATACTCTATTATTTCTTTTTTTAATGATAAAGTATCTCTTTCCTCTTCTATTTTCTCCTGATGTATTTTATTCATCTTTACATCTTGAGCTTGTAAAAAAAGAGGTATTAATAATAAGAAAAGTAGGGTAAATACATTACTTAATTTCATTCTTCCTCTTCTATTATTTTATCGTGTTTCTTATTTATATAATTTAAAAATCCTTCTTCATCAGAAGGCCATACACTTATTTCCTTACTTTTCTCTAATATTATATTCAAATAAGAAAATAATCCTATTTTTGTATAGAAAGATTCTCCTTTTTCTATGTATGAAATTTCTTTAACTGAAATAATTATATCTTTTGAAAATCTTCCTTTTTTTACTATGAGATTACCTGAAGAAGTAATTATGTATTCCGTATGAAAAATACGTTCCCCACAGAAAATAGTTAATAATACACCAGGTACAGCAGTTATATTTTTTTCAAATGCAAAGAAGAAAGTCAATCCTAAAATTAAAAGGTATAAAAATATCATACCAGGTGTTATTTTTCCTTTAAACGTACGATGCATAAAATCCATTTATTAATAAGAAACAGATACTTCTAATTCTTCTTTCTCCAATAAATCAGCTATTCTATCCAGTTCTTCATGTGTGGCCTTGCAAAGATTTAGATCCGGCGTTTCTCTATCTATTGTATAAATCATCACTTTTTCAGGATTCACGCTTTTTACTACATTCAACCAAGGTAATACAAATTCATTACTAGTATTATCTACATCCTTTCCCGTAGGAGATACGCCCTTCATGAACATTGTCTGAATAATGAGGTGTCCTTCAAACTTTTTTAGGTTCTCTATTATTTTTTCTACACTGTATTTACCTACTGGTCTGTCTACCTCCTGAATATATTTATCATTTACAGTATCCAGCTTAAGAATATTATTATCAACCATCATTAGCGCCTTTCGTACCTTTTCACTGGCTATGAGTGTTGCATTGCTCAATACACTTACCTTAGCATCTGGAAAATACTCATTTCTCAAGGCTATAGTGTCTTCAATAATCTCCAGGAAAAGAGGGTGGGAGGTAGGTTCACCGTTTCCTGCAAAAGTAAGTACATCTGGTTTAGGACCATTATGCAGCATATCCTTCAAACGAGCTTCCAGCGATTCCTTTACTTCTTCACGTGTTGGCAAGGGAAGTTTAGCTCTAAAATCTGCATTATAGCCACATTCACAGTAAATGCAGTCGAAAGTACAGTGCTTACCATCGGCAGGTAGAAGATTGATGCCTAAAGACACACCAAGTCTTCTGCTATGAATAGGTCCGAATATAGGAGAAGGATAGATTACAGTACTCATTAGTTATAAAACTTTATTATTAATAATTATTCTTTTCTTTTAAAAAAGAATCTTTTAATGATGTTTATTGCTTGTCGATAACGTTCATAAAAAATACCTCATTTACTTGCTAAATAATTTATAATATTTAGAGTTAAGGTTATTTATTAGTTATCTACAACTCTTTAGCCTGTGTATGTATCACTTAGATAGGTTATAAACATCTTGTTAATAAGCTGCAAAATTAATAACTTTAAGTTTTACTTCCTAACTAAAAATGTGAAAAACTCTATTTATAATTAGAAATAAACTTTGCGTAAATGTATTTTGAAAATAAAAAATTATATATACCAAACTTTTTTTTTATATATCCTAATTTTTTTATTTATATGTTTAAAAAAGTTTTGAATAGTTATTAACATGTTTTCCACAGGTTATAGTATATTTGCAAAAAATTAATAAGATATGCATAAACTAAAGATTACAGAAATGAATCGCCTTAATGTAGAGGAATTCAAAAAGGCAGAAAAATTACCATTGGTAGTAGTTTTGGATGATGTACGTAGTTTACATAATGTAGGTTCTGTATTTCGTTCTTCCGATGCATTTCTAGTGGAGCATATATATTTGTGTGGTATTACTGCTACACCTCCACAGCCAGATATTCATAAAACTGCTTTAGGTGCTGAAGATACTGTAAATTGGAAGTATTTTAAGAACACGCTTGATGCTGTTAATGAATTAAAAGAGGAGGGATATTTTGTATTTGCTACTGAACAAGTTGAAGGAAGTGTAAAACTTCAAAATCTTCAACTTGAAAAAGGAAAAAAGTATGCTATTGTAATGGGAAATGAAGTAAAAGGTGTAAAGCAAGAAGTAGTAGATTGTTCAAATTCCTGCCTAGAAATACCTCAATTTGGTACCAAGCATTCTTTGAACGTATCAGTAACTGCTGGTATAGTTATTTGGGAGTTTGCACGTCGATTACTCATCGAATAATCATAGTTGTCCATTTTCTACCAACAATACTATTCTTTCAGTCATCTTGTCGTCGTCATCTTCATCTGGGTCATATGTTTTCTTAAGACTAGCGCTGAAGATAGATGCAAATGCATTATAAACACCTGCCTTGAAACTTCCCATATAAGCTTTGATAATATCGTAGGCACGTTGGTTACATTCCCTATCTACTAATTTAATAAGTAACTTACCCTGAGAAAGGGTAAGTTTCTTCATTTGTGGAGTATATTGTTTTTTGAGTCCCTTTTCTACTGCTAAGATATGATTCTTCTTTTCTTTTTCTGAAGGTAAAGTTTCTAAATACTCATAGGTTTCTATGATAGTACCATTTATTATCTTAGCTATAGGAAGTGTTTTCTTTATATTACGTACTAACTTAGTATATTTTTCTCGCTGCCTTTTATTCTTAAACTTAATAGGAGGGTATATATAAACTACTGGCAATTCAATATGTGTGATGACAGATTGTGATTTTCTGTCCCAGCTGTGTCCAATTTTATATTTAATGGTAGTAGGTAATGGTTTACCTACATCATACTCACTAGTATATTGTTCCTGTGCCATAAGTGTAACAGGAATAAGTACAAAGATTACTAAAAATACCAGTTTTCTATACATAACGATGCAAAGATAATTTATTTTTCTAATATGTTTTGTAAATTAAAAAAGATTAGTTTATCTTTGACACATCTTAACTACATACTCTTATTTTTTGATTTTTAGAAATCATTTAATAATGTTTATAATGTCTTGTGGTTTAAGTTTTTGTTCTGTTGAAAACCTGAATGCACAGACATTAGATTGGGAAAGTTTTATAGAGAATCTTTTAGTAGATGCTGAGACTGACAGCTCCTGGGATAATCTGTACGAAGATCTTTGTTATTTGCACGAGAACCCAATCAACATTAATGAATCAACCACTGAGGAACTTGTTCAGTTGCCGTTCCTTACTGCTCAACAGATTGAAGAAATCCTGGCTTATGTGTATATATATGGGCCAATGAAAACACTGGGTGAACTGAACCTTATCAAAGGTTTGAATTATGAAACTCGTCAAAAACTCAGATTTTTCCTTTATTGTGGAGAGAAAAGTAAGCAGGATAAAATTTATATTCATGATTTATTGAAAAAAGGAAAAAATGAATTAGTTGCGCGAACCGATTATCCTTTTGAGGAATCTTCTGGTGCTTATCTGGGTTCAGACCTTTACCATTCCTTGCGTTATAAATTTAGGTATAAAGATAAGATAGAGGCAGGGCTTACTGCAGAAAAAGACAAGGGTGAAAGGGGGATTGACAGCTATTCCTTATATGCATTATTAAAAAATAGGGGAATATTAAAAAAACTGATTATAGGTAATTATAGACTGAGTTTTGGTCATGGCTTAGTATTAAATACTGATTTCAGTTTAGGAAAGAACTATATTCTTTCTACTTCTTGTACTTCAGGAAAAGGCATAAAACCTCATTCTTCAACCCGTGAAAGTAACTTTTTCCAAGGTGCTGCTTCTACTGTCAGTTTTGGTAAGTGGGAACTTTCAACTTTTCTTTCTTATAGAAAACTGGATGCTACACTCAATAAAGGTACTATCAGTTCTCTAAAGGATGACGGCTATCACCGTACAGAACTTGAATTGTCTAAAAAGGGAAATGTACAGAGCCAGTTATCCGGTGGAAACATATCCTATATAAAGGATCATTTTCAGCTTGGGTTGACTACAGTCTATACACTTTTCAGTAAACCTTTCTATAAAAATACATCCGGCTATAAGCTTTATTATCCTGTAGGTCATTCATTCTGGAATACCAGTATGAATTATGGCTATAGGAATAATCGGCTGAATATCCAGGGTGAGTATGCAGTCAGTGCTCAAGGAGGATGGGCTACCTTGAATACCTTGTCTGTTTGTCTGTTTAATGAACTGCAGTTGTCTTTCTTGTACAGATATTATCATCCTAAATACAATGCCATTTATGGAAGTTCCTTTTCAGAGGGCAGTATGGTCAAGAATGAAAAAGGGTTCTATTTTGGAATGAACTATCCGTTCTCACGTAGTTTGAAACTTTCTTCCTACATCGATTTCTTTCAATTTCCTTATCTAAGATATGGTGTATCCAAACCAAATACTAAAGGCTATGATTTCTTGGCTGAGCTGAAATTCAATTCCAGAAAAAACTTTTCCTGGAATATTCGGTATAGAAAAAAGTCTAAGCAGGCAGATTATACGGAAAACGGAAAGAAAGGTATAGCCTACACCCGGAATCAGAAGGTCAAACTACAGGCAAACTATACATTCAATGATTTATTTCAGGGAAAAAGTATCTTGAATTACAATCATTTAAACGAAGGGAAAAAATCCGCATCACGAGGTTATTCCTTCTCACAGTCTTTTCAGTATAACATGCGTTGTATTCCACTTCAGATAGCCGTAAACGGAATATATTTTCATACAGATGATTATGATTCCCGTGTCTTCAGCTATGAGCAAGGCTTGCTCTATTCCTTTTCCATACCTTCTTATTACGGAATAGGATATAGGTTTTCTACTTTACTGAAATACAATTTGAATTCTAACTTATCTCTGCAGTGTAAATACGGCTTTACCTGTTATAGAGACCGGAATATAAATAAGAATATGTTGAATATCCAGTTACGGTATAAGTTTTAATACTTATCTTACCTTTTTGTCATTATGTCATTTGTCAAGATGTCATTAAGCATGCTTAAAACCACGGGGAACCCTTATAAAGAGAATAATAAAATATTTAAATATTTTATTATTCTCTTTATAAGCATATCCCCCGAATCTTAATGACATCTTGACAAATGACATAATGACATCGGTAAAATAAAAAAAAAATGAATAAAATTTTAGACCGCAACAGCCGCACCGTACCTTTGCCACAGAATCCAAAAGGAGGATTCTCTTGTGTAGGGAACCGGATATCAATGAAGAAAGGCGCCGGTCTTCAATGAAAACCTTTCCTGAAGCAGGAAAACAATAAAAAAACTAACTA
>JAKSLR010000017.1 GCA_024401095.1 Bacteroidaceae bacterium
TGCTGCAACTATAACAATGTAGATTATTTTCTTGTTCATGTTTTTCCAGATTATATCACTTGGTGTTCATTCACATATCTTATACTGCAAAAGTAGTATATTATTTTAGATCTGCAAAAAAAACTGAATACTCCAGGAAGCTCATTTTTGGGGACAGAATGAAAAAAGTGGGGTTTTCGTGCAAAAAGTGTAAATATAATTTACTTTTCGGAAGGAGAAATACATATTATAATATAAAGTGGGGTAGTTTATGAAATTTTTCGGAAGAACTGGAGAGAATTTTCTTTTCAGTTAATGGGAATTTTTTTACTAATAAGGTGTCAGTGTCTACTGGTTAAAGTGTCATTTATCTATAAGTGTATTTGTCAAAAAATATGTGGAACAAAATTTAATAATATTATTAATAATATTATTAATTATTTTTTATAATATTTTCTTTCTCTTCTTGTTTGTGCTGTATATGCATAGGTTCCTAAATGACACTTTAACCAGCAGACACTGACACTTTTTTCTTCTACTTGAATAAAAAAACCATTAGAATTTAACACATGACATCATGACACCTGGAATAGTTGAATAGGAGGAAGGTGAGCTGCATTGCACATGTTCTGCAGCATTATAGAGTATAAGTAGAAAACTGTCACGCGTACAGTTGTTTTCTCTTTAAGGAATAAATAAAAATTCACTCCCCAACCTCTGTGCTGCCTTCCGTCTTATAATGTTGGCGGACAGGTCAGGGGTTGGGGAGTTAGAGGATTCTATTTTATACCTCCACGAGAATACGGGTTTCTTCCATGGTTACCGACCTCATGGCTGGCTTCTCTTCACGGCATTGTCATGAATCATCTTACCGTAGAACAGGAGATCCCAGTGGTGGAGGTTGTCTATGGTACAGCCGGCATCCTGGAAGAATGGAGCCAGTTCATAGAACTCGTGGTAGTAAGATGGATTATCGGTCTTGACCACCAGCTGGTGAGTCTGCTGGTCTATATGTACTTCGTTGTTGGTTCCGTCGAAGGTGAATGTGGCAGGGGTGTCATCGGTTTTCCAGTTCACCGGATTGATGCAGGCTGCAGCCCCTTCGGCTACAAATGGCCAAGTGGCATCCAGGTTCTGCACACTGTTGAAGCTGATGACTACACCGCAGTCTGTCTCTCCCTGAGCAGCCAGGATATGAGGGTGCTGCAAGTCCTGGGTAGTGAGCCGGTAACCCTGCATGTAGCAGGCTATGAGGCGTGAATACTGCTCATCGGTCATGTGCTTGAGCAGGTCTATCATGAGCATGGCGCCCTGGCTGAAACCTGCCAGGATGTACTTGCGGCCCTGGTTCTGGTGCTCCATGTAGTAGTCGAAAGCCTCGCAAACCTCTTCTGCCACCTTCTGGTACACGTCATCGAATGCCTCGGGCTGGAGATTGCAGATGGCATCGAAGGTGAACTGATGGTAGAGTGGGGCAAAGAAGTTGAAATCATCGTAGAACTCATTCTTTTCCACCCAGGCTATTTCCTGCTTCAGGGCTTTTACATCGGCAGGAATGAGCTGCGATTGCCAGGCCACGTTTCCCAGACTGTCGGCTGCCGACAGCACATTGGTTGACACCAGGTACAGTACATCTACCTTACTGGTGTCTACAGGATTTTCTGACTTATACCACAGGGAATCATTATCCCATATACTTACAGGCTGGCTTTCTCCGGCCGGGCGGTTACAGCTCAGCAGGATCAAGGAAACAAAAAAGAAGATGTACTTTCTCATGGTTTTGTCTTGCTAATTATTTACTATGCATGCAAATTTATGAAAAAAGAAGATGTCAAGGCCGTTTACTGCCGCTTTTTTTGTACATTTGCCGAAAATAACACTATAACACATTCACTGATTAAGATTATGAAGAAAGTAATGATGATGCTGGCTTGCGCAGCTGGCTTATTTACCGCTTGTAGCGAGCAGCAGGCTGCTGCACCTGTAGAAACCGTGGCTGAGGGAAAGGCTGCACTGCAGGCTGCCATTGAGGCACTGAGAGCCGATACTACCATGACCGAAGAGGCTTTTGAGGCTGCATACAACCAGCTTCTGGAGGAAACTTATCAGAAGCATGTGAACGACAGTCTGGGTCTTCAGCTGTTTACTGAGCTGGGTGTGGAGACCTGGGATGCCAAGACCATCAAGGCTAATTTTGAGGCTGCAGATACCCTGATCCAGAACAACGAGCGCTGCCAGCGTTACGTCATGTTGGCAGAAAACCGTGAGAAGACTGCGGTGGGTACTGCCTACGTAAATATAGAAGGACAGAACATCCGTAACCTGGATGAGAAGATGAGCATAGAGAATGTACTGGCAGAAGGAAAGCCTGTACTGGTAGATTTCTTTGCTTCCTGGTGTCCTCCTTGCCGCAAGGCCATCAAGACCGAACTCCCTGACCTGGTAAAGAAGTACGAGGGCAAGATGAATCTACTGGGTATTGACGTATGGGAGAACAAGCTGGAAGACATTCAGAAAGCCATGGAGGAACTTCCTATTTCATGGCGTGTGATCTATACCGGTGGCCGTGAGAACTCTCCAGCCTATGGTTACGGTGTTTCCAGCATTCCTACCATGGTGCTGCTGGGTGCCGACGGTACTATTCTGGCTCGTGGTCATGAACTGGCAGACATTCTTCCTGCCTTGGAGAAGGTTACAGCTGAATAAACGATGAAGAACGCAATTCTATTGATTGCTGGCATAGTGCTCCTGGTGAGTGGTATGGCAGTCATGGCAGAAAGCATGAGTGTTCCGACGCTGCTGCTGGGTGTGATATGTATGGGAACAGGTATTTCCCTGTTGTCTGTATTCCGTGACAACCCGCTGACTTTCAGTGTCCTGCAAGTTGTTTCCGGCTTTATCTTTGCCGGAGGACTGGCTTGCATCAACTATTTTGGCACGCGTACGGGTATGTTCATCGCTATCCTGTGCATGCTTCCTATAGTGGTGGTGAATCATCTGGGAAAATCGCACGGATACAAACTGAAACGTCGTTTCTCCAATTAAGGAAATTCCTGCTACATATAACTTAATATTATAAGGTAGCCGTAGTATATAGAATCACGATTATGTTTAATAGGAAATGTAAAATATGGAATTCTTACACTCTATTCTGGATTTAGTCAATTCTTCGGAAGTAAATGTATACAGTGCTGGATTTAAGCTGGCACTGAGTTTGGTACTGGGTGCCGTGATTGGTTTTGAGCGTCATCGCCGCGGTCAGATTGCCGGTATGCGTACCTTTGCACTGATTTCCATGGGTGCTACGCTGGCCATGCTGGTTTCCATTTACATTCCGCAGGAATACATGGGCTTGAAAAACGGTGATCCTGGCCGTATAGCTGCACAGGTCATCAGCGGTATTGGTTTCCTGGGCGCTGGTGCCATTATCCAGTCCAAGGGTTCTGTGCGTGGTCTGACTACTGCTGCCGGAATCTGGATTGCAGCCTGCATTGGTCTGGCTGTGGGTGCTGGCATGTACCTGATAGCTGTCATTGCCTGTGCGCTCATCATCTTCATTCTTTACAAGATGTCTTCCTATGAACACAAGTTGTTCCGTGGCGGAGAATCCAAGATAATCCGTGTAAAGATAGACGGTGTGCTGAAAGATATCTCCCATCTGAGAAATATTCTGGATGAGTACAAGATTCACATTCAGGATGAATTCGTGAAGTATGAATACAAGCAGGAAATTACCATTCTGAACTTTGTGATTGTGACCCGCGACAGCTCTCCAGACTACATCAAGCTGTTCAGCAAGATGGAAAGCCAGGAACCTTCTATCCGCTCCATTACGCTGACAAACGAGGTCAACAACTGATTCCTATTTATCCAAAACTCTTAAAAAGTTATCCTGATTCACATGAAAATGAAAGAATCAGGATTCTTTTTGTGCAAAAACGAATAATTTTCTATTTTCGCATGGAAATTTATTAGTTATAAAAATTAGTTTTATTAAATTAACCTTAAATTAAAATGAAAGTTTTTAAGAGTATGATGGTGGCAGCTCTTGCCATCGCTGGACTGGCTTCTTGTGGCGAGGCTCCTCGTACAGAAGTTGGTTTGCAGGTTCTGACAGAGGCTGGTACCATTGAAGGTATTCAGGATTCTGCTTCTGTAGTAAAGAAGTACTTGGGTGTTCCATTTGCAGCTGCTCCTGTAGGTGATCTGCGCTGGCAGGCTCCACAGCCTACTCCAGTTTGGGAAGGCGTTAAGGAGTGCAAGACTTTCGGTAATGACCCTGCACAGCTGAAGATGTTCGGCGACATGAACTTCCGTGGTGCAAGTGCTTCTGAGGATTGTCTCTATCTGAATATCTGGACTCCTGCAACTTATGTTGACGAGGGTCTTCCTGTATTGATTTACTTCAACGGTGGTGGTCTGGTTGCCGGTTCTGGTTCTGAGCCACGTTACGACGGTGAGGCTCTGGCTAACAAGGGTGTCATTGCTGTTACTGCAAACTATCGTGAAGGTGTATTCGGTTTCATGTCTCACCCAGAGCTGACTGCTGAGGAAGGTAACAACGGTGCAAACTATGGTTTCCTGGATCAGGTAGCTGCCATTAAGTGGGTAAAGGAGAACATTGCTAACTTTGGTGGTGATCCTGCACGCATCAACATCGTGGGTGAATCTGCTGGTTCATTCTCTGTTTCTGTTCTGATGTGCTCTCCTCTTTCTAAGGATAACATTGCCGGTGCTATGCTGTCTTCTGGTTCTTATGTAACTCCAGACCGCAAGTGCCTCACCCTGAAGGAAGCTGAGGAAATGGGTAAGAAGATGATGGAGGAAAAGGGCATCATGTCTCTGGCTGAAGCTCGTGCTATTCCTACCGATTCTCTGCTGAAGGTTCTCTCTGGCATGAACATGAACGGACTGATTCTGGACAACTACCTGATTACCGAGGATCCACTCACAACCTTTGAGGCTGGCCGTCAGGCTCAGGTTCCATTGTTGGCTGGTTGGAACTCTATGGAGGGTTCTCCTTTGCAGTATCTGCGCAACAACGCTCCTACCCTGGATAACTTCAAGGCTGGTGTGACTGGTGTATTCGGTGACATGACCGAGGAAATGCTGACTGCTTACGGCATTACTACCGATGAAGACGTTCTTTCTCAGAAGGCTAACGACCTGTGCGGTGACTTGTTTACCGGTTTCGGTACCTGGTACAACTGCGAGCTGCAGGCTAAGGCTGGTCAGCCAGTTTACCGCTACAAGTACAACCACGCTCGTCCTGCAGTTTCTGCCAAGATGGCTGGTTTCGCTGCTGCTCTGGCTGGTGGTGTAAGAAAGCAGACCGAGGAAGAGAAGAAGGCTGAAGAGGCTCGTCCAAAGCCAACTCCTGGTGCTGTTCACTCTGCTGATATTGAGTATGCTATGGGTAACCTTGCTACCAACGAGTTCTATCAGTGGAACGACGATGACTATGCTATCTCTGACCTGTTCCTGTCTTACTATGCTAACTTCTGTAAGACTGGTAACCCTAACGGTGAGGGTCTTCCTCAGTGGGATACCATGACTGGTGCTGAAGTGGCTCCTGTTATGCAGATTGACGTGAAGAGCGAGCAGAAGGCTGATGCTGCTGTAGAAAACGCTTACAAGACTCTGCTGAAGTTCTACCAGAACAAGGCAGCTGCAAAATAATTAAACAATCAGTTGTTTAAAGTAAAGAGCGGATCATTTCTGATCCGCTCTTCTTTTATTCTCTTATTTAATAAGGTAATTTATTCCTTATACATTTCTGCTATTTCCTCTGCGTAGTTCTTGAGCAGTACCGGACGGCAGATCTTCAAGGTATTGGTCAGCTCTCCCTTTTCCATGGTGAATGGTTCTGGAAGCAAGGTGAACTTCTTGACCTTCTCATAGCCTGCCAGACCCTGTGAAAGCGTTTCAATGCGATGCTCTATCATGTGGTGGATCTGCTCATTCTTTACCAGCTCTGCCCTATTGCTGTACTTGATGTTGTTTGCCTTGGCATACTGTTCCAGTTCTTCATAGGCAGGAATGATGAGTGCAGAAACAAACTTGCGCTGGTCTGCAATGATGGAAATCTGGTCGATGAACTTGTCCACGCACAGACGTCCTTCAATGAGCTGAGGGGCAATGTACTTTCCGTTGGAGGTCTTGTACAGGTCCTTGATACGGTCTGTGAGGAAAAGCTCTCCGTCCTTGATGTAACCGGCATCTCCTGTGCGGAAGAATCCTTCTTCATCGAAGGCAGCCTTGTTGGCTTCTGGCTTGTTGTAATAGCCTGGAGTCACGTTTGGGCCCTTGACCAGTACTTCATTGTTCGGACCTATCTTGACCTGCTGGGATTTCAGAATACGACCGGCAGAACCGATGCTGAACACATCGCCCTGGTCACAGGTTACTGTAGCAGTGGTTTCTGTCAGACCGTAGCCGGCTACCATAGGAATGCCTACAGAATGGATGAACTCCTCAATGGTATTCGGAATGGCTGCTCCGGCTGTTGGGAACAAAGTTCCGTTTTCAATACCGATGGCCTTTTTCAAGATGTGGAAGATGGTCTTCTCATACATCTTGTATTTCATGGTAAGTGCCAGAGATGGCTGCTTTCCGGCTGCCTTGGTCTCCAGCCAGTACGCATGTCCCACCTTGATGGCATCTTTCACCATGCTCTGCATGAGCGGACTCATGGCAGCTATCTTAGCCTGTACCCCATCGTAAACCTTTTCCCAGAAACGAGGTACGGCACACATCATGGTAGGATGTACTTCCTTGATGGAACGGGTAATGACCTTAGGGTCTGTATTGACATAGACCTGAATGTTTCCTGTCTCCATGCAGAGGAAAGTCCATGCTTTCTCAAAGACATGGGTCAATGGAAGGAAGTTCATGCTGGTCTGGTTCTTCATGCTAAGCTGTGGCAAGGTCTCACAGTGTGCGTGGAACTGTGCCAGGAAACCTCCGTGAGTCAGGATAACGCCCTTAGGTTCGCCGGTGGTTCCCGAAGTGTACAGAATGTTTGCCGTATCCGCATCACTGCGTGCCTCACGTCTTCTCTCTACTTCCTTCATGCGGTCATCGGTCTTCTTGTCACGTACAAAATCTGACCAATAAACGGAAATAGTATCGTTAGGACGGCGGACAACTTCTGGATCGTAGATGATGATCTTGTGCAGTGTAGGACAAAGCGGTGCTGCATTCATGGCTACATTATACTGCTGCTGCTGACCCACAAACATGATGCGGATCTTGGCATCGTTCACAATATACTGTACCTGGCTTTCAGAACTGGTAGCATAGAGCGGAATGGTCACTGCCTTTACAGAATAGGCAGCAAAGTCTGTCACAATACCTCGGATCATGTTCTGTGTGAAAACGGCCATGTTTTCATTGGCTTGCACATTTTCGGACAAGAGCGCACATGAGGTGACGTTGACAAAATCTGATAACTGGCTCCAGGTTACTGGCAACCACTTTCCTGTTTTGTCGCTTCTCTGGTGAAGAGCAATGCTATTGCCTTGTTCTTTGGCTCTTTCGCGTGGAAGAATGGCAAGGTGATGTATTTTATGTTTCATTGGTTAAATGATATTTTATCCAATTTATCTTCTAGGTTGTTCTATTTGTCTGCAAATATAGGCATTATTTCTTGATTTCCTCTTTCTTAGAATTAAAATATTCAGAAAAGAAGAGCAAATGATACAATACGGCATTCTTCCAGTATGGTATAGTATGACCGCCTGGCCGGATGGTAAAATCGTGGGCAATGCCTCTGTTCTGCAGGAATTCATGCAACTGGACGTTTTCCTTGAAGAAAGTATCTTCTGTTCCGCAGTCGATGATCAGGGCTGGTGCCTGCTCTGGGGTAAGGTTTGTAAGGTTGTTCATGACAGAACTCTTCTCCCAGGCAGCCATATTGTCTTCATAATTGCCCAGTTTCTGGGAAAGGGTATATTTCTGAGTGGAATTCTTGAGGTCCATGACGCCACTCATAGAACCACAGGCACCAAAGAGATCCAGATGACGGGAAGTGAGCCACAGGGAACCGTGACCGCCCATGCTGAAACCGCTGATGGCACGGGCTTCTTTCACTGCATGCGTCTTGTAGTTAGCATCGATATACCCTACTACTTCGCTTGTAATATAAGTTTCAAACTGGCTGTCTGGCAGTAACTGGCTGTCAATGTACCAGGAGTTCTCACCGGTTGGGCATACGATGATGAAGCCGTAGAGTGAAGCTAATTCGGGAAGTCGCTTCTGGACCAGGTTGTACCAGCGGGAATAATCGCTTCCGAATCCATGCAGGAGATAGACCACGGGATATTGGGTACCAGTTTCATAATTTGCAGGGGTAATGACCAGTGCCGGAAGGTCCTTGTTCATGGCATCGGAGTGAATGGAAATAGTGTCTACACGTTGTGAAAATACATGCAGAGATACGATGAAACCAAGGAAAAAGAGCGATAAAATTCTTTTCATAGCCTTGACAGTTAAATTTTATTTGACAAATATACGTTTTTTATAACTAACGGCAAAGAAAAAGGGGGAAGACTTTCCTCTTCCCCCTTGATTTTATTCTAATCTATTAGAATATCATTCCACTGTCAAGGTCTGTTTCTTGATGTCGCGGCAGTTTGGACCAATCTGGATTTCGAAGTCTCCAGGCTCGCAGACATACTGCAATGCGTGGTTGTAGTACTTCAGGTCTTCTGCAGTGATCTCGAATTCTACCTTCTTGCTCTCACCTGGTTTCAGGGCAATCTTCTGGAACTTCTTCAGCTCCTGAACTGGACGTGTGCTGGTAGCAATGACGTCGCGGATGTAGAGCTGTACGGTTTCCTTACCTTCACGTGTACCGGTGTTCTTTACAGTGACAGATGCGGTTACCTTACCGTCCATCTTCATGTTGGCAGCAGAAAGTGCAACATCAGAGTACTCGTAGGTAGTGTAGCTCAAACCGTAGCCGAATGGATAAAGTGGAGCGTTGATTACATCGATATAGTCTGACTTGAAGCGAACATATTCAGTGTAATCGCTTTCCTGTGGACGACCGGTGTTCTTGTGGTTGTATGAGTATGGCAACTGACCCAGAGAGCGTGGGAAGCTGGTGGTCAACTTAGCATTTGGATTTGCATCGCCAAACAATACATCAGCAATAGCGTGACCTGCCTCAATACCCTGGAACCAAGCGTTCAGGATAGCAGGAACGTTCTCATCTTCCCAAGTCAGGATCAATGGACGACCGGTGAATACAACCAGAACGACTGGCTTGCCGGTAGAAAGCAGTGCCTTCAGCAATGCCTGCTGTGGTTCTGGAATGATAGGGTTAGCACGAGAAGTACCCTCACCGTTCATGTTGGCATTCTCACCCAAAGCAGCTACGATGACATCGGAATTGCGAGCAACTCTCAGTGCCTCTGCCATGAGGTCTGCCTCTGAACGTGCGTGGATAGGACTAGCCTGACCTCTGGCAAGACCCATGCCACGGCCTACCAGCTTCTTTTCCAGATTCTCATCAGCTACCAGCCAGCTGCCTTCTGCATAGGTTACACTACCCTTGCCTTCTACAGCTTCTTCCAGACCCTGCTTCAGAGATACAGGCTGTCTGCTGTTAGAATAACCGCTCCATGTACCAACCATATCACCGGCACGGTCTGCCATAGGACCAATCAGGGCAATCTTCATGTCCTTATTCAAAGGAAGAAGGTTGTTGTCGTTCTTGAGCAATACCTGGCAATCCTG
Source organism: Bacteroidaceae bacterium (assembly GCA_024401095.1). Lineage (GTDB taxonomy): Bacteria > Bacteroidota > Bacteroidia > Bacteroidales > Bacteroidaceae > Minthousia. The sequence goes on from JAKSLR010000017.1 coordinate 9,721, forward strand.
TGCAATCTGGCGAGCCTGGTCTACGTGTGCCTGAGCACCCAAGATTTCTGCAGCACGCTTTTCATCGCAGTACTTGTATGGATCATCGAACAGACCCAGCTTGTACTTAGCCTCCAGAATACGGCGGCAAGCCTTGTCGATGTCCTTCTCTGAAATCAAACCGTTCTCCAGATTCTGCTTGCAGTACTTGGTGAAGTATTCGCTGACCATATCCATGTCAATACCAGCCTTCAATGCACGTGCTGCTACGGTAGGCTCATCGCCAATACCGTGGTAAGTCAGCTCCATGATGCCGGTGTAGTCGGTTACGATAAAGCCATCGAATCCCCAGGTATCGCGGAGCAATTCATTCATCAGATAGTCGTTTGCAGTAGCAGGAATGCCCTCAAATTCATTGAATGAAGCCATGTATGAGCCTGCACCTGCTTCGCAAGCAGCCTTGTAAGGTAACATATAGTCGTTCAGTGCACGCTGACGGCTCATGTCTACGGTATTGTAGTCACGACCAGCTTCTGCACCACCGTACATGGCATAGTGCTTAACACAAGCCATTACATTGTCGTTTCGGGTCAGATCACCATCACCCTGGTAACCCTTCACCAGTGCCTTGGCAACTTCTGCACCCAGGTATGGATCTTCACCGGCACCCTCTGCAATACGTCCCCAGCGTGCATCGTGACAGATATCTACCATTGGTGAGAATACCCAATCTACACCACTTGCTGATGCTTCCAAAGCTGCAGTACGTGCTGCATTCTCAATCAAATCCATGTCCCAAGAGGTGGACATAGCCAAAGGAATTGGGAATGTGATGTCATAACCGTGAATAACGTCGAAACCAAAGATCAAAGGAATACCTAATCTTGACTTCTCGACTGCCAGTTGCTGCATTTCCTTGATGGTCTTAACATCACGATAACCAAAGAGTCCGCCGATTTCGCCATTTGCAATGCGCTTGTTCAATGGAGCTTCTTCGCCGTCTTTAGCCTCTCCTGATACGAAACCACCAGCAACAGGCAAATTGAGCTGGCCGATCTTCTCTTCCAGAGTCATCTTGCTCATCAAGTCGTCAATGAAAGAATCCATGTCGGAGTTCTTGCTGGAACTACAGCTGGTCAATGCAGCTGCTGCCAACAATGAAAACGCTAAGGTTTTCAAGTTCAAAAAGTTCTTTTTCATAGATTATTATATAAAGTTGTAATATTGATTCGGCAAAGGTAGGAAAAAAACATTATTCTTCCAATTCCATGCGGTAAATTTTCTGCGTTTTGTCGCTGATGGCATATTTCCCGGATATTCTTCGTCCGATGACCCACAGTATTTCTCCCTGTGCATCGCAGAGTATCAACTGATCTTTCTTTTCCCAGGACTTAGCTTTCTGGTCGGTCAGGAAGTCGCTGATGAGTTTCTTTCCTTTCATTCCCAGCGGCACAAACTTGTCGCCCGCCTGAACTTTCCGGATTTGGAGTGGAAAAGTAAGCTTGTCATAATCCAGGAGAGCCACACGACTCTCTTTTTCTATGACGGGATAGTATTTACGCTGAAGAATGTCTATATTAACCTTTACTTCAAGAAAAGTAGCATAAACATCTGTATCATAAATTAGTATATCTTCAAAATCTTTCTCTTTTCTCTTTCTGAGGATTACCTCTTCCCTATCTACCATTAACTCCCAATTATTAGCGTAAAATGCTTTGCCACAATCAGTTACGTTTAAAGAGAGTATATTCTCCACCTGTGTTTCCGTAAATCCGTATGGGAAGAGTATTTCATGCCAGACAGGCTTCATTTCTGCTGATTTCATCGGATTGTCCAGACGTTTCAACAGCAGTGGAGTCTCACCCAAGGTATAAGAATCGGAAAGAATGAGGTTCTGGATTTCTGTACGCATTTGCCGGTTGTACAGATTCTCTGCCTCAGACAGGTTTAAAGCAGTATGATTTAGGGTGGAAATTATCGATGGATTCAGGGTTTTGAGGTATGGAAGCAGTTCCAGACGGATTTTATTTCGGGTATAATCTGTAGACAAATTGGTACTGTCAGTAACAAATTCCTGCCCCTTTTCTGCCAGATAATCAAGGATTTCTTCGCGGGTTACGCAGAGCAAAGGACGTACTATCTCCCCGTTTTTAGGAAGCATGCCTCGCAGTCCGTGAATACCCGTTCCCCGGATCAGGTTGATTAACAAAGTCTCTGCCTGGTCGTTCTGGTGGTGAGCCACTGCCAAAACGCTTATTTTCGTTGATTTCATCAGTTCATGGAAATAGGCATAGCGCAATTCTCGAGCTGCCATTTCTATGCTGATTTTCTTTTCTTTAGCGTATTCTTCGGTCTGGAAATCCTTTACATACAAAGGAATCTCCTGCTGCTGGCAAAAGTCTCTCACAAACTGTTCGTCACGATCGGATTCCTCCCCTCTCAGGTGGAAGTTGCAGTGAACAGCAGTCAAAGCATAGCCCAATTGCTTCAATACCAAAGCGAGGGCTACAGAATCTGCGCCTCCGCTTATGCCAGCAAGAACAGGCTTATCCTGTTCCAGCAGGTTATGTAACTTAATGAATGTCTGAATTTTACTCTCCATACAAACGCTTACGCATTTCCTGAATATGTGGATCGGAAATGTATTCGTCGTATTCCATCATCTTGTCGATGATTCCGTTTGGTGTAAGCTCAATCATACGGTTTGCCACAGTCTCAATGAACTCGTGGTCGTGGCTGGCAAACAGGACATTTCCCTTGTAAAGCTTCAGGTTGTTGTTGAATGCCTGGATGCTCTCCAAATCCAAATGGTTGGTAGGTGTATCCAAGATGATACAGTTGGCATTCTTGAGCTGCATACGGGCAATCATACAACGCATTTTTTCACCTCCGGAAAGTACATTCACCTTCTTCAGAACCTCTTCTCCAGAGAACAACATTCGTCCTAAAAAGCTCTTGAAATACACATCGTTACCCTCTCCGAATTGACCTAACCATTCAACTAAGTTCTTGTCGCTCTGGAAGAACTCAGTGTTGTCCAGAGGAAGGTATGAAGTAGTGATGGTAATGCCCCATTTGAACGTACCTGCTGCAGGCTCCTGATGTCCGTTCAGAATCTCAAAGAGTGCAGTCATGGCTTTCGGATTATGGCTCAGGAATACAATCTTGTCGCCCTTTTCCACATTGAAGCTGACATTCTGGAAGAGCACGCTTCCATCGTCGTTCAATGCCTTCAGGCCTTCTACCTCCAGAATCTGGTTACCTGGTTCACGGTCCATGGTGAAGATAATGCCTGGATATTTACGGCTAGAAGGCTGGATTTCCTCCACGTTGAGCTTCTCCAGCATCTTCTTACGACTGGTAGTCTGCTTACTCTTGGCAACATTAGCAGAGAATCTGCGGATAAATTCCTCCAGTTCCTTGCGCTTTTCCTCTGCCTTGGCACGCTGGTTCTGAGCCTGACGGAGAGCCAGCTGTGAACTTTCATACCAGAAACTATAGTTGCCGGCAAAGAGGTTAACCTTGCCAAAGTCAATATCCACTGTATGTGTGCAGACAGAATCCAGGAAGTGACGGTCATGACTGACTACAAGAACGGTGTGCTCAAAATTACTGAGATACTCTTCCAGCCAAGTGACTGTATCCATATCCAAGTCGTTGGTAGGCTCATCGAGCAGCAGGTTGTCCGGATTTCCAAAAAGCGCCTGTGCCAGCATGACACGCACCTTCTCCTTACCACTCAAGCTTCCCATGAGCTCATAATGCAACTTCTCCTTGATGCCAAGTCCACTCAGCAAAGCAGCTGCGTCACTCTCGGCATTCCATCCGTCCATTTCGGCGAATTGTTCCTCCAGTTCGCTGGCACGAATACCGTCTTCATCGGTAAATTCTGCCTTGGCATAAAGTGCCTCACGCTCCTGCATGATGTCCCACAGTGGCTTATGCCCCATGAGAACGGTGTTCAGGACGGTATAATTATCGAACTTGAAGTGGTCCTGGCTCAATACGGACAGACGTTCACCTGGACCCAGCTCTACAGAACCCTTAGTAGGATCAAGCTCTCCAGAAATAGCTTTCAGCAGTGTAGACTTACCAGCACCGTTTGCCCCAATGACACCGTAGATATTGCCACTTGTGAATTTTAAATTCACGTCTTTATATAAAACTCGCTTGCCAAACTGAATGGCTAGATTTGAAACTGTAATCATGATTTATGTAAATTTGACTGCAAAAGTAATCATTTTTCTGGGATTAGACTGACAAAACTGTCACAAAATAGGAAACTTTGTCATAATAGTACGCGTGCATATATAGCGTGGCAAAGCTTTTGTGGTAAGTAGGCAAAAAATAACAAGATTATGAACGATAACGAAAACATCAAGAATGAGAATATGAACCAAGAAGAGGTTCAGGAAGAGACTGTAGAGACTGTTGAGAATGCAGAAGAGCAGACAGTGAACGCTGAAGAAGGTGCTGAAGAAGCAGCTCCAGAGCCAGAAAAGACTGAAGTAGAGATTCTTCAGGAAAAGCTGGACGAACAGATGCGCCAGACTGCTGCCATGCAGGACAAGTACCTCCGTTTAATGGCAGAGTTTGACAATTACCGCAAGCGTACCATTGCAGAAAAGGCTGAACTCATCAAGAATGCCGGTGCCAAGGTCATTACTGAAATCCTGCCGGTTCTGGATGATTTTGAACGTGCCTTGAAGAACATGGAAAAAGCAGAAGATGTCACTTCAGTCCGTGAGGGGGTGGACTTGATCTACCAGAAGTTTCTCAAAACTCTTGGACAGCAAGGACTTGCCCCAATTGTTACCGATGGTGCAGACTTCAATACCGACTTCCATGAAGCCATTGCTCTGGTTCCAGCACCAGTGGCAGAACTTAAAGGCAAAGTTCTGGACTGTGTTCAGACAGGATACACACTCAATGAAAAAGTAATTCGTCACGCAAAGGTAGCCGTGGCTCAATAAATACAGATTTATGACAACAAAAAGAGACTATTATGAAGTTCTTGGCGTGGACAAGAAAGCCACTGCCCAGGAAATAAAGGCTGCCTATAAGAAGATGGCCATTAAGTACCATCCGGACAGAAACCCAGACAACAAAGAAGCTGAGGAGAAATTCAAGGAGGCAGCAGAAGCCTATGATGTGCTGCGTGATGAAAATAAGCGTGCACGCTATGACCAGTTTGGACATGAAGGTCTGAATGGTGCAGGAGGCTTCGGAGGAGGTTTCAACGGTGGCAGCATGAACATGGATGATATCTTCTCTATGTTTGGCGATATCTTCGGTGGACATGGAAGTTTCGGAGGTTTTGGCGGTTTCGGAGGTGGTGGCCGTTCTCGTGGCCCTCAGAAATTCCGTGGTTCAGATCTTAGAATGCGTGTACGACTGAACCTTTCTGAAATTGCTTCGGGATGTACCAAGAAGTTCATGGTGAAGAAGGACGTGACCTGTCCTCATTGCAAGGGCTCTGGTGCAGAAGGTGGCAAGGATGCTACAGAAACCTGTACACAGTGCCACGGAAATGGCTATGTGGTACGTTCTCAGCAGAGTATTTTCGGTATGATGCAGACTCAGAGCGTCTGCCCTACCTGTAACGGTGACGGTAAGGTCATCAAGAACAAGTGTAGCCACTGCCAGGGCGAAGGTATTATAAAAGGTGAAGAACTGGTAGAGGTTCAGATTCCTGCAGGTGTAGCCGAAGGTATGGTGGTTACAGTACAAGGCAAAGGTAATGCCGGTCGCAGAAACGGTATTAACGGCGATGTACAGGTAATCATTACCGAAGAGCCAAACAAGGAGCTTATTCGTGATGGTAATGACTTGGTATACAACCTCTTGCTCTCCTTCCCTACAGCTGTCTTGGGAGGTTCTGTAGAAGTTCCTACCGTGGATGGCAAGGTCAAGATCAAGATTGAGCCAGGAACTCAACCAGGAAAAGTCATGCGTCTGAGAGGAAAAGGTTTGCCTGTACTTGACAGCTACGGACGTACCCATGGAAATGGAGATGAGCTGATCCAGATTAGCATCTATGTCCCAGAATCTCTGAGCAAGGACGAGAAAAACATGATGGAGAAACTGCAGGAAAGCAGCAACTTTACTCCAAATGCCTCATTGAAGGAAAGTATTTTCAAGAAGTTTAGAAAACTGTTCGATTAATTATGAATTACCAAGAGACTGTAGAATACCTTTACAACAGTGCCCCTCTCTTTCAGCATGTAGGTGCTGGAGCATACAAAGAGGGATTGTCTACCACACATAAACTGGATGAGCATTTCGGACATCCGCATAAAATGTTCAAGACCATACATGTGGCAGGAACAAACGGTAAAGGTAGCTGCAGTCATACCTTGGCTTCCATCTTCCAGGCTGCAGGTTATAGGGTTGGTTTATATACATCACCACATCTTGTTGATTTTAGGGAACGTATCAGGATAAATGGCGTGATGATTCCTGAGCAGTATGTGATAGATTTTGTAGAACAGGAACGAGCATTCTTTGAACCACTTCATCCTTCTTTCTTTGAATTGGCAACAGCCATGGCATTCAAGTATTTTGCCGACGAGTTGGTAGATATAGCTATCATTGAAGTAGGATTAGGAGGCAGACTTGACTGTACCAATATCATCAAGCCAGAACTTTGCTTAATTACGAACATTAGTTTTGATCATACCCAATTCCTTGGTCATACTCTGGCAGAAATTGCACAGGAAAAAGCCGGCATCATGAAACCCGGAATACCTGTGGTGGTAGGTGAAACAGTACCTGAAACCCGTGAGGTATTCGAAAAGCATGCCCAAGAAGTAGGATGTCCTATCGTCTTTGCCGAGGATGCCCCTATCGTATTACAAGCAAATCCAGATCCAAACGGAAATTTCGGACTGGTCTATGAAATCAGAAGAGGTTTCTTGAATTCTTCTATACTCTATGGTGAGCTTGCGGGAGAATATCAAGTAAAGAATACAAATACTTTGCTGCATGTTGTGCGTCAGTTAATCTATGCAGGTTTCCAGTTCGGCGAAGAACACATTCGGGAGGGATTTGCCCAGGTGTGCAGTTCCACCGGACTTATGGGACGCTGGCAGGTACTACGCAAAGAGCCACTTCTAATCTGCGATACAGGTCACAATGTAGGCGGTATTCAATATGTAAGTTCCCAGTTACAGAAATTGCAGAAACCTTTGCATATAGTGATAGGCATGGTAAACGATAAAGACATAAACAATGTACTTGACCTTTTGCCAAAGACTGCCACTTATTATTTCACACAAGCCAGCGTAAAAAGAGCTCTTCCTGCAGAAGAATTTGCAGCACTGGCAGCTAAGCACGGATTGACAGGAAATAGCTATCCTACCGTGTCTGCAGCATTTGATGAAGCTTGTAAAAATGCCGGTCTATCCGATGCTGTTTTTGTAGGAGGAAGTAATTTCATTGTTGCGGATTTACTCTCATACTTGTCACAAAAGGCGCTTTAATCTTAAATATTTATTTAAATTCGGGTTTGAGGCAGTGACTTTTTTCAAGAATCACTTGCTTACATCGTACTTTTTGGTTAAGTTTGCACGAAGATTTAACCAAAAACCGAATTATTATGATCAACACTATCGATCCCAATAATATCTCAGGATTGAAGCGTGAGGACTTCCTGTCTGAGATAAAAGGAAAGAAAACCGATCTTTTTATTCTGAAAAACGACAATGGCTGTGAGGTAGCCTGCACCAATTATGGTGGCGCACTCCTGACCATCATGGTTCCTGACAAGAACGGAAAGATGGCCAATGTCATTCAAGGACACGATACCCTTCAGTCTGTCATCAATAGTCCAGAACCTTTCTTGAGTACACTTATCGGCCGTTATGGCAATCGTATTAAAGAAGGTCAGTTTACCTTAGACGGCAAAGTCTATCAGTTAGCTATCAACAATGGCCCAAATGCCTTACACGGTGGTCCTACAGGCTTTCATACACGTGTCTGGGATGCCATGATGATAGACCCACAGTGTGTAGAGCTTCATTATACATCAAGCTACGGTGAAGAAGGCTTCCCTGGTGAGCTGAACATGACCGTGCGCTATACATTGACCAATGACAATGCGCTTGTGATAGAGTACAGAGGCTTTACTAACCGCCGTACTATTGTAAACATGACACATCACGGTTTCTTCTCTCTGAGTGGTGTAGACACCCCTACTGCTACTATTGACAATCAAATCTGCGTGATCAATGCAGATCATTATATTCCTATTGACGAGACTAGTATTCCACTAGGTTCTATAGATTCTGTCAAGGGAACTCCATTTGACTTTACTACTCCACATACGTTTGGTGAACGCATCAATGACAAGACTGACCAGCAGCTGGTAAATGGTACTGGCTACGATCACTGCTATGTGCTGAACAAGCACGAGCGTGGTGAACTTTCATTTGCTGCCAAGGTAACAGAACCTGTATCCGGACGTACCATGGAGGTATATACCACAGAACCGGGAGTACAGCTTTATACTGGCAACTGGCTGAATGGTTTCTCTGGCTGGCATGGAGCAACCTTCCCTGCTCGCAGTGCTGTATGTTTTGAGGCACAGCACTTCCCTGATTCTCCAAATCGCCCTTATTTCCCAACTGTAATCCTGAATCCTGGTGAAACCTATCGCCAGCGCACTATCTACAAGTTTGGCGTGGAAGGAGAATAATCCTACAAGAAAATGAATTAAATCAAATTAATAATCTAAAAATTAAAAGTATTATGAGTCAAGAAAACAAAAAAAGCAATGTTATTGCGATTGTAGCTATGTGCTTCTTGTTCGCAATGATTTCTTTCGTAACCAACTTGGCAGCTCCAATTGGTAATGTATGGAAGGCACAGGGTTTGAGTAACATGGAAGCTATGTTGGGTAACTTCATGAACTTCTTTGCATATCTGTTCATGGGTATTCCTGCTGGTAAGATGTTGGAGTCTATCGGTTACAAGAAGACAGCTCTGACTGCAATGGTTGTCGGTATCGTTGGTTTGTTCGTACAGTACATGGGTGGTCAGGTAGATCCTAGCATGGGCTTCGCAGTTTATCTGTTGGGTGCATTCATCTGCGGTTTCTGTGTATGTATGTTGAACACTGTTGTTAACCCAATGTTGAACCTCCTCGGTGGTGGTGGTAACAAGGGTAACCAGTTGATCCAGATTGGTGGTTCTCTGAACTCATTGGCTGGTACTTTGACTCCATTGTTCGTAGGTATGTTGATCGGTACTATCACTGCTGATACTAAGCTGGGTGATGTATCTTCACTGTTGTTCGTTGCAATGGGTGTATTCGCAGTTGCATTCGTTATCATTTTCTTCACTGCAATTCCTGAGCCTCACTTGAAGAAGGGTGGTGACAAGGAAGCTAAGGTTAAGGACGCTCACAGCGCATGGTCTTTCCGTCACTTCGTAATGGGTGCTGTTGCTATCGCTCTGTATGTAGGTGTTGAGACCGGTATCCCTGGTACACTGAACTTGTGGTTGGCTGACCCTGAAGTAGGTCTTGGTCGTGAAGGTGCTGCTGCTATCGCAGGTGGTCTGGCTGGTTTCTACTGGTTGCTGATGATGTTCGGTCGTATGGCTTCTTCTGCTATTTCTGGTTCTGTATCTTCTAAGACTCAGTTGACCGTTTGTGCATCTGTAGCTATCGTATTCATCCTGTTGGCTATCTTCTTGCCAGATACTATCACAGTTTCTGCTCCTGCATTTGCAAACTTCGAGTTCTCTATGGAGGTTGTACCTGCTAGTGCATTGTTCCTGGTTCTCTGCGGTTGCTGTACTTCAGTAATGTGGGGCGGTATCTTCAACTTGGCTGTTGAGGGTCTGGGTAAGTACACTGCTTCTGCATCTGGTATCTTCATGATGATGGTATTCGGTGGTGGTATTCTTCCATTGGTTCAGAACTTCGTTGCTGACCAGGCAGGTTTCGCTATCAGCTACATCGTTCCATTGTTGGCTGTAGGTTATATCCTGTTCTATGCAGTAATCGGTTGCAAGAACGTGAACAAGGATATCCCTGTAGAGTAATTTAATTAACTATAATCTAAATGTGGCTCTTCAGTTTTGGAGAGCCACATTCATAAAAACCTTATAATATTATGAAATTAACAATTGAAGATGTTCGTAGTCGTTTCATCAAGCACTTTGATGGTACTACTGGTTCTGTATATGCTTCTCCAGGTCGTATTAACCTGATTGGTGAGCACACCGATTACAATGGTGGCTTTGTATTCCCAGGTGCAGTAGATTGTGGTATGATTGCTGAGTTGAAGGCTAATGGTACAGAGAGCATTGTCCGTGCTTACTCTATTGACTTGAAGGACTATGTAGAGTTCTCTATCAATGATGAGCAGGGTCCTCGTGCAAGCTGGGCACGCTATATCTTTGGCGTATGTAAGGAAATGGTTGCCCGTGGCGTTGAGGTAAAGGGTTTCAATACTGCTTTCGCAGGTGATGTACCTCTTGGTTCTGGAATGTCTTCTTCTGCTGCTTTGGAGAGCACTTATGCCTTTGCATTGAACGACATGTTCGGTGACAACAAGGTTGAAAAGTTTGAGCTTGCCAAGGCTGGTCAGGCTACTGAGCACAAGTATATTGGTGTTAACTGTGGAATCATGGATCAGTTTGCATCAGTTTTCGGTAAGGCTGGTAACCTCATCCGTCTGGATTGCCGCTCTCTGGAGTACGAATATTTCCCATTTGATCCAAAGGGGTACAAACTGGTTCTGCTGAATTCTCTGGTTAAGCATGAGTTGGCTTCTTCTGCATACAACGACCGTCGTCGCAGCTGTGAGAATGTTGTTGCACACATTGCAGCAAAGCATGCCGGTGTAGAGACTCTTCGTGATGCTGATTGGGCAATGCTTGAGGAAGTAAAGGCAGAAGTTCCTGAAGAGGATTACAATTGTGCTAAATACGTTATTGGTGAGAAGGACCGTGTCCTTGCAGTATGTGAAGCACTTCAGGCAGGTGATTATGAGACTGTTGGACAGAAAATGTATGAGACTCATGAAGGGTTGAGCAAGGACTATAAGGTATCTTGTGAAGAACTTGATTTCTTGAATGATATTGCAAAGGAATGTGGTGTTACCGGATCCCGTGTAATGGGTGGTGGCTTTGGAGGCTGTACCATTAATTTGGTAGAAGATGTTCTTTATAAGCCATTCATTGAGAAGGCTAAGGCTGCATATAAGGCTAAGTTCGGTAAAGAACCAAAGGTTATCGATGTCGTTATTGGTGACGGTGCAAGAAAGCTTTGCTAATTAGTATTTCTGTAAATATAATAGAAGAAGTGAAACGGTTTTCTGTTTCACTTCTTTTTTTATTATAAGGTATGATTTTACTTGTCTAGGCAGAAAAATTACACTATCTTTGCAGCAAACAATAATTTCCCAATAATATGAATGACATTAAAATAATGAATCGAGCTGCAGATAACATCCGAATCTTGGCGGTTGCTGCAGTAGAGAAGGCTAAGTCTGGTCACCCAGGTGGTGCTATGGGTGGTGCAGATTTCATTAATGTACTTTTCTCTGAGTATCTTGTTGAAGACCCAAAGAATCCTTCATGGGAGGGTCGTGACCGTTTCTACCTGGATCCAGGTCACATGGCTCCAATGCTTTACGGTGAGTTGGCCTTGACCGGCAAGTTTACACTCGATGAGTTGGCAAACCTGCGTCAGTGGGGCTCTCCTACTACCGGTCACCCAGAATATGATGTCCTTCGTGGTATTGAAAATACATCTGGTCCTCTTGGTCAGGGTCATACATTTGCCGTAGGTGCTGCAATTGCTGCCAAGCATCTTGCTGCCATTACAGGAAACCCTACCTTTGCAAAGGAAACCATCTATGCCTATATTTCAGATGGTGGTATTCAGGAAGAAATCTCTCAAGGTGCTGCCCGTATGGCAGGTACCTTAGGTCTGGATAATCTCATCATGTTTTATGATGCAAATGATATTCAGCTTTCTACAGAAACTGCTGATGTCATGAATGAAGATACTGCAGCAAAGTATCGCGCATTGCAGTGGGAAGTATTTGAGATTGACGGTAATGATGTACAGCAGATTCGTGATGCTATAGAGAAGGCTCAGAAGGTGGTTGGCAAGCCTACCCTCATCATTGGTAAGTGTATCATGGGTAAGGGTGCCTTGAAGGCTGATGGTACTTCTTATGAGCGTACAACAAAGACTCATGGCGCACCTCTGGGTGGTGATGCATATGTGAATACTGTCAAGAATCTGGGCGGTGATCCTGAGAACCCATTTGTTATCTGGGACGATGTAAAGGAAATGTATGCTCAACGTGCTGAGAAGCTTGCTCCTATTGTTGCAGAACGTTATGCAGAAGAAGCTGCTTGGGCTGCTGCAAATCCAGAAAAGGCTGCACAACAGGCTGAATGGTTCTCTGGCAAGGCTCCACAGGTAGATTGGACTAAGGTTGTCCTGAAAGACAACGATCCTACTCGTAATGCATCTTCTGCTTGTCTTAGCGTTTTGGCTGAGCAAGTTCCAAATATGGTGGTTTCATCTGCCGATCTTTCTAACTCTGATAAGACAGATGGTTTCTTGAAGAAGACTCAGGCAATTACTGCCAATGATTTCTCTGGTGGATTCCTTCAGGCAGGTGTTGCAGAGTTAACCATGGCTTGCTGCTGTATAGGTATGGCACTTCATGGTGGTATTATTCCTGCATGCGGAACTTTCTTTGTATTCTCTGATTACATGAAGCCTGCTATCCGTATGGCTGCTCTCATGGAGCTTCCTGTTAAGTTTGTATGGTCACACGATGCATTCCGTGTAGGTGAAGATGGTCCTACTCATGAGCCTGTTGAGCAGGAAGCACAGATACGTCTCATGGAGAAGCTGAAGAACCACTCTGGCAAGAACTCTACTTTGGTTCTTCGACCTGCCGATGTTCATGAAGCCGTAGTAGCATGGAAGCTTGCTATGGAAAACATGGAGACTCCTACTGCACTTATTTTGAGCCGTCAGAATATCAATAATTTGCCAGTAGGCAATGATTACGCTCAGGCAGAAAAGGGAGGCTATATAGTAGCTGGTTCTGATGAGAATCCTGATGTAATTCTTGTTGCTAACGGTTCTGAAGTATCTACTCTGGTTGCTGGTGCAGAGTTACTCCGCAAGGATGGTAAGAAGGTTCGTATTGTCAGTGTTCCTTCTGAAGGTCTCTTCCGCAACCAGCCAAAGGAATATCAGCAGAGCATTCTTCCTACAGGTGTGAAGAAGTTTGGTATGACTGCAGGTTTGCCAGTTAATCTTATGGGACTTGTTCCAGAATCAGAAGGAACTATCTGGGGTCTCCAGAGCTTTGGTTTCTCTGCACCTTACAACGTTCTGGATGAGAAGCTGGGCTATACTGCAGAAAACGTTTATAATCAGGTTAATAAGTTGTTCTAATGGAAAAGCAGATTATCGGTTTGGCATGCGATCATGCAGCCTTTCCTCTTAAGCAGTTCGTCATTCAGTATCTCACAGAAAAGGGTATAGAATTCAAGGATTTCGGTACTTACTCAGAAGCAAGCTGTAACTATGCCGAGTTTGGACATGCTTTGGGTTATGCCATTGAGAATGGTGAGGTAACTAACGGTATTGCCATGTGTGGTAGTGGCGAAGGTATCAGCATGACATTGAACAAGCATCAGGGAGTTCGTGCAGGACTTTGCTGGATTCCTGAGATTGCACACTTGATTCGTCAGCATAACAATGCAAATGTGCTGGTTATGCCAGGAAGATTCATTGATACAGAAATGGCTCGTAAGATTATGGATGAGTATTTAACCACTCCATTCGAAGGTGGCCGTCATCAGGCACGTATTGATTCTATTCCTTTGAAGTAATTTCTTAATAAGATAGAGAAAGCGAAGAGTACTTGGAAACAAGAATTCTTCGCTTTTTTTTATAGATTTATAGGATGAGATCCAGTTTGAAGTCGTGTGGTTCAGTAGGGATTTCTTCTAGAATCTGAAAGTCATATCCAACCCCTATTTTGTAAGCATTCATTACTTTTTGTAGGAAACGGTCATAGTATCCTTTACCCCTGCCTAACCGGTATCCTTCCCTTGAAAAAGCAATACCAGGTACAATGACTATATCAATTTTTGAGTAATCTGTAAACAATTTATTATCTACTGGTTCAAGTATATTATATGAACCTTTACTTAAATGAGATTTACCTTTGTAAATTCCTAATTCTAAATCTTCATTATTGACAATTGGTAATAGTATTGTTTTTGATTTGTCAATATTCATGATAAAATCTCGAATATCCAGTTCATCAGGTAATGGATAATAAGCCAAGATATATTTTGCTTCCTTAATCTGTGGTAAATCCAGTAATCGTCTACAGACATCTGCAGATTGGATTTTACGCTCCTCTTCCGTTAGCAGTTTTTTCTTCTCTTTAATGATTTGCCGAAGTTTATTTTTGTCATTCATGCCGCAAAAATAAGTCAAAAATACGGGTGTAAAAAATTTTTTCCTTAAAAAGGAAAAGGGTTTGAAAAAAAGTTGTATTTTTACATCTGTATTATGAAAAACCGTTTTAGCTATGAGTATTCAGAGAAAAAAAATCACATCTGAGATGATTGAGAACGATATGCGTTATCTCAAACTTCTTGCCAACAGTTTTCCTACCATTGCAGCAGCAAGTACTGAAATCATTAACCTTTCTGCTATCAACAACCTTCCAAAAGGAACAGAACATTTCATTTCCGATCTTCACGGTGAGTGCGAAGCATTTATTCATGTGCTGAAAAATGCTTCCGGAAATATCAAGCGTAAAGTTAACGATATTTTCGGAACTACCCTTCGTGAGAATGAAAAGCGTGAGCTTTGCACACTCATCTATTATCCAGAACAAAAATTAGAGATTGTCAAGAATAATGAGAAAGATCTGGAAGACTGGTATATGGTCACCTTACATCAGCTTGTGAAGATTTGCCAGAATGTTTCTTCTAAATATACACGTTCCAAGGTTCGTAAGGCATTGCCAGAAGATTATTCTTACATCATTCAGGAGTTGCTGCATGAGAACTCTGATGAAAAGAATAAAACTGAATATCTGAAGCGCATCATTACTTCAATTATTGAGATTCACCGTGCTGATGATTTTATTGTTGCACTTTGTAATGTCATTCAACGTCTTTCCATTGATCAATTACACATTGTGGGTGATATTTGGGATCGCGGTCCTGGTGCTCATATCATCATGGAGATTCTTCGTCACTATCATAATTTCGATGTACAATGGGGTAATCATGACATCAGCTGGATGGGTGCAGCATCAGGTAACCTGGCATGTATTGCCAATGTGCTTCGAATCACACTTCGCTATGGCAACATGTCGACCTTGGAAGATGGTTATGGCATCAATCTTTTGCCATTGGCTACATTTGCCATGGATACTTACAAAGATGATCCATGTGAACGATTCATGCCTTCTGTTGCAGATCCTTCTCATTATGACGAGAAGACCTTGCGTCTGATGGCACAGATGCACAAGGCTATTACTGTAATGCAGTTTAAAGTGGAGGCTGAATTGATAGACCGTCGCCCTGAATACGAAATGCAAGATCGTAAACTGCTTGAATTCATAGACTTGAAGCGAGGTGTATTCCATTACAATGGGAAGGATTATGAAATGTATGATACTTCATTCCCTACCATAGATCCAGAAAATCCGTACAAGCTAACTCCTGCAGAAGCAGATATTATGGAAAAGCTTCGTCATTCTTTCCGAGGCAGTGACCGCTTGAAAAAACATGTCAAATGTTTGTTTACCAATGGTTGTATGTTTAATGTTTGTAACGGAAACCTGCTTTTCCATGCTTCTATTCCATTGAACAGCGACGGAAGTTTCAAGAAAGTAGTGATTAACGGCAAGGAGTATTGGGGTCGTTCACTCATGAAGGAAGTAGGACATCTTGTCCGTGAATCTTTCAACTATCAGATTAGCCAGGAGGAAAGACGATATGCACGTGATTACATCTGGTATCTCTGGTGTGGCAAGAACTCTCCATTGTTCGATAAGGATAAGATGGCTACCTTTGAAAGTTACTTTTTGAAAGACAAGTCCATGTCAAAGGAGGAAAAAGGCTATTACTATACTTACAGAGATAATGAGGAAGTCATTGATATGATACTCGATGAGTTTGAAGTTTCAGGTGAGCACCGTCACATTATCAACGGTCATGTCCCAGTTCAGGCAGTTACTGCTGGTGAGAATCCTATCAAGGCGAATGGTAAACTCATTGTGATAGATGGGGGTTTCTCAAGACCTTATCATGAAAAGACCGGTTTTGCCGGATATACACTGGTTTATCACTCCCGTGGCATGCAGCTCGTTCAACATGAGCCATTTTCATCTACCAAGGATGCCATAGAGAGAGGAACCGACATCAAGTCCCAGCTTGTACTTGTAGAGAATAGCACCAATCGTGTTATGGTTAAAGATACTGACCTAGGCAAGAATTTGCAACGCCAGATAGATGACCTTAAGAAACTTCTTTATGCATATCGTGGAGGTTTCATCAAAGAAGAGATAAAGAAAGTAAAACGATGAAACAATACTGGTACGTATTCTGTCAGGATGAACTGCTGCTCTTCAAAAATGGAGATCAGCTGGAAGTCCCTTATTCTGAAGAACCACCGGTTAAGGTAGAACCTTGGACCACAGTGGTAAAGCCAGAAGAAGGATATTCTGCTATTTCCATCTCCAGTCCTGTTATTGAGAATGAAAAGCAGAAAATGTATGCACTCAGAGCATCTTATTATGTCTTGCCTGAGGAGCATTACCTCAAAGCCGGAAAATGCCGTGAACTGCTCTTCTGGGATCAAAACAACAAATACTGCGGATGTTGCGGAGGACCTATGAAGTTTAACTCTCCTATCAGTAAGAAATGTACCATGTGTGGAAAGGAAATCTGGCCCAATGTAGCTGTAGCTACCATCTGTCTTATTCAGAAAGAGGACCAGATATTTATGGTCCGGGCCCACAATTTCCGCGGTCGTCATTTCGGTCTGGTAGCAGGATTTGTGGAGACTGGAGAGACCTTGGAAGAATGCGTTGCCAGAGAAGCTTTTGAGGAGACAGGTATTAAGGTGAAGAATATTAAATACTTCGAAAGTCAGCCATGGCCCTACCCCTGTGGTCTCATGGTAGGTTTTACCGCAGAATATGAAAGTGGCGAGATTGTTCTTCAAAAAAGTGAATTGGCTGAAGGAGGATGGTTCTCTAAAGCCACACTACCCGAAGCCTTACCACAGGAACTTTCTATTGCCCGAAGACTGATAGACTATTGGCTAGATAAACAAAAATAGATTAAGACAACATAACAAAAAGTATAATGAAAAAAAGATTTAAGGAGGGCTTGCTTTTAGGACTTGCATGTGGCAGTTTAGCTGCTGCTGCATTCTATTTGCAATCCTGCTCTGTAGAAGAAAAGACCGTTCATTTGCAGTTGGTGGAGACCAGTGATGTTCATGGCGCATTTTATGATTATGATTTCCGAAACGGTGGTGTACAGCATGCAGGTCTTTCCCGTATTTCCAGTTATTTAAAAGAAAATCGTGACACTTTGGGTGACCGCCTCATTTTTATGGATAATGGAGACATTCTTCAGGGACAGTCTGAGGTTTACTTCTTTAACTATATGGACTCTGAAGAAATCCATCCAACTGCCAAGATGCTGGAGTATCTAGGTTGTCAGGTTGCCAGTGCCGGAAATCATGATATTGAAACCGGTCATGCTGTTTATGACAAATTCTTCAGCCAATGTAAACACCCTGTATTAGGTGCAAACATCATTGATAAAAAGACAGGTAAACCTTATCTCAAGCCTTACGCAGTCCTAGATCGTGAAGGAGTAAAGATAGCAGTTTTGGGTATGATTTCCCCAGCTATTCCAAAATGGCTCCCTGAAGTCCTTTGGGAAGGACTAGAATTCCAGGACATGCGTGAATGTGCCAAGCAGTGGATACCTGTCATTCAGAAAGAAGAGAAACCAGACATCATCGTAGGTCTTTTCCATTCGGGAGCAGATTCTCTGGCAGATACCGATGAAGGAGCTGCTCTAGAAGATGCTTCTGTTATTGTTGCTCAGGAAGTACCTGGTTTTGATGTAGTATTCTATGGGCATGATCACACCAACCTTTGTAAGGAAGTGACTAATTCTGAAGGTAAGAAGGTTCTTTGCTTGAACCCTGCCAATGAAGGACGATATCTTAGTGTGGTAGATATTCAAGTTACAAAGAAAGGTAATTCTTTGGTTTCTAAAGAGATTAAAGGTGATGTCAAAGACATGAAAGACTATACTGTAGATGCAGACTTTGAAAAGACCTTTGCTCCTGATAAGAGTCGTGCTATGGATTTTATCAGTGAAAAAATTGGTACTCTTACAGAACAACTTGATTCTAAGGATGTTTTCTTTGGTCCATCTAAGTTCATGAGCCTAATCCATAAGCTGCAGATGGATATTACAGGTGCACCTGTTTCTATAACAGCTCCTCTTTCACTCAGCTCTGTCATTCCTGCAGGAGAGCTTACCGTAGGTGATATGTTCAATGTTTATCGTTTTGAGAACTACCTTTATACGATGAAGCTTACTGGAAAGATGATTCGCGATGAACTGGAAATGAGCTACGATATGTGGGCTAACAAGATGTCTTCTCCTGCCGATGATCTGCTTCTGCTGAATAAGGATGCTGCCGATGATCAGCATTTGGGATTCAAGAATTTCTATTTCAATTTTGATTCAGCTGCAGGTATTAACTATACGGTAGATGTGACTAAACCAAAGGGTGAAAGGATTACTATCCAGAGCTTTACCGATGGCACACCGTTTGACCTGGAAAAGGAATATGAAGTAGCCATTAATTCTTACCGTGGAAACGGTGGAGGTGATCTCTTGACCAAGGGCTCAGGTCTGTCAAAGGATGAAATCAATAAGCGTATCGTGAAAAGTACTGATAAAGACTTGCGATTCTATCTCATCAAGTTAATTCAGGAACAGAAGACCATCACCCCTCCTACCATGGATAATTGGAAGTTTATTCCTGAGGAATGGACCCAACCTGCTGCCGCAAGAAACAGAAAAGATCTTTTTGGAAAGTAATAAAAAACCAGGGCTTTTAAAACCCTGGTTTTTATTTTACTTATCAAAATAAGAAGTGTTTTAAAAAAGGAGAGCCTGTTAAAGGCTCTCCTTTTTCCTATTATTATATAGATTGAATTAGCAACCCAGAGATACCTTGATAGCCTCAATCTTCTTCATTGCCTTTTCAGTGCAACCTGCGTAGCAGTCTGGACACTTCATGGTATCCTTAACCTCGCAGTAGAACTTGATCTTTGGCTCAGTACCTGAAGGACGTACAGAAACCTTAGTACCATCGGTACAGAAGTACTGCAGTACGTTGCTGGTAGCAGGCATATCCATATCGGTAACTTCACCAGTCAGTACGTTAGTCTGCTTCAAAGTCTTGTAATCTTTAACGATAGCTACCTGTGAACCACCCAGTTCCTTTGGAGGGTTAGCACGGAAGTCAACCATCATCTGCTTGATTTCGTCAGCACCGCTCTTACCTGGCTTGGTTACATTGATAGTGTACTCCTTAGAGAAACCGTACTCCAGATAGATTTCCATCAACAGGTCATACAGAGTCTTACCCTGATCCTTAGCCCAAGCTGCAATCTCACAGATCAGACAGATAGATGCAGGAGCATCCTTATCACGAACCTTGTCGTATGGCAGGAAGCCGAATGATTCCTCACCACCACCGATGTACTTCTGCTTACCCTCAGAAATAGCAATTTCACGAGCAATCCACTTGAAACCAGTGTAGCAGTCGCGCAACTCTACGTTGTTCTTCTTAGCCATTTCAGCAATAACTTCTGTAGTTACGATAGTCTTAACCAGGAAGTCTGTTGGAGCCAGAGTACCCAGAGCCTTCTTGTTCTTGATGATGTAATAGCAGAACATCATAGCGGTCTGGTTACCGTTGATGATCATCCACTCACCCTTGTTGTCACGGCATACGATAGCCAGACGGTCAGCATCAGGGTCAGTAGCAACTACCAGGTCAGCATTCAGCTTGGTACCCAGGTTCATACCCAGAGTCATAGCCTCTGCATTTTCAGGGTTTGGAGAAACTACGGTTGGGAAGTTACCGTCTACTACCATCTGCTCTGGAACTACATGAATATTCTGGAAGCCCCAAGAACGCAAGCAGAGAGGAACGATTACACGACCAGTTCCGTGCATTGCAGAATATACGATGTTCAGATCCTTCTGACGGTTGATGACCTCCTGGTCGATCAATGCCTCATGAACAGCAGTCATATAGTCGAAGTCCATTTCACCACCGATGATCTCAATCAGATCCCAGTTTGGAGTGAACTTAACGTCGTCAATAGTTACCTTGTTAACCTCATCGATGATACCGGTATCGTGTGGAGCCAGAACCTGAGCACCATCTTCCCAGTATGCCTTGTATCCGTTGTATTCACGTGGGTTGTGAGATGCAGTTACATTTACACCACATTGTGCACCCAGCTGACGGATAGCGAAAGAGATTTCTGGAGTTGGACGGAGGCTCTCGAACAGATAAGCCTTGATACCGTTTGCAGAGAAGATAGCAGCTACAGTCTCAGCATAGTCGCGACCGTTGTTACGGCAGTCATGACCTACTACAACTGCAAGGTCAGTACGACCTGGGAATGCCTTCAACACATAGTTTGCGAAGCCCTGAGTAGCCATACCTACAATGTACTTGTTCATACGGTTAGTACCTACACCCATGATACCACGCAGACCACCGGTACCAAATTCCAGGTTCTGATAGAAGGCATCAATCAGTGGAGTCTTGTCCTCAGCCTCAATCATAGCCTTAACCTCAGCCTGGGTCTCAGCATCAAATGCAGGAGTCAGCCATTTTTTTGCTGCTTCTGTGCACTGTAAAATCAATTCTTCGTTTGCCATTTTTCTTTTTATGATTTAATGTTATTAGATTTTTTACTTTCAATTCACAAATATAATAAAGTTTTCTGAAAAGGAGAAAAATTTTCCTTTTTTTCCAATTATTCCCAATTCAAAAAGAATAGTTCTCTCATTGTTTGCGCACACTATCATTTGTAAACAAAAAAAAGAGTCCCCTCTTTTCAGAAGGGACCCTTGTATAAATCGGTATTTCGTAATTACTGCTTTGGGTTCAACCAACGCTCACCGGTTGCTTTTACAACCTCGGCATTGAACTGCTCTGCACGACCAGGACGCTGGGTGCGGCCTTCTACTACCTTGCCGTTCTGAATTGGCTTCACCACACCGTCGTTGTATGCTACCACAATGGTCTCAAACAGCTGCTTCCAGCGTGCCATGTACTTGTCGGTATATTCCTGAGTCTTGCCGGTGAGGAAGTCATCCAGGGCATCGCCGTTCTTCTTGGCAGCTTCTTCAGCAACCTTTGCCTGCTCACCTTCAAAGTAGTCGTCCATTTCCTTCTGTGCCTCGCGCAAGGTTGGCATAACCATAGAATATCGTGGGTAAACATAGTTTGCTACCATATTGTTCAACCAGAATGCACAGTCCATGCTGAACTTGATGGCACCACCAGCTTCTTCAGAAAAAGCGAATGGAACCTTGGTGGTAGAACAGTATACAGGAACGTAAGTGATCATGTTTGCATCATCGGTATTGAACCACAGGATTCCTCCTACTTCATCTGGCAACCAGCTGCGAAGCTGACCTACCAGTGCAAATGCACTCTGCTGAGTACCTACAGGACGCTCTACGAAAGTGGTACGGCCGTCGGCAGTCTTGTAGCTGCCAGGAGCACGGTATGGAGTAGCAAATGGACCTGCTGCCAGACCTACGGTAGGATCAATGAAAGTTCCTTCGTAATGATCACGCATACAGTCCTTTACTTCGCGCAAGGTCACCTTGTGATCTGGCTTGATGTACAGAGGCATAGGCTCTGCAGTTACGTCACCAGAGATGTACTTGTGGTAGTTCTCGTTGTCCATAGACTTGTCGAACTTGCGGAAGATGCTCCATACACGGGCATCACATGCACGGATACCGCTGAAAGTCAATGGATGATAAGCGTTACGCCAGTTGAAGTCTGCATCAGCACCCTCGTACCAACCCATCTTGCGTGCATAGGCAATGACATCGGCACTGTAGAGAACCTCGTCGTTTACATTGTAGTAACCCAACTTCTTGTCCATTTTCTTGGTTTGGGCAAAAGTAGTGATACGAGCCTGGTTAGCATGACCGGAGATACAGTCGTCTGGAATGCGGATTGCTACCCACACAGCACCCGTTACAGAACCGTCCTCGTTGGTACCCTTTGGCATCATTTCCAGAATCCAAGCCTCTTCCTTGTCGCAGATAGAGAAGCTCTCACCCATGCTGGCATAACCGTACTTGGTTACCAGTTCGTTCATGGTGTTGATGGCTTCACGTGCAGTAGCAGCACGCTGCAGGGTAATGTAAATCAGTGAACCATAGTCTACTACAGCATTCTTGTCACGAGCCTCACGACGTCCGCCGAAGGTAGTCTCTGTAATGCAGAGCTGCTTCTCGTTCATGTTACCCACTACATTATAAGTATAAGGAGCCTCAGGAATCTCACCCAGGTATCGGCCAGAATCCCAGTCGTATACCTGACGCATTTCACCGGCAGCATGTGCACCGGCACGCCAGTGGTAAAGATTACCGAACATGCCAAAAGAATCGGCATTGTAGGAAACCATGACAGAGCCGTCGGCAGATGCCTTCTTGCCCACAATCATGTTGGTGCAGGCTTCGGCAGAAACCACACCAGTAAGTACTGCAAGAACAGTAAAGATCAGTTTTTTCATTTTACTATTTATTTTGTAATTTGTATACTTTTCTGATAACGAGGCACAAAGTTAGCTTTTTTTCTTATTTATTAGGTATTCATTCTTTAAATTCTGCCAATTTATGTATTTTTGCAGCATGAAAGTCACATTGTTAGTCGTAGGAAAGACCGTAGAAAAGCACTACATTACCGGTATAGAGGATTATGTAGGCAGAATCCAGCATTACCTCGGTTTTAACCTGGAGGTCATACCCGAGTTAAAGAATACCAAGAACCTGAGTGAGTCCCAGCAGAAGGAAAAGGAAGCCGACCTTATTCTCAAGGCCCTTCAGCCGGGCGATGTGGTGGTACTCCTGGATGAACACGGCAAGGAATTCCGAAGCATTGAATTTGCAGACTGGATGAAGAACAAGATGAATACCGTGAATAAGCGTCTGGTTTTCATTGTGGGTGGTCCTTATGGTTTCTCCCAGCGAATCTACGATGTTGCCAAGGAGAAGATTTCCCTTTCCAAGATGACTTTCTCCCACCAGATGATTCGTTTGATTTTTGTGGAACAGATATACCGTGCCATGACCATTCTGAACGGTGGCCCTTACCATCACGAATAGTTACCAGTGAAAATCTGCCACCACCGGAAGGTGGTCACTGTACCCTCCCAGATAGCGCATGCCGCTGTAAGTACGGAACGGTTTGAAGCCTCCGTATTTTTCATCTTTCTCCAGCAGGAATGCCGGTTGGTGAATCCTTACCTTTTCTGGAGCTGTATACAGGTGTCCGGATTCCTTTACCAGCAGGTTCCCGTTTACGATAAACTGATCCAGCGTGTTCCACTTTCCGTCATATTTATAAGTTCCTGGTTTCTTACCGGTTATAAGATTATATAAATCTGTTGGTTTAATGCTATCTTTCGGCTCTCCTGCACCCAGAATTCCGCTGAGAGAGACATCTTTCGGCTCGTCGTTGAAATCTCCGGTAATAACGATTCGGGGAGTCTTGCGCATCGTATTTACCTTCTCTACGGCTTCTCTCAGTACCTTTGCTGTGTGCTTTCTGTAGGGTTCCGTGAGCTTCTTTCCGCTGCTTCTGCTGGGCATGTGGCAGAGAAACAGGTCCAGCGTATCGCGGGTCTGTGTCTGTCCGGTTATGTGAAAGATATTGCGTGTGGGGCGGTTTCCGGTAAAGGTCTTGTCTATTTCTATTTCTTCAAATGAAAGTGGCTTAAAGGTAGCCCGTTGGTAAAGTAATGCTATGTCTATGCCTCTCTCATCGGGACTGTGAGTCATCAGGTAGTCATAACCTGCCACACGCAGGGGACTGCGTTTTGTCAGGTAAATCAGGGTGGAATCATTCTCCACCTCACACAGCATGACCAGATCGGGAAGCTGGTCCTCTCCTGCCGAAGAAATGACTTGCGACAGGTGTATCAGCTTTCTCCAGAACCGGTTCCGGTTCCAATTCCGGGTAGCGGTAGGCAGAAACTCCAGGTCGGCTTTCAGCGAATCGTGCGTTATGTCGAAAAGATTCTCTACGTTGTATTCCATTACCCTGAATACCGTCTGGGCGTGGGAATAAAGCGGAAAAGTGGTAAATACGGTAAAAAGCAGAAGCTTCAGGTTCTTCACTTAGCTTTATGAGTTATACTGCTGCAAAGTAAAGGAATATTATTTCTTTTCTTTATGCAGCAAAATGGTTCCTTTGGTATTTCCTGCTACAGGAAAAGTGTTTTTTGTGTAGTCTGGGTATGTAATTTGAATTTGTTGCCCCTCTTTTGCATCAAGATGGAAAAAACCACTGGTGTTGGTAATTATTCCATTGGTAGTTCCCAAAACTACGGCTCCAGCACCCACCAGTGGTTCATGGGTATCGGCATCCAGCACAGTACAGTCTATCGTTGCATTACCATCCTTCGATGATTCTACACTGAGCTTGAAAGTCGGGTTACCAGTTGCATTGTCGCTGTCTTTCTTGTCGGCTCTGAAGGATACAGGCAGTGTATATCTTACATTTACAGCCTCTCCTTTATGCTTTCCTGGTTCCCATTTTGGCATGAGAGCAACTACTCGCAGCGCTTCATCATCCAGCAACGGGTGTATGGAACGAACTACCTTTGCATCCTTTATGTTTCCGTCCTTGGCTATAACAAACTGAACTACTACACGTCCTTCAATACCTGCTTTTGAGGCTTCTTCCGGGTATTTCATGTTCTTAGCCAGGAATCCCATGAGTTCTGTAAAACCACCCGGGAACTGTGGCTGGTTTTCAACAACCTGAAAGACTGCGTCATCATTTTCCGCTGCTTCTGGCTTTCTGTAGGAAGACACAGTTGGACCGTTTCCGCCATAGCCCTTGAATATAATATCCTGAGGTCCTATTTCTGGGTCGTATGATGAACCTTCCAGCAGGAACCATATTTTCTGCTTAATCTGGGTATTCACAGCTTTTCCCTTGAGTTTTCCTGGAGTCCATTTCGGCATGTCAGCCACTACACGTCTTACTTCCTTTAGTAATCTCTCGGAACGGATATTGATTGGTCGGACTGTAGCTGTACCATTACTATCTATCACCAGATTAAAATGTACAAAACCTTCTTCGCCTTCTTCCTGTGCGCTCGATGGATAACGCAGGTGCATAGCCATGAATTTCATGTACTCACGTTCTCCACCTGGGAAGGCAGGAGCCACATCAACCTTAGAATACACGGTAGAGTCTTTGTCTACTATGTAGGTAATTTTGCTCACGCTGGTAGAGAGATCTTCTACGGTTACAGCTTCCATTTCCTCCGAGAGATTGATCACCTCTGGTCGTGCAAATGCAGCTACAGCTACGGCAGTGACCGGTAGCACAAAGGCATATTTAGCGTATGCCCACACACTTGATTTTTTCTTTAACATCATAGTGATACGTTTTTTTAGTGAACTGTGATTAAAGCTGTTGGCCAGAGAGTAGAGCCTTGCGCCGGCAGCTTTTTTTATGAGTAATAATTGATAAGTCTTTGCGTCAATGCCTCGGTTCAGTACCTGGTCATCGGCTTCGTATTCATGAATGTTCTCCAGTTCCTGCTTCAGGAGCCAGGCAGCAGGGTTGAACCATTGCAGAATGGTGCAGAAGGTAGCCAGCAGTAAATCGTAGGAATGCCGGCAGTCTATGTGAGCCTTCTCGTGAGTCAGGAAAATATCGCCGTTTTCTGTCAGGTCCTTCTTTGAGATAAAGATATAGTGCAACCAGCTGAAAGGTGCCAGTTCCAGTTCATGAACAATGAGTGAATGCCCCTCTTTTTTCTGCAGGGAACAGTGCCTTATCATGCTGAGCAACCTGCAGGCAGAGCATACATAATAGCCCAAGAGCAGGAGCATTCCCAGCAGATAGATACCCATGACCAGTGCCATCCAGTTGACGGGTGTCTCTGAAACATATATTTCGGGTTCCGAAACACTGCTCATCAGGATCATGTCTTCCAGTTCCAGGATAGGCTGGTTCACCACCGTAGGTTTCTCCACGGTGAAGCGGATGAATGGTATGAGGCTGGACAGCACCATGCACAGCAGCAGAATGCATCGGTTCATCCGGTGTAAGGTATCGCGTGTGAGCAATACCTTATAGAAAAGATAAAAGGATGCCAAGCAGATGGCACTTTTCATCACATAGACAAATAACTCTCCCATATCCCTTCCTATTTACCAGTTTTCCAGCAGTTTAAGCAAATCCTGCACATCTTCCACGGTTAGTTTCTCTTCCTTGCAGAAGAAGCTCACCAGCGACTTGGCAGAGCCTCCGAAGAAACTGTCCTTCACATCGCTCATCACCTGACTGGTGTATTGCTCTCGGGTTACCAGTGGTGTATAAAGCAATGTCTTTTCACCTTCCTTCTTCTCTTGCTTCAGGAAACCCTTGTTGGCTAAAATGTTCAGGAAGGTAGCTAGCGTGGTGTAAGCTGGCTTGGAATCGGGATACAGGTTTAATAGGTCACGCACGCTATTGGTGCCTCCTTTTTCCCACAAAAGATTCATGATTTCGGTCTCTGCCTTGGTTAAAGACAGGAAGCCTTCTTTCTTTTTTGCCATATCTACTAATGTTTTAGTTTTGTATGGCAAAAATAGGATAAAAAAGATGTCTACTAAAAAAATAGTAGAAGAAAGTGCATGTATTTAACTTTTACATTTAGTAATAGCATGCACTTTTATTAGTAATTAACATTTGTCACTTACCTATAAGTGATAAAAACGCGTCAAATCCAAATGCTATAACTATCATGATAATTACCACGATGGCAAGTTGCTTGAATTCTTTTAGCGGTTTTTGCGCAGTTAAGATAGCGATTATCAAAAAAACAAATTCGATGACAATGCAGATGGAATTCAGAGTGCTATTATGAATCCAGCTGTTACATACAATATGACCTGTCAGTCCTACCCAAAACAAGGCATAACTGATGTCGTGCATTTTCTCTTTATTAAAATTCATAGCTCAGTATGTGTTAAGCGTTTATTTTTCTTTGTCCTTTACAGTCCTGAAACCGAAAAACAGAAGAGCACCTGCAATCAGAAGACCCACAGCACCTCCACTGGCATTAAGCAATGCAGAAGTGAAATCATGGCCTTTATAAAGTGCCAAAAGAATGTATACACTAAACATGATGATGAAAACTATCGTCATCTGTTTGAGGAGCTGTTTTTGTTCTTTATTCATAATATTGTAGCGGTAAATCTCATTTAGATTACAAAAATAAACAAAATAGATAAGATTTTCAAACAATTATCATTTTTTATCATTAATTTCTTAAAACTTTCCCTTTAGCTTGTAAGAAAATCTTAGGTCCGTTTTTACATTTTTTTAGAAATAATTTGTATTTTTGCAAAAATAAATTCAAATCCTAGCTGTGATTTGAAAAAACTGACGAACAAATTTTAAAACAAATACGATCTATGAATTTTCTAGAAGAAAAAATTCTTGTTGATGGAGTCATCAAGGAGGGAAACATCCTGAAAGTTGACAGCTTTCTGAATCACCAGATTGACATCGACATCATGCGACAGATGGCTTATGAGTTCAAACGACGTTTCAGCGGAGTGGAGGTCAACAAGATTCTGACCATCGAAGCCAGTGGTATTGCCATTGCTACCCTGCTGGGACACCTGTACGACGTGCCTGTGGTTTTCGCCAAGAAAAGCCAGACTGCAAACAGTACCGACGACAAGTATGTTTCACAAGCTTATTCTTTCACCCACAAGAAAATGAACAACGTGTTCATCTCTAAACCCTACATGAATGCCACCGACAAGGTGCTCATTGTAGACGACTTCCTGGCCGACGGTGAAGCTGCACATGCACTCATAGATCTGGTACATCAGGCAGGCGCAGAAGTAATGGGTATCGGCATTGCCGTGGAGAAAGGCCAGCAGAAAGGCGGCAGCAAGTTGCGCAGCGAAGGCTATCATGTAGAATCACTGGCCATCGTAGAATCCATGGACTGGCAGACACAGACCATCAAGTTCAGAGAACAACCCGTCTTGAAACTTCAGAACCCAAACCTTACCCTAGGCTAAAACAAATCCCAATTATATGAGTAACACGTCTAACATCTATCAGCTTGACGGAAAAGTCCCTGTTCTTCAAGCTATTCCTTTTGGCTTGCAACATGTGCTTGCCATGTTTGTTTCAAACATTACGCCTATTATCATCTTGGCCAATGTGGTGAACCTGGAGCCAACACTCAGTGCAGCCCTCATCCAGAACTGTATGATCATTGCAGGTATCGGAACATTGGTACAGCTCTACCCTATCTGGCGCATCGGTTCCCGTTTGCCTATCGTCATGGGTATCAGCTTTACCTTCCTGTCACTAGCCATCTTCATTGGTACCACACAAGGCATGGGTGTACTCATGTGCGCAGTGATTATAGGTGGTATTTTCGAAGGACTTCTGGGACTCTTTGCCAAGTATTGGATTAAGATTATCTCTCCTGTAGTAGCTGCTACGGTAGTAACTGCCATTGGTTTCTCTCTGCTCCCTATTGGAGCCAATTCTTTTGCCGGAGGACAAGGTGCTGCCGATTTCGGTTCTCTGTCCAACTGGATTATCGGAACAGTTACCCTGCTTGTCTGCCTGGGTTGTCAGGTCTTTGCACGTGGCTTCCTCCGTTCTCTTTCTGTTCTGGTAGGCTTGATTGTGGGCTATATTCTGTCTGTCTGCATGGGCATGGTCGATTTCTCCGGTCTGGCAAATGTAGGTATCGTTTCCTTCCCTAAGCTCTTGCCTTTCAACCTGGAATTTGACCTGGGTGCCACCCTTTCTGTCATGGCTATTTTCTGTGTATCTGCTACAGAGACCATTGGTGATACCAGCGCACTCTGTTCAGGAGCCTTGAAGCGTTTGCCTACCAATAAAGAGCTCGGTGCTAGTATTTCTGCCGATGGTTTCGTCAGTTCCATTGCCGGACTTTTCGGCTGTACCCCTATCACCTCATTCTCTCAGAATGTAGGTCTGGCAGCCATTTCTGGCGTAGTGAACCGCTTTACCATTGCCACAGGAGCTTGCATCATGGTCATCGGTGGTATTATCCCTGTCATAGGTACCTTGCTCACCACCATTCCACAAGCCGTACTAGGTGGTTGTACCATCATGATGTTCGGTTCTATCATGTTTGCCGGTTTCGGCATGTTGGCTAAGTGTGGCTTTACAGACAGAAACATGATCATTGTAGCCTTGTCACTCAGCATCGGTCTTGGATTTACCCAAGCAACAGAAATGTTCAATATCTTCCCTCAGATTGTGCAGACCGTATTTGCAGAGAACTGTGTAGCCGTAGTATTCCTGCTGGCTGTCATCCTGAACCTGGTGCTGCCTAAGGAAAAAGAAGAATAATCCCCTAAATCTGTACGCTATGGAATTTAAGCCACAAGAAGGAATTACCAATGCCCGTCAGCTAGGGTACGGTAAGTTTACCATTTTGGGTATTCAGCATCTGTTTGCCATGTTCGGTGCCACCATCCTGGTGCCTGCTCTGACAGGTCTTTCAGTTTCTACTACCCTCTTGTTTGCAGGTCTGGGCACCTTAGCCTTCCACTTCATCTCCAAGAACCAGGTACCGGCATTCTTGGGTTCCAGCTTCGCGTTCATTGGCGGATATATGTCGGTCAAGCAGATTGGAATGGACCAGGGCCTGTCGGAGACCCTCTCCCTGAGCTATGCCTGCGTGGGCGTACTCTGTGCCGGACTCTGCTATTTCATCATGGCAGCCCTCATTAAGGGTTTCGGCACGCACAAGATCCTGCGTTTCTTCCCTCCTGTAGTAACCGGCCCTATGGTCATTGCCATTGGTCTTACCTTGTCCGGCTCTGCCATTACCAACTGTTCCAGCAACTGGCTGCTTGCCATTGTAGCTATAGCCATGGTCATCTGCACCAGCGTGTGGGGAAAAGGCATCATCAAGATCATACCTATATTATTAGGTGTGGTTACTTCCTATGCCTTGGCTGCCGTGCTGGGCGAAGTAGATTTCAGCAGTGTATCCGATGCGGCGTGGATAGGTCTTCCTGTGAGCAGAGAGAGCAGCATACTGGCTGTCATGGATCATTTCGACAGCACCTTCCTCCTCACCAGTATCATCGCTATCGTGCCTATAGCCTTTGCTACCATCATGGAGCATATTGGCGATATGTGTGCCATCTCCTCTACCGTAGGAAAGGACTTCCTGCATCAGCCAGGCTTGCACCGCACCTTGATAGGCGACGGCTTTGCCACTGCCCTAGCCAGCGCTTTCGGTGCACCAGCCAATACCACTTACGGTGAGAATACAGGTGTGCTGAACCTGACACGCGTATTTGACCCTGCTGTCATCCGTCTGGCTGCCGTTTTCAGCATCCTGCTCAGTTTCTGCCCTAAATTTGCCTGCATCATCGGTCTCATGCCAGCAGCAACCATTGGTGGCGTCAGCCTCATTCTCTACGGCATGATTTCTTCTGTGGGTGTGAGAAACCTGGTAGAATCTCACGTAGATCTTTCCAGCTCCCGTAACGTGTTCGTGGCAGCACTTATCCTGGTGTTGGCTATCGGTATCAAGTATGGAGCCAATGATAGTGTGGCTATCGGCAGTATCCACCTTTCCGGACTGGCAGTTTCTGCACTTGTGGGTGTTACCCTGAATGCCATTCTCCCAGAGCAGCTGGGCATGAAGGTGAAGAGTTTCAACGGCAAGGAAAAGAAGCCTCTCAGCGAAGAATTGTAAATCTAAAACTAAAAACCTATGAAAGTCATTAATCTAAGTGATAATAACACGGTTCTGAACAAGTTCATGTCAGAACTTCGTAACGTGGATGTACAAGGAGACCGCATGCGTTTCCGCCAGAATATAGTACGCATTGGTCATGTAGAAGCCTATGAAATCAGTAAGTTCCTGAACTACAGTGGCAAGACTGTGCAGACACCGCTGGAGACCTGCCAGGTAAACACTTACGATGATCCATTGGTCATCGGTACCGTTTTCCGTGCGGGACTGCCTCTCCACCAGAGCTTCCTGGATATTTTCGATGAAGCCGGCAATGCATTTGTCTCTGCTTACCGTTACTATAAGGACCGTGAAATGAATCAGGTAGGCATCAAGGTAGAATACTGCGCCTCACCTTCGCTCGATGGAAAGACCCTCATCCTGGTAGACCCTATGCTGGCTACCGGTGGCAGTCTGGAGCTGGCTTACGAGGCACTGCTTACCAAAGGCAAGCCTAAGCGTCTGATCATGGCATGTGTCATTGCTGCTCAGTCTGGCGTGGACTACCTCCAGAAAGTCTTCCCTAGTGACGATGTGATCCTGGTGTGCGGAGCCATTGATCCTATCCTGAACCACAAGAAATATATAGTTCCGGGTCTGGGCGATGCCGGTGATTTAATGTATGGTGATAAACTCTAAAAAAAATAAAGACATGAAAAAACTATTCTTACTTTCTTGCCTTCTGATGATGGCGCTGGCGTCAGGCGCTCAGAATGTACAGTTCCACTATGATTTGGGCCGTAGCCTCTATTCCAATGAAGAAGCTACCCGTCAGAAAGCTACCGTAACCTTTGAACAGTTCAAGGCCGATGCTACTGGTTCCTGGTTCTGGTTCATTGACTTAGACATGTATCAAGATGGCATGAAGGGAGCCTATACAGAGATTTCCCGTGAATTTACCTTTGCACCTACATCAGCAAATACATCACTGGCAGCTCATATAGAGTACAATGGCGGTATGACCACCTTTAAACAGGGTGGCGGAACCCGTTTCCAGAATGCAGCCCTTGCCGGTGTGGCACTGAACGGTCATAATGCCGATTTCTCTACTACCTGGTCTGTACAGGCACTCTACAAGCGCTTTTTCAAACAAGGAGGTTCCAAGGCATATAACAGTTTCCAGCTTACTGGTGTATGGGGTGTGAACTTTGCCGGCGGTAAGGGAACATTCTCAGGTTTCCTGGATTTCTGGCGTGAAGAGACATTCTCTGGTCACGGAAAGATGGTCCTGCTCTCTGAGCCACAGATCTGGTACAACGTAGACAAGCATTTCTCTTTCGGTTCTGAGGTTGAAATCAGCAACAACTTCATCTTCCCAGAATGCTTTACAGAAAAATCATTCTACGTGAACCCAACCATTGCCGTAAAGTATAATTTCTAAATACTTTATCACGTCATAAAGAAAGGAGAAGCCCGGTGAAGGTTTCTCCTTTTCTTTTTTATAGTATTTGCTCTATCGTGCAGAGAAAATAAGATTTTAAGGAATTCTCAGTTCAATGCAAGGATACTCTGGTGAGACATAGCGGTTCTCAAATGGATAGAGGTAGCCCACCTTCTTGTTTACATCGTAGATGACAGAGTGTGAAGTCTCCCAGTAGTCGTTCTTGTCTACGTGAGGATCTGTCATTACTTTCACAGAGAAATTATCCTCATAATACTTCCAATAGTTTGGCATGAATGCTTTATAGAAACCCTGGATAGCCTCTTTGTGGTTAGCTGCTCTTACTACTTCTGTACTTTCTGCACCCTCTGGCTTGAACCACCAGCCTTCTGCATCCTTACCGTAAACAGTAGAAATGGCGTTCTCTGTGTACCATGCTGTCTTCTTAGCCATGAAGTTGTCAAAATACCATACGGACTTGGCAATCACCAGGTTAGCCTCTACGCTCTGCTTGGCACCTGCATACTGGTCTCTGATGGTAGCCCAACGCTCTACGCCCATGCCGTAAGGATACGCATCGAACATCGCCTCATTGCCAAAGCCAAACTCCTCGATGGCAAAGTCGTACATATTAGTCATGATGGCAGGGTTGCCCTTCTCGCTGTAGAAACCATCGTTCTGTTTGGTGAAACGGGTAACTTTCATCTCTTTCTGCCAGAACTCCACTACGGCAGTCTCCTTAGGGTCAGAAATCATATAGTGTGTCTCATCGCCGGCAATGCCTACAATGCTCTGACGGATTTTCTTGGTGCTCAGCAAGTCAAGCGCCTCCTGAACGGAACCTGCATTATCCAGGACATAGCGTACCACACACTGGCTGGACAAATCGCCCTCATTCTTTTCATTACTGTAGTAGGTGTTCTTAGGATCGTTAGGTACGATGTTGATATTGATGGCTACGCCGGCATCGTTGATGCCATCCACTACCACGCAAGGCAGGAATCTCTTCTGGTCATCAGTCAGATTGCCATTCTTGATGAAATCCCATGTCACAGTCTTAGAGCCGTTTAGAGTGGCTACGCTGGCATGATGAGCATCTCCACCCTTAGGCATGCGGATGATCAGACAGCCATAGTTGGCTTGTGTCCAGTCCAGGTTACGGCCGTGGAAGTTGCCGTTACGCCAGCTGCTGCAACCACCCTTGATAGCCTCTTCAGCTTTCTTGTAATAGTCAAGATAGTATCGGTTACCATCCGTAAAGTTGTAATCCTTAGGATCCCAGTTTACGATAGCGGTGTGAGGCTGTGTATACTGGAACTGGTAATTTTTAGTAGGCTGTGGCTGGATATTAGGCTCATCGTCATCGCTGCAGCTTACAAAACCTAAACACAATGCACTCAGTGCAATAGCACTTACTTTAATTACATTTTTCATATCGTTATTTTTTTAGTTATTTGTTCTTTCATGTTTTTCTGTTGCAAATGTAGAGGATGATAATGTTCAATCCATTGTAATTTCGCAGTGAATAATTACAAGTTCTTGCAAAAATGACCAAATCCATTGTAATTTTGTTCAAATTGAACATTTTTACAATAAATTGTGAAATAAATCGTCCTTTTTACAATAAATTCAGACACACATAATGTAAATTTGCAACAAACAAAATAATATAAAGTACTATGAATATTGAAATCAACAAGACCGAAGAGAGAGTAAATGTAGTAATGAATGGTGAACTCGACACATTGGCTGCCGAGATGGCTGAACCTCAGGTTAAGGAAATAGAGGCAGCAGCAACCCTACCTATAACCATAGATTGTACAGCACTTGATTATATTTCCAGTTCTGGATTACGTCTGTTGCTCCGTATCCGTAAAGCAGCAAACCAATATGGCAATAAAGTAACACTCATAGGTGTAAATGCCAATATCATGGAGGTGCTGAGCATTACTCATTTCAATAAAATGTTTGAAATCTTATAAAAATACAATGCAGAAAAGATCATCATACCTGATAAGTAAAGCCTTCAATAATTACTTGGGGGCATCTGTATTGACAGTCGCTGCCACACAGGTTGCCAATATGGCTGATGCATCCATTGTAGGCAACTTGATAGGTCCGGAAGGATTGGCTGCCGTGAACTTAAGTAAACCGGTAATACAGGCTATCTATTCTCTCACATGTCTTTATATGTCCAGTTCCACCATCTTGGCAGGAATGGCTATAGGAAAAGGTGACAAAGAAAAAGCAAATAAACTCTTTTCTTTTTCCCTGTTGGTTTCTTTAGTATTGGGAGCTTTAATCGTTGTGGGTGGACTGGGAGCTTTTGATGCATTGTCGGATTTGCTTTGCAAGTCGGACAATTTACGACAGTTAACCAATGACTTCCTGTTTGTAACCCTACTATCTACAATTCCTATGATGCTGATGTATACTTTTCATCAGTTCGTGACTACCGATGGCTCTCCAAAGTTGATATCACAAGCTGTTATTGTAGGAAATATTGTAAATATCGGTTTGGATATTATCCTTATCAAATATGCAAATATGGGAATCAAGGGTGCTGCCTGGGCTACATTCTTCATGTATGTGGTTTGCGTGCTAATGGTATTGCCTCATTTCCGAAAGAAAGGTACTTTGCGCTTCAAGATTCCAACTCTTAAAGATCTGGAACTGGAAAAGATTCTATCTTTCGGATTGCCATTGTTTTTCTCCACAGCTCTGCTTTCCATACAGTATATGGGTAATAACTATGTTGCCAGTATATACCTGGGCGACGGTGGTCTGATTGCCTTGGCCATTTGTATGCAGCTCTTCTCCTTCTCCATGATTATCCTGACGGGAACACTCCGTACCATACAACCCGTAGGTGCCATTCTCAAGGGACTTGAAGATCATAAAGGAATGAAGCTTCTCGTCCAGCGAGCTTATGCATTCATGGGTATTTGTTTGGTTGTCTATACACTGGCTATCGTTTTCTTCCCTGAACAGATATCTGCTTTATTGGGAGCTGCAAACGAGCAGACCATGCCAATCATTCGTATGGCCCTGCCTGCATTCTCCTTGCATATCATCATGCAAGCATTACTCTATAACCTCATGCCTGTTTACCAGTTCTATGGTCATAAGAATCTGGCCCTGTTTTTGTCTATAGGACAAACCCTATTACCTATGCTCTGCTTCTGGGGAATGAGGGGACATTGGATGGGTTTCTTTGTCGGCCAAATCATAACAGCAGCTGTTATTCTGGTATCTACTATTTTGATTAAGAGCAAGGATAAGAAGCTGAGTGCCATATTCCTGATTCCAGAAACGGAGAGCAATGCTGTATTTGACAGTACAATCCCTACTAATCATCAGGCTCTTGGGGAAACCCGAAGCGGGTTACGTGATTTCTTGCAGTCGTTGGATCTCTCTCAGGAACAGGTGAACCATGCTGTTCTGTGTACCGAAGAACTGCTCAAGAATATCATTGATCATGGTCATGCACAATATGTGGATGTTCGTGCTACTAAAGAAATCATTTCTTTGCACGATGATGGAAAACCATTCAATCCTATTGGCTATGTAGATGAAAATGGATTAGGATTGAAGATTGTAAATACCCTATTATCGGGTAATATGCATTATGATTATCGCTTTAACCAGAATATGGTCACAATTGAGCTATAAATTAAAAAATTACACTGCAGAATTAAACTTGAAATAAGTAAAGAACCATTCTATGAAAATATATCCACTAACAAGAAATCAGATGGGAATTTTTCTTGCCGGACAAAACGCGCAAG
This sequence comes from Bacteroidaceae bacterium, assembly GCA_024401095.1. Lineage (GTDB taxonomy): Bacteria > Bacteroidota > Bacteroidia > Bacteroidales > Bacteroidaceae > Minthousia. The sequence continues at coordinate 46,011 of JAKSLR010000017.1, forward strand.
GAAATGAGAACTATAATTGCACCATTATTGGTAAACTCGGTAATGACGTAGAAATTCCTAAACTCAAACTGGCACTTGGCAAGGTCTTTGATAATCATGCAGCATTCAAAGCTCGAATTATAATGAACGACGAAGGTATGCCATGCTTCGTGTACAATGCTGACGAGACAGTAGTAATACAGGAAATGGAGATGCACAATGCCGAAGAATTGAAGAGGCGTGCCATGGACTTCCCTTTTGACCTTTCCGGCGGACCATTGTATCAGATCTGGATTGTACATACCGAGGAGGATAACGCCTATTGGTTAGCCTATATCATGCATCACTTGATATTCGATGGCGTTTCGAATACCATCTTTATGAATGACTTGAAGCAAGCCTATCATGACAATGAGCTTATGCCAGAGACAAAGTCATTCCTAGACATTTGCCTTGATGAAGTGGAGATGCGCAAGAGTGATGTCTATAATACTGCCAAAACATATTATTTCAACACATTTGCTGATGCTACAGATGTCGTTACTTATCCTGCAGAAGATGTCACTACGCCTGTGGTGCCAGCTGATGAACAGTGGGAAGAGATAGAAGTACCTCTTGCTGTTGACCGCAAAATCATCAAGACTCTCTGCCGCAAGTATAATGTAGCTACAGACATGCTTTTCTATACGGCTTTTGGTTATGTCATGTCAAAGCTGAGCAACGATGACAAGGCTGTATTTTCTACTATCTACACGGGTCGCTCTACCGAAGAGACACGCAATACCATGGCTATGATGGTACAGACGTATCCGCTTTTCATCGATTTCTCCGACAAGGCAAGTGTAAGTGAAACTCTAAGTAGATTAGAAAAACAGGCTAAGACAACTCGCCAGCATACTATCTATTCCTTTGGTGAAGTAACCTCTGAACTAGGTGTAAAACCAATGATGAGTATTGCCTATCATGGAACATTACATGATTTTGATTGGGTAATCAATGAGGAGCAAATCCAGCACTTTGTTCCGTTGAAGCATGCTCCAGGCTTTAACCTCTCATTCGCTATTGTTCAGGTTGGCAATGATTATCGCATTCGTGTGTTCCACAATAAGAATTTGCACACAGTTGCAAACATCAGGAATATCTGTCTTTATATAGACCATGTGCTCCGTCAGATGGCAGAGGGTAAGGAGTTTGCTGATATGCAGCTGCTCAATGATGACCAAACTGCTGAAGTCATGGCATTGAGCAAGGGCAAGTCTATGGAGTATGACGCAACTAAAACCCCTCTTGAACTCATCATGGGGTTTGCCAAGAGTACCCCAGAAGCTATTGCAGTAGCAGATATAGACACTTCTCTCTCCTATGCTCAGCTCGATTCAATGACCAATTCACTTGCCCATGTGCTGGTTGCTAATGGTGTTCAGAAGAATCAGTTTGTGGGTCTGATGATGGACCGTTCTGTCCGTTTCCCAATTGCAGCTTTTGCCATCCATAAGGCAGGTGCTGCCTATATGCCGCTGGATGTAGATTATCCTAATGAGCGCCTGAGTTATATGATAGAGAACTCTGAGGCTACCGTACTTGTTACCACACATGCCGTGCTGGAAGCAAAGCAGGCTGAGGGCGGACTGAACACAGACGGCTTACATATTATTTATATTGAAGAGGTTGACCTCCATGCACAGAGTGATCCTATATGCCTTACTACTCCAGACTCTTTGGCATATATGATTTATACTTCAGGTTCAACGGGTAAGCCTAAGGGTGCCATGCTGCATCAGAAAGGACTGTTGAACTTTACTCTATCAATAGCAGATACAGAACAGTTGACTGCAAGCGACCGTATTGCCAGCCACCGTTCGTTCTCTTTCGATGCTCATATTGGTGACCTCTATCCAATACTTGCCAAGGGAGGTTCTCTTCATATCATGCCTTCCAAGATTCGCAAGGATCTGGATGCCATGTATCAGTTCATTGTTGACAACAAGATAACTGGCTTCGGTTGTACCACATCCTTGATGATGCTCATGCTCAATAACTACGATATGCCTGTACGCTTTGTTACTGCTGGTGGCGAGAAACTGTCTGGCGTAGAGAGCGACCACATTCGCATCATCAATCTCTATGGACCTACCGAATGTACTAACGACTCTACACTCTATGTCATTGAACCTGGACAGAAAGTGAAGAATATTCCTATCGGTCGCCCATTACACAACGTGACTTGTCTGGTGATGAGCAAGGACGGAAAGTTACTGCCTCAAGGTACCCCTGGCGAGCTTTGTATTGCCGGAGTACAGGTCGGAAAGGGTTATTGGCGTCTGCCAGAGAAGACTGCCGAGGCATTTGTTGACTCACCTCTGGTTGAGGGAGGTAAATTGTATCGTACTGGTGACCTTGTGCGCTGGAATGCCGACAATCAACTCGAATACCTTGGACGTATCGATGGGCAGGTAAAGCTTCGCGGATTCCGCATTGAGATGGGTGAGATTGAATCAACTGCCCTTCAGGTAACAGGTATCAAACAGGTTGCCGCAGCTGTGAAAGAGGTAGGCAGAAACAGAAAACTTGTGCTCTACTATACACTTAACGATGGTGCTACAGTGTCTGATCAGGATGTGTCAGCTCACATTGAGGCTTCAACTCTTGCAGACTATATGCACCCTGAGATTTATCAACATCTTGATCTCATGCCACAGCTTCCTAATGGTAAGATAGACCGTAAGCATTTGCCAGAACCTGTTGTTGAGGTGCAAGAGGAAGAATCTGTGACTTCTCGTGAATTGAACATCCTAGAACAGAAGCTCGTACAATTGGTTGCTTCTTTGTTGGGTGTCGAAAACATCAACCTCAGCACCTCACTCCGCAAATATGGAATGAGTTCACTTGTTTCAATGAAGCTTGCAGCTCAGCTCTTTAAGCAGTTTGGCATCAAGATGAAGGGCAAGGAACTTGCATCAGGTTGCATCATGGACATAGAGAATTTGATATTAGATAAGATATTTGATTCAACAGCAGAAGACTCTGCCAGCTCAACCATTGAGACATCTACTGTCAAGAATGTCGGTACTCTTTCTTATCCTCAGCAGGGTGTCTATCTCGACATCATGCGTAATCCTGACAGCATTCAGTATAACATCCCGATGTGCATTGAGTTCCCATCGGATTATACTGCCGATACCATAGCAGATGCGCTCAAGAAAGTAATAGTCAATCATCCTATCCTCTCAGCACACATCGAGAGCAAGGGCGAGGAAGCCGTTCAAGTGATTCCTGAGACCATCGTGCCACAGGTAACTATCTCGAATGAGAATGTGGAAACCCTCAAGGAAGGCTTTGTTCGTCCGTTCGACCTTGCCCAGGGGCCTTTGTACCGTGCTGTAGTTTCTGGTTCTACCCTCTTGCTGGATATCTTGCACCTTGTATGCGATGGTGGTTCAAACGGCATTATGATGTCGGAACTTTGCCGTGCCCTTCAGGGTGAATCGCTCACTCCTGAACGTTATTCCTACCTCGATTATGTCATTGATGAGAAAAAGTCACGTGAAAGCAAAGAGTTTGCTGAGTGCAAGGCATTCTTTGCAGAACGTATGAAAACCATTGATGAAGCAAGCAGCATTCAGGCTGATATCAATAAGGGTGAAGACTACAAGGGTCACCTTTGCTATGCCTCTACTCCTGTCAATAAGCAGGTTGTTACAGCCTTTGCCCAGAAGCTCGACATCACTCCTGCTGCCCTCTTGCTTGCTGCTGCCAACTATACTATAGCTCGCTATACCAATAGCAATGATGTCTGCATTGCTACCATCAGTAATGGTCGTTCAAATGTACTGGTAAGCGATACTGTGGGTATGTTTGTCAACACATTGGCTCTTACATCGCACCTCAAGGACCAGACTGTAGAGCAGTTTATCCTGGATACCGCCAAGGAATATGAACTTACCCTTGAGCATGAGAACTATCCTTTTGCTGAGCTCTCGGCTGAATATGATTTCCACCCAGATGTATTCTATCAATACCAGATTGGTGTTGGTGGTAACATGATGTTAGGTGGCAAGCCTGTCATGCGATCTGCTATCGGAGAGACCGACCCTAAGTTTAAAATGATCATCAGCATCGAAGAGGATTCTGAGGGACAGATGCGCATTGAGATGCAGTACAACGACGCTTTCTACAGTCATGACCTTGCTCAGGGATTGTCTCTCTCTATGGCCAATGTGCTCCAGAACATGATGGAAGATCCTTCGGCTTCTATCCGTAAAGTGTCTATGCTCAATGCTGAGCAAAAAGCACAGATTACAACCTTCCATGATGGTCCTAAGGCTGATGTGCCAATTAAACTCTACCATAAGCTCCTTGAAGCAAGTGTTGAGGCTCATGCTGATGACCTCGCCCTGGTTGCTGTAGATCAGCAACTGACCTATGCCGAGATGAATGCGCAGATGAACCGCATTGCTTACAGTCTCATCGCCCGTGGCATCAAGCGTGGCGACCGCATTGCCTTGCTGTTGCCTCGTACCAGCCGACTCATTCTTTCACAATATGGTGTACTGAAAGCCGGTGGTGCCTATATCCCTTGTGACCCAAAGTATCCTACAGACCGAATCAACCACATCCTTGATGATTCTGCAGCTCCACTCATTATTACTACTGCCGACCGTCTGGAAGAATTCCCTGGACGTAGTGTAGATGTAGAAGAACTGCTGAATAATCCAAGTATTCCAGAAAATCTGGAAAATCCTGATGTGTATGTTGAACCAGATGATTTGGCTTACCTCATTTATACTTCAGGTTCTACTGGTGTACCTAAGGGCGTGCAGCTCATGCACAAGGGCGTTTGCAACTACCATTGCAAGGAAAACCTGATCCAAGGCCTGTTGAACAGTGAGTGCCATGCTGCATTGGGTATCACAACCATCTCATTCGATATGAGTGTATGGGAAACCGGTTCACCGCTCATGCTGGGCAAGACACTGGTTTTGGCCAGTGACGACCAGTGCAATGACCCTGTGGCATTGGCAACCTTAATAGAGAAATATGATATCGGTTGTATGACAGCCACCACTTCACGTTTCATGCAGCTGTTGGAAAGCGAAGAGTTTGAACATGCATTCCAGGAACACATCCGCATGGCTTACCAGGGTGGCGAAGGTCTGAGCAAGGCACTGCTTACCAAACTGCATGGTTATGGTGTACGCATCGTGAACGGTTATGGACCTACAGAAACCATTGCAAACAGTCATGCTTCGGAATTGAGCACAAGCGATATTCCTCACATTGGTAAACCTTGCTGTAACTATAATAACTATATAGTAGATAACGATGGCAATGAACTGCCTGTAGGTGTGGTTGGTGAACTGCTCATTGGTGGTGCTTCGGTAGCCAAAGGATACAACAACCTGCCAGAACAGACAGAAGCTCGCTTCAAGGTTAATCCATACAAGAACGACGGCTCTCGCATCTACCACTCAGGAGACTATGCCCGTTGGTTACCTGATGGAAATGTGATGGTACTGGGTCGAAAGGATAACCAAGTCAAGCTGCGTGGTCTTCGCATTGAACTTGGTGAGGTAGAAAGTGCCATGACCAAGGTAGAAGGAATCAAGAACACCGTTGTCATGATCAAGAAGCTGCAGGGTCGTGATCACCTCTGTGCATATTTCGTGGCTGATCGCAAGATTGAGATTGATGCTTTGAAAGCCGAGCTCAAGAAGACCTTGACGCACTATATGATTCCTACCGCTTACCTTCAGATGGATGCTTTCCCACTCACTCCAAACGGTAAGACGAACGTAAAGGTTCTGCCAGATCCTGAAGTTTCTGTTTCACAGACAGAACAAGTAGCAGCAAGTAACAAGACAGAACAAGATTTCTGTGATATTTTTGCTGAGGTACTGGGATTGGACAAAGTGGGTGCTACCGATAATTTCTTCGAGATTGGAGGTACTTCACTGGTAGCTATGCGTGTGGTACTGAAGGCTGTAAAACTAGGCTACAATATTGTGTATAAGGATGTATTTGAAAATCCTACTCCACGGGATATGGCTACCTTGCTGGGCATTATTTCCGAGCCTGCTGCACCTGCTGCTAACCCAGCAGAAACAGTTGCTAAGCCTAATGCCATTGCTCCTGTAGGAACACCTGATGATAAAGAAATTCACGACTATGACTACACCAAGATAGACCAGTTGCTGCAGAAGAACACAATCTCTCAATTTACAGGTTCAGACTGGAAGCAGAACCTGCGTGCATTGGGAACCTGTATTGTTACAGGTGCTACCGGATATCTAGGTATTCATGTAGTGAAAGAATTGATAGACCGCGACGATGTTACTGCCATCTACTGTATGGTACGAAGCAATAAGCGTCAGACAGCTGAAAGCCGTCTCCGTACACAGTTATTCTACTATTTCAGTAATACATATGCCAGCTTATTCGGAACTCGTCTGTTCATTCTTGAAGGCGACGTGACAAACAACACATGGCATGAGAACATTCCTGCACTGGAAGGGAATATCACGGTATTCAACTGTGCTGCCAATGTCAAGCACTTCTCTGCAGGAACAGACATTGAGGATATCAACATTGGTGGTTGCCAGAGTTGTATAGAATACTGCCTGAAAACAGGTGCCCGTCTCATTCAGACCTCTACCCACAGTATTGAAGGACGCATGATCAGTACGGCTGATGTAGAAGTTAAGACCCTGACTGAATCCAGTCTGTATCTGGGACAGTCTCAGAGCGGACAATACACACGCTCTAAGTTCATTGCAGAGCGTAATGTTCTGGAGGCCATTGCAGAGAAGGGACTGGATGCAAAAATCATGCGTTACGGTAATCTTGCAGCACGTTCTACCGATGGAGAATTCCAGATTAATTTCAGCAGCAATGGTTTCATGAACCGTTTGAACATCTACAAGACACTGGAGGTAATTCCTTATGCACTGTCTGGTCAGAGCATTGAGTTCTCTCCTATCAATGAAGTGGCACACTCTTCTGTTCTGCTCGCTACATTGCCTCGTGAGTTCAGTGTATTCATGCCTATCAATGATCATCATGAACCTATGGGTGATGTCATCTTATGCATGCGTAATTTAGGATTCCCTATCCACGAAGTGGAACAAGAAGAATTCGATGCCATCGTTTTGAAAGCAGGACAGGATCCTGCCAAGGCAGCCCTTCTGCAGAGCTTGTTAGCTTATACCAGCAATATACGTGGAAAGAAAGTAGCCTATAATACCCGAAACAACGACTTTACCACTCAGGTACTGCTTCGCATGGGCTTCCACTGGAACTATACCAGTTGGGATTACATGGAGCGCATCATCACGGCTATTGATGGACTTGGCTTCTTCGACGATGATTACGAACGATAATCATGCATTTCTATCTCTTCAATAACCCTCAAGCTGTAACGCAAGAGGAATGGGAACAGGACTTTCTGTTGCTGCCTTCATGGCGGCAGCAGAAAGTCTTGAAGTACCGTTTCCTGTTGGATCGTGTGCTTTGCACCAAGGCTTTCTTGCTTTTGAAACAGGGGTTGGAAGAGCATTACGGAATCATGCATGTACCGGAGTTTTCCTATGGACCAAACGGAAAACCTTTTTTCAAGGAATATCCGCACATTCATTTCAGCTTAAGTCACACCCGCCATGGAGTGCTTTGTGTAATTGCAGAGAAACCCATAGGATGTGATATAGAGGATATTCCAGATCATCTGGACCATGATTTGTGTCAGCACGTTTTAAGTGCCGCAGAAATAGAGGAAATACAGCACGCATCAGTGCCGCAAATCGCTTTTATGCGCTTGTGGACGGTAAAAGAAGCTCTGCTCAAGCTCACGGGAGAAGGGTTGGTGGATGACCTCACTACTCTGCTCACCCCCTCGCTGAAAGAGAAGGTGACATGCCACACCTGTGAATGTCCGGAGCAGGGTTATGTCTATTCTATCTTGTACTTCAGGGAAATGGATACCATGCGTGGGGTATGCTCGCGTGTTCCTTCGGAGATGCCATAGAAAGACTGCACGTAATTGGTCACGTCATTATAGGAACCGTGCAACAGGTTCGAAGCACCTAGAATAAGGGTCAGTCTCTGTCTTGGGAACTCTTTCTGGAGCGATGCATCCAGACATAAGTCTGTCTTATAATAATAGACATTTCGCTCTGCACCCTTACTGTGCCAGTTGGCATTGACCAGCAGCATCCACTCGTTCGGGAAGTTGAAACTGTTGTTGAAACGCAGAGTGAACAGCGGTTTTCTCAACTTATCCTTACCGTTAGCCAGCGGCATATAGAACCACTGTTTGTGGAAACGGGCATGTACCATTGGGCTCCAGACACCTATATGAGGAGTCAGGATCAAGTCCAGATCTGTAGCTTCATAGTCAGGTGCATTATAGCTTACCTGGGAACTCAGTGTTGCACAGATAGGATCCTTGTAGTGTGTATGTGCAGCTTGTAAATCCACCCACTTCCATTGCCATCCCAGGGTAGTTGCAGCCACTTTCTCTGTCCAGAGTATTTTCTCCTGCATGAGTTCTAGCTCATTGAGCTGCAGTCGGGTAAGTCCCAGGTATGGGCGTACGCTACTCTGGGTATGCTGCACGCTGAAACGGGATTCTCCCCACTCCACAGCTACCTTCAGGCTTGGATAAAGGAAATCACGTTTGGTAGAGAGTTGTCCTTTTTTATAAAGCTCTGGAATAAAGGAATTGATAGGTGCTGGAACAGTTCCGGTGACAGGACCCACGAAATAGTCTCTCAGGAACATCATCAGGCCATCATCTTCACAAGGCTGATAGGCAGAATAGATATGTTCATGACGAAGACCGGCTTGGAAAGACCAGTTTCCTAACTGCTGTGTGACAGATGTAAAGAATGCCAGCGAATGATCGGGATGGTTGGCATGGATACCATAATAGGTTTTCTCAAATTCATTCCCCTCAAACAGATCATCGTGCTTGTCCACTTCCATGTGTTTGTACTCATGTTCCGCACCCAATGCCACTGTACCTTTCCCCAGTGTCACTACACCCTTCAGGTATGAGCGCAGGTAATATTCATCGCGCAGGTAGTAGCTGTCCATGGTTGTCTTGTGCATGGTTTGGTCGGCATGATCCACATAGGAGTTGTTTCCCAGCGTCAGCTCCCATTGCTTGAATTTTCCGTTGTACTCCAATGCCATGTCATGACGTATGTCCGGATGGGTGTTCTTCTGTAGATTCTCTGGAATGATGGTACGATCCTTCACCCTGTCTTTCAGCGAATAGCTGGCAGACAGACTCTGGTTTGCACTCAGGGCATAAGCGGCATGAAGGCGTGCTGTCAAGGTTTGGGTGGAAGCGTGCGGATGGATCAGTCCCTTGGTTTCATCCACCAGTTCCTCATTCCGGTAAGTATTGGTAAATGTTTCTTTATGGAATGTCTGGCGTGCCTCATTCCATCCCAGGAAACCGCCTACTGTCCATGCACTGCGTTTCCAGTTCAGGCTCAGTTCTTCATTACTTGCCAGCTTATGGGTCAGATTGGCACGGACAGTGTTCTCCAGCGACAATCCTTCGGCTTCATTTTCTTTCAGGTGTATGATGATGACAGCTTGTACTTCTTTTTCATACTCTGCTCCAGGTTGGCGCAACAGGACAATATTCTGAACTCGCTCTGCCGCAATGTTCCTGAATTCAGAGAGTTCAGTGATTTTCCGGTTATCGATATATAGGGCCGACTTTCCACGACCTGGAATTTCTATGTTGCTTTCAGATACATTCAATCCCGGCAACTGTTTCAGTACATCCATGACGGAATGTAATCGGGCCAGTTCTGTGCCCTCTACCCTCACTGCTTCCGATGATTGGTGTGGGGTTGCCTCCTGTCCTTGGGCTATGGCACCAGAAAGTGCCATGCTCATGCATGTAAATAGAATTCGGGTCTTAAATGTACTTCTCATCTCTTCTCTTTTGGGGAACCTTCACCTAGATAATTCAAGCAAAGCAAGGTAATATCATCGCTCTGTTCCGTTCCGGCAGCATAACGCAATACCCGTTCCGTCATCTCACCTACTATCTCTTTGGCTGCTTTTCCTGCGCACAGTTTCATGCTCTCCAGTGCTGCATCGTCACCATAAAGCTGATGCTGGACATTCATGGCTTCGGTCAGACCATCGGTATAGAGGAACAGGGTATCGCCCGCTTGCAGGTCAAGTGTTTCAGAACTGAATTCTGCATCTTCCAGAATACCTAACGGCATGTTTCCCGAAGGTGCCATATAACGGATTTCATTTCCTTGAATCAGCAGTGGTGAATTATGTCCGGCATTGACAAACTCCAGTTTTCCGGTACACAAGTTCAGGCATCCGAACCAGAAAGTCACGAACATGCACTGGGAATTATCTGTGCAGAGAGACTGGTTCATGTGCTCCACGGCCTTGGTGAGTGGCATGTTCGATGCAACGCTCCGGAACAGATAGTGGGTAGCTGCCATGAAAAGTGAAGCTGGAACACCCTTTCCGCTCACGTCTCCTATGCAGAAATACAGGTTATCTTCCTGCAGGAAATAGTCATAGAGGTCTCCACCCACCTGTCTAGCCGGTTGCAGGAACGCATGCAAGTCTATTTCTTTGCGTGCTGGGAACGGTGGGAAAACGTGAGGTATCAGATTGTTCTGGGTATGGGCAGCAATCGTCAGTTCCCGCTGCAATGCTGCCTCTGATCCGGCTATTCTTCGTTGTTCCTGTACAAAAGGACGAGCTACATACCGTACTGTCAGTATAATGGTAAGTGCTACGGTAAGCAGAAGCAATAGGCTGGCTAAGATAATCCACAGGAGGATACGGTTCAGCTGCTCGTTGATGATGCTCTTGTCGGCAGAGAACACCAGTTTCCACCCCAGATGATCCAAGGAACGTTCTTCTTGAATCAGGTCTTTCTTGTCCAACTGGCGTATATAGTCCTGCTGGGGAACTATACACCTGCCATCGGAGGTAAAGACTGAAACGTCAATGTCTTTGCGTACTTTGTATTTATTGATGATATAGATAATCCAGTCTTCCGTAATTTGAGCACAGAGCATACCTCTTGGCTTGCCGTCATCGGAATAGACAGGCTCGCTATAGCACAACAATCTGAAGTCATTTTTAGCCAGTCTATGTACATAGGATGGACTCCAGAACGGTTTTCCCTCTTCAAAAGATGAACGCCAATTCGGATCATTCTCCAATCCCATTTCTTCAAAGGCTTTCAAGACACGGATGCTTTTCTTGTCGTTCTCTGCCAGAGCTGCATGAGCCATGGAAATGTTCTTATTCCCATCGTGTATCACCAGCGAAGCTACATCAATGCACTCCAGCCCCCTGATCATGCGTACCAGCAGGGAATCCATCCTTTCATCCTTCTCCAGCATGTAGTCCTGCACAGAGGCTGCCACAGTGCGGGTAGCATATTCCACACGCTTCATGCGCTGGTCCACCACACTGGTAGTCCAGTCTATGGCATCGTCCATACGTTCATCCATTTGAGACTCAAAACGGTCTCGAAGCAGGACGGCAGCACAACAAAGAATGGAGGCGGCTACCAGTAATACGGAACCACCCACCCACATTGTCATTCTCCACTGAAGGTTTTTGCCCATAAAAAACGGGAAATTTAAGTTGTTACCCTTATCGGGCTTGCTTGGTGAGCCAGATGAGAGGGGTATCGCCCTCTACTTCCTTGAACTTCTTGTTGAGCGAAGAGGCATCCTTGAAACCGCATTCAAAAGCCAGCGTTTCCTGTGTAGTCGTAGGGTTCTCCAGCAGGTAGTACTTTACGGCTTCTACACGATATTTGTTCAGCACTTCACGGAATGGAATTCCGTAATACTGGTTGATCATGGTAGAAAGTGTGGTCCTACCTACACCCATTTTCTCTGCCAAGGCAGCCATGTTCAGGTCATCCTGACGGTACAGCTTTTCCTCTTCCATCAGAATACGGAATTTCTCTGCCAAGGCTTCCAGCTTGGAAGCTCCAGCCATATCCACACCGTGATGTTCGTGTTCTTCCGGCTGTGGCAAATTATCTTCTTCCGGAACAGATTCTTCTACCGGTAAAGGTTTCTCTTCTACTGGTGCGGGATTCTCTTCTACAGCTGCAGGTTTTTCTTCAAACTGCTGGTTTTTCTGAGCCTGCTGGTTAAGGTGTGACAAGCTATACAAGGAAACCTCACCCTCTTCTGGTGAATGGAATTCCACATGACCCAAGAAGTTCTGGCAAAGGGCTATCAGCAGACAGAGTGTAGATCCCAGCATCATGTGATTCATGACGTAGGTTCGTCCCAGGAAAATGACAGGTGCCAGCAAAATTACAGAGCAGATATACAGCAGTGACATGCTTCGTGCCGGATGGGTAGGCTTACCCATGAAGAAGAAACGGAAAGCATCACCGAATTTGTAGCCATACTTGCGGGAAACCAGGACACACTGTACCAAGAGAGCCAGCAACAAGAGTCCACCTACTACCGAAAATACATCCACATCGAAGAACAGATACAGTTTGTAGAGACCCGTGTTGAATTCTCCTGTGGCATGGCCACCGGCAGCATCATAACTCTGAGCCAGACGGACAGTGGCATCAAATCCCAGGATATAATAGAACAGATTTACCACTACTCCCACCAGTAAGGCTGGAATAAACAGGAAGAAATGCAGAGCATTGAGCGGTTTACCCGTACGTCGCATGTTCATGTAGAGCACCTGTGCAGCAGCCAGAGCCAATCCTACAGGTTCTCCTAAAACATCTATTCTGACCATGGTCTCATAGTCGGCATCCGGGAAGATATAGCTGGCATAAGCGGCATAATAAAGCACCCCCAGGAACATGGTCCACATGAAGAGTTTCTGTCGTTGGTTCTTTACCTTAAAAAGGAAGGAAATGAACCACAACAGGCAAACCAGACAGGGTAAAAAATAAACGACAGATAACAGCATGCTTACTCAATTTCTGTAAAACGGCAACAAAAGTAAGAAAAAAATGCGTTGGAACAAAAAACAGAGGTTAGAAAAATTTGTCTCTAACCTCTGTATACCCTGAATTCTTTCTTGTAAATTACCTTAGAATCCTACTTTAACACCCAGATTGACAATACCTTGATAGCCATATCCTATTTCCATGAAGCCGCTGAACTTAGAAGTTCCCAGCTCCACACTTACAGGAGCGGCATGGAATGCCATATATGCATCGCACTTGTTTTCTTTTGTACTGCTGGTACCCTTGCCTGCATAGGTATCGTACATGTTCAAGGCCAGACCTGCAGCCAGACGTGAATACATGCCGAAATACTTGGTGCGGAACCAGTAGGCTCTAACGGTAGGCATAACTGCCAAGAAATTCTCGTAGAATGTCTCATTATCCAGTTTCTGGTTCAGGTGCTCATAGCTGCCTGTTACACCCCAAGCCAGAGTCTTGTTCATGTTACGCAGATAAGTTATGGCAAAAGCACCATCGCTCTCTACATCGGAATCACTTACCAGACCTCCCAGGAATACATCTGCAAAATCCAGACCTATTTCAGGATGGGTAGCAATACCCATACTTACCATGATTTCGTTCTTTGGTCTGTCAAAACTCTGTGCACTGGCACTGCAAATGACTGCCAGAAGGACCACTGCTAATGTGAAAAATCTTTTCATTTTCAATTTTTTTTAGTTTATACCAAGTCAACAAGTAATCATTTAGAATTTATAACCCACAGTAAACTGGAACACACCATTCTTTCCGTTTCCGTCGCCACCATCCTCTTTCAGTACGTTATTGATACCCAGATTGTAGCGAGCATCTACTACAAAACGGTTGAATTCGTAGCTTGCACCTAGAGGAATAGACAGATCTGCGTTGTTACACATATCCTTCACATCCATCATTACGTTGGCACCACCACCTCTGATACCAGCTTCTGCAGAAAGCAGGAATCCTGCCTGAATACCAGCCTTTACAGCAAATCCCTTTGCTACATAAGCATTCACCAGAATAGGAACGTTAATATATCGGGAATCCAGTTCGCCCTTAATACCTTCGTTATCAGAATTATAACCTTGCATAGCGTAGAACAGACCACCACTGAGACCTATGTTATCGGTCAGCTGGTACATGGCTTCTGCACCGGCAATCAAGCCACCCTTTGTAGCACAGTCATCGTCGGTTACGGTAGCAAGAGTAAGACCTACCTTAGGAACAATGCTTAAAGAACCTGCACGCTGCTGTGCTACTGCTACTACAGAAACCATCATCAGGATGGCAGAAAAAATAACCTTTTTCATAATACTATATTTTACTATTTATTATTTATTATTTACTTTTTATCTCTTTCCCGTAATCCAACAATATAAATATAGGATGATGGCTACGGAAAACACCAATTTCAGCACCCACTGAATAATTTGGTTAACCTTTATTCCTAATTTATCTTTTGTCATACAGTTTATTATTTAATAATAGTAATTACCTTCGTGATTTAGGTCGCATCATTATAAAATTGGTACCAGGAATTTTACAGCCATTACCAAACCAAGAATTAGCATAGCGACGTGTAACAGTCTTGCCATCTTCCTGGCGTGTTACAGTTTCGCTTTTCCCCCAGTTGTGAGAGAACATTTGACCTTGTTCTAGTGTAATATGATAATCTTTACGTAAAGGACCACATAGAGACTTCCCACTGCCATCGATAGGTACACTGCAATTATAATAGCCACTTATGTATAGGCGGAACATATCCCATTTATTAGTATATTGGCTCCAGTCATCACTGTCCTGGTAAGCATGCATGTCAGTATCACTTGTTGCGAAAGTTACTTGGGCATCAGGCAGCTTAAATGTCTTATCTATTTTAAAACCGCCGCGTTCAAATATCTGCAACAGGGTAAGGTTTCCTAGATTATTATTTTTGTAATAATTAATGAGTGCCTGTATGGCACTGTCTGGCAACTGGGAAAAAAGGTATTCTTCTTTTACACCTTTTTCTGTTACTTTTGAATAGATATTCCGGTCAGTGTGACCGTCCTCAGTATATACATCATATCTTTCCACAAAGTCAGGTTGTGAACTAATAAAATACTGTACTCCATCATAACCATTTTGAGTACTAGCCTCACCAGCTACATACCAATAAGAAATATTCATGGTATGCTGATCAAGAGCATCATCCACAAATGCATAATGATGACCTTTTAATTGACAATAAACCATCCTAAGATAGCGGATCACTTCACAACTCTTAAAGTAATCTGCCATGTTTTGGGCAGCAGTTGAAATGTTCTCGATGGATTCCTTTGCTCCGTAAAGAGAATAATAGGCAGTAGTAAGGTAGTAGCTTTGGGATAAGATAGCTGCAGATTTTGCACGGAATACATCTCGAATGTCGTAACCTTCTCTTTCCCATGCATAAGTGTTGTAGATTATGAGATCATAAACCATACAATAGTTCACGATCTTAGCGTCATAACAATATCGGAAATCAAGGATAGCCTTGCTCAACTGTGCAACGGCAAAAGCTGCTGTGGTTCCGCAAACAGGCTGTTCGCCCCATTCCTTTAGTAGTTTCTTTGTCTCTTCGTCATTTCCCTTCACGGTTTGCAAACGTTCCAAATAAAACCTGTTTACGTTGTTCAAAGAAGCAAGTTGTGTATCTATATCATGGAATGAAGCATACAATGCATTCAGTTCTACTTCATCAAGTTTCTCGAAGATAGCCTCTGCCATTTTTGTCAATTGATCCAGCTGGGACTGCATGCTGTTCAACTGTGAAATGACCTGGTTAAGCATGTTTATTTCCTTATTGTCTTCCCCGAAAATAGAACTCCATATGGCATCAAGAGCCTTTGTAGTAAGGAAAGAACCCAATCCACTGGCGCAACCATAGAGAAGATTGGAACCCAGATCTTCCCAGGTCACATCTCCAACATTTGCCTCTGGCAAAGGAGCAAGAGGAGCAAAGTTTTTAAGTACTTCTAGATCTGGGCCATGATTATCATTTACAATCTCACTCACATTTGTGAAAGGCACAAGCTCATGCTGTTCCCATTCAAAATCTTCAGGAACTGTGATGTCATCTTGACAAGAGGTAAGCATGAGGCAGCTCATGGTTACAAATGATGCAATAAATGCAACCGTAAAAAATTTGATTAATCTTTGCATATACTTGAATTTTTGTATTACAGACGTTCAACAATGTTACTGCAAATATAGTATGAAGAATTGTTCTACTCAATTTTCTTTTATCTCTTTCCCGTAATCCAACAAAATAAATATAGGATAATGGTTACGGAAAACACCAATTTCAGCACCCACTGAATAATTTGGTTAACCTTTACTCCTAATTCATCTTTTGTCATACAGTTTATTATTTTTCTGTTGCAAATGTATAATGTAGGAATGTTCAACTCATTGTAAATTCCGCTTGAATAATTACAAGTTCTTGCAAAAATGACCGATTTTTTTGTAAATTTGTTCAACTTGAACATTTTTACAATAAAACATACCTATTTGTATAGTAGCTAGATCACCCTGTCACCATTCTTTTTTTTCTACAAAATTTGGAAAGTTCACGGGAATTCTCTTACTTTGCAAGTGGAAGTACTATGGTATTAAAAAATAATACCGATGGCAAGACTGCACAGGTGCAGAACCATCAATTAGAATCTACCACTTCCTCTCCAAAAAGCTCCGGAGAGGCAAATCCAGAGAAGACCAGCGAAGGGTTTCTGGATTTAATGATTGACACAGCGTTCAAGT
>JAKSLR010000018.1 GCA_024401095.1 Bacteroidaceae bacterium
TACACGTGCGGTTCAGGTTTCCAAAGATAGAGATGATTATTACACGGCCTATTTAGCATTGGACAGGTTGGGAAATTCACTAAGAGGTGATAATCCAGAAATTGCAGTAGAATACGCAAAACAAGCTTATCAATTATTCGAAGAGAGATTTAACAACAGCATTTACAATAAGGTATATTTATTGATAGGTATCGGTGACAGTTACTGTCTGGCATCGGAAACTGATTCTGCATGTCTGTATTTGAACAAGGCATTAATGCTTGCCCAAGAGTCAAAAGAAGCAGAGCTGCAAAGCAGTGTGTTTCAGTCGCTCTCTGTCTTGAAACGAAAGCAGGAAGAGAATGATTCTGCATTGTATTTTTCCAAGAAAGCATGGGAAATAGCTCCAAAGAGAAATTCGTCTTTGGCATCCAATCTGGCTTATGCCTATCTTATGGCGGATTCTGTTCCTCAGAGTACAGAGCTATTAATGCAACTATGTAAATCAAAAAGTGAGACAATACGGCGTGCCTCTTATAAGTTGTTGGCAGAGTGTTCCTATAGGACAGGCAATCTTCAGAAAACTAAGGAATATTCAGATTCTGCTCTTGTGATTTATAGAAGGACACATGAATCTACGTTGAAAGACCGTGCAGCCTATTATCAGAGCAACAGTAAACGACTTCTAGCACTTGAGAGCCTGAAAAGAGAAAGGGAAAGACAAAGGTTCGTGTTCTTTGGCTCAGGAATGGTGGCTCTGTTTGTTCTTCTGTCTTTGGTTTTCTTCTATAGAAATAAGGTCCTTTTGTATCGCAATGAAAAATTAAGAACAGAGAAGGAAAAAGAAATAGAATTCCTTTTGTATCGTTCAGAAAAAGAAAAGCAGGAATTGCGGCTGAATCAAAAAGAGGAGCAGATTAAATTGTTGAAAAAATATGTCTGTTCAATGATTGATCTACAGAATGTCATTAATGAATCCATGAAAAAGAAAACCACGCTAATTGATGAAAAACTATGGGTGGAAGTAGAAGAATTACTGAATGCGTTGGAAGGATGTTTTGTGATTCGTTTAAAAGAAAAATATCCAGATCTTACTCAAGGTGAATTAAGGTTCTGCATGTTATTACGATTAGATCTCAGTATAAAGAAGTTAAGCGAAATTTATGGTATTTCTGAAGATTCCATTAAGCAGAAGCAGAGCAAATTTAAACATAAGATTGGTATAGCTAATTCTTCTATTTCACTACGAAGGTATTTGCAATCTTATTAGGATACACCTAAAATAACACATTGACTCACTTTTTTATTATAGGGGGGGGTGATAAATAAATGATAATCAACAAAATAAATTTTCAAAATACTCACCTCGATAACTTGCTGTTTAATTGTTTTTAATCTAATTTTGCACCAACTAAAAACTAATTAAAAACATAAAAAATGAGTAAGAAATTTGTATTGGCAATGTTGCTTTTTGTGGCAGCATTAAATCCGTTGTTCGCATCAATTACGGATTTAGACGTAGAGGAAGAGAAGAGTACCCAATCACAGGGTGGTCCAAGAACAAGTGCTCCGGGTGTTCAAGTGTCATCTTTGGATAATGAACTAACTTTAGACATAAGTCGTTACATAGGAAATGTCCAGGTGTCAGTATTGGCTCTAGATGGAAGTAGCAATATCTCTGACACATATTATATTAATGGTCAAGGCAGAATAGATATGGATTTTTCTGGTTATGCAACAGGTTGTTATAGTGTTGCTATTTCTTTAAGGAATGGTGTTGTATATTCAGGCAGTTTTAGGATTGAATAAATATATACTTTCCCCATTATTTCCACTTTTATTTATGACTATTTGATAATGGTAAACAATAACTATTCACACGTATTGTATATAAATGTTTACAATCATTAGTGTCCCGTTAAAATTGGGACGAGTTTAAAATTAATCATATAATCCCGGCAAGAGGGGATAATCGAGTTCTTTGACATCATTGAAATAAGTCTTTTCAAAGAGGTCCCTGAGTGGAGTCTTATCCGTGAGAGAGATGCTCAAGATCTGCAAGACTTCATAAGTTGACCTGTTAAGCTGCATGTCGTGTTGCACGATTGCAACGAGGCAATAGGCTATGATTGTGGCAGAAATCTGTATTCTCACTGCGTTCTCTGTAGTGCCCCAAAACTTCTTGATCTTGAGGTGCTGCTTGAGCCATTTGAAGAACAGTTCAATCTGCCAGCGGTTTCTGTAGAGATTGGCGACTTCAAGTGAGGTAAGATGAAAAGCATTGGTCAGAAACGCAAATTCTCGGCCTTGCTCATCATCATAGAACTTCACCAGACGAAGCTTCTCTGGATACTTCTTGATAGTGTTGAGATCCGATAATACTATCTCTGCATCCGTCAGCACATTCTTGGGTAATCGGCGTTTCCATCTTGTACATCTATATTGAAGGTTCTTCTTTGCTCTTACAACAAAGTAAGACTCATGAAGGTGTATCTTATACAACTCCTTGAAAGCATTGTATCCACGGTCAAATACATAGTAAGATCCTGATTCATAAGGGATCTCCTTCATTGCCTTTGAGTCGTGGACTGATGCGGTGGAGATATGGAAGAAGGCAGGAACCTGAGCTTCGAGGTCGTATAGCACATGAGTCTTGACACCACCTTTCTTCTTACGGAACTTAGCCCACCAGAAAACGGATAGACATAACGGAATCGTAGTTGAATCAAATGCATAGACATTCCCCTTCAGCTTGAAGATGTTCGTTGCCCGTTTCTTTCTGGCCTGTTCCATCATGAAGAAAGCGAAATCCTCAAAGATGCGGTAGTCACGATTCTGATTAGCAGTAGCAAATGTTGTTTTTGCAATCGACTTGCTACCCATACCAAGGTGATAACACTTTGAATGATGGGCTTCCAATGCGACGACAACATCACGTAAACTTTCACGATTACTAAGCAGACCGAACATGAGGGCCATGAGCTGATTCCAACAAGTGATGTTCTTGACATAATGGTTTCCACCATACTTGTCAACAAGGTGACGGAACTTATTATTATCGAGGAATTCCACTAACTGAGCGAATACGTATTTGTCTTTGTTCATATGCAGGTCCACTAAAGAACTGCAAAATTACAATTTCAAATCGTCGCACCCTCAAAAAGCCTTTCAATAGACTATATTTCAATTATTTCAAAGACCGATTAGTCCACTTTAACGGGACAGTAGGGTTTACAATCATTAAACTTTGAAGATTGTTTGTAAAATGTTAAACACATTTATTAAAAATTATTATTATGAAAATTATTAAACAAGTAAAGACTGGACTAAAACTTCAAGAAGAGGAGCTCCAGAAGGTGTTGGGTGGTAGAACTGTTAGAAAAGATAATTCTAATTCTGCTTGGATTTGCAATTGTACAGGAACAGACAACAATAACAAGGGAATTTATTGTAAATGCACAGATTAGTTATTAGTTTAATTTTTAATGCGATATGCTATTATATCATATCGCATTTATCTTTTTTATCATGAAGTCCAGTTTCTATAACGTTTATTATTTGTTTAATGAACAATATTATTTGTTTAATCAGATCAGCCACTCTTTAATTCAAGTAGATTTTGAATTGGCAGAAGCCCTAATGCAGAATAAAATAGATTGTATTCCTAGTGAGTTGCGTACTGAACTAAAAGAATATAATTTTCTAATATCTAGTAAACACAATGAGAGTGAAATCATTAGGAATGGCAATTTTTCACAACGCTACCATAGTAAAACAATGAGAATTACTATAATACCAACATTGGGCTGTAACTTTCATTGTTGGTATTGTTATGAAAGTCATGTTCCTTCTAAAATTACTAAGGAGGCACTTCATGCAATTACTCTATTCATCCAAAAAGAAATAACGAAAAAACAATTGAAAGAACTTGTTTTAGATTGGTTTGGAGGTGAACCGCTTTTACAATTTGATCAAGCAATATACCCGCTTTCAAGATCTATTCTTGATTGGACTATAAATAATAATGTGCAGTTTTCCAACATAATAACAACCAATGGTGTTCTTCTAGATAAAAAACGTATTGACAGGATTAAGCAGATACATTTATCAGACTTCCAAATTACACTTGATGGAGGAAAGGAGGCTCATAACTTAACGAGATACTCGAAGTCGATAAAAGATTCTTTTAGTATTATCATAAACAATATTCATTTGCTTTGTTACGGTGTACCAGATGTTGTTGTCACTCTTCGTATTAATTATACCCCGGATAATATTGATACAATAGAGCAGATTTTTCCGTTATTTGATGTAAAAATCAGAAATCAAATTCTGATCTCATTACACATTGTCTGGCAAAAGTCTAACGAAATTCTTGCACTTTCGACAAAAGTGATGGCACTTTATGAAATGGCAAGAAATTCGGGGTATCAAATTAGGGAACAAGCATTTTCTTTTAATTGTACTAACTGTTATACCGAAAATATGGAGCAATTTGTGGTAAACTATGATTTAAATGTATACAAATGCACAGCTCGTGATTTCATACCTCAAAATTCTATAGGTAAAATTAATCCAGATGGAACATTTATTCCTTCAGAAAATTTTTATAATTATTATAAAGAGCAATCGCCAATACTTGACGAAAAATGTATGGCATGTGACTTATTACCTTCTTGTTTAAATTCTGCTTCTTGTATTCAAAAAAAGCTAGAAGGAAGTCCAATGGTGTGTTACTATGACCAAGTTAAATCCGGGGTCTACTCTTACATAAAGAGTTTGATTAGAAGTGAGGCAAAGCAGAAGATTTTACTCTTTTTGTTTCTGTTTATTAATGTAATTCCAATAATCGCACAAACAGATTCCTTGCAAAATCTAAGATTGGATGAAGTAAAAGTAATAGCCAATCGAATAAAAGTCCAACAAAATGGGGATATAGAGATTCTATTGTTGAATAATCCCATAATTAAAACACGATCAGCTTATGAAATATTAGGAATGGTCTCTGGATTACAGGTAACAGATGATAAGATTTCACTTTTAGGTAAAGAAGGGGTAGCTATCTACGTGGAAAATCACAAGGCTGATATTAAAGAGGTTCAATCTCTTGATGGTTCTTTAATTAAGAAAATAAAAGTTGTCCATCATCCCTCGCTCCGTTATGGAGACGATGCTCGAAATGGAATAGTATTTATAACGCTTAATGCTGAACCTGGAATAATGGGTTCTACAACAGCCGTATTAGAGCGAGATAAGTGTCAGATTGTTTCCGAACAGCTGAAATCATCCATTACATACCAAAATGGAAAAGATTCTTTTTATCATAATTTTTTGTTAGCTAATGGTAATTATGTTTCCAATTATAATTATTCAGGAGATATTAATTTTTCTCCTTCTACCTCGGAAGTTCATAACAGAGAAGTTGTCGTTAACAATATACTTAGTTATAAACATACATTTAACCAGAGATGCTATATAAATACTTATGGCACTTGGCTTTTTAACAATTCTAGAAATACTTTATTAAGTGCAGGAAATCAGAACGGTCTGAACAAGCTTACGAAAATCGAACAACCTTCTTATAATTTAGGAACGGAGTGCCGTCTTGGATTCTCCCCCCACGATAACTACCTTTTGTTTAATGCGGAATACAATGGGAATGCTTCCAGACCATTGCATGAATATTCTTCAGAAGAGTGGACTGTTCGTGAAAATTTACGTCAGAAGTTTGATCATTATAACATAGAACCAAAAATTCATCTGGGTTCCCTGTTACATGGTGAATTAGAAGCTGGCGTGTCATATGTGAAGATAAGTGACAAGAATATAAAAATATGTTCGAAAGAAGGCGTTTTGGAAGGAGTGCAGGATGCGCAGTATAATATCATCGGCAAAGAGCGCCGTTTTTTTTCTCAATACTCTGTCTTATTTGGCTCAAAAGCATTTCTTAGTATGGGAGTATCTTATTATTCTGGTGAAATAAAATACCAGGATAAATACAACCTCATGGAAACTAGCAATGCATTCCGTGGCCTTTATCCTTCTGCTCAAATCCAATATCTTTTTGATGAAGAAAAGGGGTCTGGTGTTTCCTTAAGTTATGCAAAGAGTTATTCCCTTCCTAGTTATGGGTATTATAGCCCAGATGCGATATATGCATCCAGAGGTTTATATAGCAAGGGGAACTTCAATTTGCAGGATGAAAAGTTGGACGATATTGATTTAGTCTTTTATATAAATCAATCATGGATTCTTTCAATAAATAATCATTGGAAAGGAGAAGGAATAGAGCTGGTTTCCTATAAAAATGAGAATGGAGTTTATACGATTCCACAAAACATCAGCAAAGAATATAGAGTTATGGTTGATTTGTCCTTCTCAAAGTCAATCGGGGTTTGGAATACCTCAAATAAAATTAACTCACGCTATGTACAATCATCGACTATGAAGAAAGATGCTATTAAAGGAATACAATTTGTATTCAATTCTTCAAATCAAATTAAAATCGGAGAAAATGCAGGGTTAATCTTTGATATTTATGCTTCATCTCAGAGAAAAAAACTGACTTCAACAGTCCATCATTTCTATAGTTTGGACATCGGAGGCTACTTGACTTTATTTGAGGATAAATTGAATGTACGGATTCAGTTGAATGATTTAATTCACAATAATAAGAGAACAACCTTTTTCGGTGAGAATGTCTCTTACATCAAAGAAGATATTAGCCGTAGATTCCGAGGGTTGCTGAGTATTGGATGGAACTTTAGATCTGGTAAGTCGATTAAGGATAAAATAATCAAAGGTGGCAAAGATATACAGAAAGTTCTCCCAATTATATAATATCTATTTTTGAAAATATTGTATTAATTATAATTTTGGAATTTAATGTTAATGTTTCCTTTTGTCCCCCAGCATGACAGTATGCAGTGTGGAATAGCATGTTTGAATATGGTTTGTCGCTATTATGGTCGGCGTTATTCAATGTCTACGCTATCTCGTTATTGCCATGCGACAAAAGAGGGTGTCTCTTTGCTTGGTATTTCACAGGCAGCAGAGAGTTTGGGAATGGAAACAATGGGGCTAAAGGTTACGTTATCCGAGCTTAGTAAACTCCAACCTCCCTGCATTCTTCACTGGAACCAGAATCATTTTGTTGTTTTTTATGGGAAAAGCTCAAGAGGAAGATTTCGAATTGCTGATCCAGGGAAAGGGAAACTGACATACAATGAGGAAGAAATGATTCATTATTGGTTGGGAGGTTTAGCTTCGGCAACAGGAATTGCTATGATATTGAAGCCTACTAAATATTTTTATGAGCATAGAGATCGTGAAACAATGGAGAGTCATTCTTTCTTGTTCCTATTTGACAGATTCTTACATTACAAAAAGGAATTTGCATATATTCTTTTTTGTTCGTCAGTAGCCAGTGGTTTGCAGCTAGTCTTGCCATTCTTGACGCAAGCTATCGTAGATAAAGGAATCACTCATCATAATCTAAGTATTATATATATTATACTTCTGGGACAGTTATGTCTTACAATTGGTAAGACCGCTGCAGACTTTACCCGAAACCATGTTGTATTACATGTTGGGCTCAAGATTGATATAACTCTGGTAAGTGATTTCTTCATTAAGCTTTTGTTGTTGCCAATGTATTTCTTTGATGTAAAGCTTCTTGGTGATTTACAGCAACGTATACGAGATCATGATCGGGTGAAATCTTTTTTGACAAACCAGCTACTTAGTGCTGTATTTTCTTCAATATCTTTTATTGTTTTCGGTGTAGTTCTATTGAAGTACTCTCAGATCATTTTCGCGGTGTTTCTGACAGGAACACTGCTTTATGGTATCTGGCTTATGTTGCTTTTGAAAAAGAGACGTACTCTTGACCTCTTGAACTTTGAACAATTGGCAGAAAACAACAATAAGACATATCAGTTTTTAACCTCCATGCAGGAAATCAAGTTACAAGGATGTGAGAATCGACGTCGCTTAGAGTGGGTGAATATTCAAGAAAACCTGTATAAGATAAGTATGCGCATGTTAAGCCTGCAGCAAAAGCAGGAGGCTGGTAGTATTCTCATCAATGAATCAAAAAATATTGTTACAACTGTCATTGCAGCGGCTGCAGTCATACACGGAGAGATGACTTTAGGAATGATGCTTGCTATCCAGTACATAATTGGTCAGCTGAACTCCCCTGTTAGCCTATTGGTTCAGTTCATTTATTCTTTGCAAGATGTACAGATCAGCTTAGAGCGTATAAATGAGATAAAAAACATGGAAGAAGAAGATATTAATTCAGACGCTTATGTTGAATACGGTGCAGATTGCCATGATATTGTTGTTAAGAATGTCCATTTCAAATATGATCCACATTCTCCCATAGAGATTCTCAAAGGAGTTTCCCTAACTATTCCACACAACCGTATGACGGCAATAGTAGGTGCCAGTGGAAGTGGTAAAACAACCCTCCTGAAATTACTTCTAGGATATTATCCTACCAATAAGGGTGATATAATATTAGCCGGCTGTAATTTGCAGGATTATAAAATGAAATGGTGGAGAAGCCGATGTGGTGTAGTGATGCAAGATGGTATCATATTTTCTGAGAGTATTGCAAGGAATATTGCCGTTGATGATGGAGAAATTGATACAACTCGTTTGAAAAAGTCCGCCCAAATAGCCTGCATCGATGAATTTGTTCAAACTCTTCCACTGAAATACGAAACAAAAGTTGGAAAAGACGGCATGGGACTTAGCAAAGGACAGCAACAGCGCGTATTGATAGCAAGGGCCGTATATAAAAATCCCGATTTCATAATTTTGGACGAAGCAACCAATTCTTTGGATGCCAACAATGAACAGACGATAGTGGATAACCTGTCAGAGTATTATAAAGGAAGGACAGTAATAATTATTGCTCATAGGTTAAGCACAGTTAGATATGCGGATAAGATAGTTGTTATGGAAAGTGGAAAGATAGTTGAAATCGGAACCCATGAGTCTCTTATTAAACAAAAGGGATATTATCACAAGTTAGTACGGAATCAGCTTGATATCGCTGAATGAAATATTTAATAATTATGAAATGGAGTAGATATAGTCATTTAATTCAGTCAGAACGGAATTGTTGTTATTTTTTGTATAATACAATGTCAAATTATCTGGCAAAAGTATCTGATAAGGATGCTTCACTGCTGATGAAAATAAAAGATGGCACTATAAACGCAGAAATGCTTCCTAAGGAGACCTATGAAGCGTTAATTCATAATAGTATCTTGGTTTATGATGATAAAACAGAGTTGGCAAAACTTAAACTTTTGAAGCAATATAACAGGATGGACCCTACGAAGATGGTTCTGACAATAGCTCCAACTTTGGAATGTAATCTAAGATGTAGTTATTGCTTTGAAGATGCACATCCAGCTATAAGAATGAGTGATGCTGTTGAAGATGCTATTGTGGAATATGTAAGAAGCCAAGAAACCGTTCAGAGATTGAAAGTCACATGGTTTGGAGGGGAACCTTCCTTATATTTTGAAAGAATTGAAAGTATCACATCACGTTTGAAACAGATTCCTCATATTAAACAATATTCTGCAGATATTATTACAAATGGTGTAGAACTTGACAGGGAAAAAATTGAAAAATTTGATTCTTTATGCATAGATTGTATAAGTATAACCATTGATGGATTGGAGTCTGTTCATAATAGCAGGCGTGGACATGGACAGATGAATTCATTTCAAAAAATAATGGAAAATCTTGAAATCTTGTCTGAAAATGAAAGAATAATCAAGACAATTCGGGTAAATATTGACAAATCTAATCTAGGAGAGTTTAAGAAAGTATATTCATTGATTAACTCCAGGTTTGCAGGAAAGAGATTTAATACATATATAGGATTCGTAAAAAACACATATGGGAAGTGTAATCAATGTGTTCATTCTCTAACTCCACAAGAACAGGTTGATTATTTGTCTAGTTCTTTCTTAGATTTGGGTAAATTGAGTTGGTCATTGCTCCCGTTAAGGTATAATACAGAATGTATGGCACGTCAGAAGAATGGCTTACTTGTGGATCCTGAGGGTTTTTTATATAAATGTTGGACTGATACAGGAAATAAGGAAATGAGTATAGGTAATATTTTAAATATGAATAATATAAATATTGACCTCTTGGCGCAATATTTGGTTGGCGCAGACCCTTTTGATTCCTTTCAGTGCCAAAAATGCTCATTATTACCTCTTTGTGGCGGTGGATGTCCACATGCTAGAATAATGAATAGTTTTTTTGGTAAGAAGAATAGTATATGCCATATGGCCAAAGGTCACCTTGTAGAACTAGTCGATGCATATTATGAAATACTCAATAAACAGAATGGTGTAACCGAAAAGCCAGAATAGAGTAGGTTAAAATATAAATAAACAGAAATGAAAAATTTAAGTTTTGAGGAACTGCGTTCCTCTCAAAATCTAGACATTGACTTAACGAATCTGATCTCTTTAGATTTGATGTCAAGTATCAATGGAGGATCACATGGTACAGGTGTTTGTGATGCTGTATGTTTGCCTGAAGAAATGGGTGGCTGTGTTCCTGAGTATATTGATCCATGTCCTACATATGGCATGGCAATAGAATGACATGTTGCTCTCCTGCGTATGAAACGACATTTATTAATATGCCATTTTTATTAGCAGGAGAGCATATTTGATAATTCGATTATGTGGAAGAATATTATATTTCTTTTTGTATTCTATTCAATGCAAATAGTGGCTCAAGACACTTTGAAGACAATAGTGTTGCCTGATTTGAAAGTTGAGGCTGAGCAAGTGGTTATTAAGGGAGATCACTACGATGTGTATCCAACTGGTATTCAGAAAAAACATGCCCATTCTGGCTATGATTTGCTTAGGAACATCATGATTCCAGGAATGACAGTTGACCGAAAGTCAGGAACAGTTCTGTCTAATATGGGTAAGGTGGGTGTCTATATTGATGGACGTGAAGCAACTTTTCAGGAAGTGCAATCCTTACGTTCAAAGGATATTAAAAGTTTTGAGTATTATGAGATAGCCACAGGAAATTTTGCAAAGAATCCGTCTGCCATAAATTTCGTGATGAAAGAAATGAAGCATGGTGGCTATACTCAAGCTGACGCAGAACATGGCATCGGCGCGAATCGTGCTGATTATAACCTTGTCTCTAAATATTCGTTCGATAAAACAGCAGTAAGCCTGTGGGCAGGATATATATACTCCAACTTTAAAGAGAAACTCTGCATGTCTGAGAGTTTCATCTTTCCAGACTCAGAACTTTACAGAACCTCCGAATTCTCAGATAGGAAGAATGTGCATGATGGTTATGTTCAGGCTGATATCATTCGTTCCGATGCAAAACACATGCTCATGATACAACCTGGATTGCGCTTCGGAAATAATGAAAGTGGGATAGAAAGTGGCCAAGTAGAATACAGTGGTAAGAAAACAGGCTACTACACTAGAAAGAATACAGATCATAATGATTTTCTAATGCCATCGCTTTACTTGTACGAACGTTTTAGTTTACCAAAGAAACAAACTTTGAACTATACGCTTAATTCCCGTTATTCTAGGAATACCTACGACCGATTTCTAGAGGAGAACAATCAGTCATTTAATTTGAATACTACAGAGGATTTCCTCTATGCCAATGCAAGTGTGAATTATATCAAGCAGTTCAGGCAGAATAGCACTCTGACTCTAAAGCTGCATGAATTCTTCAGAGCCTCCTCCGTGCATTACTCTAATACAACTACACTTTGGCAAAGACTTTGGGAGTCGGAGACCATATTTTTTGCCGATTATACGCAGAATCTTGGAAAATGGTTTTTGCAACTGTCTCCAGGCGTGTCATACATGAACTATAGGCTTCATGGTAGCGAATTAGTCACGAGTGTTGGGCCTAGAATGCAAATGGCTGCCATGGTGCTTCTTTCAAAGAAACAACGCCTTCAATTCACTTATTCGTTAGGAAACAGCTTTCCAGAGATAGCATCGCTTAACAAGGCCACTCAGCAAGTAGATTTCATATTGAAAAAACAAGGTAATCTAGATTTGCGTAATACCATTCTTATGGGGCCGTCTGTTACCTATACTCAAACAAGCGGCAAATTTACTACTCAGCTTTCTGGCATCTATACGTATATGAATCACGTAATTGTGAGGAATTATTCACCACAAGGAGATTGTATGATGATAACCTTCCTTGATAATGCTTCTTCTCATCAACCCGTGTTGCGCCTGTCTAGTACATGGAAGTATTCCCCTAAACTAAATATGAAGGTAGACGCTTCGTGGCAGAAAAATATAGTAAGGGGAGTCATAAACAAGCAGAGAAACACTTGGAGTGCTGGTATTACGGCCAATTATTATACAGGTGATTTTAGCTTCTCTTTGAGCTGTAAGACTCCGCAGCATACTCTAATAGATTATATGGTATTCAGGAACCAACCTTGGACGTCAACTATGAATACAGAATGGTCACATGGCCGATGGGCTGCTGAATTTGAGTTGAATAACCTTTTATTTCCAAATAAAGGAACCAAGGAGAGCATGCGGACCACCCATTATGATTTCTCTCAAAACATAAAGAGTGAACTGTATAAGTTTTATGCTTCGCTTAAAGTCTATTACAGTATAGATTATGGAAAGCAAACATCCAAAGTTCAGAGGTATAATCGCGTGGATTTAGAAAGTGGAATTTTGAAGTAATCACAAAATAATGCGGCAGGATTCATAGTTATGATAGATAATCGTTCATTATGTGAAAAGTTTTATATCTTATTACCTGCATTGCATGTAGCACAATGACTACATCTTAATAGGGGGGACAAAAAGGTTCCAGGGAGAGATTATGAAAAGAAGGTTTAGAAGTTTTTTCTGGATTAAATAAGCTTCAATTTCCTTTAAAACCATTTAAAGGCAGTTTTTCTCATGCTCAAATGGAACTGGATGGGTACAAATTGGGTACAAATGCCACCTCTTAAAAAGATAAAAGGCTGAGAATCAATCACTTGATTTTCAGCCTTGTACCCAGACCCGGGATCGAACCGGGATGGGTTGCCCCACTGGTGTTTGAGACCAGCGCGTCTACCGATTCCGCCATCTGGGCTCGTAAGCATTACTGCTTATTTGCGGATGCAAAGGTAGTGATTTTTTCTTAACTTGCAAATAATTTTCGGAAAAAATGTGAAAAAAAGGATAAATGTTAGGAATATCACTAAGAATGACGTACCTTTAGCAATTAGAATAACAGTAGCGATAATTGAATATGGAAACAAGTCACAATATACATGATTACTGCGTCATACTTGCAGGAGGACAGGGGGCTCGTTTCTGGCCGTTGAGCCGAGAAGAAAAACCGAAGCAGTTTATAGATTTTTTTGGTATGGGGCGTTCTTTGCTTCAGCAGACCTTTGACAGAATGCAGAAGGTGTGCAATACAGACCAAATCTATATCTTGACTCAGCAGAATTATGTGCCACTTGTACAGGAACAGATTCCGGAGATTCCTGTCCGTCATATCCTTCCTGAACCTATGCGCAGAAATACAGCTCCTGCAGTAGTATGGGCTGTGCTTCATATCTATGCGCGTGACCCCAATGCCAATGTAGTGGTAGTGCCTTCGGATCAGGTGATCATGCGCGATGACCTGTTTGTAAAGGATATAGATGAGGGTCTGGAGTTTGTGGAGAAAGAGCACGAAATGCTAACCATAGCCGTAAAGCCTACTCGTCCTGAAACAAATTATGGATATATCCAGATTTCCGATGAAACCAAGGGAAATCTGCATCGCATGAAGTCTTTTGTGGAGAAACCTGAGCTGGAGTTTGCCAAATTCTTTGTGGAGAGTGGTGAGTTTTATTGGAATACAGCCATTTTCCTGTGGAGTGTGAAGGCTTTCCTGCATAATGCAAGGGAACTTTATCCGGAGTGGGCTAGCAGAATGGATGAGGCTCGTCCTAACTGGACTTCCAGAGAGGAAGAAATTCAGGTCATCCAGCAGAACTATGGCATGACACCTAACTTGTCTATCGATGCTGCCATGCTGGAGAAGAGCGGTAAGATCTTCGTCAAGCCATGCTCATTCGGATGGGTAGATATGGGTAACTGGGAGAACTATTATGACACATCGCCAAAGGATCATAAGGACAATGTGATTCCGGAATCCAATGCGGTATGCTATGATTGTACCGGCAATATC
Organism: Bacteroidaceae bacterium; assembly: GCA_024401095.1. Classification (GTDB taxonomy): domain Bacteria; phylum Bacteroidota; class Bacteroidia; order Bacteroidales; family Bacteroidaceae; genus Minthousia. The sequence goes on from JAKSLR010000018.1 coordinate 14,227, forward strand.
ATTCATGCGCCTCAGGGCAAATATGTGGTGGCCGATGGATTGAAGGATTTCGTGGTTATTGATAACCCAGACCTCTTGGTTATTTGTCCAAGGAAGAATGCTTCAAAGTGGAAGAAATATGTAAATGATGTCCAGATAAATCTGGGTGATAAATACATTTAAAAGAAAAAAGGCTCGCTATTAAGCGGGCCTTTATTTTTTAGAGCTGTGCAGCGATGTTTGCTGCAATTTCCTTGAATTCTTCAGGAGTGAGCTGTAATTTTGGGTTAGTGAACAGCATGTCCTTTTCCTTTTGCATAGGAACCAGATGAATGTGGGCATGAGGTACTTCCAAACCTAAAACTGCCTGGCCTACCTTAATGCATGGATAAGCCTTCTTGATGGCTACTGCCACTTTCTTTGCGAAGATTTGCATGGCACCAATCTCCTCGTCAGTCAGATCGAAGAAATAATCCACCTCTCTTTTTGGAATAACTAGGGTATGGCCCTTAACCAGAGGATTGATGTCCAGGAATGCATAGAACTGATCGTCCTCTGCTACCTTGTAGCTAGGAATGTCACCTGCTACAATCATGCTGAAAATTGTTGCCATGGTATAATTAGAATGAAATGTTCAGTACTTCCAGCTGGATGGTTCCTTGTGGAATCTTGATATCTGCAATTTCGCCGACTTTCTTGCCCAGCAATCCCTGTGCAATAGGGGTCTGGATAGAAATCTTACCGGCACGCAGGTTTGCCTCACTCTGTGAAACGATGGTATAGGTCATCTGCTGGCCAGTCTTGACGTTCTTCAACTGTACCTTGGTCATGATCTGAACTGTTTCACAACTCATCTTTGAGGTGTCAATGATCTTTGCTGCATTGATGGCTTCTTTCAGGTTATTGATCTTCATTTCCAACATACCCTGAGCCTCTTTGGCTGCATCGTATTCTGAATTCTCTGACAAGTCGCCCTTGTCGCGTGCTTCTGCAATGGCTGCTGAAGCTTTTGGACGCTCAACAGTCTCCAGATATTTAAGTTCCTCTACGAGCTTATCGTAGCCTTCTTTAGACATGTATGCCATAGTATTCTTTTTTTTATTTTTTTGTCGTAAAATTAAAGCAGCTTGCGGATTTCGCTTTCTACATCGTTGATTTCTGTGTTACGCATCTTCAGACTGTTGTCTCTGCCAATCAGGAAGAAGGTTGGCAAGTTGCTTACTCCATAGAGTGAGATGTTAGGTGAGTAGATGCCACGTCCATCGCGAACACAAACCCATGGCAAGTTATCTGCATTGGTCTTCCAGAAATGCTCGTCAGCATCTAAGGAAACCTGATAAATTTCAAATCCTTGATCCTTATACTTGTCGTACATTTCGCGGAAAATCATGTTACGTGCTGCAGACTGAGTGTGGTTGTAAATGGTAAAATCCAACAGGACAACTTTACCCTTTAGTTCAGTCAGGCTATGCATCTCGCCCTTTTCATCAGGCAAAGAGATGTCAATGATGTCAGCCTCACTGATCTTGCTCTCATCAATCTCCAATTCTTTCACAATAGGTGCATGAGTGTTCTTCATGCCGCGAATGGCAATGTTATGAAGGTTCATGGCACGGTTTGAGTGTGGGAAGTTCTGGTCCCAGCTTGTAGCAACTGCTGAGAAGCACTTCACGTCATTTCTGTCATTAACAGGATCGAAAATGAGATAGCCGTTAACGGTCTGGAACAATGCGTAGTATGAAGAAGGATCGAAAGGAGCCTTGAAAATGTAGTTCATCTTCACATCGTTCTTGTAATTTGTCAGAATGCTCTGGACACTGTCCTGAGCTACACCAATAGGAAGGTTTGCGTTGCCTACTGCTGCGATAGCCTTCTCCAGATTAATCTGCTTAATAGCCAATTCCTTGATTTTCTGGTTGCTTTCTGATGCCTCAATGGCATAGTCGGTAGGCATGGTAGCCAACTTTGCATTAACTTTCACGGTCTCGGTAGAATCAATGGTGAAGTTAATGATACGGTCTTCAATACGCAAGCGGTAGAATTCTGGATTGCCAGGGGCTGGTGCCTTGAAATCGAACTCGCCTTTCTTGTTCAATTTAACTGAGTCCAGAGCATCAATAGACTCCAGACCAACATTCTCCAGATAGAGAACTTTATCTTCTGCATCGGTAATGTTACCTTTAACGCCAAACTTAGGGGAATTGTCGCATGCGGCCAAAGCCACCAGCGCCAATCCCAAACAGCTGATGATTTTCTTCATACTTGAGTGTATTTTCAATTTTAGGGTGCAAATATACAAAGCCCGTATGATTTTTCTGCATTTTCTGCCTTAAAATAATGAAAAATGCGAAATAAGTTAAGTTTTTCTTCCCTGTCTTCGAATATATAAGGTGAATTTCGTATATTTGCGCACTTTTTCAGAACAACATTTTTTACAAACAATATTTTAGATGAACGTTATTACAAAAACTATCGAGCTGGCTGATGGAAGAACCATCAAGCTCGAGACGGGAAAAGTTGCGAAGCAGGCTGACGGTGCTGTGATGCTTACCATGGGTAAGACCGTGTTGCTGGCTACTGTTTGCGCAGCAAAAGATGCAGTTCCCGGAACAGATTTCATGCCTCTTCAGGTAGAGTACAGAGAAAAGTATGGCGCATTTGGTCGCTTCCCTGGTGGTTTCACCAAACGTGAGGGTAAAGCTTCAGATTATGAAATCCTGACTTGTCGTCTGGTTGACCGTGCACTTCGTCCACTGTTTCCAAGCAATTATCATGCAGAGGTATATGTTAATATCCTGATGCTGAGTGCTGATGGCGTAGATATGCCAGATGCTCTGGCTGGTTTGGCTGCTTCTGCAGCACTGGCTGTATCAGATATACCATTCGAAGGCCCTATTTCAGAGGTTCGTGTGGCTCGCATTAATGGCGAATTTGTTATTGATCCTACTTTCCAGCAGTTGGAGGAGGCAGACCTGGATATCATGGTGGCTGCTACCTATGACAACATTATGATGGTGGAAGGTGAGATGAAGGAAGTATCAGAGCAAGTTCTTCTGGATGCCATGAAGGCTGCTCACGAGGCTATCAAGTCTCACTGCAAGGTTCAGATGGAGCTGATGGAGGAGTGCGGTACTGTTACCAAGCGTGAGTACTGCCATGAGGTGAATGATGAGGAACTTCGTGAAGAGGTAAAGAAGGTTTGCTACCAGCCAGCTTACGATGTAACTAAGCAGGCTCTGGAGAAGCACGCTCGTGCTGCTGCTTTCGAGAAGATTGTAGAAGATTTCAAGGAGGCTTATCATACTGCTCATGAGAACGACGAGGAGATTGACCTTGACGAGAAGGATAGCTTGATTGACCGATACTATCACGATGTAGAGCGTGATGCTATGCGTCGTTGTATCTTGGATGAAGGTCAGCGTCTCGATGGTCGTAAGACTACAGAGATCCGTCCTATCTCTTGTGAGGTTGACGTATTGCCTGGCCCTCACGGTGCATCTTTGTTTACCCGTGGTGAGACTCAGTCAATCACATCTTGTACTTTGGGTACCAAGAGCGATGAGAAGATTGTAGACGATGTACTTACTCAGGGGCGTGAGCGTTTCTTGCTGCACTATAATTTCCCTCCATTCTCTACTGGTGAGGCTAAGGCTCAGCGCGGCGTAGGCCGTCGTGAGATTGGTCATGGTCACCTGGCATGGCGTGCCTTGAAGGGCCAGATTCCTGCAGATTATCCTTATACAGTTCGTCTGGTAAGCGATATCCTGGAGTCTAACGGTTCTTCTTCTATGGCTACCGTATGTGCTGGTACTCTGGCACTGATGGATGCTGGTGTGAAGATGGCTAAGCCTGTTTCTGGTATTGCTATGGGTCTGATCAAGAACCCAGGTGAGGACAAGTATGCTATCTTGAGCGATATTCTGGGTGATGAGGATCACTTGGGTGATATGGACTTCAAGGTAACTGGTACTCGCGATGGTATCACTGCTACCCAGATGGATATCAAGTGCGATGGTCTGAGCTATGAGATCCTGGAGAAGGCATTGTTGCAGGCTAAGCAAGGCCGTGAGTTTATCTTGGGCAAGATTACCGAGTGTATTTCTGAGCCACGTGAAGACCTCAAGCCACATGCTCCACGCATTGAGGCTCTGACTATTCCAAAGGAGTTCATTGGTGCTGTTATCGGTCCTGGTGGTAAGATTATTCAGGGCATGCAGGAAGAGACTGGTGCTATCATCTCTATTGAAGAGGTTGATGGTGTAGGCAAGATTCAGATTGCAGGTACTAACAAGGAGTGCATCGACGCAGCTTTGGCAAAGATCAAGGCTATCGTTGCAGTTCCAGAGATTGGTGAGGTTTACGAGGGTAAGGTACAGAGCATTATGCCTTACGGTGCTTTCGTAGAGTTCTTGCCAGGTAAGGATGGCTTGCTTCATATTTCAGAGATTGACTGGAAGCGTCTGGAGACCGTAGAAGAGGCTGGTATCAAGGAAGGTGATAAGATTCAGGTGAAGCTGATTGAAATTGATCCTAAGACTGGTAAGTTCAAGTTGAGCCGCAAGGCATTGCTTGAAAAGCCTGCTGATTACGTAGAGCGTCCACAGCGTGAGCGTCGTCCTCGTCCAGAGGGTGAACCACGTGGTGAGCGTCGCCCTCGTCCAGAAGGTGACCGCGGTGAGCGTCGTCCACGTCCAGAGCGTCGTGAGCCAAAAGCAGAATAAATAGAAGGCTTACCTTATTTAATATAGGAGAGCGGCTTGAGAGGAAACTTTCGGCCGCTCTTTTTCTTTTGAATGGATTTTTATGTATATTTGCATGCAAATCAATCATTAAGACTAATTAATAATCATTTTATCATGAAGAAAGTATTGTTTTCATCAGCAGCTCTCCTGTGCGCAGGTGCTGCAATGATGACCAGCTGTGGTCCAAAGTATACTATTGAGGAACACGATGGTTACAATTTGGTCATTCAGAAGGGTGGTCAGACACTGGGTTATTCACCAGAGAGTGGTGTTCAGCTCATTGAACAGAATGGCTACATGTTCAAGGATTTGAACAAGGATGGCAAGTTGGATGTTTATGAGGACTGGCGTAACACCCCAGAGGAGCGTGCTAAGGATTTGGCTGCTCAGCTGTCTGTTGAGGAAATTGCGGGTCTGATGCTGTATTCTGCTCACCAGGCTATTCCTGCTGGTGGACGTGCTGGTGCCATGCGTGCTACCAACACTTATAATGGTACTTCTTTGGAAGAGAGTGGATTGAAGAGCTGGGATATGACCGATCAGCAGAAGAAGTTCTTGGGTGAGGATAACGTACGTGCAGTATTGGTCACTCAGGTAGAAAGTCCTGAGGTAGCAGCTAAATGGAACAACAATGTCCAGGCTTTCGTTGAAGGTATGGGCCATGGTATTCCTGCAAACAACAGTTCTGACCCTCGTCATACTTCAAGCTCTGATGCAGAATATAACTCTGGTGCAGGTGGTGCTATTTCTATCTGGCCTTCTTCACTGGGTATTGCTGCTACATTTGACCCTGCTGTCATGAAGCAGTTTGGTGATATTGCTTCCAAGGAGTATCGTGCACTGGGTATTGCTACTGCACTTTCTCCACAGGTAGACTTGGCTACAGATCCACGTTGGAGCCGTTTCAGCGGTACTTTTGGTGACGATTCTGATTTGGCTACCGATATGGCACGTGCTTATTGCGATGGTTTCCAGACTTCTCCAAAAGAATTGGCCATTGAGGGTGCATGGGGACATGGTTCTGTGAATGCCATGGTGAAGCACTGGTATGGTTATGGTGCACAGGAAGGTGGCCGTGACTCTCACTTCTGCTATGGAAAATATGCTGTTTATCCAGGCAACAACTTGGAGGAGCACTTGAAGTCATTTACAGAAGGTGCTTTCAAACTGGAGGATGGAACTGGTATGGCTTCTGCCATCATGCCTATCTACAGTATTCTGTTCAACCAGGATCCTAACGGCGGTAATGTAGGCGGTAGCTACAGCAAATGGATGATTACTGAGCAGCTGCGTGAGAAGTATCACTTCGACGGTGTGGCTTGTACCGACTGGAACATCATGTTCGACAACAATGCTGTTGAGGCATTCGGCGGTATGTGCTGGGGTGTAGAAGATGTTCCTGTTGCAGAGCGTCACTTCATGATTCTGGAGGCAGGCGTGGATCAGTTCGGTGGTCAGAACGACAAGGGTCCTGTTCTTGAGGCATACAAGATCTGGTGTGACAAGTATGGCAAGGAGAGTGCTGACGAGCGTTTCCAGAAGTCTGCTTATCGTCTGTTGCTGAACGTATTCCGTGTAGGTCTGTTTGAGAATCCATACCTGGATCCTGAAGAGACCAAGGCTATTGTAGGTAACCCAGAATTCATGCAGGCTGGTTATGAGACACAGCAGAAGTCTGTAGTTATGGTGAAGAACCATGGCAATGCACTTCCAATGGCAGAAAAGAAGAATGTATATGTTGCTAAGCGTCACTATGTTCCAACTTCAAGCATGTTTGGTGTGAGTGGTGAGGACAAGTGGGATTATCCTGTAAGTTTGGATCTGGTAAAGAAATTTTATAATGTAGTAGAAGACCCTGCACAGGCTGACTTTGCTTTGGTATTCATTAATGAACCTAACTCTGGTGCCGGTTACAGTGTAGCTGACCGTGAAAAGGGTGGTAACGGCTATATGCCAGTGAGCTTGCAGTACAACGACTATACTGCAGAGTTTGCACGCGAGACCAGTATCGCAGGTGGTGATCCTAAGGAGAGCTTCACCAACCGTTCATATAAGGGTAAGACCGTAAAGACTGCCAACAAGGATGATATGCAGGTAGTTCTGGATACCAAGAAGCTGATGGGTGACAAGCCTGTTGTAGTAGCTTTGAATACTGGCCGTCCTGTAGTGGTTTCAGAGTTTGAGGCTGCTGCTGATGCACTGCTTGTAACCTTCAATATCAGCAATCAGGTTGTATTGGACATTGTCAGTGGTAAGGCAGAACCATCAGGTTTGCTGCCAATGGATATGCCAGCTAGCATGAAGGCAGTAGAGGAGCAGATGGAAGACGTTTCTCACGACTTTGAGTGCCACAAGGATGCTGATGGCAATACCTATAAGTTTGCATTCGGTATGAACTGGAAGGGTGTCATCAACGATGCTCGTGTCCAGAAGTATCAGAAGAAGTAAACCAAGCATAACTAAATACAAAAGGCTGCCAGAAAATCTGACAGCCTTTTTTTCTTTTGTTGGTTGCTAAAAAAAGAGGTGCACTTTCGTGTACCTCTTCTGCGCTTCAAGATGGGCTTGAACCAACGACCCCCTGATTAACAGTCAGGTGCTCTAACCAACTGAGCTATTGAAGCAGTTTCTTTTGAAATGCGGTGCAAAAGTAAGGCAGTTTTTTGAATTGTGCAACATTTCGGGCAAAAAAATACGTTTTTCACACGAAATAAAGTTAAAAGTTTGCTTATTCTGATTAAATCAAGAGGATTTACACTACTTTTGCAGAAAATCGTGAAACAATGAAGAAACTTCATATTCTATTCTTGTTCGTCCTGCTTGGCATGCCAGCCATGGCACAGAACAATTCAGACCGGAACTTTGAGATTGGCAAGAACCTGGATACGTTCTCATCTATTGTCAAAGAACTGGATTTATTCTATGTGGACACTCTGGATACAAAAAAAATGGTACGCAGAGGTATTGACTATATGCTTAACTCTTTGGATCCATATACTGTCTATTATTCAGAAGATGATATGGACGATTTGAAGATGATGACTACAGGAAAGTATGCAGGTATTGGTTCTGTTATCCGTCTGTATCAGAAGGACAAGGTCGTTATCTCAGAGCCATATGCGAATAGTCCTGCTGCTCGTGCCGGATTAAAGGCTGGTGATATATTGCTTCAGATTGACGATACTGACTTGACGGGTAAGACCACCAATGATGTCAGTTCCATGTTACGTGGAGAACCCCAGACCAGTTTTGTCTTGAAGGTGAAGCGCCCTGGTGTGGAAAAGCCAATGTCATTCAAGATTACTCGTGAGACCATCCAGACACCTGCTGTTCCCTATTATGGTATCGTATCTTCTAATGTAGGTTATATCAATTTCAGTGGCTTTACGGAAAACTGTTCCAAGGATATACGCAAGGCTGTCATTGAATTGAAGAATCAAGGTGCAAAGGGTTTGGTATTTGACTTGCGCAACAATGGAGGTGGTCTGCTCAGTGAAGCTGTAGAAATAGTGAATCTGTTCATACCAAAAGGAAAACTTGTTCTGAAAACCCAGGGCAAGACAAAGCAGGCCATGAGCGAATATTCTACCAAAAAGGAGCCTCTGGATGAGAACATTCCTTTGGTAGTGCTGGTAAACGATAATACGGCATCTTCTTCTGAGATCATGGCAGGCACACTACAGGATTATGACAGAGGTGTGATTGTGGGTTCCAGAACATATGGCAAGGGACTGGTTCAGAGCGTACGTGAGCTGCCTTATAACAGTAGCATGAAGCTGACAACCTCAAAGTATTACATTCCAAGTGGACGTTGTGTTCAGGCAATAGATTACAAGAACCGTGATGGATTGGGCCGTGCTACCCGTATTGCAGACAGCCTTACCCACGTTTTTCATACCGAAGCCGGCCGTGAGGTTAGAGACGGAGGTGGAATACGCCCTGATGTGGAAGTGAAAGTGGATACAGTGGCAAACATAACAGCTTATCTTGCTGTAGACGATGTGGTATTTGACTATGCTACAGAGTATTACCAGAAACATCCAGGGTTAGAGTCTGTTGCTAAGTTTAAGCTGACAGATGAAGATTATGCGGCATTCTGCCAAAAGGTCAAGGACAGTGAATTCAAATATGACAAGCAGACAGAAAGTGCGCTTCAGAGCCTGAAGAAGATTGCGGAATTTGAAGGGTATTTAAATGCGGCAAAAGAAGAGTTTGAAGCTTTGGAGAAGAAACTGAACCACGATATTGATTTTGACCTTCAGCAGAATCGCGAAGAAATAGAGCAAATGCTTTCAGATGAGATTATCAAGCGCTTCTTCTATCAGGCAGGTGCAGTAGAGCAGTCGTTGAAATATGATACTAATCTGGAAAAGGCAATAGAAATTTTAAACGACGAGGTAAAATATAAGGAAATCTTGTCAAAGAAAGAATAAGATATGAGTAGAGCAACCCAACATCTGAACCGTAATCGTCAGTTCCTTGTCGGTATTGCCGCAATGGCATTTGCCGTTCTTTTTGTGGTAATCCTTTTTCTTTCCTTGTGCTTTGGTAAAATGGAAGCTCCAAACAAGGATAAGAAGAATTATTATCAGCTGGAGCTGGCATCCAGTTTTCTGGGCCAGGAAACCCAGTTGTATGTGAACGACAGCTTGCTGTTTGATGCTTTGGTAGAGACAGATACGCTGAAGATTCAATTCAAGCCTTTTGATGAACAGCACCAGCTTTTTGTAGTTGAAAAGGAAAGTGGAAATACACGTAGCTTCAATCTTCAGGAAAAAGCTTGTAAGGTATTGATTCAGAAAAACAATGAAGGAAGAGTTGATATCCTGCAGAAAGATTGGGAAAAGGAATGATTTTCAAATATTTTCATGTAATTTATTTTGTAATTTCGTGAAAATGACTACCTTTGCAGCGGAAAGATGATTAAAGGGGGCTTGACAGAGCCTCCTTTTTGTATTTTTAAAATTTTATACATGATTAAGAAAGAAGTTGTTACTCAGTTAGTTGAGGAGTGGCTGAAAGAGAAGGATTACTTCCTGGTTGATGTTACCATTAGCCCTGATGACAGGATTGTTGTGGAAATTGACCATGCAGAAGGAGTATGGATCGAAGACTGCGTAGATTTAAGCCGATTCATTGAGGATCATTTGAACCGTGATGAAGAAGACTATGAATTGGAAGTCGGTTCCGCAGGAATTGGCCAGCCTTTTAAGGTGAAGCAGCAGTACGTGAACCACATCGGAAAAGAAGTTGAGATGCTGACAGCAGATGGCAAGAAGTTGAAGGCTATCTTGAAAGATGCGGGTGATGAGACCTTTACGGTAACTGTTACCAAGAAAGTGAAGGTAGAAGGAAAGAAGCGCCCTGAACTGCAGGAGGAAGATCTTGTATTTAATTACAATGAAGTGAAATATACCAAATATCTAATTAGTTTCAAGTAAAGATTATTATGGCTACTAAGAAAGAGCAGGCAGTCGATATGATTGCTACATTCCAAGAGTTTAAAGAAACCAAGAATATAGACCGTACTACCATGGTCAGTGTCCTTGAGGAGAGTTTCCGTAAGGTTATTGCCGGTATGTTCGGTAGCGATGATAATTACGATGTCATCGTAAACCCTGATAAGGGAGACTGTGAGATTCACCGTACTCGTGAGGTTGTAGAAGATGGTGAGGTTGAGGACCCAAATCGTCAGATTTCTTTGAGCGATGCAAAGAAGGTGGAAGAGGACTATGAAGTAGGTGAGGAAGTAAGTGAGGTTGTTCATTTTGAGGATTTCGGTCGTCGTGCAATCTTGAACTTGCGTCAGACATTGGCTAGTAAGATTTTGGATCTGGAGCATGACAATCTTTACAACAAGTACAAGGATAGAGTGGGTGATGTGGTTGCTGCAGAGGTTTATCAGGTTTGGAAGCGTGAGACTCTTCTGGTGGATGAGGACAACAACGAGCTGCTGTTGCCAAAGAATGAGCAGATTCCTGGTGATTTCTTCCGCAAGGGCGAAACTGCCCGTGCAGTTGTCCTTCGTGTTGACAATGCCAACAATAATCCTAAAATCATCCTGAGCCGTACTTCTCCAGCATTCTTGGAGCGCCTGTTGGAAGCTGAAGTTCCAGAGATTAATGATGGTTTGATTACCATCAAGAAAATTGCCCGTATCCCAGGTGAGCGTGCAAAGGTTGCTGTAGAAAGCTATGATGACCGTATTGATCCAGTAGGAGCATGCGTAGGTGTAAAGGGTAGCCGTGTCCGTGGTATTGTCCGCGAGCTGCATAATGAGAATATTGATGTTGTGAATTACAGTTCAAATATTGAGGTTTTCATCCGTCGTGCCTTGAGTCCTGCAAATGTTTCTTCTATAGAACTTGATCCTGCAAATCATAAGGCAAATGTGTATTTGGAACCAGATCAGGTTTCACTGGCCATTGGTAAGGGTGGTACAAATATCAAGCTGGCTTGCATGTTGACCGAATACACTATTGATGTATTCCGTAACATTGATGAAAATGAGCAGGAGGATGATGTATTGCTGGATGATTTCTCTGATGAAATTGATCAGTGGGTAATCGATGCTATCAAGGCAATTGGCTTGGATACAGCAAAGGCTGTTCTTGGTGCATCACGCAATATGTTGATAGAGAAAGCAGACTTGGAAGAGGATACCGTAGACGAGGTATTCAGTATTTTGAACGCAGAATTTGAGAAGGAATAAGATATAGCATATGCCAATAAGACTGAATAAAGTAACAAAAGAATTTAACGTAAGTATTTCCACTATTGCTGAATTTCTTAAAAAGAAAGGACTGGGCGAGATTGATGAGAGAAACTTGAATACAAAGATCTCTGATGAACAGTTTGATGCATTGAAGAAAGAATTCAGCAGCGACAAGGCAGAAGCAGAACTCAAAGATAAAATGCTTCAGGGCCGTCAGCACAAAGAGAAGAAAGTGGATATTGCGTTAGAGGCTCCAGTTTCAGAGCCTGTAATGCCAGAAATCCAGGGACCAAAGATTCTTGGAAAATTGGATTTGGATTCCTTGAATAAACCAGTAGAAAAGAAGGAAGAGCCTGCTCCTGCACCAGTTGTAGAACCAGAGCCAGAGCCTATTGTGGAAACTGTAGAGCCAGAACCTGTAAAGGAAGTGGTAAAGCCTGCTCCTGCACCGGTTGTAGAACCAGAGCCAGAGCCTGTTGTGGAAACTGTAGAGCCAGAGCCTGTGAAGGAAGAAGTAAAGCCTGTTCCACAGCCAGAAAAGGTTAAAAAGCCAGAAGTACAGACTGTAGAAGAAAATGGCGTCACTAAGGTAGTTCCTGTCTATGAAAATAAGATTAAGGTGTTAGGAACTATAGACTTGTCAGCGCTTAATCAGTCTACTCATCCTAAGAAAAAGACAAAGGAGGAGCGCAAAAAGGAACGTGACGATCGTAGGAAGAACGCTCAAGGAGTTTCTATTAACCAGAACGGTCAAAATAATGGCGGACAGAAAGATCAGCGTCAGGGTGATCCAAACAAGAAGCGCCAGCGTATCAATAAAGAGCGTGTTGACGTTGCTGCAGAAAGCAAGCGCATGGACGGTGCTCCAAGAAAAGATAAGCAGAATAATCAAAATAATAACCAGAAGGGAAACCAGAATGGAGGCAATAACCAGAAGAACAACAAGTTCAACAGGAACAATCGTGATGCTGGTAATTTGAACTTCTCTATTCGCGAACGTGAGCAGCAGGCTGTATCCGAAGAGGATGTAGCAAAGCAGGTGAAAGAGACTCTGGCTCGCCTGACTGGTAAGCAGAAGGCTAATAAGTCTGGCGCCAAGTACCGTAAGGAAAAGCGTGAAAATGCATTCAACCGTGCTCAGGAAGAGCTCATGGAAGAAGCAATGGAGAGCAAGGTACTGAAGTTGACAGAATTTGTAACAGCCAACGAATTGGCTACCATGATGAATGTCAGCGTAAATCAGGTTATCGGTACTTGTATGAGCATTGGTATGATGGTTTCCATTAACCAAAGATTGGATGCAGAAACCATTAATCTTGTTGCCGAAGAGTTTGGCTTCACTACAGAATATGTAAGTGCAAGTGTAACAGAAGCAGTGGCTGAAGTAGAGGATAGTGAGGAGGACTTGCTCCCACGTGCTCCAATTGTTACTGTGATGGGTCACGTAGACCACGGTAAGACTTCTTTGCTTGACTTTATCCGTAATACGAATGTGATTGCCGGTGAGGCTGGTGGTATTACCCAGCACATTGGTGCATATAGCGTAAAACTGAAGAGTGGTGAGCACATCACTTTCCTGGATACCCCAGGTCATGAAGCATTTACTGCGATGCGTGCACGTGGTGCTCAGGTAACCGATATTGCAATTATTATTGTTGCTGCTGACGATAGTGTCATGCCTACTACACGTGAGGCCATTGCTCATGCGCAAGCAGCCAACGTACCTATGGTATTTGCCATCAACAAGATTGATAAGCCAGGTGCAAACCCAGAGAAGATCCGTGAGGATTTGGCTAACATGAACCTCTTGGTAGAAGACTGGGGAGGTAAATATCAGTGCCAGGAAATCAGTGCAAAGAAGGGTATTGGTGTAGAGGAACTTTTGGAAAAGGTGCTTCTGGAGGCAGAAATGCTGGATTTGAAAGCAAACCCTAACCGCAAGGCTTCTGGTTCTATTATTGAATCAACTTTGGATAAGGGTCGTGGTTTCGTTGCTACAGTCTTGGTTGCAAACGGTACTTTGAAGGTTGGCGATATTGTTTTGGCTGGTACTTCTTACGGCCGTATCAAGGCCATGTTCAATGAGCGTAACCAGCGTGTTGAATCTGCGGGTCCTGCAGAGCCTGTAATCATCCTGGGTCTGAATGGTGCACCACAGGCTGGTGATGCCTTCCATGTAATGGATACAGATCAGGAAGCACGTGAAATTGCTTCTAAACGTGAGCAATTGCAGCGTGAGCAAGGTCTCCGCACCCAGACTCGTCTGACTTTGGATGAGATTGGTCATCGTATTGCTTTGGGTAGCTTCAAGGAATTGAATATCATCGTTAAGGGTGATGTGGACGGTTCTGTAGAGGCTTTGAGTGACTCTTTGATTAAGCTTTCTACTGAAAAGATTCAGGTAAACGTTATCTATAAGGCTGTAGGTCAGATTTCAGAGAGCGATGTATCTTTGGCTTCTGTATCCGATGCAATTATCGTTGGTTTCCAGGTTCGTCCTTCTGGTGGTGCTCGCAAAGCTGCAGAGCAAGAGGGTGTGGACATTCGTACATACTCTGTCATCTATGATGCAATCGAGGAGGTAAAGACCGCCATGGAAGGTATGCTGGAGAAGGTTGTCAAGGAAGAAGTTACTGCAACCATTGAAGTACGTGAAGTATTCCATATCTCAAAGGTTGGTATGGTAGCAGGTGCTATGGTTAAGGAAGGTAAGGTTAAGCGTACCGATAAGGCACGTCTGATTCGTGACGGTATCGTAATCTTTACGGGTAATATTAACGCCTTGAAGCGTTTCAAGGATGATGTCAAGGAGGTTGCTACTAATTTCGAATGTGGTATCAGCCTTACAAGCTGCAACGATATCAAGGTTGGTGACGTAATTGAAACCTTCCAGGAAATTGAGGTTAAGCAGACCTTGGAATAACGTAGAAGATAGATGTTTGATATTGTACTATTAGTTTTTCTGCTGATAGGATTTATGTGGGGTTGGAGCAAGGGCTTTTTGGCCCAGCTCATCAGCCTTGTTGGTGCAGTATTAGGTTTCCTGGTTGCCTGCTTCCTGTATGGCAATTTAGGAGACTTCCTTGCACCTAAGATAGGAACATCGCCTACAATGGGCCATATCATAGCTTTTTTCTTTATATGGTTCTGTGTGCCTTTGGCATGTTCCTGGTTAGGAAAAGGCTTTGTCCGCATCATGAAGAAACTGAAGCTCGGCTGGATTAACAGCATCTTGGGCGGAGCTTTCAGCCTATTTAAGATGTTGCTGTTCCTAAGTGTCCTATTGACGTTCCTAGAATTCATCGATAAGTATAAGGCTGAGCCTATAGTTGATGTTGAAACAAAGGAAAGTTCTGTCTTGTATTATTCTGTACAGAAGTTTGCTGGTAAATTATTGCCGTCAGATTTCTTGGAGAGAAATACAACAGATCCAGCAGAGAACACTACCCGGATTTAATTCTTGGTGGGTATATTTTTAAAATGGAAAAAACAGATCAAGAAAAAAATAAGCTGGTGCGCGAAGTAGCAGACCGTAAGTATGAGTACGGCTTTACTACAGATGTGCATACAGACATCATAGATAAAGGTCTGAACGAGGAGGTAATCCGCTTGATTTCTGCTCGTAAGGAAGAGCCGGAATGGTTGCTGGAGTTCCGTTTGAAAGCCTATCGTTATTGGCTGACTCTGGACATGCCGACATGGCCTCATTTGCAGATTCCGGAAATTGACTATCAGGCTATATCATACTATGCGGATCCTACCGCAAAGAAAAAGGATGGGCCAAAGGAAATTGATCCCGAGCTCATGAAGACCTTTGACAAGCTTGGTATTCCTTTGGAAGAGCGTCTTGCGCTGAGTGGTACTGCTGTTGACGCTGTGATGGATTCCGTTTCTGTCAAGACAACTTTCAAGGAAACGCTTCGGGAAAAAGGCATTATCTTCTGTTCTATCAGTGAGGCTGTAAAGGAACATCCTGACTTGGTAAAGCAGTATTTAGGTAGTGTGGTTCCTTATCGTGATAACTATTTTGCGGCATTGAATTCTGCTGTTTTCAGTGACGGCTCTTTTGTATATATTCCAAAGGGTGTACGTTGTCCGATGGAACTTTCTACCTATTTCCGTATCAATGCAGCTAATACTGGTCAGTTTGAACGTACACTGATTGTGGCTGATGATGGGGCTTATGTTTCTTATCTGGAGGGATGTACCGCTCCTATGAGAGATGAAAACCAACTTCATGCAGCTATAGTGGAAATTGTTGTCAACGAGCAGGCAGAGGTGAAATACTCCACTGTACAGAATTGGTATCCAGGAGATTCTGAAGGTAAGGGTGGTGTATATAATTTTGTAACAAAACGTGGTCATCTGCGTGGGGCGGACAGCAAACTGTCTTGGACTCAGGTAGAGACTGGTTCTGCCATTACCTGGAAGTATCCAAGCTGTGTACTGAGTGGTGACAATTCGCAGGCAGAATTCTATTCTGTAGCAGTTACCAATAACTATCAGCAGGCAGATACAGGAACAAAGATGATTCATATTGGAAAGAATACCAAGAGCACCATTATCAGTAAGGGTATTTCTGCCGGAAAGAGCCAGAATTCATACAGAGGTCTTGTAAAAGTAGATGCTCGTGCAGATGGTGCGCGTAACTATAGTTCTTGTGATTCTCTTCTCTTAAGTAGTACATGTGGTGCACATACATTCCCTTATATTGATGTAAAGAATGACACCGCTATTGTAGAGCATGAAGCTACTACTTCAAAGATTAGTGAAGAACAGCTTTTCTACTGCAACCAGCGTGGAATTCCTGCAGAGGAAGCAGTGGGATTGATTGTGAACGGATATGCAAAGGATGTACTTAACAAACTTCCTATGGAATTTGCCGTGGAGGCTCAAAAACTGTTGAGCGTATCTCTAGAGGGCAGCGTAGGATAAAAAAGACAAAACAATGCTTGAAATAAAGGATTTACATGCCAGCATCAATGGCAAAGAGATATTGAAAGGTATCAACTTGACTATCAAGGATGGTGAGGTTCATGCCTTGATGGGACAGAATGGTGCCGGAAAAAGTACATTAAGTAATGTATTGGTTGGTCATCCTGCTTATGAGGTAACTCAGGGTTCTATTATTTTTAATGGAAAGGATCTGTTGGCACTTAAGCCTGAGGAACGTGCTCATGAAGGTATATTCATGTCATTTCAGACTCCTGTGGAGATACCTGGTGTCTCTATGGTAAACTTCATGCGTGCAGCCGTAAATGCAAAGCGCAAGTATCTAGGCGAAGAACCTCTTACTGCCGGTGAGTTCTTGAAAATCATGCGTGAAAAGCGTAAGATTGTTGAATTGGACAATAAGCTGGCAAACCGTTCTGTTAACGAAGGTTTCAGTGGAGGAGAGAAGAAGCGTAATGAAATTTTCCAGATGGCCATGCTGGAACCTACTTTTGCTATTCTTGACGAGACAGACTCTGGTTTGGATGTGGATGCTCTCCGTATTGTAGCTGACGGTTTCAATAAGTTGAGGAAAGAAAATACCAGTGCCATGGTCATCACCCATTATCAGCGTTTGCTGGATTATTTGAAGCCAGATATTGTTCACGTCTTGCTGAACGGTAAAATTGTAAAGACTGGTGGACCAGAGTTGGCATTGGAGATTGAAAACCGCGGATTTGATTGGATCAAGGCAGAAATTGAAGCGTGACATGAAGAGTGAACAGCAATATATAGAACTCTTTGAGCAGTGCAGACAGATGTTGTCTAGCCATAGCTGTGAGGTGATGGATTCACTTCGTGATGAGGCTTTTACAACATTTCAGCGTTTGGGATTGCCAAACCGAAAGGTGGAGCGTTACAAATATACTGATGCTCAGGAGGCTTTTGCACCAAACTACGGATTGAACCTGAATCGACTGGACATTCCTGTAAATCCATACGATGTATTTAAGTGTGATGTGCCAAATATGAGCACTCTGCTTTATTTCATTGTAAACGATGCTTTTCATTCAAAGGAGTTGCCAAAATATCAGCCAGAAGAAGGAGTAATCATAACCTCTTTGAAAGATGCTGCTACACGGTATCCAGAACTGGTCATGAAGTACTATGGCCAGATAGCGAAAAAGGCGGAGACACCACTTTCTACTACTCCGGAAGGTCAATATGTGGATGGTGAGTTTATCCCAATGCACAAGAACAATGAACCAGATGCCATTACTGCCCTTAACACGATGTTGACACAGGATGGCCTGTTCATTTATTTGCCAAAGAATACGGTTCAGGATAAGACTATTCAGGTGATCAATATTCTTACTTCAAAGGTAGACCTGATGGTAAACCGTCGTGTTCTCATGGTTCTGGAGGAAGGTGCACAGGCAAAGGTCTTGTTCTGCGACCATGCGATGGATGATGTGAATTTCCTGACAACTCAGGTTGTTGAGGTTTTTGCGGCAAAGGGAAGTTCTCTGGAACTCTACGAACTGGAGGAGACGCATGTTAAAAACAAACGTTTCAGTAACCTGTATGTTCAGCAGCATGAGGAAAGTAAGGTTACCTTGAACTCGTTGACCCTTCACAATGGCTATACCCGCAACATGACTTATGTAGGTCTGGTAGGCGAACAGGCAGAGGTTAATCTGTATGGCGGAGTGATTGCGGATAAGAAACAGCATGTTGACAATCATACCTTGGTTGATCATCAAGTGCCTAAGTGTATCAGCAATGAACTTTATAAGTATGTTCTGGATGAAGAGGCTGTGGGAGCTTTTGCCGGACGAATACTGGTTCGCCAAGAAGCACAGCAGACAGAGTCACAGGAAACCAATGCCAATTTATGTGCAACAAAGACCGCTCACATGTATACCCAGCCTATGCTGGAAATCTATGCGGATGATGTGAAGTGTAACCATGGTGCAACAGTGGGCCAGCTCAATGAAGCAGCTCTCTTCTACATGCGTCAGCGTGGTATATCTTTGGAAGAGGCAAAGCTTCTGTTAAAGTTTGCTTTTGTCGGTGAGGTGATAGATAAGGTTGATCTGGAACCTTTACGTGATCGTCTTCATTATCTGGTAGAAAAACGTTTCCGTGGAGAATTGAACAAGTGTACTGGTTGCAAACTGTGTAAGTAATGTACGATGTATATAAAATAAGGGAAGATTTCCCAATCTTGGGCCGTGAGGTGTACAAGCGTCCACTGGTTTATCTGGATAATGGTGCTACCACCCAGAAACCGCGTGTGGTTGTAGATTCTCTGGTCAATGAGTATTACTCCGTGAATGCCAATGTGCATCGCGGAGTGCACTTTTTATCACAGCAGGCTACAGAGTTGCACGAGGCTTCTCGTGAGACTGTGCGCCGCTTCATCAATGCGCGTAGTATCTCGGAGATTATCTTTACTCGTGGTACTACAGAGAGCATGAACTTGCTGGCTTATTCTTTTGGCGAGGCTTTCCTGAAAGATGGTGATGAAGTCATTGTTTCCGTCATGGAGCATCATAGCAATATCGTTCCTTGGCAATTGCTTCAGAGTCGCAAGAACATTGTCCTGAAGGTCATTCCGATGAATGACAAGGGTGAATTGCTGATGGACGAATACAAGGCCTTGTTCACAGAAAAGACAAAATTGGTGAGTGTGGCCCATGTGAGCAATGTGCTAGGTACTATTAATCCGGTTAAGGAAATTATAAAAATTGCCCACGGACATGGTGTCCCAGTGGCAATAGACGGTGCACAGAGTACACCTCATATTCCTGTTGATGTTCAGGATTTGGATGCCGATTTCTTTGCATTCAGTGGTCATAAGATCTATGGACCTACAGGGGTAGGTGTGCTGTATGGAAAGGAAGATTTCCTGGAAAAGATGCCTCCTTATCAAGGAGGAGGAGAGATGATCCAGAATGTAAGTTTTGAAAAGACGACATTCAATGACCTTCCTTTTAAATTTGAGGCCGGTACTCCAGATTATGTTGCTACTACAGGGTTGGCAAAGGCATTGGATTACTGTTCAGCTCTGGGAATGGAAAATATTGCTGCTCATGAGCAGGAGCTCACACGCTATGCTATGGAACGCATGCATCAGATAGAGGGTATGCGTATCTTTGGTGAGGCAAAAGAAAAAGATGCTGTCATTTCTTTCCTGGTGGGTGATATCCATCATCTGGATTTAGGAACGTTGCTGGACCGATTGGGTATAGCTGTCCGTACAGGTCACCACTGTGCAGAACCTTTAATGCGTCGCTTAGGCATTGAGGGTACTGTACGTGCATCTTTTGCACTTTACAATACTAAGGAAGAGATTGATGCACTGGTTGCTGGTATTGAGCGTGTTCGCAAGATGTTCTGAACATATAATTACATATCACATATAACATGAAGAAAACACTTATGTTTGCTTTGCTGGCTGCTTTTAGTCTAGCCAGCTTGGCACAGGAGCGTCTGCCAGAATATCTTCAGGCAGAGAAATTTACCCAGGAGAAGTTGAACAACATGCTGTTTTCAACCAAGGTTAATCCTGTTTGGATGCAGAAGGGTTCAAAATTCTGGTATGAGTACAAAACAACAAAAGGTACAAACTGGTACATTGTAGATGCTGCAACCCGCACTCAAAAAGCTTTGTTTGACTTAGACGAGTTGGCAGCTCAGCTAACCGAGATTGTTCAGGATCCATTCGATGCGCAGCATTTGAATATCCGTGGCCTTAAGGTAAAAGAAGATGCACGAACCTTTACTTTCCAGGTTCCATCTACTCGTGAGAAAGCTAGTAGGAAGGGTGGAAGAAAAGAGAAAGAGACCTTTTATTTCTCTTATGATTC
Source organism: Bacteroidaceae bacterium (assembly GCA_024401095.1). Taxonomy (GTDB): domain Bacteria; phylum Bacteroidota; class Bacteroidia; order Bacteroidales; family Bacteroidaceae; genus Minthousia. The sequence continues at coordinate 34,467 of JAKSLR010000018.1, forward strand.
TCAGACCCGAAAGCTGACTCAACTCACAGAAGAGGAAGGTAAGGAAGAAAGAGGTGCACGCTGGGGTAATGTGTCTCCAGACAAGAAAACCGTTATCTATGCAAAAGACCTGAACCTCTATCGCATGAGCTATGAGGATTATCAGAAGGCTAAGAAAAACGAGAAGGATAGTACTATTGTAGAAATTCAGCTTACCACCGATGGTGTGAAGGACTTTGGCTATGGCCAGCCAGGAAATATGCTGAATACAGATACACTGATGAATGGTAAGCGTAGAGGTGTCTATGGCATTACCTGGTCACCAGACTCTCGCTATTTTGCTATTACTGTAGAAGATGAGCGTGCAGTAAAAGATCTTTGGGTAATCAATTCTGTTGCTAATCCAAGACCTACTCTGGAGACTTATAAGTACCAGATGCCAGGTGAAAAGGAGGCTCCTATAGAGCATCTTTATCTCTTTGACATGAGCAACAATACCCGCAAGGAAATCAAGACTGCCATGTACAAGGATCAGACCTTGGGCATTCAGCGAACACCACGCAAGAAGCGTGATACTGGTGTGGAAGACTTAGCTTCTACCTGGCTGGGCGATAACAATCGTTTCTTCCTGACCCGTAGTAGTCGTGACTTGCACCGTATAGACGTGTGTACCTATACTTTGGGTGATGATTCTATCAAGACTATCATCCCTGAGCGCATGAATACTTATCAGGAAACCCGAAGCCTGCGTCTCATTGGCAATAAGGAACTGATTCAGTGGAGCGAGCGTGACGGTTGGGCACATCTTTATCTTTATGATACAAACGGTAAGTTGAAGAACAGAATTACCAAGGGTTCTTACCATGTCGAGGATGTTGTATTGGTTGACGAAAAGTCTCGTACAGTATACTTCAAGGCTTGTGGCATGAACCCTAAGGAGAATCCTTACTATCAGCATTTATATAAGGTAGGTCTTGATGGCGGTACTCCAAAATTGGTTACTCCTGGCGATTATGTACATGAGGTACAGATGGATGATGATGGCTTAATTGTCGTTGATAACTATTCCCGTGTAAATACTGTTCCTAAGACAGACTTGCTGGATGCAAATGGCAATAAGATCATGACCTTGCAGGAGGCAGACTTCTCTCTGTTGTTTGCCGCTGGTTACCAGTTCCCTGAAACCTTTACTGTAAAGGCTGCAGATGGTATAACCGACTTGTATGGTGTCATGTACAAGCCATTCAACATGGATTCTACCAAGGTTTATCCTATCGTAGACTATGTTTATCCAGGTCCTCAGGTTGAGGCTACAGAATATGCATTCCGTGCACCTACCGTACGTACTGACCGTCTGGCACAGGCTGGATTCATTGTGGTGACAGTAGGACAGCGTGGTGGTCACCCTAACCGTTCTAAGTGGTACCACAACTATGGTTATGGTAATATGCGCGATTATCCATTGGCTGATCACAAGGCTGCCATTGAGCAGCTGGCAACTCGTCATAGTTTTATGGATATTAATAAAGTAGGTATCCATGGTCACAGTGGTGGTGGATTCATGAGTACAGCTGCTATTCTGCAGTATCCTGATTTCTTTAAGGTGGCAGTTAGCTGTGCTGGTAATCATGACAACAGCATTTACAACCGTTGGTGGAGTGAAACTCATCATGGTGTAAAGGAGGTTGTCACAGAGAAGGGTGATACAACATTCCAGTATAAGATTGGTACTAACCAGGAAATTGCTTCTCAGTTGAAGGGTCACCTCTTGCTGGTACATGGTGACATCGATAATAATGTACACCCAGGTAACACCATCCGTGTAATCAACGCCCTCATCAAGGCAGGCAAGCGTTTTGATATGCTTTTCCTGCCTCAGCAGCGTCACAGCTTTGGTGATATGAATGAGTATTTCTATTGGAGATTAGTTGACTACTTCTCAGAGCACTTGAGAGGAAAGAGCGAACACTTCGTAGATATTCCTAAACGATAAAGAAAAAGCGGGACTCTTGGGAGCCCCGCTTTTTTTATCCTTTCATCTCGTCTTTCGAGAATAGTTCCATTTGTCCGTCGCCTAGCAGATTGTATGACAATCGGTGATAGGGGCTAACCCCATGTTCCGCTATGGCAGCCCTATGTTTCTTGGTAGGATAACCCTTGTTCTTATTCCAGTCATAAACTGGATATTCCTCATGAAGTCGATTCATATAGTCGTCACGGTAGGTCTTTGCCAAGATGGAAGCTGCTGCAATGGATAGGTATTTTCCATCACCTTTTACAATGGTGCTGTATGGCAAGTCTTGATAACGGTTAAATCTATTTCCGTCAATAATCAGATAGCCTGGGCGTACTTTAAGTTGGTCTATAGCCCGGTGCATAGCTAAGAAAGATGCACGCAGAATGTTGATTTCATCAATCTCTTTTTCATCTACCACACCTACAGCCCAGGCAATGGCATCGCGCTGTATTTCTTCGCGAAGCTCATAGCGCTGTTTCTCGGTAAGCTGCTTGGAGTCGTTCAATCGCTCATTCTGGTAGTCTTTCGGTAAAATGACAGCGGCAGCATAAACGGCACCTGCCAAGCAACCACGGCCTGCCTCATCGCAGCCGGCTTCTATCTGTTCTTCTTGGAAATAAGGTTTCAGCATTGTCTCAGATTACAAATTGTTCCATGTATTTCTTTGACAGCTTTAGACTGTCAAGAACCTTTTCCTTGCTGCTTTCAAAGGCACGGTCTTCTACTTCTATGCAGGTAAAGCTGTCGTACCCTATATCGGTCAGCGCAGAAATGTATTTGCCCCAGTCTACATCGCCAAGTCCTGGGAGTTTAGGGTGCATGTATTCCAGAGGATAAGCCATGATGCCACAACGCTTCATCTTCTCTACATCCAGCTTGATGTCCTTGCAGTGTACATGGAAGATCTTATCCTTGAACTCGTACAGCGGCTGGATATAATCTATCATCTGCCAGATAAAGTGAGATGGGTCATAGTTGATGCCTAAATTGTCGTATGGAAGAATGTCAAAGACTTTCTTCCAGATAACTGGAGTTGTCATCAGGTTTTGTCCGCCTGGCCACTGGGTGCGGTCAAACAGCATTGGGCAGTTTTCAATGGCAATCTTAACTCCTCTTTCCTTGGCATAGTCTAGAATAGGTGGCCAGATTTGAGCTACCAGTTCCAGATTTTCTTCCACACATTTAGAAGAATCACGTCCTATGAAAGTTGTAACCATGTTGACACCCAGCTTGTGACTGGCATCAATTACTTTATAAAGGTGCTCAATGTTGTGTTGGCGCTTCTCCAGATCAGCATCCATCGTATTTGGATAGAATGCCAGGGATGAAATTTCCACCCCACACTTAGCTGTATATTCCTTGATATAATCTACGTTCAGCTCGTCTACGTTGATATGGCTGACACCAGCATAGCGACGCTCTGCCTTTCCGCAAGGCCAGCAAGCTACTTCTACACACTGGAAGCCCATTTCCTGGGCCGTATCCATCATTTCCTCAAAGGTCCAACCGTCAAGGATTGCACTTACAAATCCTAGTTTCATGTCTTATTTGGTTTTGTTTTCTGGGATTTCTATTGTTTGTTTCTCAGCATTGCTCTTAAGAGCAGCAAAGATAGCTCTCATGGCAGGAAGAATCTTCTCACCCAGAAGGTCTGAGTCCAGATTCTTCTCCAGTGTTTCAATGAACAGGTCTGGCATGCCCGACTTAGTCTGGTTGTCATTGGTTTGGATAGCCTCTACATCCAGGTTAATCTGTTCACCATCCTTCTTTATCAGCTGAATGGCATAATCTGGGTTGTCATAAATGCGCAAGATACCTTCTGTACCATAGATGACTGTAGAATTATCTTCTGCTCCGTAGTAGGTCCAGCTGGCGGTCATTGTGCCTATGGTGCCATCTTCCATGGTGTAGATACAGATGGCATTATCGTCCACTCCAATGAGCTGACCATCTTCATCTGTTTTGTCAAGTGTAGAGATGGTGGCAGAAACGGAAGTGACGTTCTGACCCAACAAGAATTGAATTAAGTCGGTCTTGTGAATGCCTAAGTCTGCCATAGCACCCATGGCAGCACTGTTCTTGTTGAAGAACCAGGTACTCTTTCCTGGGTTAATGCTCCAGGTTTCAGGTCCTCCATGACCGAAGGTTGTGCGGAAGGTAAGAACCTTACCGATGGTACCTTCTGCAATCATCTTACGAGCTTCTGCATGAGCTTTGGTCAAGCGCTGGTTCTGGGCTATCATGAGGATTTTTCCGTTCTTCTTTGCTGCTTCTACCATAGCTTCACACTCTTCTGGGGTGACTGCCATAGGCTTTTCACAAAGTACGTCCTTACCTGCATTCAGTGCCTGGATAGTTACAGAGGCATGAGCCTGGTTGGCCAGCGCAACTACTACAGCGTCAATTTCAGGGTCAGCTGTCAGCTCTTCTACACTGGCATATACCTTTCCCCCATATTTTGCTGCCATGTCTTCAGCTCGGCTGGTGGTAGGATTGTAATACCCCACCAGCTGAACGTCAGGATTATCTGCCAGTTCTGGAATGTGACGGACTTGTGCAATCTTGCCACATCCTAAAATACCAATTTTCTTCATGGATTACTTGTAGCTAGGTTGAACATAATCAGCATGACGCAGATAAAGTGCACTTTCACGAAGGCCCTTCAGGATATTCTTGGTGCTTGCGCTTTCCAACTCTACCACGAAGCCTTTTGTTCCGGCTTTCTTGAAGTTCTTGAAGATAGCGTCGAAGCCTACCATTCCACTCTGGCCGATTTCATACTTATCTTTGATGTGCAGCAGTTCAAAACGACCTGGATACTTAGTCATGTATTCTACAGGACTTGCACCTGCCATGACTGCCCAGTATACGTCTAACTCAAAGAATACATTTTCTGGCTTGGTGTTTGCCAGGAATACATCTAGCATGGTGGTGTTAGCCACCTTCTTCAGCTCGTGGCTGTGGCTGTGATAACCGAACTTGATACCTGCAGCCTTACACTTCTCGCCAATGGCATTCAGATAGTTGGCCATAGTCTTCATGTCAGCCTCGTTGTCCAGAGGGTTGCTCCAGGACATAACCAGGTAAGGAACACCTGCAGCCTTGTGTGCAGCAATACAAGCATCCCACCACTTCAGGGCTTCTGTAAAGTTACCGCTAGCCATTTCTTCCTTGGTCAGTGCGTGGCTGGTGTGTGAAGAAACCAGTTTCAGGCCAGCCTTCTCAATTTCTGCCTTGAATGCAGCAGGAGCCATACCAGAGAACTTACCATCGTTGTAGCTTGCAGCCTCTACGCCTGTATAACCCATCTGAGCCAGACGCATGAGTACATATTCATGATTCTTTGCGAACTTTTCTGGAGTACCAATCAGGTCACGTGCTGAATACAGCTGAATGTTGATGTCCTTCTTAGGAGCGTCAATTTCATCCTTGATACGATAGCTTACATAAGCAAATTTCTTGCTGTCAGGACTCCAGGAATTAACGTTGATAGTACCCTGACCGCCGAAGAGCTCTGTCAGAACTACTGGTTTTCCACCTGTTGCAGGAATCATGCGCAGCTGTACGTTCAGGTCTGCAATGTGAGAACCTGGATCAATTTCATAATCGTGATAGGCAATATAAACCACCTTCTTTCCGTCAGGAGAGATATGTGGGAACCAAGAGTTCATGTCCTCGTCAAAGGTCATCTGTGTCTGTTCCTTTCCGTTGGCTTTCATGCGCCAAGCTTGCATGCGGCCAGTGCGTACACTGTTGAACCAGATGTACTTTCCGTCTCGGCTATACTCTGGACCGTCATCCAAACCAGGAGCGGTTGTCAGTCGGGTTTCCTTGCCACCCTTTACTGGCATGGTCCATACATCCTGTTCTTGATTAGGACCGCGGAATGCGCAGTATGCCAGTGTCTTTCCGTCAGGGCTGATGCCATGCAGGTAGCTAGGGCCTATAGGAGTAACCTGGCGAGGCTCACCACCTTCAAAAGGAACTACGAATACGTAGCTGTTGTAACCTTTCATTTTAGGATTGTTGCTACTGATGCCGATGAACTTACCGTCTGCACTGATGACGTGGTCATTGTTACACTGGGTAATGCTGCCGGTATTGATTTCCTCCAGGTCGGTAGAACCGTCTGGGGCAATTTTGTAGAGTTTTCCACCCTTGTTGATCACTAACCACTTACCGTCTGGGGTCCAGTTTGGAGCCTCAATAGTGTAAGGGAATTCCTTGATTATTTTGTGTGTGCCAGCTTCTACGTCAAAGATTTCTAAATAGCTGATGCTAGGATTTGGATGCTGGGCAGATACTGTTGTTGCCATACTCAATGCAAGTAAAAAAAGTGTTTTTTTCATGAGTGTTGATTTAAAAAATTACTCGATATTTTTGCAAATATACTGAAATATTCAACTTCTCGCATTTAATTTCAGCTTTTTTGCTAACTTTGACGGCATAATCAGTAATAAAATATCATGAAAAAGTATTTGTCTTTATTATTGATGGTTTGTGCTCTGTCACCACTATGTGCCCAGACCACCATCAGTAAACTTACCGTTCAGGATTTAGAAAACCCTATCACGGTAGAAGATGCCCATCCGTTGTTTGGCTGGCAGATGAGTTCTAAGGAAAAAGGCCAGAAACAAACTGCCTATCAGCTTGTTGTAACTCGCGAGAGTGATGGTAAGGTGTTGTGGAATTCCGGCAAGAAGAATTCTTCTGAATCACAGAACATCAAGTATCTGGGAACTTCCCTGCAGCCTGAAACTGCCTATGCGTGGAAAGTGAACGTATGGGACAAGGATGGAAAGCAGTATGAAAGTGCATCCCGTTTTGAAACCGGATTAATGAACAAGACCATTTATGCCTGGGACGGTGCACAGTGGATTGGTTCTACCGAGAACCGTCTGGATGCAGCTGCCCAGAGCTATTTTGAGATTGCTACCAAGTTCCAGATCAAGAGTGGCGACAAGATGTCGCTGGTGATGGGTGCTGGCGACTTCCGTTTCCAGGATCCTTTCCAGAACCCTGAAAGTGTAAGCGGAACACATTATGTTCGCGTAGAGCTGGATTTCTCTGGCGAAACTACCCTGAATGTCTATCGCGTAGGTTTTGCACCTACAGGCAAGGCTGACGCGCCTCTCTATTCTGTCAAGAAATCCACTCATCCGGATACAAACCTTGAAGAACTGCTCCCTGCATCTAGCAAGCAGGCACAGCATGCACTGGAGGTTTACGTGGAATATGGTCAGATCTATTTTGTGATCGATGGCAAGGACCTGATCATAGAGAAACCTCGCCGTTTCGGCTGGGGAGGCTTTGCTGTAGGTCATACCAGTAAGCAGTTCCCTAAGGGTACTAAGCTTACCGTGAGCCCTTACGGCAGTGGCGGTAACTACAATACAGTACCTCATCTGGGCCAGGTTGGTTTTGCTGCAGAAGCAGGCTCTGAAGTAGCATTTACCGATTATCAGATTCTGAACTGCGGTATGAGCGAAGACCCAATTGCTTTTGATGCTCAGCACTACGGCATCTTCAAGAACCTGAAGGGTGTGACAGTAAATGGCAAGACCATTGCAGTAAAGGGCGAGGAGAAGACCATGACCCTGGCTACTGCCGACCCTACCCACGGCGCACTGACCCAGCTCAGAAAGACTTTCCAGGTGGGAAAGAAAGTAAAGAGTGCCAAGATTTACGCATCTGCCATGGGTTCTTATGAGCTCTACATCAACGGCCAGCGTGTGGGTAATGACTGGTTTGCTCCAGGCGACAGCCAGTTCCGTGAAACGCTTACTTACCAGGCATACGATGTAACTGCTCTCCTGCAGAGTGGTGCCAACGCTCTTGCAGCACAGCTTAATCCGGGCTGGTTCACCGGTTACATGACCTTTACCAGCACCAACTATAATTTCTTCGGTGATCATGAGGCATTGTTAGCTCGCTTGGTCATCCGCTATGAAGATGGTACAAAAGAGGTTATCGTTTCAGATCCTAAGACTTGGAAGATGTACACCGACGGTCCTATCCGCTTTGGTAGTTTCTTCCAGGGTGAGACCTACGATGCTCGCAAGGAAGCTGCAGTAGAGGGTTGGAAGACAGCTGGCTATGCTGATGCTTCCTGGAAGACTCCACAGGTAATCAGTATGCGCTCCTGGATGCACCCTGACTTGCAGGCACGTTATGATGGCCTGGTACAGGTTCGTGAGACCTTGAATGCCCAGAACCTGTGTGCTACTCACAGCAAGGACGGTCACACTTATATCTACAACATGGGTGTGAACATGGTAGGTGTTCCTTCCATCAGCATTCCTGCCGGATGGTTGAAGGAAGGCGATGTTGTTATTGTACGTTATGCAGAACAGTTGTTCCCTGCAGCCTATAAGAAGCAGGCTGGCCGTCCTCAGTATGAGACCATGCGTGCTGCATTTGATACCGATTTCTATGTAGCCAAGGGTTCTGAGGCTGTCACCATTCAGCCATCTACCACATTCCGTGGTTATCAGTACGTGCAGATTACCTTGCCTTCTCACAAGGGTGCCCTGCCTCTGGAGAATGTAAAGGGTCTGGTTTTGTCTAGCGACAAGCTGCCTCAGGGCACTTACCAGGTTACTACTACCGATAAGAATGCCACAGGCAAGCTGGTGAACCAGCTCATCAAGAACATCCAGCGCAGTCAGCTGGGTAATTTCTTCACTATTCCTACCGACTGTCCTCAGCGTAATGAGCGCATGGGATGGACTGGCGATGCACAGGCTTATACCCGTACCGCAACCTACAATAGCGATGTCCGCAACTTCTTCCGCCAGTGGATGGTGGCTCTGCGTGCCGATCAGGGTATTGGCTCAGAAACCGATGCTGCAGGAGGTATTGGAAGCACCGTACCTACTTATAACATGGCCGATGACGAGACCTTTGCCGATGGTACTACCTGGAGTGGAGCAGTCTGCCAGGTACCTTGGCAGCTCTACCAGCAGTATGGCGACAAGCAGATCATTGAAGAGAACATGGAGGCTATGATGTCTTGGTTGAATGGTATGGATTTCTATGATCAGAGTGAGAAATATCCACACCTCAGTGCCAAGGCTACCGGTCTGGCCGACTGGCTGAGCATGGACCCTCATACTACCAGCGACTTGTGTAACAATGCCATTTACATCCATCTCATGGATGTCACTGCTGTCATGGCCGAAGCTATTGGCCGTACAGACTATGCGGAATTATTGCGCGAACGCCATGACCTGGCTCTCCAGGAGTGGAACGACTGCTACGTGGATCCTGCTACCGGCAAGACCCGCAGTGCCGACGGAAAGCTTATCCATTCACAAAGCTCTTATGCCACTCCATTGAACTTCAATGTCTTCCTGCCTAAGTACAAGGCTCAGGCAGAGCAGTATCTGGCAGAGCTTACAGCCAATCCATCGGCTAGCTTTGATGGCCAAAGCATGACTTTCGCTCCTTATACCATCACTACCGGCTTTAGCGGCACACCTAACATGTTGCCTTCACTGACTCGCGGTGGTAAGTGGGACGATGCTTATAAACTCTTCACTTCTACCAAGTTCACCTCTTGGCTCTACCCTGTCACCCTGGGTGCAACTTCAGTCTGGGAGCGCTGGAACGGTTATGAGGTAGCCTTCGGCGAGAAGAACCAAAACAGTATGAACTCTTTCAACCACTTTGCACTGGGTGCAGTAGGTGAGTGGATGTATGAATACTCTCTGGGTATTACCAGTGGCGATGCCAAGAAGGGTCAGCCAGGTTACAAGCACTTCACGCTGCAACCTACCGTAGGCCCATTGTATAGCAGCCTGGAAGGAAGCTACGAGAGTAATTACGGTACAATCTCCGTAAAGTGGACAGCCGACGGAAAGAGCCAGATGCTGACCTATGAAGTAACCGTTCCTGCCAATACTTCTGCTACTTTGTACCTTCCAGGTAATGCAGGCTCTGGCGAGGGTTATGTAGGTCAGGAAACCCATCTGGAGCATGCTGTGGCTCACTATGAGCTGGAAAGTGGCCATTATGCATTTACCTGTGAGAATGGAACATGGAAGTTAAAATGATTAAAATACCTATGAAGAAACTCATTACCCTTTGTCTGAGCTGCCTCTGTGCAGTCATGGCTGTGGCGCAGAACTACACCACAGTGACAGACATACCGTATGTAAATGACGGTGAAACAGATGCCTATCGTCTGGAACGCTGCAAGTTGGATTTCTACTACCCGACAGATCGCAAGAACTTCCCTACCATCGTGTGGTTCCACGGTGGAGGACTGGAAGGCGGCCAGAAGGAAATTCCACAGTATTTCAAGGATAACGGCATTGGTGTGATAGGTGTGAACTACCGTCTCTACCCTAAGGTAAAGAATCCGGGTTATATTCAAGATGCAGCCATGGCAGTAGCCTGGGCGTTCAAGCATGTAGAAGAATACGGCGGCAGCAAGGACCGCATCTTCGTGAGCGGACATAGTGCCGGAGGTTACCTGGCACTTATTCTGGCTACCGACAAAAAATGGATGGCAGAATACGGTGAAGACTGCGACAAGGTAGCTGCTTACCTGCCAGTGAGCGGTCAGACCGTGACTCACTTCACCATTCGTAAGGAGAGAGGACTTCCAAACGGAATTCCTATCATCGACGAATATGCTCCTGTTAACAAGACCCGCAAGGATACAGCCCCTATTTTCATGATTACTGGTGGACGTATGCTGGAAATGGCAGACCGCTGGGAAGAAAATGCCTTGTTCCTGTCTGTTTCAAGAAACATCGGAAATACCCGTGTAAGCTTGAACGAGCTGGAGGGCTTTGACCACAATACCGTATTGCCACCTGCTACCTTGCAGATTGTAAATTACATCAAGAAGGCTTGTCCTGAGCTGAATCCTCCATACATGGTTAAGGTGCCTGGAACAGAGGCTTTCACTCCATACCGTATGCAGGGTGCACAGGCTCCTCGTGATCCATTTGGCCCTATCAGCAACATGGTACCTACTTTCCTGGTCATTGCCGACAAGGCTCCAGCTTCTGGTGCAGAGGCACTGAAGGTGGTGGATGACCTGGGCATTCGCGAATTGGCTACTGAACTGGGTGCTTCTTACGTGGTTTCTGGTCCTGTAGACCTGGAAGGCTACGACAAGATTTTCAATGCACTCAAGGTAATAGGTAACCTGAAGGTCATTGGTATAGGTCAGGGTGCTACCTGTGTTAATCAGGTCATTGCACAGCATGCCGAGGAAATTGCAGGCATCTTCACCTATGGAGGAAAGCCAGGTACTTACACCTCTGCTTGCCCTGTTCCTGCTTTCGTGGCAGGTGCTACAGCCAAGCAGGTAGCTAAGCAGTACATTGCACAGAATGCTGCCGTTCTTACCGCTACTGAGGGTAAGAACCAGATTTATGCCAATGCAGAGGAACCTCTGCAGCGTGTAGTAGTGAGCACAGCAGCCTATGCTTCTGCAAAGGAGGCCTTCACCGCTGCCTGGGAGCAGGTGCTCAGCAAGAACTACCGTTTTGGCAATCTGGGTAAGACCTGGTACTACGGCAAGGAACGTGGCAAGGGTGGTGTCTATGAACTGGAACCTACCGTATGGCCAGGCCATGCAGGTGTAGAGCGCACCGTGAAACTGATTGACATTCCGGGTAAGGAAACCAAATACCTGTGGTATGAATACTTCCCGCAGGGTACAGGCGATGCTGCCAAGCCAGCAGAGAAGAGCATTCCTCTTATGATTCTGTTGCACGGCAATACCAATGACCCTCGTACTCAGGCAGAGATGAGTGGTTTCATTGAACTGGCTGCCGAGGAGAAATTTGCAGTGGCAGAGCTGGAGTGGCAGGGCAATGGCTATGAGGCTATGGGCCTGGATGGCATTGAGGCTACCATTCTGCAGATTCTGCAGGAGCATCCTCAGCTGGATCCTAGCCGTGTCTATGCCGAGGGCCTGAGTGCTGGTTCATTCACTGCCAGCACCTTGGGTGTACACAGCAGCCATCTGTTTGCTGCTGTAGGTGGTCACAGCGGTGGTTTGTTCCCTAGTGGTACTATGCGTTCTTTCGGCATGAACTACGACCTGCTCATGAAGACTGCTCTCCAGAAGCAGGGTCATGTGGAAATGCCATATTGCTCTGTCTGCGGAACAGACGATGAGGTTGTAGTCTTCCCTAAGGAGGGCAGCTATGAGAAGAGCAGCATCTACTGGGCATGGAAAATGTACCAGACTTTGAACTGCATGCCAGTGCAGGAAAAGCTCGATTTCCAGAAAGATGCTACCTTTGGCCAGACCTTGCTGAACCGTCAGCATGTGGAGACCAACAAGCACATCAGTATGGAGATTGGTGAGCAGCAGAATGCAGCCGGTGTTCCTCTCATCAAGTTCGTGGCAGTAAACAACTATGCACACTGGAACTTCAAGCCTACAGCGCGCATCATGTGGGATTACTACAAGCATTTCAGCCGCGACCAGAAGACTGGAAAACTGATTTATACCAAGTAATGATAAAGAACATTATCTTTGATTTAGCCGGTGTCGTGCTCAACCTGAACCTTGAGCGCGACACCGCTGCTTTAGTTGCAGCAGGTCTGCCAGACTACGTGACCTGCCTGAAGAATCCTGCCTTGAAAAAAGTACTGGAAGGCTTTCTGAATGGACTGACTAGCCAGGAGGTGTTCCTGCGGGACATACGTCCGTTCTGCAAGCCCGGTGTCACAGAGGAAGAGATTCTCTGGGCCATGAATGCAGTGCTCGACGATATCCCCCGGGCGCGCATAGAGCGTATAGCCGGCCTTAAGAAGCGATATAAGGTGTATCTGCTCAGCAACATCTACGATACTGCCTGGGAGCATGCCGTGCACCAGATAGAGAAAAGCGGCTATCGGGTTTCCGACCTTTTTCATGAAACCTTCCTGAGCTATGAGATGCAGCTGGCCAAGCCAGACCCTCGCATCTTTCAGGAGGTCATACTTGCCACTGGGCTTATCCCGCAGGAAACGGTCTATTTCGACGATACCCGGGAGAATATAGAAGTGGGTAATTCCTTGGGATTCCACTCCGTTCTGGTTCCTATGAACAGGCTGGAAATATGTCTGGAGGATTAACTGCTATTTTTTTAGCCAGTGTTCCTTCAGCCATGCACGTACCGGTTCATCATACAGGCGCAGTGCAGCGTAGGCAATGCCCAGGGCAATGAGTAGCGTGCAGAATCCTATCATGAGATGTGTTCCCAGTGCAGCATCGGTATGGCGCTGATACCAGGAAGTGTGCATGTAGATAATAGGGTAGTGCGTAATATACAGTGGGAAGGAAATCTCGCCCAGGAACTTGCAGATACCTGTGGTTTTCTTGCCCAGTGTGCTTCCGGCACCTATGGAAAGAATCAGCGGGAAGACCAGCAGGATGCACACCAGCTGGTAGATGCCGTCGTAGATCTTGTGTGTAGTTCCCAGGTTCGGGATACCCAGCATGATGAGTACCATGAGGGCAGTGACTACAAAGCCGTTGTTTATCTTGATGGTTTTTCCCATTCTGCTCAGCAGCAAGCCACAGAGGAAGGGGTAAAGCAAGCGTACATAACCTATATACAGGTTCTCTGGATTCAGGTAGAAACCACCTATCACAGAGTATTGCTGCCATTCGGTAACCAGATTGCCGAACAGGTTCAGGTGCAGGGTGCAGTCGGCAGTCAAGACAGCGCTCAGAGCCACCAGAATGGCCAGGACGGTGCGTCCGGTCCTGCGCAGGAACAGCGCATAGAAAATGTTGGCCACATACTCAAACATCAGGGTCCAGATTGGGCCGTCAATGCTGGTCAGCTCTCCCCATCCACGTATATCCATGGAAGAAGGAAGTGGAATCATGCAGATCAGGAGCAGAGACTGTACCAGCAGCATCCACCAGGCAGCATCGTCCACCTTGTTGAAAATCTCACAGTCGCCGGAATAGTAAAAGAAGCAGACACCCACCAGCACACCCATGATGACCATAGGGTGCAGTCGGGTAATTCTTCGCTTGAAGAAGCCCCAGGTACTCATCTTGTCCCAGCGGTCGTCATACGCATAGCCGATGACAAAACCGCTCAGTGCAAAGAAGAAATCCACAGCCAGATAGCCGTGTGCCATGAAGTTGCTTACATACTCTGCCGGGTAGCATTCTACCAGGTGGTACAGCACCACTACCAGCGCAGCTACACCGCGTAAGCCATCTAATATCTCGTATCTTGGTTTTGATTCCAGAAAACTGTTTTTCATTTTATCACATTTGAGTTTATAGGGAAGGTAAAATAGGTATCCGGATAAGGTTCGTTTTTCAGTGTAAAGTGCCACCATTCACTGTCCAGAGGCTTGAAACCATGCTTCAGCATAGCCTTTTGCAGAATCATGCGGTTGTCATATTGCTGCTGGTTGATAGGCTGGTAAGCGCCAGCTTCTTCACCCGGCAGGACATCAGGATGTGATGCCTGTCCAAAATAATCATAGGTGCAGCCCATGTCCACTTCGCGTTCCAGTTTCATGTCGAAAAGGGTGAGGTCCACAGTAGAGCCTCGGGTGTGTCCAGACTTTCGTGCAATATAACCTTCTGGGATAAGCACTTTCTTTTCCAGTTCCGGATAGAAATACTCCTTCATGCGTACATCTGCAGTATCTTCAGCCCACAGCATGAAGTAATCCACGGCGCACTGCGGGCGGTACGTATCAAAGATCTTGATCAGGTAACCCTGTTCTTGCAGGTCCTGGCTTACTGCCTTCAGGGAATCTGCAGCCTCACGGGTCAGCAAGGCCAGAGGCTCTTCGTATCCGGGAATACGGTCGCCAATGAAGTTATATGTACTGAAATAGCGTATTTCCAGAATAGCTTCTGGTATGACATCAGTAACAAGGACAAATCCCGAAGCATCTTCTTCCGGTGCTAGTGTAACGGTTTCTACTTTCGATGTGCAACTTATTAACAGCAGTCCTAAAAACAGGGAAATAAAGGTCTTTTTCATTTTGATTCTGTCTTTTATGGTTGCAAAGATAAAAAAAGCATTCATTTTTTACTGTATTTATTGTAACTATTGTAACTGCTCTGAAAAATCTTCCTGAGTTATGGAAAAAAATGTTTTATTTTTGCAACCTTTTTCCTGTGGCTTGCGTCTATGGGTAAAAGACTCAAGACAAAAGTATATGAAAAAGACAGTATTTCTTAAATTAGTTGCAGTTACTGTAGTGCTTTTTGCAAGTGCAGTATCCGTTTCTGCGGAACCAGAAAAGAGAGTAGAAGCTACAGATTCTGTGGCTGTTCCTGTGGAGATTTCCCAGATTCAGAATGAGTATCAGCTGGAGGCTTATAAGTTAAAACTTCAGCATGAGTATGAACTTCAGAAGATAAACAATGAAAAGGAACTGAAGCTGGAGGAAATGGAAAATGAAGATAACCAGAAGCAAAGAATAGATAACAGAGAAAGAAGAAGATTGAGTGATCTTGAGAATCTTTTCATGGCCATTATTTTTGTTCTTCTGTTCCCTGCGGTGTTGGTCATTGCTTATTTTAATTACGCCAAGCGCAAGCAGCAGCGCCAGGATCAGTTGTTCGACTTGGCTCGTTCTGGCGTTCATGTTCAGCCAGAACTCCTGGATCTGATACAGCCAAGAAGTTCTTTTGGTTTTGCAGGAGCAATGAATGTAAAAGGCGTGAATTCAAATGACCTGACATATTGCATGAACCGTATATTGTGGGCTGTATTTTCAGGTCTTGCAGGTTTGGGTCTTGCTTGCGCTACATACCAGGGACTCTTCTT
Organism: Bacteroidaceae bacterium; assembly: GCA_024401095.1. GTDB lineage: Bacteria > Bacteroidota > Bacteroidia > Bacteroidales > Bacteroidaceae > Minthousia. The sequence goes on from JAKSLR010000018.1 coordinate 50,229, forward strand.
CTACGTAGGAATAACTGTTAGTGCTGTACTGCTGCTGCAGGCTATATTCAGATACATTTTGGCAACTCGTATTAATCAAAAAGAAAAGGACTCGGAAAATGCTCAATAACCTGGAAGAACAAGCGTGGATTGCACGTTGCAAGCTTTTAGGCGATGAAAAGGCATTTACCTATCTGGTGAGGCGTTACCATAAACGTATTCTGCGTTTTTTCCTGATGTTGACCAATGGCAATCAAGCCGATAGCGACGACTTGGCTCAGGAGACTTTCATTAAGGTCTGGAGGCGCATGGACTCGCTCCAGCAGTTTTCAAACTTTTCTACCTGGCTGTACCGGATAGCTTACAGAGTCTTTCTGGATTACAGCAGAACTACAGACCACGTAACGGTTACAGAAGATGAAAACCTGCCAGAAATGGGATTCTCTGATGATTCCAGTGAAAACCTGCAGATAGAAGAACGGAACAATATCGTCCGGCTAGCCTTGGCGCAGCTTCCTGAAAATGAAAGAACTTGTATGGTACTTTTCTACATACAGGAACTAAGTATAAAGGAAATAGAAAAAATCACCAGTTTCTCGGCTGGCACAGTTAAAAGCTACTTGAGCCGTGGCAGGGAAAATCTGCGAAAACACTCATTCCTAAAAGAACTGATTCACGATGAAAAAAGATAAATATAAACTATCTGAGATCCTCCAGCAGTCTTGCCCGGAACCTAAAGGTGAGATTGATTTCGAGGAACGTCTGATGCAGCGTATTGAGCATCAGAAACGCCTGGCTCCAGAGCGGAAAAAGCGGGTGCTGAGCGATATGCTGAAGGATCTTCTTCTTTCCCCACTGGTACTGATATTTACGGTATTTGCTCTCATTTTGATAAACTGGAAGGAAATACTAGGAATATTGCAGGAAAAAGTGCCAGGACTGAACCTGGATGCCTGGTACATCTACCCATTCTGTGGGGTCTTACTCATGGTTGTGCTAGCCTTTTACTTTAGTGAACTGCAAGAGGATTAAAGTCTGAAATCCCATAGAGAGCCACGAATTCGTGGCTCTCTATCGTTTAGCAATGTGTGAATAATCTCTTAATCCTGTGTGATTTCTTCTGGAGAAAGGCCAGTAGCTTGGGATATGATACTAACATCTATACCCAGTTCTTTTAGTTTTCGGGCAGTTTCTAATGCTTTTTTAGCTTCCCCTTCAGCAAGTCCTTCTGCTTTTCCTTCCGCACGTCCTTTCAGAAAGCGGTCTGCCATCTGGCTCTCGTAGATATAGCGGTTCATGCGCTCATACTCGTAGGCTTCGCGCAGTTCCATAGGCATGCAGTGCTCTCTGGCTTCATGTTCCAGTTCCTTAAAAAGAGGATCCTTGTCGGCAAATGGCATTTCTTTCAAGTTTTTTGAATTGTTAATCACATAGGCCAGCTCTTCCAGTCTTCCTGTGCAGTCTTGCCATCGGTATCTTTTTCAAATACCATAGTACTTCCACTTGCAAAAATACGGGAAGTTTTTGAGAAAGCCAAAAGAAGTGCTTGCTTTTTATGATCGTAGAGTCATTTGAGGAATGAAGAAGGATTAATGTAAAAAACCGTTATCCCAATTATAAAATGCGTTAGTGCAGATTCTATGGATTATATAGACAAAACTGAAAAATGAGATAATGGAATATTTAACAGCAAGTTCAGTTTGATAGTTGTATACGGCAGTGCAGTATAAGAAAGTTGTAATAATCCCGGTAACAAGTACAAGATAATCAAAACAGTTTAGAGTTTTTGGCTTTTTTCTTCTTCCTTTTTTTCTTTATTAATCTTCACCCCTGTCTATTTAATTCCTACAACAAATACTACTTCGTGCATCTTTGAACTGGTAACAGGATCGAAGAAATATCGAATACTATATGATACTTTCTTTTTATCTAGAGTCAATTCCGTACAGGGACCAACCATGAGTTCTTTTCTATATTTATTATCATTGAGAAATTGCCCTCCTCCAAGAATGCCGATTTTGGGAATAATATTTTTCTTTTTACCACATTTATAACCAAAAAGCAAAGGAGCCGATACATTTACAGCTTCAAATTTTATCCAAAATACCATTCCTAAATCTACGGCAACCTCAAGGACTTTATTATTTTTAGTACCAAATGTCCATTGATTGTCAAATCCAACAGAAACACCAGGAACATCTCCCGTTGCCCAGTTACCAGTCATATCTACGTCAATATGATAAAAACCTAATCCTAAGTTAATAGAATTTTGTGTATGTTGTGCTTTTGCAGAACACGCAAAACACAAAAATGAAAAAATCAGTATTATTTTTTTCATTTTTATTCGTATATCTGGAAATTAAATGGTGTTTAATGTAATATGTTTTAATACATGTTACATGTAGATGAATTCTTAAAAATCAAGCTTTTCTATTTTTCCTAAGAACAGTGCTGTTTTTGAACTTGTTTCCATGATGCAGAAAACAAATGGCTTATCATAATGGATTGGTTCATATTTAGGACCCTGTTGTGGTGGCACGGCATTTTCCAGAAACTGTATGGTTGATGTAGCTGCTGCTTTAGCTCCTTCTTCATCAAGACTGAATTTCAATTTATGGTCAGCCTTGTTGGCAAAGAGTCTCTCGTCTGCCATGAATGGAAGATCTGCTCGTTGCTTATCGAATAAAGACTCTATACCTAAGGATTGATAGTGTTTCTTCATGTCAAACTCACATGCTATCTCAAGTTTTGGAATATAGATAGGGATAGACAGTTCGGTACTTGCCATGTCATGAAGTGCTTCTATTCCACCTAACTGATTCATGTAATCCAAGAACTCTGTTATAGTACCCTGCTCAGGCATGGCAATAATGAACTCGTATGCGCCGTTTCCATAAACCAGTTTGCTAATTTTCAGATCATCGGAGTAATAATGCTTTAATTTATTTGCATTCGAAGTTTCCATGGTGTTCACCATAGCTACCGTATTATCTGAATTATGAAACTCGCGCTTGACTGTGTTTTTCTTGTCAAAATAATCTTTTGACCATTTCCCCTGGAAATAAATGGCATTGGCTATAATCATTCTCTGGTCGTCTGACAAATCGGACAACAATTCTGGAATCATTCCATTTGTATTTTGGCTTGCCCAATTATTGATAGTTCCGATAGATGCAGGAGCTGCGAAATCCAGAGACTGGGCTGGTGCGGAATAATAGTTCTGACATGTATCTGCAAATTCCGGGCGCAAAGTTGTCTTGTTAATCCAAATGGAATTGGCTAGACTGAAGTTGGTTGATTTATCTACATTCTTCAAGTCATCCAGCAGTTTCTTGTAGTTTTCATTCACTTCTTGCAGACTCATGCCTGTTGTTCCCAAAGCCTGATTAAGTTCATTGGCAGTTTCACCATCTGCACCATTCAAGACAATAGAAAGCACACTGCTCATGCTCAGTGGAGAACAAACCACATTTGGTTCTTCCTCATTGGTAATCATAGAGCGGAATATATTTGTTGCAAACCTATTTGACTCTTTTATCATTCTGGTAGCAGAGGCATTCATCTCTATAGGAACAAACTTTTGGGAGCTGTCATTCTCTAATTCATCCGATGAACATGCTGATGTAAATAGACAGATTGTAATTAAACAACCTGTAAAAGTTCGGTTTAGTTGAATTGCTTTCATCTTTTTTTAAGGTTTATATGTTTATCCTATCTAACTGCTTTATTTGCTTTGATAAACTATTTAATCACGGTATGGTTAAATTTATCGTTAATAATAGCCATCTATTAGTATAATGCAAAAACTACAGAAACCTTGCTTTCTCTTGATGTATTTTTTTCGGGGGGGACATGGGGAAGGGGACTGATCCTTGTTTCCTATGTCCCTTATCCCCTATTATCTCGTGATAAAACTGTCTTCAGACGATTCGTTTCTTCTGTTCTGTCTACAAATTTCATTGTCTAAAAATATTATGCTCTCAAAACATTATGTTCTGTATGCATAATTACGCATTTGTAGTTGTAAAAGTACACAAAATAATATTTCTGGCACTATATAAAGGCAATATTCTTCTATTTTAGGTGTAGATTTGTGAATTACAGGTAAATATCAGGAAAAGACGTGTTCCCATTTTCTACTGTGATTATTGTGACTATTGTGACGCATGACCATATTATTAGTACAAAAAAAGCCGCAGAAATACTACGGCTCATTATGGTTTAACAATGTGTGATAATCTCTTTAATCTAGTATGATTTCTTCGGGAGAAAGACCAAACAAACTGGCAGCTTTCTCTATTGACCAGCCTTCTTCAGAAATCAGTTTGCGAGCAGTTTCATGTTTTTCTTTTTGAGCTTTAGCTTCGGCTTCGGCGCGCCCTTTAGCTTCGCCTTTAGCAAGTCCTTTTTCTTCCGCTTTCTTGATCTTGAAATCCTCATTCAACTGTCTGATCAGGCGGTTTCTCTGCAGATATTCATACTCCTCCTGCTCGGTGAGAGGCATGCTGTAGAATCTGGCTGCTTCATCCAGATCCTTAAAGAACGGATTGTCTGTAAATGGCATGGTTTCCATAAATCTACTATTGTTAATCACATAAGTCAGCTTTTCCAGCTGGTTGCCTATTTTCCGTGCCCTGTAGTAGAGCGTACGTTCCCTGAAATACTCATGGTCATCGAACTGCATCTCTTCTAGAATGGTCTTCCCATCGGAAGTGAGGCAATTCAAGTCAAAGACTACTGTTACTCCATCTTTCTGCTCTGCCACATGTTCCGTAGGCAGGTAGGAAATATCTGCTATGGGGTCATCCTCCCTTCGCAGGACAGCGTTCAAGAGCGGAATCATGAACTTCTTCTGTGAGAATACATGCTTGAACGCAACGTCGTTCATCAAATCCACGATAATGTTTTCATCTGGATTTGCCTCTCCGGAGCTTTTTGGAGAGGAAGTGGTAGATTCTAATTGATGGTTCTGTATCTGTGCAGACATTCCATCGGTATTATTTGTGAATACCATAGTACTTCCACTTGCAAAGAAAGAGAATTCCCGGGAACTTTCCAAATTTTAACATCGAAATTATTGTATTGCATCTGGAAGAGAAAATTCTACACTACCCTATTTTTGCTTTCTGTAATCTTGCGGAGAATAACCGGTCATCTTCTTGAAATAACGGCAGAAATAAGATTCGGAGCAGAAATGAAGACGATCACAGATCTGCTGTATAGTCAGATTTGTATTATACACCAGAGACTTGGCTTCGTTCAACCGATACCGCTCAATGTAAACGCTGGCATGCTTTCCGCTGGCCTGGAATACCAGCTGCGACAGGTATTTTGGAGTGATGTTCAGCTCCCGTGCATAGAATGCCATTTGCTTTTCTTTGGCATAGAACTTTTGAACCAAGCTGATAAACTGCTGGAAAACCTCTTCTACATGTGTACTGGCCTGTGGAACCGATGGCACATTCTGAAAATCTGCTCCGGACAGTACCAAATAGAAAATGGACTGGAACACTCCTTTCAGACTTTGTTCATGAAAGGGTTTCGGAAGAGTATCTGCCAACATATCTTTCAACAGATGGCACAGAGTTAAGAGTTGACTCCATTTCCTTTCTGGAAGATGCACAAAAGGATATTGCAGAATCATGCTGGAGAGCATGGACAATTCCTCTGGTGAAATGATGGGCTTGAAAAACTGCTCGCTCGCCAAAATGGCAATGAAACCGGCATTCTGGCTCATGCGCACCAGACCTCCTATGGAACCGGTCTGGGCAATACCCACATCTCCCACTTGCAGTGTTTTGGAATCCTGACCATAAAGCATTTCTATCTCACCATCTACACAGACAAACAGCACAAACATGCCTTTATTGAATGTCTTTTCTGTAAATGAGGAATCTTGACCCTGGTCGCTGGTAAACAATAGCAAATCGTTTCCTAACTGATAGTTAGAACGGTACGATGTAGAGTCAATTTCTGTATAGAAGCTATTCTGTGCCATCAATAAAAAAATAGGAATCTGATATGCAAATATACCATTTTTCTGGGAACGACTAGTCATTTTGGATAAGTTTTTTGAAGACGATTCGACCAAAATGACAATATTGAGGGATATATTTTTTTTACGTACATGACAGAAACCATATTTTTGCACTAGAAAAATCCGTATAAATATGAAAAGACAATTCTTTACCCTGATGCTGCTTTCCGGCAGTATCTTCACTCTGGCACAAGAGGCGCACATGCTAAACCCATCGAATGCCAATGCGGTGCTGAAGGCTATGACACTGGAAGAAAAAATCCAACTGGTTGTGGGTTATAATGATGGTACAGGCTATAGCGGCCTTCCTACCCAGGCTCCCGAGGGAGCAACACAGATTCTGCCTGGTGCAGCTGGTGAAACAGCCTACATTCCACGACTGGGTATTACACAAACCGTTCTAGCCGATGGGCCTGCTGGCCTTCGCATCAGTCCTACACGCAGAGGATCTGAGAAGACCTATTACTGCACAGCCTTCCCTACCAGCACCTTGCTGGCAAGCAGCTGGGACTCCAACCTGGTGCGCCGTGTGGGTGAAGCCATGGGAAATGAGGTTCTTGAATATGGCGCCGATGTGCTGCTGGCACCGGGAATCAACATCATGAGAAACCCGCTGTGCGGACGTAACTTCGAATATTATTCAGAGGACCCGTTGGTGGCAGGACGACTCTCTTCGGCCATGATTCAAGGCATCCAAAGTCAAGGTGTAGGTGTTTCACTCAAACACTTTGCTGCCAATAACCAAGAAGGAAACCGCATGGGCAACGATGCGGTGATTAGCCAGCGAGCCCTACGTGAAATCTATCTCAAACCTTTTGAAATAGCTATAAAAGAGGCAAAGCCTTGGACGGTAATGAGTTCCTATAACAAAATAAACGGAACATTTACGCAGGAAAGTAAAGACTTGCTCACCACCATCCTGAGAAAGGAATGGGGATTCCAGGGCATAGTAATGACAGACTGGACCGATACACGAAACACTGCTGCACAGATCAAGGCAGGCAACGACCTAATGGAACCGGGCTACCAGCCTCAGGTAGATGACCTGAAGAAGGCCTTGAAGGAAGGTCGTCTTTCCGAAGCCGATTTAGATCTCTGCGTGAAGCGCATCCTGCAATTCATTGTCAAGACACCAAGATTCAAGAATTACAAATATTCTGATTCTCCCGATCTGCAAGCACATGCACAGGTTACCCGCGATGCTGCTGCACAGGGCATGGTGTTGCTCAAGAACAATAAGGCCCAGCTTCCACTTCAGAAAGGCCGCCGCATTGCCTTGTTTGGTGTAACCAGTTACAATCTGGTATCTGGAGGTACCGGTTCGGGCGATGTAAACGAAGCGTATGTAGTAGGACTGGATGAGGGCATGAAAAATGTAGGATTCAAGCTAGATGGAACCCTTGCTGCCAATTACAAGGACTACATACAGTTCCAAAACGGACTTTCACGCACAATGGCGGGTTTTCGCAAAGCTGCCACAGTGTCTGATGCAACTCGCATGCTAGAGCCATCACTCAACTCGGACATTTATTTTGCCACCTCACAGAAAGACGATGCTGCCGTAATTACCATAGGCCGCAATTCCGGTGAAGGTGCCGATCGCCAGGTGGATGGTGATTTCAATTTGCGCACCGATGAGCGTGAGCTCATTGAGCAGGTTTGCGAGGCATTCCATAAAGAAGGAAAGCCTGTCATCGTCATCATCAACACCGGTGGTGTGATAGAAACAGCATCCTGGAAAGCTCTTCCCGATGCAATCCTCATGGCTTGGCAGCCAGGTCAGGAAGGCGGAAACTCCATTGCTGACATTCTGGTGGGAAAGGTCAACCCTTCTGGCAAGCTGCCTGTTACCTTCCCACAGAAATACACAGATCACGCCAGCGCCAGCAACTTCCCACAGCATTATTCGTTCAACGATGAATATGAGCTTACTGCCGAGCAGAAGGAAGTCATTCCACACATTGGCACTACCTATTATGAAGAAGGTGTATATGTAGGTTACCGTTACTTTACAACCTCCCAGACCGAAGTATCCTATCCTTTTGGCTATGGGCTCTCATACACTTCTTTCGGCTACAGCAACCCTAAGATAGCCCACAAGGGTCACAAGTATGTGGCACAGATAACCATAACCAACAAAGGCATACGTGCAGGTCGTGAAGTGGTGCAGCTCTATGTGCAAAGCCCAGAAGGAACACAAGAACGTCCGGAGCGTGAGTTGAAAGCTTTTGCCAAGACTCGCGAGCTACAGCCGGGAGAGAGTGAGACAGTAACCTTGGAGTTCCAGGATATGGACCTGGCTTATTATAATGAAAGCACCGATGAATGGCAAGTGGTAGCAGGAAAGTACAATGCACTGATAGGTGCCTCTTCGCAGGACATTCGCCAGACTCTGGCATTCACAGCATCGGCACAGTCCCAGCAGTGCAACGATGCATTGGCTCCAGTAAAGCCGCTGCATGAAATAAGCCTAAAGCCTGTGATAGAGACTGGTAATGAGGTGTCGGAAGAGAAAGAGATGGAAGGCAACTGGTTCATGGCCATGAACATCATGGGTCATGACATCAAGGGTGCTGTAGAACTGAAGCACGATGCCGAGGGCTGGTGGAGCATAATGAACGGTGAGCGCCAGCGCATGGAGATACAAGACGACGGCTCTCTCAAGGGCTCTAGTGACCAAGGAGGATTTACCACCACATTCTACATTATCCCATTGAACACGAATCAGTTAAAGATGACAATGATCATCATTGGTCAGGAATTCACCTGCACCATGGAGCGTGTAGATTAAAAAGAATTTCAAAAAAGGGAAAAGCACAAAAAAAAATCGGAAGAGTTCTTCCGATTTTTTTTGTGATCCGGTTGGGATTCAGGATTCACACCCTTTTGTAATATTTTGAGGGACGCAGGGACAGGTTCCTGTCCCTGTGTCCCCTTAACCAGTGCCAGTCAAATCAAGGAAAGGAAACTTTCGCCTTTACGTTTTTTGTTTTCGTTATCATACATTTAAAAGGGACAACTTTCAGGTATCCATCTTACTTTTGTAACAGTTTTGTAACAATAATTATTCATTGCCAATATTTGAGAAGTATGAACAGCG
>JAKSLR010000019.1 GCA_024401095.1 Bacteroidaceae bacterium
GGGTGTAAACATCATGAATAAAAGACTGTCAACGAGCTGACACAACCCTGTCAACCTTTTGACAGAAGTCTGCCAATACTTTAACAGAGCTTGAGGGACAAGTTGTTTCAAAAGGAAAAAAAATATTGAGACAAATATTGGTCCAACTCTTCACCTCTTCACCTTTGTGGTCTATTTCTTTGATTTTCAATTTATTCCAAAGATGAAGAGTTTCGGGCACTCTTCACCACTCTTCACCGAAATTCAACCGGACGGCAAAAAAATGGGCACTTCTGTTCCATAAACGTGAAGAGAGATGAAGAGTGGTGAAGAGTCAAAAAGACTCTTCACCACTCTAACTATATAAAATTCTGCAAGTTACACTCAAAAGGTGAAGAGTGAAGAGTATAACGCAGATAGTGTCAAAATCAATCGATGACTACACGGGTCCAGCCATGTACATCTTCTTCAATACCGTACTGGATATTGATGAGTTTCTGGTACAGCTTGGCACTGACAGGGCCTGGCTTGCCATCCTTGGCAATAACATAGCTCTTCTTTTCTTCCAGATCATCAATCTTGTTGATTGGGCTGATGACTGCTGCTGTTCCACAAGCTCCTGCCTCTTCGAATGTAGACAGTTCTTCTACTGGAATCTGACGACGTTCCACCTTCATGCCCAGATCTTCGGCCAGCTGCATGAGTGACTTATTGGTAACACTTGGCAGAATGGAGGTGCTCTCTGGAGTAACGTATGTATTATCCTTGATACCAAAGAAATTGGCAGCACCACATTCATCGATGTACTTCTTCTCCTTAGCATCCAGATAGAACTCACAGGCATAACCCAAGTCGTGAGCCATCTTGTTGGCACGGAGGCTGGCAGCATAGTTACCACCCACCTTATAGATACCGGTACCCAGAGGGGCTGAACGGTCATACTCACGGATAATGACATAATCATTACATGCAAAACCACCCTTGAAGTATGGGCCTACTGGAGTAACGAAAATAAGGAACAAGTACTCCTCTGATGGATGAACACCCACCTGTGCAGTGGTACCGATGAGCAACGGACGGATGTAAAGTGTAGCTCCACTCTCATAAGGTGGAATGAAACGCTCATTCAGGCGAACCACTTTCTCAACCATCTCAATAAACATCTCTGTAGGAATCTCTGGCATCATGATTCCCTGGCAGGTGCTCTGCAAACGAGCAGCATTCTCATCGGCACGGAAAACACGGACCTTACCGTCTGGGCAACGATAGGCCTTTAAACCTTCAAAGGCTTCCTGGCCATAGTGCAAACAAGTAGCAGCCATGTGCAATGGAATGGTTTCTTCTGAACAAAGTTCAATCTCACCCCACTTACCATCGCGATAATAGCAACGTACATTATAATCAGTCCTTCTATATCCGAAAGAGAGATTTTTCCAATCAATCTGTTCCATATATCTTCTTATATTATATTATCTCATTTAATTATGGGCTGCAAAAATAACACAATTTCTCTACATAATATGATAATTAGTAAAGAAATCGCACTATTACGCTATAATTTATCACAAATAGACTATTCGTCCAGCTTCAACAATTTCTGGATCTCTTCATCTGTCTTATACAGGCGATCACGACAGAATTTAATAAGTTCCTGGGCATACTTCACCTTTTCTGTAAGCTGATCAATGTCCAAAGAGTTGTCTTCCAGCTGTTCTACTATTTCCTGCAGCTGTGTCATGGCCTGAGTATAGGTTAGCTTCTTTTCCATATTCAGAGTACTTTTGATTCTACCTGTCCTTCTGACAAGCGGGTTATGATTTTATCGCCCGAATGCAGTTCCTGCACGTTCCTGACAGCCTTGCCATCCTTGAGCGTAATGGAATATCCCCGGGCCAGGATACGTTCGGGAGAATTGTCGTGTATGCGCTGCGCCAGCATCTCCAGCTTCACGTTTTCCTGCTGGAGTTTCACGGGAACCCGAAGCGCAATTTTCTGTTCCCACAGCTGCAAGGCATGCTTTCTGCGTGCCACTCCCTCGGAGACTGCCAAAGCCATGCGGTGGGAAAGGCGGTTGAGCACACGCTCTTCACCGGCCTGATGGCGGGTATAGGCTGCCGGAAGTGCTGCAGTGAGCTGCTGGAGCCTCATTTTCTCTTCCTGAATGCGCTGCTGCACGCTGGTTACCAGAGCCTGTGACAGGTCTTCCAGCAGAGAGGCACTCTCTTCTACCCTGTTAATGAGATATTCTGCAGCTGCTGTAGGGGTCTTGACACGGGTATGTGCCACCAGGTCCAGTACGGTATCATCGCGCTCGTGACCTATACCGGTAATGACAGGCAACGGATATTGCGCCACACTGGCTGCCAGCGGATAGGTATCGAAACTGGCCAAATCGGCCGTAGCACCTCCACCGCGGATAATGACCACCACATCGAACAATTCCACGTCCTGCGCAATGGCATCTAATGCCTGTATAACCGATTCCTCGGTCTGGCTCCCCTGCATGACGGCAGGAAAAAGTTTCGTATAGAAAACATATCCGGCAGGATTAGTACGGAGCTGGTTGCAGAAGTCGCCGTATCCAGCAGCTGTAGGTGCAGAGATAACTGCAATGCGCTGAGGAAGTTCCGGCATAGACAGTTCCTTGTTATCGTTCAGAATGCCATCGGCTTCCAGCTGGTCCAGAATTTCCTTTCGCCTGCGAGCCATGTCACCCAGAGTATAGGTAGGATCAATGTCTATGACGTTCAAGGAATAGCCGTAAACCTCGTGAAAGGTCACTTCTACCTCCACCAGGACACTCAAGCCTGCAGCGAAGCGCTGGCTGGTCTGCTGTTCAAAATAGGGAGCCAGGAAGGCATAGACATTGGCCCAGATATTGCCTCGGGCCTTAGCCACGAAAGTGTTCCCTTTCTTGGCCTTCTGCACAAATTCCACATAGCAGTGCCCGCTGCGGTTTACATTCACCTCGGCCAGCTCTGCCTGTACCCAATAAGAATCCCGCAGCGTACTCTGGAGCACGCTGCGGACTTCTTTGTTCAATTCATATAAGGTTAATGCTTGCGGCATTATTTCTTACCGTCAAGATAAGCCTGATAGAAGTCTGGCGTACCGAAACCGTAGATTTCATCAGGATGAGCTACATTGTGACCATGCTTGCGGATGAGCTCCATCAGCTGGCTGGCAGTGTAGTCTGGAAGAGCCTGCCACAGACAGGTTACCATACCACAGAGAATAGGTGATGCAAAGCTGGTACCATTGGCTCTGCCCAATTTTCCGTTAGGGCTAACCACAGCACAAGACTGTCCCTGAGCAGTTACATCGGGCTTAACACGGCCATCGGTGCTGTAACCCAGTGAAGAGAAGGTGGTATTGATACCCTCTGGAGTCAAAGCACCTACACACAATACATCTTCTGCATCGGCAGGAGGAGTAAGCTTGTGCCAGGTCTGTGCACCGGAGTTACCTGCACTTACGCACAAGATGAATCCCTTCTTGGCACACATGGAAGCAGAGTTACTGATGAGGGTCTGGTGACCATCCATTTCCCAGTACTTGATGTCATCTGCATCGTTATCGAAATCATTGTAACCCAAAGAGGTGTTTACGACATCACAACCTACACTGTCGGCAAACTCAATGGCTGCTGCCCACTGGTCCATTTCGATAAGCTGCTCGCTATCGCCATCCTCGCTGGCAATCAACCAGAATGCTGCGCCTGGAGCTGTACCTACCATGGCATTTGGCTGGTTAGAGCCCATGCATGACAATACCATCAAGCCGTGAGAACTTGCACCATAGATGTCTGCCTCTGGATCTACGAAATTATGAGTACCCAGAATCTTCACGTTGCTCAAGCCAGAGATAACATCGGCATTGGTATAGCCACCATCGATGATACCTACTGTCATGCCCTCACCACGGAAACCTGCATTATGCAGCTTGGCACCGTTCAACTGGTCAATCTGGTTCTGTCCGGCACCATAGAATGTATTAGTTGTCTCCCAAGCGTCATTTACCACCATATCCTGACGGGTACGTGGTCTTGGTGGCTGCTGTGGCTGAGCCTGAGGCTGCTGGCCCTGTGTACGAGGGCGCTGGCCCTGAGGACGTGCAGGAGCTGGCTTTTTTTCAGGAGTCTTATATACAAAACGGGATGAAGTGACGAAATTATAGGCATCTGCCAGCTGTGCGCCCTTTGCAGAGTCGGCCAATTCCACCACTACAGTATTGTTCCACTTGCTTACACAGTGTACCTTCAAGCCATCCTTACGCAGCTGCTTGAGGTAAGTGGCAGAAATAGGAAGGTCTGTCTCATCAATAGCCAAACCCTGCTTGGTACGGCGGTCGATGGCCTTCTGAGATAGGAATGTTTCTGGTTTGTTCAACTTGCCTGTAGTGCCTTTCTTGTCGGTAAGCTGCAGACGATAGCGATACACGGTAGGCTTCTGAGCCTGTTCTGTCTGCTCCTGAGCAGCGGCAGTAAGTGGCATGCCCATGAAGAGTAGACTCAAAAGAAAAATGACGTTCTTTTTCATTCTTGTGCTTGATATAGATTAATATAATTGTGCAAATATAATAAGTTTTTTCCACTTGCCCGTTCTTTTTCGTATCTTTGCGCTAAAATTCAAAAAAGTATTCTATGGCAGAACAAAGAACACCCACAGAATTGGGCACAGAACCTGTAGGTAAACTGCTGCTGAGATACGCAATTCCTGCTATCATAGCGCAAACTGCAGCTTCTCTTTATAACATGGTGGATTCCATCTTTATTGGTCAGGGTGTAGGAGCCATGGCCATTTCTGGATTAGGAATCACCTTCCCTATCATGAACCTCTCTGCGGCTTTTGGTGCAATGGTTGGCGTAGGTGGTGCTACCATGATTTCCGTGAAGTTGGGACAACGCGATTTCAAGACGGCTCAAAACGTCTTGGGAAACGTATTCTCCATGAATATCATGCTGGGTATCATCTTGGCTACCGTCTGTCTTCTTTTCATGGAGCCTATCCTGACATTCTTTGGTGCCAGTGAGAATACCATGCCTTATGCCCGTGAGTACATGGAGGTCATCATGTGGGGTAATGTGATTACACACCTGTACTTCGGTATGAATGCCGTACTGCGCTCTGCAGGAAAGCCTAAACTGGCCATGGGTGCCACCCTGTTCACGGTGGTACTGAACACCGTTATGGACCCTCTGTTCATCTATACGTTCAATCTGGGTATCCGAGGTGCTGCCTTGGCTACCGTACTTGCACAAGCCGTAGCGCTGATGTTCCAGATCAAGATGCTCACGAACCCAGAAGAACTGCTGCACCTGAAGAGGGGTATCTTCCGCATCAAGATGCCACTGGTAAAGGGCATCATCAGCATTGGTATGTCTCCTTTCCTGATGAACAGCTGTGCATGTCTGGTTACCCTGATTATTAATAACGTACTGCTCTCTTATGGTGGCGACCTCAGTATTGGTGCCTATGGCATAGTGAACCGTGTCATGTTTATCTTCATCATGCTGGTAATCGGTATCAACCAGGGTATGCAGCCTATTGCGGGATATAATTTCGGAGCACAAAAATACAGTCGTGTGACACAGGTGCTGAAATATGCCATCTTCTATGCTACCATCTGTACTACACTCGGTTTCATCGTAGGTGTCTTCTTCCCTGCTGCCTGCACCAAGATATTCACCAGCGAACAGGATCTGATCGTGATAGCAAACCATGCGATGCCTATCATGGTGATGTTCTTCCCATTGATTGGTTTCCAGATTGCAACCACCAATTTCTTCCAAAGCATCGGAATGGCTAAAAAGAGTGCGTTCCTGTCGCTTACCCGACAACTACTCTTCCTTCTTCCTGGCGTTATCTTCTTCCCTCCACTTCTGGGATTGGACGGTGTCTGGTATGCCATGGCAGCAAGCGACTTGGCAGCAACCGTAACTACTGCCCTGATGCTATTCTTCCAGATGCGCAGTTTCAAGAAGATGCACGATAATGGACTAACCCTTAAATCTGATATCTGATGGAAAAATTTGTCATTAACATTGGCCGTCAGCTTGGAAGTGGCGGCAAGAGAATTGCAGAGCAACTGGCTCAAGAGTTAGGGATTAACTGCTATGACAAGCGTCTGCTGGACTTGGCAGCACAGGAGAGTGGTTTTGCAAAAGAGCTGTTTGAGCACAGCGATGAGAATAAAGGACTGCTGGATAATATCATGCACATGCGCTTCCTTTTCGGAACCACCTCTGGCGAGTCTTTCTGTTCCAATGTGCTGAGCGAGGAGTCGCTGTTCCAGTTCCAGAGTGAGGCTATCCGCAAATGTGCAGAGAAAGAGTCTTGCATCTTCGTTGGCCGATGTGCCGACTATATCTTACGTGACCATCCTCACTGCCTGAATATCTTCATCGCGGCAGATGAGTCCGACCGCATCAAACATGTGAGTGAACGGAAAGGTATTTCCCTGAAAGAGGCGGAGAAACTGCTGAAGAAAGCGGAGAATACCCGCCGGAATTACTATAACTTTTATACCGGAAAGACCTGGGGAGCATCGGAGAGTTACGACCTATGCATCAACATTTCTCGCCTGGGCTACGACAAATCCTTTGATATCGTTCTGAATTTCGTAAAAGAATTCCTGGCAGGCGTTCAGTGAATCAGAACTGGAAATAGATGAATGGCTGGATATCGCTGCTCTTCACCTGAATAACGATATAGATTACAACAATAATCAGAATAGCCTGGAAAGGGAGTGGTAAACGGATCACTCCCTTTTCGCATGCTTTAGACCAGCTGTCTGGCAGGAAATGAAGGAGGTAACCCAGCAGCATCAAGCCTAATACCGGTCCGTATCCTTCCACCAGCTGAGGGAAAAGTCCGGCATTGAAATTCGTAAACATCTGTTCAAGCATGACCACGGAATTCTCCAAAGTGGCATTTCTGAAGAAGATCCAGCAGAATGCCACAAAATGGAAAGTAATAAATACAGACAGCACCCGTTTCAAGCCTGTAGGATGATAGTTCTTTCCATATCCACGCAGCTTACTCCAGAACTTATAAAATGCCTGTGCCACACCGTGCAAGGCACCCCAAAGAATAAAATTCCAGTTGGCACCGTGCCACAATCCTCCCAGCAACATGGTAACAATCAGATTCAGATAAGTACGGAACTCCCCTTTCCGATTTCCGCCCAAGGAGATGTACAGATAATCCCGAAGCCATGAAGACAGACTGATGTGCCAGCGTCTCCAGAAATCAGTGATGGAATCACTCTTATAAGGAGAATTAAAGTTCTGTGGGAAATGGAAGCCTAGCAGCAAAGCCAAACCGATAGCCATATCTGAATATCCTGAGAAATCGCAGTATATCTGTAACGTATATCCATAAACACCTAGCAGATTTTCCAAACCCGAATAAAGGCTAGGATTATCAAAGATTCTTTCTACAAAGTTCACACTGATGTAATCGCTGATGACTGCTTTCTTGAAAAGACCGGCCATGATAAGAAAGACACCCTTGCCGAACATTTCATTGGTTACCAGTAGTTTCTGATGAATCTGCGGTACAAAATCACGGGCACGGACTATAGGGCCAGCCACCAGCTGCGGGAAGAAACTTACATAGAAGGCATAGTCCTGCAAACGATTCAAAGGCTTTAAATCACCCCGATAAATGTCTATGGTATAGCTTAACGACTGGAAGGTGAAAAAAGAAATACCCACTGGAAGGAATATATCCAAGGCATGGAATTCCAGCCCCAGCAACGGAGCCATCATTTCATAGAAGAAATTCGTATATTTGAAGTAGGCCAACAATCCCAAGTCGATGAGAAGGCTTAATCCTACATAAGCCTGCTGGAGCCCCCTGTGATTCTTAAGTTTACGCTGTCCTGTGGCATCGTCTATCTGCATATCATAGATGGCACGGGCAATGAGCCAGTCGCTGACCGTAACCACTGCCAGCAGGAAAAAGTAGAACCCGCTGCTTTTATAATAGAAATAATAAGAAAAAGCGGTTACGAAGAGAATGCGAAGCGTCTGGACACTACGCAGGCAATTATAGATCAGTGCAAAGCCCAGAAAGAGGAACAGAAACAGGCAGGAGCTGAATATCAGTGGCGACTTGGGGTTATACGCCAGCTGGTCCAGCACCAGATTCCAATCCAGGTTATTTACTATCGTTTCCAGTTTTTCCATATCTGTCAGAAAACTATTTCCTATTGTTCATGGCCCAATTGTTATAGGCTTTCAAAATGGCTTCACCCAGCAGATTCCCCTGCAGGTTATAAGCTTCGTGGGTATAATGAACGCCATCTCGGGCCATCATCCGGGCCCCTCTCCAGTTCATGCAGGCACGCACGTCACCTCCTACTATTTCGTACAGATTCCACACAGCAATGCCGTTTGACGCTCCATAGCTACGCTGGCAGGAAGCTACCACACCGCCTACCCTGTTCGGCATTCTTCGGCGGTAACTACCAGGAGGGGTGGTCAGCAGGAACGTGATATTCGGACAGAGTTCCTTCATGCGGGCCGTAAAACGGTCCAGCTGCACCTTGTAGGATGCGGCATCAAAAGGTGCATGACTCTCGTTGGTTCCCAAGCTAACAATCAGCAGATCCGGATTCAGACGGGCAATCTCTCTCTGGACTCCCTCATCCATGTAATAAGAGAGTGTAGCTCCATTCTTGCCCATGGCATGAAAAACAAAGCCGTTTATTCCTGTTTCCTGAGCCAAAGCAGAAGTGTGGTAGTTGATTGGCGCATTGACCATGGCCTCACCTCCCCAAGCAGACTCTAATTTTCTGCGGACAGCCACTGGCAACACATGACCACGCACATGAGAGTCACCAATCTGGACCACACGCACACTCTTGTTCTTTCGGTTTGTCATCTGGCCAAAGAATCTGTTCAGATTATCGGCATACAGCAGCTCATTGGTTCGTGTGCGAAGGAAGGAACGGGGTATCTGCAGGTCAGAAAGAATGACCATGCTTGTATCTGGCGGCACGCTGTCCGACAAGATGACATCCAGGTCGGGAAGTTCTTTCCACAACTCCTCTGCCACAAGTCTTTTCGGCTTCTCATCCTGTGCCACAGCAAGAAGAGGCATCAGAAACAGGATAACCAATGACAAGATTCTATTGCTCTGTTTCATAGGCTTTCTGTTTCTCATAATTCTCCTTCCCATCCATTATGGCATCATAGAGCAAGTCGCCCAATTTACGTCCTCCGCGGAAATTCAAGTGGGTATAATCCATGTTGGCCATGTGCGGAATGCTGTCGGCAAATACGGCCATGCTGCCTTCACCTCCCATGGCTTCAAAAAGATTCCAGAATGCCGTTCCTGTATGAAGGGCCAACTGCTGCTGATATTTCACGCATTGCGTAATACCTCGCATGGTCGTAACCTGACCATCGTATTTCTGTCCGCGGTCGCTTACGCTCACAATCAAGATACTTGCCTTAGGGAACGCATGTGCCATCTTCTTGACCACCTCACGCATCTTCTGCTCATAGGCAGAATAATTGGTCTGGCGCGCACTGGCTACATTCAAGCCAAAATGGAGCACGATTAAATCATAGTTGCGTACCCTGCCAAATTCTTCCAATGTATGGTCTGGGATGGTGCGCAAGGTAAGTCCTGAGCTGCCTCGAAGACTAAAATTATCCAGGATAATACCTTCTTCGGAATCCATGGTGACACCGAAGAATGTATCGCCAGAGCCTATGGAATCTGTAGCAGCTGTCCAGGTAATCTTGCCAATTCTGCCACGGACACCTAAACTCTGCACCTCATCGGAACCCATGACATGAAAAGACTGCGCTTCCTCACCGTTGATCTTGGCCGTAAGGGTGATACCCTCTGGACTGCGGAAATAGATACTGGAAACGGTACAGGTGTCCTGATGCCTAGCCTGCCCCTTGGGATTACCGCTCAAAGTGGTCCATGCACTGGTCTTTACTTCATAGAAACGTTCGGCAGGTCCCTGGCGGGAACGGTCAAAACGGACCGAATCTGTGATACAATGCTGCTTCCAACCTCTGGAAGTAGCTCTGACCGACTGGCGAAAGCCTGCGGTTGGCGAAGCCATATCCACAAATCCAACACCCGAACCGCCAAAAGTAGTCTGCAGACGGGCACGCAACTGGTCAGTCAGGATATCACCCTCAATGAAAGAATCACCGAAATAAGCGATACGGACAGGTCTGCCCAACTGCTTCACGCTACCTAGCATCTCATAGAAATGCTCCATGCCACGTCCCACAAAATAAGTAGTATCTCCCTCCTGCTGACTGAAATCCTCTATGTAGGTAAGCCCCTCCTTATGTTCTGCCACGAAATCTGTCTTCAGGACCGGAATGGTATCCAAGACAACAGGCTCTTCAGAAAGGAGTGGCTGCTTGGGTTCAAAAGAGACGCCCACATCGGAAAGCAAGTTTACCGGGCGCAACTCATATCCACACAAAGAAAGCTCAGGCAAGAACATTAAGGTTCCCAGCCCAAGCAGCACCAGAAATGGCAATAATAACGTGTATATGAGTCTATTTTTCATACCAAGGCGCAAAATTACACAAAAAAAACGAGGTACCCCCGAAAGAGCACCTCGTTTTATAGAGTTTATTGGTATTATATTGTTTTTTCAACATTCCAGACGAACGCACGTAAACCCAACATTTCGGTTTCCTTATCCATGGCATGGAGCTTCTCCAGCAAACCATCTACCTTCTCATCCTCTACTACAGTCAGGATGGCAGAACACATAGATGGCCATGCATGGGTACCAAAATGTGGCTCACCGGTCTTTGAACCACGACCTTGAATCTGTGGGAAACAGCTGAATCCACGGCAGTTTGAACGGGTCAACAAATCGACGATCTTCTCTTGAAACGCCTGATCGTACATTATCATTACTGATTTCATAATTTCCTACGCTTTAAAAGTTAATCCTCAATCTTCTTGTTCACACGGTCACGTACCATCTTATCCTTATGTGCCAGATAGTATTCGTTCAGCTCACGCTGAGTACGCAGCTTCTTACGAGTACGACGGATAGTAGATGAACCGAAGATACAGAACATTACTGGTACATAAATCAGAGTCATCAAGGTACCTACTGACAAACCACCGATAACGGAGATACCCAGAGGACGCCACATTTCTGCACCTACACCAGTACCTACTGCCATAGGAATCATACCCAGGATGGTAGTCAGTGTGGTCATCAATACTGGACGAAGACGGCTACGGCCAGCTCGAACTGCACTCTGAATGTAACCCATACCACGCTCACGCATCAACTGGGTATAGTCGATGAGCACAATACCATTCTTTACTACGATACCAGCCAGCATGATAGCACCCATACCAGACATGATATTCAAGTTTGTTCCAGTGAGAGCCAGCAATGCCAAAATACCTACCAAGGCAAATGGAATAGCCAAGATAATGATGAATGGGTAAGTCATGGATTCGAACTGAGCAGCCATTACAATGAACACCAGGATGACGATCAGAATAAACAAGGTACTCATATCCTTTGCTGCATCCATCTGGTCTTCGTATGAACCGGCTACCTGAACGGTCACATTGGCAGGGAGCTCCATATTATTAATGTACTGCTGACCAATCTTGACACCCTTAGAGAGGGCAATACCATCGGCCATGGTTCCTGTCACAGATACCATACGCTGGCGGTCCTTACGCTCAATGGTTGGCAAGGTAAAGCCTTCCTTTACCACACCCAGATCCTTTACACGGACACCTGCACCTGTAGGGGTATAGATCATCATGTTCTCAATGTCTTCTACACTGATACGCTGCATAGGCTCATAGTGTACCTTTACATCGTACTCCTCACCATCCTCACGGAAGCGGGTAGCTGTAGCACCGTAGATACGGTTACGGACATAAGTAGCTGCAGTACTCAGGTTCAAACCATGCAAAGCCAACTTCTCACGGTCAAACTCTACCTGATAACGAGGCTCATAGTCGCTTCGTGAAATCTTAACCTGTACAAAGCTTGGATTATTTCTCATGCTGTCAGCCAAAGCCTTTGCAATCTGGTCAGTCTGATTCAAGTCGTAACCATAAATCTCGAACTCAGCTGCATTCTGACCACCCATACCTCCCTGCTGACCACCGGCCAACACTTCGTACTTGGCAATCTCAGGCATCTTACTAACCTCGTCACGCATCTCATCACAGATAGCAATCAGACCCTTGTCACGCTCATTAGACTGTACCAACGACATGTTGAAAGAAATGATGTGCGGACCACTGGATGACATAGAAGCAAAAGAGTTACCACTTCCTGCCTGACCTACACGGTAGTTGATGACCTTGATCATTCCTGGATATTTCTTGTTCCAGCTGTCGGTGAGTCGCTTTGCAATCTCTTCAGCCTTCTCTACGCGTGTACCCATAGGAAGTTCTATAGTAGCACCAATACGACCGTTATCGTTGGTTGGGAAGTATTCACTTTCAATGAATGGGAAAGACAATCCACCTACCACAACTGCCAGAATGATTACAGAAGAAAGAACTGCCCAACGATGACGAACTGCAGCATTCAACATTCTTGCATATGCAGCATCCAGCTTATCCAAGAAATTCTGGATAGGCTTGTAGAAGGTCAGGAAAATCTTGCTTGGCTTCTTCTGCAGTTTCAGCATCTGCGCACAGATCATTGGGGTGAAACTCAATGCATTTACGGTAGAAACAGTCATGATGACACACATCATCCAACCCAACTGCTTGAACAGCACACCTGTCATACCACTCACCATGGTCAATGGGAAGAACACGGCAATCATGGTCAAAGTAGAAGCAATTACGGAGATAGCCACCTCATTGGTACCGTGGATAGCAGCCTGCTTAGGGTCGGAACCACGTTCAATATGGGTTGTCACATTCTCCAAGACTACGATGGCATCATCCACCACGTTACCAATAGCGATAGACAAACATGAAAGTGAAATCATGTTCAGAGATCCTCCTGTAGCATACAGATAGATGAAAGAGGCAATCAAAGACATTGGGATGGTAATGGCAATGATGACAGTAGCACGCCATCGTCCCAAGAAGACGAATACCACCAAGACTACGAACAACATTGCATAACAGATAGTTTCTGTCAGAGAGTTGATGGTGTTCTTAATGTTATCAGAGGTATCAACAATAATACCCAGTTTAACATCAGGTGGCAACTGCTTCTGCAGTTTTGGAAGCTCTGCATGAATCTTGTTGGCAATCTGCACAGAGTTTGCACCACTCTGTTTCTGCACAATAATCATGGCACCCTGCTGGCCATTGGTAAATGACTTCTGGGTACGCTCTTCCAAGCTATCCACAATGCGAGCCACATCCCTCAGATAGACAGCAGCACCATTGGCAGCATGAGCCACGATGATGTTGTTCATCTCTGCAGGACTGTCGAATTCACCCTCAATACGCAGGGTATAGGTGTTGCTACCGATATCAAATGAACCGGCAGAAACGTTCATATTCTCTGATGCAATAGCCTGACTTACAGCCTCAACACTTACATGGTAAGCCTCCATCTTGTTAGGATCCATGTAAACATTGATCTCACGTTTAGGTGCACCGGCAATACTTACAGTACCTACACCATCAATACGTGCCAATGGGTTACCCACATTCTCATCCAAAATCTTGTAGAGAGCAGCCTGACTTTCGCTAGCTGTAGCCGACAACATGACAATAGGAATCATGTCGGCAGAGAACTTGAAGATGTATGGCTTCTGGCAAGCGTCTGGCAAAGCAGAGCTAACCATATCCAGTTTATCACGAACGTTGTTTGTCAACACATCGATGTCATAACCGAACTCAAACTCCAGAGTTACCACAGAAGTACCCTCTGAAGAGGTTGAAGTCAGGTGCTTGAGGTGTTCTACAGAGTTCAAGGTATTCTCGATAGGACGAGTAACATTGTTCTCAATATCCTCTGATGCCGCACCCGGATAGTAGGTCATGACCATAATCATGTTTGATTCGATATCTGGTACCAAATCAATAGGCAATTTTGAGAAGGAGAAAAGACCCACAATCATGATAGCCACGAAAACGAGGCTGGTCATAATAGGTTTTTTCACCGATCCTTCGTATAGACTCATAATCTTATCTTTTAATAATGAATGAAGGAAATTTACTTAACAACCTCTACCTTCTTACCGGTAGCAAGCTTATTCTGGCCGTCAATTACTACGGTAGAACCTGGTTCTACACCGCTGATAACCTCGTACTTGTCGCCCATACGACGACCCAGCTCTACCTTGTTATATGAAACGGTATTATCCTTGTTAAGTACATAGATGTACTGGTCACCAGCGCCAACCTGCTTTACAATAGCCTGATCTGGAGCAACAACACGATTCTCCTGACCGAAGACCATGGTTACACGACCAAACATACCTGGACGGACACGGCGGTCAGAATTAGCCACGCGTATCTCTACAGGGAAAGTGTGAGTAGCAGCATCTACGTTTGGAGAGATAATATCCACCTTTCCGGTAAATACCTCATCACCATAGGTATCCAGAACCAAGTTAACGTTCATACCCTTTTTAACCTGAGGATAGTAACGCTCTGATACATTGACAACCATCTTCACTGGCTGATCCTGCTCCACTACCAGGATAGGAAGCTGTGCTGTCATATCTCCATTGTCATAGTTACGTGCGGTAACTACACCACTGATAGGGCTGCGGAGCTGGCTGTTGGTCAGGAGATTCTTATACTGAGTCTCCATTACCTGCAGCTGCATGTTGGCATTATCCCACTCTGCCTTGCTGGCACCACCAATCTTGTAAAGCTCATCTACACGGTTAAAGGTAACCTTTGTATTTTCAATCTGCAACTTGAGCTGCTGCAGGTTATTGTTATCCAACTGAACCAATACCTGACCCTTGCTCACACGGTCGCCTACCTCAGCAAAGATCTTCTCAATACGCAGGTAAGCCTGTGGGGCGATATTGTTCTTCACATCACTCTCTACGGTAGCAGTATATACCTCCTGCTGATCCACGAGCTGAGCCTCTACCTGAGCCACCTTGACTCTTGGGGTCTCATCCACAACGGTAGCAGTCTGTTCCTTGCTGCTACAAGCGCTCATCATGACAGCAACTGCTGACAGCGCCAAAATCTGTACCTTCTTCATTGTATTATTTTGTTTCTTTATTTTCTTGTATTTATTAATAGTTTCCCTCACGGCCCAATACATAGTCCAAATCAGCCTTTGCAGTCATGAAATTATAGATGCTCTGGCAGTAAGTGAGCTGGCTCTGGGTAAGCGCTACCTCACTCTGGTTCAGTTCCAACATGGTACCAGCACCAACCTGATAACGCTTGTCGGAAATGTCACGCGCCTTCTGAGCCTGAGCAATAGCCTGACGGTTTGAAACCACCTGTTCTGTGCTGGCATGCATGTTCTGCTTGTAAGTAGTAGCCTGCATGTTCAGCTGACGCTCAGTATTCACACGAGTTTCGCTCAACTGGCGAAGCTGCACCTGTGCAGTCTTGATCTTAGTGTAGTTGCTAGCCTTGTAAATAGGAATACTTAGGCTCAATGCACCATAAACATAAGGATTCCATATGTAATGGAAAATTCTGTAGTCATTGGCCATGGAAGTATAGCTATAACTGAACTGGAAAGCCAAAGTTGGCAGGAAAGCTGCCTTCTGAATACGAAGGTTATGCTGCAACAGTTTGTTGTTCAGTTCCAACTGCTTCAATGTTGTGTTGTTTGTCAAATCAATGTTCTCATCCGCAGACATGCTTGCGAAAACAGTATCCTGATAGTTTTCCAACTTATCATTAATATTCAAGTCTACATCGGCAGTGACGCCCATCAGCACCTTCAGCTGCAGCTTAGCCATACGGATAGAATTCTCTGCTGTAACCACATTAGGCCAGATGTTACGCATCTGTACCTCTGCAGTAATACGGTCATATTCACTTACAGATCCCTTCTGGAACTTTGCATCCACCACATTGTAGTTATCCTGTGCCTGCTTGTAGCTCTTCTGGAGCACATTGTAGCTATCCTGAGCCAGCATCAACTGGTAATATGCCTTGGTTACTTGGTTAATCAGATCCAGCTTTGAAGAACGAGCCTTCTCTTCTGCAACCAAGATATCATCCTTAGTCATCTTCATCATACGATAGACAGATGGAGCGAATACTGGCAAACTGACAGAAATAGCTCCATTGGCATTGTTTTCTGTACCCATCTTGAAAGACTGACCACCCATGACGATAGTCTGAATCTTGAAGTTGTGGTTGAACGATGCCGATGCGCTTACCTGTGGCAACAAGTTCTGCCAAGCCTCCTTGTCTGCAATCTTCTTGAGTTCAATATCATCGTCGGCTACCTTCATGGTAGGATTCTCCGCCAATGCAATCTCAATGGCCTTCTCCAGGGTTAAATCCAGAGTAGCCTGATCCTGTGCGTTGACTGCAAATGGGAATACAGCCAGCAGCAACAGCCACTTTTTACCTAATAAAAAATCCTTGATCATTGCTTGTATTGTTATTTGTTCTTATTTACTACTATATTATTGTTTTCTCAGTTCCTCTATGAATTCATCAATCATGGAAACTCCTTTTAGGGTGCTAATGCCACGCAATGTCACCAAAAGCGTGGTCTTCAAAGTTTCTGTCAGTCCATACTGCTTTTTCAGGTCCTGTAATCCTCTGTCATGCATCAGATCCTGTGTCTTTAGGAAGAGTTCCACATTTAGATCGCTACGGAAAATCCCCTGTTCTATTCCATCCATGACAAACTGCTTGATATGATGTGCATGATTCTGCCGGGATTTCAGAAACTCTTCTTTCAATGAAGGATAACGCTGCATCTCCTCGAAATACTTTGGGTTTGTTTCGGCAAACAGCTGCATGGTGAAACGGAAGATTTTCAGCATAAACTCAAGTACGTTATCTGATTCTTCGTGAAACTTCTGGTAAAGCTTCTCCATTTCTTGCTGATTTCTGAGGTTCACCGCCAACAAAAGAGCTTCCTTATCAGCAAACTCCTCATACAAGGTCCGCTTGGAAATACCTAAAGTTGCAGCCAAATCATCCATACGAACACTACGGATTCCGTGTAGGCGGAACTGCTCATTGGCCACTTCCACAATATGATTATGGACAGCCTGACGAGAAGACGATTGGATAGATTCGGACATAGTTACACTTTAATTAGAATGCAAAGGTATTAAGAAAACTATTTCCGTCAAAAAAGTTTTCTGGCTAAATGTAGAAATATTATACTTTATTCACATTACCAACAGCAAAAATAGATAGAGAAACCTAATATTGCAAAGTCCATTCGACAATTGAACCGTTTGATTCGACCAATTTTTCACTTTCCTTTCAATTGCAAATCAGTTGCAAGAAAATTACTCTACTTTTGCAGCATCAAAAGAAGAAGTTTATGGAAGAAATTTTTGACTTGATCAATGAAATGTCACCCTACTTGTTGCTGGGTTTCTTTCTGGCTGGATTAATGCATGCATTTGTACCAAATAAAGTGTATAGCAAGTATTTGGCAGGAAACAGTTTTAGCAGTGTACTTTATGCTGCGTTATTTGGCGTGCCACTACCTTTATGTTCCTGTGGTGTTATTCCTACAGCCATGTCGCTCCGTAGAGAAGGAGCCTCTAAAGGTGCAGCCGTAAGTTTCCTCATTGCTACTCCACAGACCGGTGTAGATTCCATCATAGCCACTTACTCGCTGCTAGGTCTGCCCTTTGCACTGATTCGTCCTGTCGTTGCATTACTGACTTCTTTATTTGGAGGACAACTCGTGAATGTATTAGGCGACAAGGAAGAAGCTACTGCCATTTCAGCTGTTCAGGCCCGTACACAGGAGAACAAGTCTTTCTGGGAGCGTATCAAGGAAGCACTTCACTACTCTTTTGTAGATATGATGCAAGATATTGGAAAATGGCTTATCATGGGATTAATTGTTGCAGGCCTGATTACCGTGCTGGTACCCGACAGTTTCTTTGCCCTGTTTAAGGACAATTCTCTGCTGAGCATGCTCATTGTGCTGGCTTGTGCCATTCCAATGTATCTTTGTGCCACAGGTTCTATTCCAATTGCCGTGGCCCTCATGCTGAAAGGCCTTTCACCTGGAACTGCCCTAGTTTTACTTATGGCTGGTCCAGCCTGCAATGTAGCTTCTATTTTAGTTATAAATAAGGTGTTGGGAAAGCGGACATTAATCCTCTATCTGACAGCAATCATAGGAGGAGCTATTCTATTTGGCCTTGGCATAGATTACCTGCTCCCAAGAGAATGGTTTACCGGTAGCTTGACTGCTATGATGGATGACTGCTGCCATACCACTCCCGAATACTTTAATATAGGTTGTACAATACTTATGTTCCTGCTCCTGCTCAATGCCTTTGGACGTAAGTTCTTCCTGAAAGAAGAATGCAGCTGCGGCTGTCATGACGAACATTGCCACTGTCACGACGAGGAATGCCATTGTCACGATGAGCACTGCCATTGCCACGATGAGGAATGTGAAGATGACATCACCGTAGAATTCCTGGTCAGCGGCATGAACTGCAACCACTGTCGAAGTAGTGTGGAGAATGCCATTCTTTCTGTTCCTGGCGTAGAAACAGCAACAGTAAGCCTGGAAAAAGAAAATGCCATTGTCCATGGAGAATTCCAAGTAGACGAAATCATCAAGGCTGTAGAATCCATTGGATTCGACATCAAGACGAAATAAAAAAGGAGGAGCTCATTTGCGAGTTCCTCCTTTTTCCTTTACTATCAGGATTATTATTTTCCTGCATTCTTCACGTATTTCTCCAGCCAGGCATCTTGCTCATACAAAAGATGAAGTACGTTCTCCTTGGCTGTGTAATGGTGGCTTTCCAACGGCAAGACAACATAACGGACCGTTGCCTTATGGCCTTGAAGTGCCTGATAGAAACGCTCGCTCTGAATAGGGAAAGTTCCGGTGTTATTATCCAATTCTCCATGAATAAGGAGCAATGCACCACTTAACTTATCAGCATACATGAAAGGACTCATGGCATTATAAACTTCTGGAGCCTCCCAGTAAGTACGTGTTTCACTCTGGAAACCAAATGGAGTCAAGGTTCGGTTATAAGCACCGCTGCGGGCAATACCAGCCTTAAACAACTTGGTGTGTGTCATGAGGTTACCTGTCATGAAACCGCCATAAGAGTGACCACCTACACCAATACGGGCAGTATCACCTACACCCAGTTCATGGATAGCCTTTACTGCAGCTTCTGCATCCATCACCAGCTGGTCAATATAATTGTCATTAGGCTCTGTATTCTCATCACCTACAATAGGCATCTCTACATTCTCCATCACACAGTAACCACGGGTAACAAACATGGCTGGAAAACGATAGGTCATGACAGGGAATGTATACTGTGAACCGCGGACCTGAGCTGCATCAGCCTTAGAACGATATTCACGTGGGTAACCTACCATATAAACCGGCAAGCGACCATCGCGCTCCTTATCGTAACCTGCTGGCAAATAAACTGTTGCTGTCAGATCCACACCGTCAGCACGCTTATACTTGATCTGCTGCTGAGTCACTCCCTCCATCATCTTGTAAGGGTTCTCGAAAGCAGTCAGCGCCTTCTCCTGTTTCTTCTTCAAATCATGCAGATAGATGTTGGCAGGACGGGTCTTACTTTCACGTGAAGTGATGAACTGGAGCTTATCCATATCCTTCACTGTTACCAACTGCTCATAGTAAGGAGCCTGGCAGCGCCAAAGAATAGTATTCTTCTTCTTGGCAATATCATAACGGCTGATGTAAGGCATATCTCCCTCATCGCTGGCACCTGTGCTGTTGTTCAGCATCAGGATATTATGCTTCTTGTCGGTATAAATGACAGAACTGCCATATTCATTCTTCTTGGTCATGATACGACCAGGGTTAGCATACTGGTCGCCACTCTTGTATTCAAATACAGTAGTTAACTTACCATCACCACAAGGAACGAAACTATACATGTGAGTGAGACGGGTCTGACTGCTGCTCTCATTAACGATAGCGAACTCGTCATCACACCACTGAATGCCACGATAGCGCTTTGGAGTCTTTACGACCAGCTGCTTCTCCCCATTGAAAGGAGCCTCCAGCTGATAGACAGCATCTAAGAAATCCAGTTTCTTTCCCTTTGGGTTACCTCCATCCAGAGCTTCTGCCCAAGTAATGGTTGCTGGCTTATCGGCACGCCATGCATACTGGCGAGGATAAGGAGAAGTGGTATCATAGCCCATAGCTGTAATGAGCAATGGAGTCTTTGCCAGCACCTTTACATCCTTACCCTGTGCGTCCATTACCTTAATGGTATTAGGGAAACTGCTGTAAGGTACAGTATAAGAATAAGGTTTTTCCACCATAGTCACCAGAATCATGCTGGCATCTGGCGAAAGACTTACACGACTATAGATACCCGGCTTTCCTATCTCCTGCTCTCCCTGAGCCGTAACCTTTACCAACTGTGAGGTAAAATAATACTCAAACTGCTGCTCATCGTTCTTATTCTTAAGCAGATCCTGATAAGTACGGGCTGCAGATTCCTTTCCCAAGTTTTGCTGGATAATAGGAGTCTGAGGTACATTATTCAAGGCAGGTGCTGGACCACGACCTTCAGGAACGGCATTGAAAATGAAATCGGTATCATTCAGCCACATGACACGGGTACCCTGTACGCCATTCATGCGTCGGTTTGAGATACGCTTAGCTACACCATCCAAGCCACAGGCATAAAGATAGATACCATCCTTTTCCTTGGTCAGGATAATCAAGCGGTCATTGCTTGGTGCCCACTGAGCACTCCACACAATGCATCCAGCAGGAAGACCTGTCACTGGAGTCTCTGCCAGTGTAGTCGCATTTACTAAAGTGGCCTTATCATAGGCTGGTGTACGAGACACACTGTATGTGTCTGGATTAAAACGGGCACCGCCTAAACGATATTCTGTACTTGCCTGTTCCTCCAATGAAAGGAAAGGACGTTTATTCAGCTGCACCATATAGGTACAGGCATCATTGAACTCCACATCTGGAGTGAGCGGAGCCATGGCTATGTCCTGAAGCACCTTTGGAGGAAGCTGATAGCCAGCCTCTTCCTGCGCCAGTACAGGAGCAGCCGTAAGAATTCCGACAAGGAATAAACCAGAAAACTTCATGATAAAAACGTTTGTGTTATAAATATTCTTGTTTTGCGGTGCAAATTTAGATAAAATATCTGAAAACAGATACAATAATACTTCACAGCATAAAAAAAGCCCGCTTTATGATCAAAGCAGGCTATTATTGTTTTATGTATTTACTTACTTCCCGGTTTAAGGGTGAAAACCTTTATCACGCCACTGGAACCGCGAATACCATAGCTGTTGGCATCTTTTATGACTTCTACATAATCTACGTCAGCTACACTGACATCATCGAATGTAGAGACTTCTACACCATCCAGAAGCAACAATGGTGGACGGGACGCATTTATGCTACTTACGCCACGCATGCTGAAGGAACCTCCCTGACTTCCAAAGGTAGTAGAATTTCCAATACTTAAGCCAGGTACTTTTCCTCTTAGTGCATTCATTACATTGGTATATCCTTCACGTCGGAGCTGGTCACCCGAAATGCGGTTGGCAGAATTGGTAAATTCTCTGCGACTGATGAAATCCATACCGGCGTTGAAAAGGTCTGGTGCATCGTATGCTTCTAACTTATCGCCCAGTCGTACACGGACGCTCTTCCTTCCTTCTAGAGGGACGAAGTACGTGTTTTTCTTATAGACCAACTTTAAGGTATCGGTTTCTTTAACATTGGTCAAGCCAAATGCACCTTTCTTGTCTGTAAAGGTATAGTCTTGAGGACTTTTGACGTAAACCTTCACTTTTTTCAACGGAGCACCTACCACATCGGTGACTATACCATTGAATGCCACATCTTGAGCTGATGCATTGCCACAGATTGCTAAAGCAACAATCACATGTAAAAATCTCTTCATAGTCGTTTCAGTATTATATTGTATACGCAAAAATAATATAAAAAGATTATTGTACAAATTCCAGATGACGGTTTTTGCTCAATGTATCAAAAAAAAGAGGATACACTAAATGCGTATCCTCCTTTTATATTTTATTATCTATTCAGATTAATATGGATAGAAATAAGTCCAACCTGAAGTCACATTGGTACTTCCTTGAGTCCAGTAAGAATAGCAGGTAACGTTGTAATCCTTGTACAGACGGCAATAGTAAGTATAATCACTACCACGTACAGAGAAGTAGTCACCTACTGCATAGTCACCGAAACCTACAGCAGTCTTAGGAATCAAGATACCACGGAAAGGTACATTGTTGTAACCAAAATAGTCACCGTCACCTTCGTTTGCATAACCGTCAGCATCAAGCTCAACGTCAGCAATGTCTGGGTTGATGTTCATAACCAAGTTTACACCAGTACCCCATGGGTTCTTCAGACGGTAAACCTTACCACCTTCATCCTCATTGATCTGCAACTCTACGTTCTCCAGATAACCGTAGTCTTTTGTGCTCTGATCTGCATAACGGGTACGAACCTGACCTTTAGCTACAGTAGTCCAAGTGATACCATAGAAAGAAGAAGTAGTAACTACATCTTTGCTACCATCGGTTGCAACAACTACAATGGTGTTTGCTCCCTGCATACCGGTAACGAATACATCGGTACCTGCACCTGGGTTAGAAACACTTGCACCAGTAGACTTTACATCGCTGATTACCTGAGCCTCAGACATTGCATCGAATGCATCAGTCTTGTATGCCTTGTAATAAGCAGTCTGGGTCTTGTTGTTACCAGTAATGCGGACACGAAGGTCAGTATCTGCATCGTAATCACCGTCAGCTGCAGTTGGAGTAAACTGATAGATAGCAGCCTTAGGAGCAGAATCATTGCCCTCTTCCTCACCCTGGAAAATAGGGCTACAAGAAGTAGCTGCAATCATACCGAATGCAAGGGCAGCTAAATTATAGATATATTTTTTCATATATTTAGTCTTTTCTTTGATTTAACATTCTATGAATTAGAACTTGTGCTCCTCAGAGTCTGCACTTGGACGAACAATAGCAGGATTCTGCTCGATAGCCTCGTTGTAGTTCTTCTCTGAAGCAGGAATCAACTGACCAAACCATGCTGGGTTTCCAGTAGAGTTCCAACGATAACCCTCACAGTGGTTGGTACCAGGATAGTTACGGATCATGTCGGTACCGAAACGCTTAGCATCGAATGTAGCGAAGCCTTCACCCCAGAGCTCAACACGACGCTGCCAGTGAAGCTCACGCATGAACTCGTTCAAGCCGCCGCCGTAGTTGTTGTCAATGGCATGCATACCATACTCGTAGTTAGCGTCACGCTTAAGTGCAAATGCAGTAAGCAGCTCCTTACCCTGAGCCTCGTTCATACGACCAGCAGCCTCAGCCTGAATCAGCATCATTTCTTCAACACGCATCAATGGAACTGATACCAGGAAGCCGTTGTACTGGTTGTCATAGTCAGCATCCTTTGGACGGAACTTAACTGGAGTACCACCTACAGTTCCTGCATACCAGCCTTCCCAAGCCAGAGCGATGGCACCCTTAGCGGTCTTTCCTGTATAATCCAGCAGAGCTTCGTTGATTTCATTAGCAGAAGCCATGTTGTCCAGTTCAAAGTCTACCCAGTGCTTCTTACGGGCATCAGTAGCAGGAATAGTCTCATACAAGTGCTTGTCAATACGCTTTGCACCTACGTAGTTAGCAGAGTAACCACAACCGTGACCTGCACCCTCATTGATCATCTGTGAACCCCAACCAGTATCCACGTCGTTTACAATCATGTGGTAGTCAGCTGGCTTGTAAGTTACACAGAACATCCAAGCGTGGTTAGGAGAGTTGAAACCGGTAACACGGTCAACCAACTCATCGTTATTCAGCATGGTGTAACCAGCCATAGCCTTCTCTGCGTATGCCTTAGCGTTCTGCCAGTCACCCATGAGCAGGTAAGCACGAGCCTTCAGACCCTGTACTACGCTTACGTCAGGAGTAGTCTTGTCAGGACGGTTATAACCAGCCAGCTCAGTTTCAGCCTTGTCAAAGTCTGACATAACCTGAGCCATCAGCTCTGACCATGTAACGCGTGCATTTGCAGCAAGTTCTTCGCTGGTGGAAGTCTCCAGAACGATAGGCACTGTCAACGCATTAGGATTCTTGGTATAAGTTTCAGTACTGTATACCTGAGCCAGATCCATGAAGTACATACCACGCATAGCGTGAGCAATACCTACTCCGGCAATCTGATCTGCTGCAGGCTCCTCACCTGCCAAAGACAATACGGTGTTACAGTTGCTGATCCACTTGTAGTAAACTACCCAAGGAATGTTAGTCTGAGTATCACTTTCACTATCAATACCACTTGCTGTGTACCAAGAGGTATACCACTCAGAACCGGTGATGAAAGGTACAACGATGTCCTGACCGATAATATCACGCTGAATGAAGAATGATGTATAACCGAAGTCATATGGAGTGGTGCTGTTTACACTATAAGAAGAGTTACCGTTCATGGCACCAGTAATCGCATTCACGAAGTTCTGGAAAGCTCCAGGAGCAACAGATGCCTGATCCTTAGTCACATAACTGGTCTGTGGGTCAATCTCCTCAATACAGCTTGTTACGCCAAGCATGAGCGCAAAAGCTACAGTAGAAAATTTAATTATATTTTTCATATTCTTTATCTCCCTTAATTTTAGAAAGTTACCTGGACACCAGCAGTAAGGTTACGAGTAGTAGGGCTCACATCCATAGATGCACCAGAGCTGAATGAGCTACGTGGATCCAGACCCTGACGTGCAGACCAGAAGATTAGGTTTTCACCTGCAGCGTAGATACGGACGTTAGACATGGTCATCTTGCGAACCAGTTTCTTTGGCAAAGTGTAACCTACAGTAAATGACTGGAAGTTCAGATAGCCTGCGTTCTGATAGAAACGGTCTGATGCAGTAGCGGTGTACAAGTCGTTGTACTGCCAACGTGGAATGTTACTGCTTGTATTGTTAGGATTCCAAGATTTCTTCCAATCCTTATGAATGGTGTAACCACTAGAACCATCAGAATCTGGGCTCATGAGGGTTCTATATTGAGAATCGTAAATCTTACCACCAATCTGGTAATCAAAGTTCAAGGTAACATCTACACTCTTGATACGGAATGTGCTGCTGAAACCACCTGCGAGTATAGGTAAAGTATTACCCATTTCATAGTAGGTTGCCTCGTTAGGATTTGTTGTGGTATAATCCTTAGTTGTACCTGGCTTGGTAGTATTGTGTTTTATTTCACTGTCTACCCAGTACATAGCCTCACCACTTTCGCTTACACCAGCATAGCTGTAACGGAATGGGTTATAGAAAGAACCACCAATCTTAAACCACTGATTAGAAGCAACCATACCACTTGCAGAAGTAACGAAACCACCATTAGCCTTAACCTTAGACTCTGGAAGATCAATAATCTTAGTATAGTTATGAGATGCGTTTGCACTAACATTCCAGTCAAAGTTCTTGCTGCGGATGATAGAACCAGACAAGGTGATTTCAACACCCTGGTTCTTGATGCTACCTACGTTACCCATATATGAAGAGTAACCAGATGAACCAGGAACGTTCAGAGAGAACAACAGGTTATTAACCTTCTTGCTATACAAATCAACAGTACCGTTCAGACGACCACGCCACAAGCTGAATTCAAGACCCAAGTTGATGTTTGTGGTAGTTTCCCAAGTGATTGCATCGTTACCCTTGCGGTAGAAAGAAGGTGACATAGAATAATCACCACTTGCATTCAAAGTGTACAGGTCTACATAGCGCCAGTCACCAATGTTATCGTTACCCTGCTGACCGATAGACAGCTTCAGCTTCAACTGATCCAACCAGCTTGAAGTGCTCTCCATGAATTTCTCCTTAGAGATGATGTATGCACCACCGACTGACCAGAAGTTACCCCACTTGTTATCCTTGTAGAAACGAGAGGTAGCATCGCGACGGTAAGATGCTGACAAGAAGTACTTCTCATCGTAGTTGTACTGTGCACTACCGAAGAAACCTTCAACGTTGTAAGCGGTAGTATAAGAACTATTGGTAGTCTTGTCAGCTGCTGCGTTCAACTCCAAGACATCCTCAGAGAACAAACCACGAGCAGTAGCGTCAAGATATCGAGTGGTAGTCTTGTAGTATTCGTGACCAGCCAATACAGAGATGTTATGCTTACCGAAGTCCTTGAAGAATGTCAAGGTCTGTGAGTTGTTGGTACGGATAGCTGTAGTAGAAGACTTAGTCAATTCACCACCTACAGATACCTTTGGACCGTAGAACATGGTGTCATAGTTAGATCTGTCAGTCTGACCCAAAACAACATTTGAATTAACATCCAACTTCAA
Source organism: Bacteroidaceae bacterium (assembly GCA_024401095.1). GTDB lineage: Bacteria > Bacteroidota > Bacteroidia > Bacteroidales > Bacteroidaceae > Minthousia. The sequence continues at coordinate 26,467 of JAKSLR010000019.1, forward strand.
GAAGCTGGTAAAGTTTACAGTTGCATTGAAAGTTGCATTCAACTGATTGCCCCAAGTATTAGCCTTGTTGTAGTAGTTAGCACCCAGAGGGTTACCAGAAAGGAATGGACGTACAACATTTGCGTAAGAGTCAGCAGCGGTACGAGCGTAGTCGTATGCCAGGTGACCGTGCTGGTCAAGTGCAATCTGTGGCTGTCCGTCGATGATCTTACGGATGTATACAGGATAGATAGGTGCAATGTAAGTAGTAAAGTATGCAGGGTTAGTCTCGTTTGATGCAGTACTTGCATTAGGGTTAGAAATGGTCTTAGAATTGGTGTAAGAAACGTTAGCACCCAGCTTCAACCACTTCTTAGCCTGATAGTCAGCCTTCAAACGACCGTTGATACGCTCGTAGTTAGAGTGATGCAAGATGCCGTCCTCATTCAGATAACCCAAGCTGGTGTAGAAAGTAGCCTTGTCGTTACCACCACTTGCGCTCAAGGTATATTCCTGACGAAGAGCCTTGCGGTAAGCCTCGCCAACCCAATCATCTGCAGTCATGTAATACTGCTGACCATCGGTACCGGTATAAGTATAGCCCAGAGTTGCAGCTGGGTTCAGCTTACCGTCCATACCTACGAGCTGCTGGCCCTGAGGAATGGTGTACAGCTGATACTGCAAGTTCTGCATCATCAACTTGTTTGCAGCGATATTAGCATCAGCAGGATTCAAACCCTTATTGTATAACTGGAAGTTATAGTGCTGAGCATACTGAGCCTCATAGTATTCACCTGGATCGGTAATCTTGTCATACTCCTGTACGGCACGGCTCATCTGACCCCACTTCATATCCAAAGTGATGCGAGCATCAGAAGTGTTACCCTTCTTGGTAGTTACCAGAATTACACCGGCAGCACCACGAGCACCGTACAATGCAGCAGAAGCAGCATCCTTCAATACAGTAACTGACTCAATATCACTTTGTGGGATGTTTGACAAGCTTGCAGTGTAAGGAGCACCGTCCACGATTACCAGTGGTGCAGCATCAGCATACATAGATGCGATACCACGGATATAGATGTCACCAGAACCGCTACCAGGAGTACCAGAACCACCACGCATCTGCAAACCTGGTACAGAACCTACCAGAGCGTCAGCTACGTTTGTGGTTACGTGAGTAGACAAGCTCTCACTGTTTACCACTGCAGCAGAACCGGTAAATGCAGACTTCTTCTGCTGACCGAATGCTACGACCATGACTTCGTCCAATACCTCTGTATCAGACTCGAGCACGATTTTAAGATTGTTCTTGAGTGTGACTTCCTGAGTTTTCATACCTACGTATGAAACAACAAGAGTCTTTGCAGAACTAGGGTATCCTGAAAGGGTGTACTTACCGTCCATGTCGGTTACTGTACCGATGGTGGTACCCTTGACAAGGATAGAAGCTCCCATTACTGGCAGGCCATCTTCTTCAGCAATTACAGTACCTGTAATTCTGTTCTGGGCCAATGCCACGCTTACCATAGTGAACAGGCAAGCTAGGAAAAGCATGATTCTTTTCTTCATAAAAAATCTCTCTTTTTAATTAATATAAATATAAACTCTCTTAATTTCTTTTATAAAGCAGGGAAACGCGCTACCATTAAGTATCTCTATACCTAATATTATATATAAGCATGTGTCCGTAGTTGAAAGGTTGAAATCTAAAAAACAGAAAAGGGATAAGTTGTGGAGCAACCTATCTACTGAGAACCTCAAATCTCATACCTTTTGAAAACCTGTTAAAGATTTTTAATGCTTTCTTGGGTGCAAAGTTAAGAAATCTTTTTTTTGTAGAAAAGGCATTTCTTACTTTTTTTTAAGTAAAACACGTCTTTTTTTTTACGAATAGAAGTTTTTTCAGAGGTATTTGTGTTAAAAGTCAACATTGTGCACGATTCCATGTTATAATTCTCAATTATACAAATATAAGTTTGATTTCATGTCTTCTGTTATGTATAATTTGACAGGTTTTAAACGGATAGAATATATTTAATATTCGATTATGCTAAAACTAGTTGCATTTTGAGAATAGAATACCAAACAATGAAAAACAGGCGAATATGATGCGATTTAGTTGTAAACTGATATAAATATTGCCAAAAATGTAAATATTGATAGAATATTTTTTATGAAAATAAAATAATTATTAACTTTGCAGCCTCTTTTTTAGCAACAAATGCTAATTTCTCTTTGTTTATATGCCATGGTTCTTTGGTGACACAATGATTTGGCATACTTGGGTGGCATGGAGAGTGGCAGATTGCTAATTAAGGTTAATCAAACGCATTTTAACATTAATACACGACGGAAAACGAGACAATTCACAATAAGGAATAAATACAATTTAATTTAAAAGAGAAGGTTTTTATGAAGAAAAGAATCATGCTTTTCCTAGCTTGCCTGTTCACTATGGTAAGCGTGGCATTGGCTCAGTCTAAAGTAACAGGTGTTGTTACTTCCATTGAAGACGGTGAGCCAATTGTGGGAGCTTCTGTATTGGTTAAGGGTACCACTCTGGGTACTGTAACCGATCTTGATGGTAACTTTACCATTGCTGCTATCCCTAGTTCTGCTAAGACTTTGATTGTTTCATACGTGGGTATGAAGACAAAGGAAGTCGCTATTAAAGCTAATTTGAAGATTACTTTGGATCCAGACCAGGAGGTCTTGGAAGAAGTTGTGGTAACTGCACAGGGCTTGACCCGTAAGGACAAGTCTATCGGTTATGCAGCTCAGAAGGTGAATGGCGAGAAGCTGCAGATGGCTCGTCAGACCGACCTGGGTACTGCTTTGGCAGGTAAGATTGCCGGAGCTCGTTTTACCGGTAACTCTGGTGCAACATTTGATTCTGGTTCTATCGTTCTGCGTGGTACTACAGACTTTACTTCACCAGCAGGTTCTGAGCCTATCTATGTGGTTGATGGTACTATTACCAACAAGAATTCCGTTAATATGGATGATGTAGCAAGCATCAACGTATTGAAGGGTTCTGCCGCAACATCTCTGTACGGTTCTCAGGGTGCAAACGGTGCTATCATCATTACATCAAAGGGTGCAGTTGCAAACGATGGTAAGGGACATGTAGATTTCAGCCACACTCTTCAGTGGGAGTCTTATTATAACCACGTCAAGCTCCAGAAGGAATATGGTGGTGGTTCTTATGGTCTCTATGGTGAGCAGTATGGCCAGATGCCTGAGTACAAGGACACAGATACCATGAGTCCAGCATTCTTGTTTGAGAAGAGAGGTGGAAAGTTCAATGGTTATTACACCTATGATTATGGATCAGATGAGTCATGGGGTCCTCGTTATGATGAGAACGTTCTTTGGGCAGACCCTTATTTCCTGGATGGTGCAAAGTCTACTCCATCTAAGTGGGTACATGCATTGGATTTGGCAGACTTGTACCGTACCGGTGTTACCAATACTACTAATATTGCTTTCTCAAAGAGTGGTAAGGACTATAGTTCACGTATCTCTTTCACAAATACTGACCGTGATGGTATCCAGTACGATTCTAAGGCCATTCGCCGTTTCTTGTCTGTAAAGACTGCATTCAAGCCTACTCCTTGGTTGAATGTTTCCTTGGATTACAAGTACACTTATCGTAAGAACCACAATGCCGGTGAATCTGGTTATTCTTCTATCATGTCTGAGTATACTCAGTGGGGTCAGACTAACGTAGACTTGAATATGTACAAGACTGATTATGTACGTCCTGACGGTTCTTTCCGTACCTGGAACCCTAAGTCTGCTACTAATCTGGAGGCAAACTACCATTATAACTCTTATGCAATGATGACCGAGCAGAGTGCTGATGATGTTTACAACTGGAACGTATTTACCGGTGATGCAGAAATCCTTTTGCCATACAATCTGAAGGCAGGTTTCCGTGTAAACGGAAGTATGAGAAACTCATATTATGAGCAGAAGATTCCATTGAATCTGGATCCAACATCAAAATACGAGGAGAGCCAGTCACACATCAGTGACTTGACTTTGCAGGGCCGTCTGACTTGGGGCCAGCACTTCTTGAACGATCAGCTGAGTGTAGATGCTGCTGTCTTTGGTGAGGAGCGTCAGTATCACTATGGCTACTTGCGCGCTTACACTAACAAGGGTTTGATTATCAATAATTTCTTTAACCTGTCAAACTCTACAGACTATGTAACTGCTACCAATACCCAGACTCATTACATGACTCGTGCAGTATATGGAACTGCAACCGTAGGCTATAAGGATACTTATTTCTTGGATGCCAACTTGCGTAATGACTGGGATTCTCGTCTTTCTAAGAGCAAGAACAGCTACCTCTATGGTGGTCTTTCTGCATCGGTTATGTTGAGTAACATCATTGCAAAGGATTCAAAGTGGCTTAACTACTGGAAACTCCGTGCGTCTGCTGCTCAGGTAGGTTCTACCTTGGGTGCCTATGCTGTCAATGACTACTATCGTACAAGCAAGTACAACAGTGATTTGACTTTGTATTCTTATTATGTACAGGTAAACCCTGACATCAAGCCTACCATTTCAACTTCTTATGAAATTGGTACTGAATTCCGTTTGTTCAACAACCGTTTCTGGGGTGATATCAACTACTATACCAAGGATACCAAGAACCAGATCTTGAACTTGAACGTTGCTCCACAGTCTGGTTTCCAGAGCCGTCAGATCAATGCCGGTCTGATCCGTAACAATGGTATTGAGGTAAGCTTGGGTGTAACTGCTGTCAAGACTCCAGACTTGCAGTGGGATATCGAGGCAAACTTCGCACATAACTCTAACAAGCTGGTCAAGCTGAGCGATGATATGCACGAATATCGTGTAGCTTACTGGAAGACTTCAAGCTACATGCAGTTTGAGTCTTGGGCAGTGGAAGGACAGCCTATCGGTGAGATCCGTAGCTTCAGTGAGTGGAAGCGTGATGACAATGGTAACCTGATTCTGGCTCCATCTACCAGCACTGCTTGGGGTGGCGGTTGGGCACCACAGTACGTCATGAAGTCTGCTTCTGTACGTCGTGGTTCTTATCAGCCAGACCTGATTGGTGGTTTCTCTACCGATCTGCGTTTCAAGAATATCACTGTAGGTGCTAACTTCGACTTCATGATTGGTGGTCAGATTGCTTCTATTACCAATATTTATGGTGAAGAGAGCGGTCTGTTGGCATCAACCTCTAAGCTGAACGACAAGGGCATTAACGAACGTGAGCCTGTAGCTAAGGGTGGTGGTGTTCATGTAACTGGTGTTGATGCAAATGGTGCACCTGTAGACTGCTACATGAATGCATACCAGTACTATCACAACTTGTGTAAGGAGAATTCTCTGTATATTTATGACCGTACTTACCTGAAGCTCCGTGAGCTTTCTCTGGGTTATCAGTTTACCAAGAAGCAGCTTCAGAGCTGGACTAAGGGCAACATTACCAATGCTAGCATCTCATTCGTGGCTACTAACCCATGGTTGATTTACTCTGCTGTACCAAACATCGACTCTTCAGAAATCACAAACTCTTTCTATGAAGGTGGTGCAATTGGTTCAACCCGTTCTTTCGGTCTTACTGTTAAGCTTGGTTTCTAACAAATACACAATTAAGGAAATAAAATTATGAAATATATCAAATCAATTTTAGCATCTTTGGTAGTTGCTTGTTCACTGACAAGCTGTGATCCAAGCGATTTCGGAGACATTAACGTGAATCCTAACTACCCAACCGAAGGCTATACCTACATGCAGTTCAAGTTTGCTGCAAAGTATGTACGCTATTTTGCAATGATGTCAAACGGTTTTGACCCATGGAATGTATTGTGGACAGGCTATCTGGCAGAATCTGTAAATAACCAGTACAGTGCTATGAATACAACTACTGAGTTTGCAACAGGTTCTTATTACTACTATCCAATCAAGACCTTGAACGAAATCATTGAAGCTAACCAGAACGAAGAAACTAAGGGAACTCCTGCAGTTCTTTCTTTCGGTTCTAACGAAAATCAGATTGGTGCTTGCGTTACCTTGCGTTCATTCTTCTATATGTCTCTTTCTGATATCATCGGTCCAATTGTATATACTGATGCCATCAAGGGTGCTTCCGATGACAACTGGACTCCAAAGTATGATAGCCAGAAGGATGTATACGAAGGTCTGGATAAGGAGTTGAATGCTGCTTATGCCATGATGAATGATGCTTCTAGCTTGTCAAAGGATGATTACCTCTTCGACGGTGACATCAAGAAGTGGAAGAAGTTCAACGCTTCTCTCCGTATGATGTTGGCCATCAAGTTGGCCGATGTTGATCCTGCTGCAGGTAAGGCTCGTTTTGCCAAGGCTTATGCCGATGGCGGTATGACCAAGGCTGCTGATAGCTTCCAGTACACCTTTGATACCTCTGCTGCTGCATTCATGTACTCTACCAGTGTAAATAATGGTGCTGCAAACTATGTTCCAAACAAGGTGTTGGTTGATCTCCTGAAGGAGTATAAGGATCCACGTTTGTTTACATATGCAACTATCGGTGATGATGCTATCAAGGGTAAGCGCCCAGGTCAGCCAAATGACTTTGATGCCTACTTCGGTACAGCATTTGGTCTGGAAACCAATGACGCTGTAGTAGTAGCAGCTTCTAAGGCTTGTTCTGCTGCAACCCGTTACCAGGATCCTACTGCAACTTATGGATTGATCACTGCAGCTCGTACCCTGCTGGTTGAGGCTGAGGCAGCTTTGCTGGGCTGGATTGACGCAGATGCTTCTGCGCTGTATGAGGCAGGTATCAGAGAGTCTTTCAACTACGAAGCTAGCATGGATTCTAAGAATGCTTATTTCAATGCAGAAATGGCAGATGACTACATCAAGGCTCATCCACTTCCAGCAGATAAGGCTCAGGCAATGCACGAGGTTGTCATTCAGCGTTTCTTGGCTGGTTTCATGACCGATGCTATTGAGACCTGGTCTGACTGGCGTCGTCACAATATTCCAACTCTGCCAATGTACAAGGGTCAGACTGATAACGGAACTATGCATTACCACTATCGTATGATGTTCGGTGCAAACGACATCAACGGTAATGAAGATAATGTGAAGGCTATTACTCAGAGTGACCTGGGCGGTAACGACTCTTGCGACCAGCGTGTATGGTGGGATGTCAAGGATAATGAGTGCCCTATCGGTGTATACGATTGGGAATAAGGATTTGCTGAGAAATAGTAAATTAACATAAATAATAAGGAGGGTGTGTCAAAGACACATCCTCTTTTTTTGCTAAGAAAAGTCCGTCGAGTCGGACAAGGCTGTCCGTAAGGACGGACTGTTTTGTCCGTGCTTACGGACTTTTTCTAGCTTAAGTAGTGATGAAGGCTGGTCTTAAGCAATGATTCCCACTGGTCAACACTCACATCCTATTTTTACATAAAAAATAGCAAACACCTATCACAGGATAGGTTAATTTATAGAATTTCAACCATTTATCTATGATAGGTGTTGTTCCAACACCTATCACAACACCTATCATACACCTATCACAATATTACGACAAAGCAGATTGTATCCCTTTGTATAAATGAGATTAAAAAGGTTTTATCAAGGGTTTAAGGTCTGAAGTCAAAAATTATCTCTACGTAAATTATTTGCAAAAGATTAAAAAAGTATTTACCTTTGCAACAAAACATAGAATATGAAATTAAAGACATTGTACATAATCGCTGGATGTAATGGAGCTGGTAAAACAACGGCGTCAATTACTGTTTTACCAGAGATTTTGCAATGTAAAGAATTTGTTAATGCTGATGAAATTGCGAAGGGATTATCCCCTTTTAACCCTGAAAATGTAGCAATCGAAGCTGGCAGACTAATGCTGCAACGCATTGACACTCTTGTATCAGGCTCAGAATCTTTTGCCATAGAGACAACTCTTTCTACGAAATCTTATTCTAAATTGATAGAAAAAGCAAAATCTAACGGATTCCAGATTCAACTTCTTTTTTTCTGGTTGCCAACCCCAGAACATGCCATAGAACGTGTTGCACAGAGAGTAAAAGAAGGTGGACACAATATTCCGATAGAGGTAATTAGACGTAGATATCAGGCTGGAATAGAGAATCTTTTCCACATTTACATGCCGATAGTTGATTCATGGATGCTGATTGAGAATCAAAGTTGTCCAAGAATAATCGTAGCAGACGGTAGCATAAATACAGAAAACATCTATAATGTTGAACTATTTAATACAATTAAAAATATATGTCAGAGGAAGAACGTAACTTATTAATTAAAGGTTTAGAATTGGCCGAATATAGGACCTTGCGTCAAAAGGCTATGTTAAATCAAAATGTGGTTCTGTCTGATAAAGATGGTAAACCTATAGTAGTTCCAGCAAGAGAAGTTTTTGTAAAGCTTTATAATGAGCCTGTTCCTAGTTTTTGATGAAGCCAAGACAGATTTGGCGTAGAAAGATTTAAAAACTCCCCAAAAGAGCATACAATGTAGCAGAAAAAAGTCATAAACGCAAAGCGTCATTGCGTAGACGCTTACAAAGGATACAACTTCATGTGGGGTATTGTGATAGGTGTTGTGATAGGTGTTTGATAAACACCTATCACAACTAACTATTTAATTTTCAAACTATTGAAACAGAAATGATAGGTGTTGGTATGTTTTGAAGAAAAAATAAATTAAACAGAAAGGGCGTTCAATTTGAACGCCCTTTCTATATATCAGTTATGGAGATAATTACCACTCCCACTCTGTTGCCAGGTCTACACCTGGGAATGCCAGATAGCAAGGGTACTTGGCACCCCAGCCACCCATACCATCAACATACCAGTATGGATTAATCTGCCAATACAACATGTTACCATCTTCATCGTACTCTGCATAGCTGGTTGCATCGGTTGAAGCCAGACTTGCACTCAAAGCAGATGGCAAATAAGCCTTGATTTCAAGACCCTCATCATACATAGTATTGATGTAGAACCACTTGTCCCAAGTGACTGTTCCATCTTCATTCAAAGTGAAGTACAAGTACTTCTCATAGGTACCGCCACCACCAAGTTCATCAACGTAAGGGTTATTGATACGCCACAAGCTTGGGATATCGTCACGATACTGAATGGTTACCTCATCCCAGAAGCCCCACCAGAAACCATCGAGCCACTGGCCAACACCTACAGTATTCCATTTTACGATATTAACTGTACCTGTGTAATCTGGCAAACCATTGATATAAGGATTTACATAAGACTCATCAATGCCGAAAGAAACGGTCAAGTCGGTTGCTGTTGGTGCATTTGCAGCCAAGCCAACAACGACAGTAGCTTCTTTCTGACCTGCTTCGAAAGTAACGTTTGCAGGAACCACGAATGCGTTCTCGTCATTACGAGTTACAGCAAGAGAATAAGTAGCAGCATCGGTAGCATTACGCTCCAGAGTTACAGTGAACTGTGGAGATGCAGGGTCAATCTCAAAGAATGACTCATTGGCAGCAGCAAAACGTACTGCTGGACAACTTGGATCTACAGGTTCTGCTGGAGTGTAGTCAACCTCCTCGGAACAAGAGCTGAAACCAGCCATTGCAAATACAGCAGAAAGTAGAACGAAAAGTTTATTGATTGATTTCATAATTACTGTCTGTTATGAGTGATTATTTACCTGGTGCAAAGGTTCCTACAGCAGTAGGGCCCTTGACAGTAGAAGTTGGGTCTGGGTTATTTGTATCCTTCAGAGCGCTATTTGCATTCACCTCTGACTTAGGAATAACGAAGTTCCAGTTTGGCTTGATACCCTTACAGTTGATCTTGAAGATATCTGCAGGAGCATTGGTACCATCGTAGTTCTGGATTACGTCTGGCTGGATTCGTTTAGCAGATGGGAAGGCATTACCCTCACCCCAGAACTCAATACGCATCTGAGCCAATACCTCCAACTGGAAGTTACGCTCATCCAATGGCTCGTAGTTGTAGTTAGGATCACGATAATTCTTCACAAATTCATTCAACTTGGCGGCACCAGCAGAAATACCCTGGCTCATACCTACAGCCTCTGCCTCGATAAGCATCATTTCCTCAATACGCATAACAGGAACATCTACAGCAGCACCTACAGAATAGGTCTCCCAGTCACCGTTCAAGCAACGGAACTTCAAAGCCAGGTAAGCAGGAGATGACTTGAGGAATGCCTCATCGCGAACAGTCTTATACTGGTAGAAGTCAGTCTTCTTAGGATCCAGGAACAGACGCTTACGAATATCGGTAGAAGGGATTCTGTCATACAGAGAACGGTCAATACCAGGACAGGTCAGTGAAGAATAACCCCAGTCTGCCTCACCACTCATCCAGCCGGTGAAGTTACACAGGTTACCCATGTTCTCTGCAGAATAATGCAGGTACCACATCCAACCTGGAGTAGCCTGAGCAAAACCGGTAGAAGGATTCTCCATTTCAGCAGCAGTCATAGGAACAGCGCCATGAGCTGCAGCCTCATCAATAGCCATACGAGCATACTTTGCAGCCTCAGCATACTTCTCATCCCACAGATATACTTTTGCCTTAATACCATAAACTACAGCCAGATTTGGCAACATCTTGTTGGTGAAGCTTACCTTTGACAAGCAACGCTCTGCCTTATCCAAGTCACTCAGGATGAAATCCATCATCTCCTGATGAGATGCACGTGGATTGTTCTTTGCATCATCTGCTGTAGTGGTTTCTGTTACGAAAGGAACAGTCATACCCAGAACCTTAGAGCAGTCTGTATAGATGTTTGCCTTTGGCTCATAGAACACGGTCAGCATGTAGTAGTTGAATGCACGGCAAGCATAAGCCACACCGGCATAACCCTTCTGAAGATCTGAAACATTCTCATCATCAATATCAACTACACCAATGATATCATTGTCAGACTTGATGAACTTGTACAAAGTAAACCAAGGCAAGAAAGCGAAATAGCTCTGGTCACCAAAGTTACTTGAGAATGTGTTATAGTTACGGTACCAGTCATAACCTGAGTCTGAACCCAGTGCATACATATCACCCAGAAGCTCAGTCTGAGCAATCATGAACTGAGGATATGCCATATCAGTCTCATGAGTCTGTCCACCATATACCAGATAACCGGCTACCATCTGTGATGGGATACCATTCAAAGATGCCTCCAATGCAGAAGCAGAAGCACCAATCTGCTCGGCAGTCGCAGTATCACTCTCTGGGAAAGTTTCCTCGATACAGCTGCTTAACAGCAGACCGGAAACAGCAACTGCGGAAAAAATCTTATATAATTTCATTATTTCTCTTTTTTTATATGATTAGAACTTAGCAGTTACACCTACAGAGACTGCTCTCATTGGTGAGTAACGGGTTGCATTTGTAGAACCACTCCAAGACTGACGTGGATCGAAACCCTTACGCTTAGAAATGTAGAATACGTTCTCACAAGAACCGTAGATACGGAGTGAGCTGATACCAGCCGTGCGAGTCAACTTAGCTGGAATAGTGTAGCCTACATTGATATTCTCAATGTTCAGGTAGCTTGAGCTTGTCAAGAAACGAGTTGAAGAACCTGCAGAATACAAGTCATCGAACTGCATACGTGGAATAACGGCACTTGGGTTGTCTACTGTCCAAGAATCAAGCAGATCCTTGTGGAAGTTATAACCAGCATTGCTGTTAGTTGGTGATGACATGAACTGTGCATAAGTGCTATCATACTGCTTACCACCCAACTGGAATGAGAAGTGTGCAGACAAATCAAAGCCGTAGAATGTCAGAGAAGTACCAAAACCACCCTGGAACTTAGGCAATGTAGTCTCACCTATCATATAATAGTCAGCATCTGCATAGGTAGTAGTAGTCTCACGGCCTGTCCAAGTTTTGACATCGTTACCGTTTGCATCCTTGGCAGTGTCATAGGTGTTCTTCCACCACAGAGACTGACCAGTTGCCTGATCTACACCTGCAAAATCCTTCAAGTACCAAGTATAGATTGATGCATCTTCTGTAATGAAGAAGCTACCACTGTTGTAACCCTTCCACTCATTACCCTGAGCATCATATACAGATGAAGTCTTCTTATCTTCGTGAATCATGGTGATTCTGTTCTTGAGAGAAGCAATGTTGAAGTCGACATCCCAAGTGAAGTTCTTCCTGTTGAAGATATTTGCATTCAAGCTGAACTCAACACCGGTGTTGTACAAGTCACCCACGTTGTCATAATAACTTGAGTAACCCAGAGATGGTGATACGCTGAATGAGAACAACATGTCGGTAGTCTTTCTATAATAGTACTCCAAGCTACCACTCAACTTCTTCCACAGTGTGAATTCTACACCGGCATTGAAGTTGGTATTTGTTTCCCAAGTAATGTCACGTGAACCCTTAGAAGAGAATGCAGTACCCACAGTACCTGCAGAATTCAAGATGTCATATTGGTCAGTATAACGGTAACTACCGATGTTATCATTACCCTGTGAACCGATAGAAGCTTTCAGCTTCAACTCGTTGATGGCATTTGAGTGGAACCAGCTTTCCTTGTTCATCAGCCAAGCTGCACCCAATGACCAGAATGTACCCCACTGATACTCTGGATCGAAACGAGAAGAAGCATCACGACGCAAAGAAGCAGATGCGAAATAACGAGTGTCATAATCATACTGAACACGACCAAAGTAACCTTCGTTGTTATAACGTGACTTGTATGAGTAAGCTGACTGGCCATCGACTACGGCACCACCTAATTCCTTATTGTCCTGAGAGAACATGTTGCTCTTGCTTGCAGACAATGAATAGTAACGGTTGTCATAGTACTCATGACCCAGCATGACACCCAGATTGTGCTTCTCCTTAATGGTGGTGTTATAGTTCAAGAGTTCCTGAACGTTATAATCGTAAGAACGGCTATGAGACTTATCAACAGTACCACCAGTTGAGTCAAACTGACCATAATATGGGTTATAGACATGAGTGCTACGGGTTTCATCCAAGTTGTAGGTTGCATTGATAGTGAATACCAAACCTGGAAGAATAGTAAAGTCAGCAAAGCCGTGACCGGTAGTTGCATTACCCTCATAGTTCTGGGTATTCAAGCGTACATCCAGAATAGGGTTTGCATTATAGATGAATGGACGGCCCTGTCCTGCATTTTCACCGTCACCATAGTCCATCATGCCAATACCGTTTGCATCAATCTTGACAGAACCGTCAGCATTACGGATGTAAGCAGGATAGATAGGAGCCATCTGAGAAGTAAATGCCCAGATATTACCGGTAGAAGTAGAAGAACCGTTGTTACTCAAAGAGTTTCCATCGAAACGGCTGTATGACATGTTTCCACCAACCTTCAGCCACTTCTTGGCCTGATAATCTGCACGCAGACGAGCAGTCAAACGCTTCAGGTCTGAGTTCTCTGTAATACCCTGATTGTTCAAGTAACCGATAGATGTGTAGAAGTTGCCCTTGTCGCTTGAACCAGCAATAGAAACATTATACTCCTGACGGTTACCAGTACGGGTACCAACTTCCTCCCAATCATCAGGAGTAATGAGGTAATCCTCGCCATTCCAGTTTGCAACACGACCCAGAGTTGCATTTGGATTCAACTTACCATTAGTACCGATAAGAACTTCACCTTCTGGAATAGTCCAGATGTTGTAACCCAAGCCACCGTTACCGGTAGAACCAAAAAGGTTTCTGTTGGCATGAGCCCATGCCTGAGAAGCGGTTTCACCTCTATCCATGTAGTAGTTCTTCAATGCACCGAAATGCATTTCATAGTACTGTGCAGGATTCTTGATGGTAGTGTACTTCTGAAGTGCGCTAGTATTAGAACCATACTTTGCATCGAAAGTTACCTGTGCATCAGTGCCCTTCTTACCATTCTTAGTAGTAATCATGATGACACCGTTTGCACCACGTGCACCATACAAAGCATTTGAAGCTGCATCCTTCAATACAGTCATGCTTTCAACATCGTTAGGGTTCAAGTTGCTCAAGTCACCGCTATATGGTGCACCATCGACAATGATCAATGGGTCACTTCCTGCATTCAAGGAACTGAAACCACGTACACGAATGGTAGAGGTAGAACCAGGAGCACCTGAAGCAGAAGTCAAGGTAACACCAGGAACAGCACCTGCCAACGCATTAGTAACACTGGTTACCTGTGCCTTTTCTAGTTTTTCATTGCCTACAACAGCAGCAGAACCGGTAAATGCAGATTTCTTAGCTGTACCGAAAGCTACAACCATGACTTCCTCCAGTACCTCAGTGTCAGGAGCAAGTACAATGTTCAATTTTGGTTTGATTGCAATCTCCTGTGTCTTCATACCAACGAATGAAACCACAAGAGTCTTTGCAGAACTTGGGACGCCAGTCAGGTTAAACTTACCATCCAGGTCTGTAACAGTACCCAAGGTAGTACCCTTAACCATAATAGAGGCTCCCATTACTGGCTGGCCATCTTCTTCAGAAATTACAGTACCTGTAACTCTGCTCTGAGCCAATGCCACGCTTACCATGGTGAAAAGGCAAGCGATGAAAAGCATGATTCTTTTTTTCATATAAAAGCTCTCTTTTTAATTTATGTAATTATAATTGTTCGCAAGTCTCGAAAAAAGACAATCTATCGCACACAAACATCCTTCCTACACTCTCTAGGCGCAGGAAAGAAAACATTTTAAAGAAAATAATATCGACTCTCTCATTCTATGCGGGCACAAAGTTAATACTTCTTTTAGACCTAATCACTTTTTTTAACAATAAAAACTAAAAAAACTTTGGTAATCATCATTTTGCTGACATTTTGGAAGCAGAAACCTTACATTCTGTCAATCCAACTTGTCTTTATTTCTTTTTTTTATATTAAATTAAGGAGTACAAGATTTGATACAGACATTATGCTACACCGTACTTAATCACACATCTTACCAAGAAACATAAGAAAACGTGCACACAATAGGATTTTTCTGCTTTTCTGTATAAAAAAGAAGAAATTTATAACTAAAACAGTAAAAATATTTGCAATTCGTTACTTTGGTGTGATTTTTTTACTATCTTTGCAGCCACGACACAACAAAAGAGATTGTACAGATATAATATAAAAGAGTTTTTAATAGAGTTCAATTTAATTAAACAACCAACAATATGAATGCAAATGAAGTTTTGGAAAGCCTGAAGCAGCGTTTTCCTAATGAACCTGAATACCATCAGGCAGTAGAAGAGGTTTTGGGTACAATTGAAGAAGAATACAACAAACACCCAGAATTTGACAAATTCAATTTGATTGAGCGCTTGTGTATTCCAGATCGTATCTACACTTTCCGTGTAAACTGGGTAGATGACAAGGGTAACTATCAGACCAACATGGGTTATCGCGTTCAGCACAACAATGCTATTGGCCCTTACAAAGGCGGTATCCGTTTCCACGCATCTGTAAATTTGTCTATCTTGAAGTTCCTTGCATTTGAGCAGACTTTCAAGAACTCTTTGACTACACTTCCTATGGGTGGTGCAAAGGGTGGTTCAGACTTCTCTCCACGTGGCAAGAGTACTGCAGAGGTTATGCGTTTCTGTCAGGCATTCATGCTGGAATTATGGCGCCACATTGGTCCAGATGTAGACGTACCTGCTGGTGATATCGGTGTAGGTGGACGTGAAGTTGGCTACATGTTCGGTGCATACAAGAAGCACACTCGCGAATTTAGCGGTGTATTGACCGGTAAGGGACGTGAGTTTGGTGGTTCTCTGATTCGTCCTGAGGCAACTGGTTACGGTAACGTTTATTTCTTAATGGAAATGCTGAAGACTAAGGGCATGGATCTTAAGGGTAAGACCGTATTGATCTCAGGTTCTGGTAACGTGGCTCAGTACACAGCAGAGAAGGTTCTACAATTGGGTGGTAAAGTATTAACCATGTCTGACTCAAATGGTTATGTTTACGATCCAAACGGAATTGACGCAGAGAAGTTGGCTTGGATTATGGAACTCAAAAACCAATACCGTGGCCGTATTCGTGAATACGCAGAGGAATTCGAGGGCGTTAAATATGTAGAAGGTGCAAAGCCTTGGTTTGAGAAGGCAGACATCGCACTTCCATGTGCTACCCAGAACGAGTTGAACGAAGAGGCTGCTAAGGCATTGGTAGAAAACGGCTGTATTGCTGTAAGCGAAGGTGCAAATATGCCTTCTACCCCAGGCGCTATCAAGGTATTCCAGAATGCCAAGATTTTGTATGCTCCTGGTAAGGCTTCAAACGCTGGTGGTGTATCTGTTTCTGGTCTTGAAATGACACAGAACTCTATCCGCCTGTCATGGACTTCAGAAGAAGTTGATGCTAAGCTGCACAGCATTATGGAGAACATTCACGAGAACTGCGTGAAATATGGTACCGAAGCTGATGGTTACGTAAACTATGTAAAGGGTGCTAACGTTGCTGGCTTCATGAAGGTTGCAAAAGCAATGATGGCTCAAGGAGTAATCTAATTACAAACAATAAATACAACTAAACATGAAAAAGAAAAAGCGGTTGGAAATCCAACCGCTTTTCTTTATTTACCAGGTTTTAGCACCACTCCTATTTTCTTCTTACCATCCATCTTGACAATGACAGGCTCGTCAAAATGCACATGACGAAGGTACTGAGTTTCTTCTACTGCAGGTTGTGCATTCAAGAAATCCTGTTCATAAATACCGTCGTTCCGATATGCGTTTACTGTGAAATAGCCCACGCCAAATGAGGTCAGATTCTGGAAGAAGTGTGTTCCTTGACTTGGATCCACACGGTAGTTTGTAAGTCCAGCCTCTACAATAACCTTAGCACAGCTGATCTGAGGCCATTTGACTGGAATACCCAGGTAAGGATCACTACTTCCCCATCGGCCTGGTCCTACAAGCACGTAGCTTTTATCTTCATTCAGGAACTTTCGGTTCATGCGCTCCACTTCATCTGCAATTGCGGGATTATTACATGACTGATATCCTTCTGTCTTGACATAAACCACATCGTAAACCGTATTCACAATGCCATTACCAAGAGAATTATCGCTTTTCAAAATGCATTCTTCGGAAGTATAACCAGAAAGATCTTCTGTAATTGCCTGATTATTATCTACAATAGGACGTATCTGCAGCAGATAGAATGTACCGCCTCGACTTCCGTTACCGTCTAAATTCACAGCAAATTCTATCTCCACAGGACGACGCATCTCCCCCTGCCCATACTTTAAGGAAAGTTTCAGAATCTCAGGAAGAGGGAACATGTCATATTTCAAAACTCCCGCAAAGGTAAGCAATTTACGACCACCCGGATAGAATCCATCACGGATAACCATGTCCTCAAAGTCGTAAGTGCTACAAATAGAATTCAACACACCCCATTTTTCAGCTTCACGAAGGCGAAGAGTTTTCAGGTTAAAGCCATCATCTACCTTGAATTCATCTGTCTGGAGATTAGTATCAATGGCATAATATTTAGTTTGTGTCTCGCGTAAACAAATTTCCATTTCACTAGTCTGCAGACACTTATCTGGATGGTAAGGACTGACACGCAATGTTTGTCCACCATCCACAATATATTTTCCAAGACCTAACGCCAAGTTCACCACACCTTCTTCTGCCTTCTCATCACCTAAAGGATAGTTGTTAATACTGCGTGCAACACCAGAAATAGCAGGATAATAGTAATCACCATACTGCTTACCTACTACCTCTTGCAAAACTACAGCCATTTTCTCCTGATCGATGACATTATTAGTCACAGTCATATATGCCTTGCTATCCTTATAATAAACAGAAGCATAAACACTCTTTATCGCGTTGCTGAGCATAGAAATCATCTCTTCTGTCTTAGAAGCGCCCAAATATGGAATCATATAGGTAGAATACACACCAGCAAAAGGCTGATAATGAGAATCTTCCAACAAGCTAGAAGAACGAATAGCGATAGGAGCATGAACTACATGAATGAATGTTCTGAAGTCCTCCTCCAGACGAGCGGGAAGCTTAGCTCTCAAGAATGCTTTCAATATAGTCTCATCGTCTGCATTGCTCAACGCAACAGGATACAGATTATTCTTTTCCATGAACTCATCAAAGATATCTGTGCATAACACAACTGTCTTTGGAATGAGTACATCTACATCATCGAAACTGTCAAATTCTTCATGACGCTTAAGAATGTGGTCAATAAATGCCAAGCCACGGCCCTTACCTCCTAAAGAACCCTCTCCTATACGCGCAAAATTAGAATAACGGTCAAAACGTTCACGAAGGAAAACGGCAACAACACCCTGATTTTTCATCTTGCGATACTGAACTATCGCATCGAAAATGATCTGACGATGAGCATCAACATCCTTATTTTCGCGCCATGTTATCTGTTTCAAGAACTCAGACATGGAGAACATGGCACGAGAACAAAGCCAACGAGAGATATTATTATGTGAAACGTGCATAACAAGTGAGTCGCTTGGAATAGTCATGATGTTATCCTGCAAATCACGCAAATTATGCACACGAACGATTTCCTCCAAAGTTGCTGGGTTACGGAACACAAGATCACCGAAACCAAACTCTTTTTCCACAACCTTTCTCAAGTCCAAATCCATAGTCTTGGAATTCTTGTCTACAAAGGTTGCTCCCAAAAATCTAGCTTGCTCTATATTCTCGCTCTCACTGCTCTGCAATACCAATGGGATGTATTCATCTTGGGCACGAATTTCTGCAAGTAATCTAACACCCGCCTGAGGATCTTCTACACCATCTCGCAAATAACGCGCATCACTGATAACACCCAGGGTATTCCCTTTAAAACGATTATATAATGACAATGCTTCCTCATAATTACGGGCCAATACGATTTTCGGACGTCCACGCTTTCGAAGATTTGATTCCTGGACATTCAAGCCTTCGGTAGCAAATATCTGGCTCTGCTCCAAGACAAATCGATACAAATTTGGAAGAATAGAAGAATAAAAACGGATTGAATCCTCTACCAAGAGTATCATATGAACTCCTGCCTCACGAATGTCATGTTCCAGATTCATCTTATCCTCCATCAGTTTTATGATGGAAAGCAATAGTTCTGTATTTCCTAGCCAGCAGAAAACATATTCAAATATTGAAAGATCCTCATTTTCCATACGCTTATGAATACCATGAGAGAATGGAGTAAGCACCACAAGACGACTTTCCGGATAACCTTCCTTGATTCTTCGTGCAATATCGAAGACATCGCTATTGTCTGTTCCTGGCATAACAATAACCAGCTCAAAGCTATTCTTCGAGAGTTCGGTTTCTGCTGCTTCAGAATCAGAAACCAATGTAAAACGAGGAGGAGTACTCAATCCTAGACCAGCGTATTCTGAGAAAATCTTCTCATCAATACGACCGTCATCCTCTAGCATAAAGGCATCATAAGGATTTGCAACAAGCAAAACTCTATAAATTCTCCTTTTCATTAAATTTACAAAAGGAGTATCTTTCAAATAAGGGCCACGACTTTTCATATTGTCTACAAAGATAGTGTAAAAATGTCAAAAAAAAGCCCATCAAAGCCTTTTTTTTATGGAATTTATTTGCGGAAAAAGACATTATTAGTATATTTGCAGCGACAAAATGTCACGAAAGACACATATTTTTAAAGAAGAACAACCTAAATCAATACCAAAATGATGGATATTAATGCCATTATGGCCAATATTGAGGCCAAGCACCCCGGAGAAGCAGAATTTCACCAAGCAGTGAAAGAAGTTCTCCTTTCTATCAAGGATGTATATGATCAGCATCCTGAATTCGAGAAAGCTGCACTGATAGAGCGTTTAGTAGAGCCTGAGCGTATCATCACTTTCCGTGTACCTTGGGTAGATGACAATGGTAAAGTACAGGTCAATATTGGTTACCGCGTACAATTTAATTCTGCCATTGGCCCATACAAAGGTGGATTGCGCTTCCATGCTTCAGTAAACCTTTCAATATTAAAGTTCTTGGGATTTGAGCAAACTTTCAAGAATGCATTGACAACATTACCAATGGGTGGTGGAAAAGGCGGATCTGATTTCTCTCCTCGTGGAAAGAGCGATGCAGAAATTATGCGTTTCTGCCAAGCTTTCATGAATGAGCTATATCGATATATCGGCCCAGAAATTGACGTCCCTGCCGGTGACATAGGTGTTGGCGGACGCGAAATCGGTTATCTGTTTGGTCAATACAAAAAATTGACACGCGACTTCTCTGGTGTATTAACAGGAAAGAATCTTGAATTTGGAGGTTCCTTAGTTCGCCCAGAAGCAACTGGCTTTGGTGGTCTATATTTCGTTAATGAGATGCTCCAGACTGCTGGTCATGACATAAAAGGTAAGACTGTAGCTATTTCTGGATTTGGTAATGTAGCATGGGGTGCAGCAACAAAAGCAACCCAATTAGGTGCGAAAGTTGTAACCATCTCTGGACCTGACGGTTATGTATATGATCCAGAAGGAATCAGCGGAGAAAAGATAGACTACATGCTAGAGTTACGTGCTTCAGGTAATGATATCGTAGCTCCTTATGCTGAGGAGTTCCCAGAAGCAACGTTCTACGCTGGAAGAAAACCATGGGAAGTTAAATGTGATATAGCTCTTCCATGTGCTACCCAGAACGAGCTGAATGGAGAGGACGCAAAAGCATTAATTGCAAATGGTGTCCTGTGTGTTGGAGAAATTTCAAATATGGGCTGTACCCCAGAAGCTATAGACCTGTTCATTGAAAACAAGATGCTGTTTGCTCCTGGAAAGGCAGTAAATGCTGGTGGAGTTGCAACTTCAGGTCTTGAAATGAGTCAGAATGCAATGCACATCAGTTGGTCTGCAGAAGAAGTTGACCAGAGACTACATGGCATCATGCATGGTATTCATACTCAATGTACTACCTATGGCAAGCAACCTGATGGTTATATTAATTACGTGAAGGGTGCAAATATAGCAGGCTTCATGAAGGTTGCAAAAGCTATGATGGCTCAAGGTATTGTCTAATAAAAAATGAATAATAAATCTCGTTTAGTTGTATTTGTATTTTGTATTGTAGCGTGCGTTACCTATTCTCTGGGACAGAGCGTAGGTAACGCTTCTTATTATGCGGATAAATTTCATGGCAAGCCAACATCTAGCGGAAAGCCTTATGACAGAAACGCTATGACCTGTGCCCATAGAACACTTCCGTTTGGAACGCTTCTAAAAGTAAGAAATCCAAGAAACGGGAAAGAAATTATAGTAGAAGTGACTGACAGAGGCCCATTCACACGAAAATTTATGATTGATTTATCTTATGCAGCTGCAAAAGAACTAGACATAATCAGATATGGTTTTTCCCCTGTAGAAGTTACGATTCATACCCCAACAGTTATTCCATACAAATTGGCAGAACCAATAAAAGACAACAAGGAACTGCCAATCATAGAACTCACTGATGCCCCTGTTATTCCTTTGAAAGAAGTACTAAAAACTAAGGAAATACCAGGTGATAGTTTAAAAAATAAATAAAACACCTGAATTCAAAGAAACGCAGTTAATTCTTGAATTAACTGCGTTTCTTTTATAATCAGCGAGCTGTAGTAATATCAAACTCTCGGCATGGAATTACAATTCCATTTTTATCCGATAATTCTATTGTAAATGTTGCTATTCCAGAAGACAACTTATTATCAGAACGTATAGTAATTGTATAAGTAACATATTCACCAGGATTAAGTTGACGAATAACAGCGGGGCTAGAGATGTAAATATGACGCATCCTATTTACTTCATATACAAGTGGGGTTATTTCGCTTGCAGTACGATTACCTGTATTATGAACCTCAAATAATAGCTGACATTCTTCTTCTGAATTAATGACACGATTGCGATCAGCATCAATAAAACGCAGATTCTTTATCTGCAGTGAATTCAAGACCTCACTACTTTCACGGACTTCGTGGGCATGATGTTTAGTTGGATAACTTTGACGTGTAGTTGCATCATAATCATGATAATCCCGATTATAGTCTGCTTCACGTTCCTTTGCCATAGGAACGCGTTCTTCAGGAGGAGTTGTAACAGCATTTCCAATCGCTGCACCTGCAACTGTTCCAAGGATTGTCCCAAACACATCACCAGCAAAACCGCCATGTCTGCCACCAATCATACCACCTATCTGTCCGCCTACGTGCGCTCCAACCATTGTTCCGGCAACTTGGCTACCAGGACCATAACAACTGGTCATAAATGGTAAAAAAGAAGAGAGTAATAATACTTTAAATTTCATAAGTTCCTTTTATAAATGATTTGACAATGCAAACTTAATGATTTTTTGAATACAACAGCAACAAAAATAAAAAAAACCGCTCTTTAATAAGAGCGGTTTTTCAAGATATAGCAATTTAATTATTCTGCCTTTGGAGCTTCAGCCTCTGCAACAGGAGCTGCCTCTACATTCTTCTTAGAACGGCGAGTACGAGTCTTCTTTGCAGCAGTCTTTGCCATGTTTTCATCGAAATCTACCAATTCGATAAAACACATTTCTGCATTATCACCTAAACGGTGACCAGTCTTAATAATACGTGTATAACCACCTGGACGATCAGCAACCTTAACAGAAACCTCCTTGAAAAGTTCTGTTACAGCAAACTTATCCTGCAAATAAGAGAATACTACACGACGTGAATTAGTGGTATCCTGCTTAGACTTTGTAATCAATGGCTCAACAAACTTCTTCAAAGCCTTTGCCTTTGCGACGGTCGTAGTGATTCTTTTGTGCATAATCAAAGAGATAGCCATGTTTGAAAGCATAGCATTTCTATGAGATGCAGTACGGCCGAGATGGTTAAATTTCTTATTGTGTCTCATTTTTTATTAATCTTTATCTAATTTATACTTAGAAATATCTGTTCCAAACGAAAGATTCAGACTCTCGAGCAAATCATCAAGCTCAGTGAGCGATTTCTTACCAAAGTTGCGGAACTTAAGAAGATCAGTCTTATTAAACTGAACCAAGTCACCCAAGGTTTCAACATCAGCAGACTTTAAGCAATTCAATGCACGAACTGAAAGGTTCATGTCTGTCAACTTAGTCTTCAACAACTGACGCATGTGGAGAACCTCTTCATCGAACTCTTCATTACCATCAAGATCTGAATTCTCAAGAGTAATTTTCTCATCTGAGAATAACATGAAGTGGTAAATCAGAATTTTGGCAGCTTCTTTCAAAGCATCCTTTGGTTGAATGGAACCATCAGTAGTAATTTCCAGGATTAATTTTTCGTAGTCAGTTTTCTGTTCTACACGGAAATTATCTACCATGTATTTTACATTACGGATTGGAGTGTAGATAGAGTCAATTGGAATAGTATTAACATCAGTACAGAACTGGCGATTTTCCTCTGAAGGAACATAACCACGGCCCTTATTAATAGTGATGTCCATCTTTAAAGATGTTCCCTTTGCCAAATGACAGATAACTAAATCGGGATTCAACACTTCAAATCCAGTCAAGAACTTGTTGATATCACCAGCCTTAAACTCAACAGAGTTTTCGATAGTGATAGTAACCTTCTCATTCTCGATTTCTTCAACTAATCTCCTGAATCTTACTTGCTTCAGATTCAAAATAATGTTGGTTACATCCTCCTTAACACCTGTAATGGAAGCGAACTCATGCTCAACACCATCAATAGTAATGGTATTGATAGCGTAACCTTCCAAAGAGGAGAGAAGGATTCGGCGAAGGGCATTACCAACGGTAGTACCAAAGCCTGGCTCCAACGGACGAAATTCGAATTTACCGAATTTGTTGTCGGACTCCAACATTATTACTTTATCAGGTTTTTGAAATGCTAATATCGCCATAAATTTTATTAGTTCTTAGAGTACAACTCGACAATCATCTGTTCCTTAATGTTCTCTGGGATATCCTCACGAGCTGGAACATGGAGAAGCTTACCTGACTTCAGGTTCTCATCCCACTCCAACCATGGATACTTAGCATGGTTAAATCCAGCCAAAGCATTAGTGACAACTTCAAGAGATTTAGACTTCTCGCGTACACCAATAACTTGACCTGGCTTAACTGCATAAGAAGGGATATTAACAACCTTACCGTCAACAACAATGTGACGGTGGCTTACCAACTGACGTGCTGCAGCACGAGTTGGAGCAATACCCAAACGGTAAACAACATTGTCAAGACGACCCTCTAACAACTGCAATAAAACTTCACCGGTAACACCATCCTTACGAGCAGCCTTGTCAAACAAGTTGCGGAACTGCTTCTCCAAAACACCGTAAGTATACTTAGCCTTCTGCTTTTCTGCAAGCATCTGACCATACTCAGAAGACTTCTTTCTTCTGTTATTACCGTGCTGGCCAGGAGGGAAATTTCTCTTAGCCAAAACTTTATCTGCTCCAAAAATAGGCTCACCAAAACGACGAGCAATTCTTGATTTAGGTCCAGTATATCTAGCCATTTTATTTCTAAATTTAATTTGTTATAACCTGCTCTCAGTTTAGTTGCAGCCGCGCATCACAGAAAGGAATGTAATCCAAAAATTAACATCCGTGAGGGCAGGTTTAATTTGGTTATCTATTAAACTCTTCTTCTCTTTGGAGGACGACAACCATTGTGTGGAAGTGGAGTTACGTCAATAATTTCTGTTACTTCGATTCCTGCACCGTGTACAGTACGAATAGCAGATTCACGACCATTACCTGGACCCTTAACGTAAGCTTTCACCTTTCTCAGGCCAAGATCGTAAGCAACCTTTGCACAATCCTGGGCAGCCATCTGAGCTGCATATGGAGTGTTCTTCTTAGAACCTCTAAATCCCATCTTACCAGCAGAAGACCATGAAATAACCTGACCCTCGCTGTTTGCCAAAGAAACAATGATATTGTTGAAAGATGAGTGAACATGGAGCTGACCCATTGCATCAACCTTTACGTTTCTTTTCTTAGCTGCGACTGTTTTTTTTGCCATATCTAACTATAAACTTAATTACTTAGTAGCTTTTTTCTTATTTGCAACGGTCTTCTTCTTACCTTTACGAGTACGTGCATTATTCTTTGTACTCTGACCACGAACTGGAAGACCCAGACGATGACGGACACCACGATAGCAACCAATATCCATCAAACGCTTAATGTTCAACTGGATTTCTGAACGGAGATCACCTTCAACTTTGTAACCCTCAGCAATAGCCTCACGGATTGCTGCAGCCTGATCATCAGTCCAATCCTTAACCTTAAGATCTTTATCTACACCTGCAGTCTCCAAAATCTTAGCTGAACTTGAACGACCTATACCAAAGATATAAGTCAAAGCGATTTCACCTCTCTTATTCTGAGGTAAATCAACACCAACAATTCTTATTGCCATATACTAGAAATAATTTTTTCTTCTATTACTTATTAGCCCTGACGCATCTTATACTTAGGGTTCTTCTTGTTAATCACAAACAGTCTTCCTTTACGACGTACAATAACGCTATCAGGAGTACGCTTCTTTAATGATGCTCTTGTCTTCATATGTATTCTTTTTATTTATATCTAAATGATATTCTTCCTTTGGTTAAATCATAAGGACTCATTTCTACACGAACCTTATCACCAGGAAGGATTTTTATATAATGCATTCTCATCTTTCCAGAGATATGAGCAGTAATTTCATGCCCATTCTCAAGCTCAATCTTGAACATTGCATTTGACAATGCTTCTACTACTGTACCGTCAATTTCAATTGCAGATTGTTTTGCCATATTAAATTGCTTTATCACTTAAAACTTTTTCAATTTCTTCAAACGAAGATAATATATCAGCCTTGCCTTGCCTTACTGCTATTGAATGTTCATAGTGTGCGGCAGCTTTTCCATCTCTAGTCTTTACAGTCCAACGATCAGA
Source organism: Bacteroidaceae bacterium (assembly GCA_024401095.1). Classification (GTDB taxonomy): domain Bacteria; phylum Bacteroidota; class Bacteroidia; order Bacteroidales; family Bacteroidaceae; genus Minthousia. Next base: position 52,373 of record JAKSLR010000019.1, read on the forward strand.
CTCCATGAAAATCTGTCTAGATCCTAGTGTAATCATGGGTTCAATAGCAATACACAAACCCTTTTTTAGTAAAGGACCTGATCCCCTTTTTCCGTAGTTAGGAACTTGAGGATCCTCATGCATATCTCTTCCTACACCATGACCGACAAATTCACGGACAACACCATAAGAATGAGAAGTACAATGGTTTTCTACAGCATAGCTGATATCACCAAGTCGACGACCAACGACTGCTTGCTCAATTCCTAAATATAAAGCTTCCTTTGTTGTCTTACAAAGTTGCTTAACCTCTTCAGAAACCTCTCCGACAAGAAAGGTATAACAAGAGTCACCGCAAAAACCATTCAACTTTGTACCACAATCGATTGATACTATATCACCATCTTTTAATGGTACCTCATTAGGAATTCCGTGAACAACAACATCATTTACTGAAGCACAGATAGATGCAGGAAACGGTCCTCCATATGGATTAGGGAAACCTTTAAAAGTTGGAATCGCACCATGATCACGAATGAATTCTTCAGCAACTTTATCCAACTCCAAAGTAGTAACCCCTGGCTTTATTATCTTAGCTAACTCAGCAAGCGTTCTTCCAACAAGAAGATTCGCTTGTCTGAGTAATTCTATTTCATCTTCAGTTTTCAGAAATATCATTCCGATAAACTTTAATACGCTGCAACACCAGAACGTCCCTTAATACGTCCTGAACTCAACAAGCCATCATAGTGGCGCATCATCAAATGACTTTCAACCTGCTGCAATGTGTCAAGAACAACACCAACAAGAATCAGCAAAGAAGTTCCTCCAAAGAACTGAGCAAATTCTTGCTTTACACCAAAAATACCTGCAAAAGCTGGTAAAATAGCAATCAGAGCCAAAAACAAAGAACCAGGAAGAGTTATTCTATCCATAATCTTGTCAAGGAAATCAGCTGTTGGTTTACCAGGTTTAATACCTGGAATAAAACCATTATTACGCTTCATATCCTCTGCCATCTGAGTTGAATTTAGTGTAATAGCAGTATAGAAATATGTGAAAATGATAATCAATGCTGCAAAGACTGCATTATATGCAAAGCTTGTATGATCCAAGAAAGGCTGTAACCAAGATGCATCTCCTGCTACCTGCATAATTGTAATAGGAATAAACATGATAGCCTGAGCAAAAATAATAGGCATCACATTAGCTGCATTAACCTTCAATGGAATATACTGACGAGCACCGGTACCTGCTGTTTTATTACCAATAATACGTTTTGCATATTGTACAGGAACTTTACGTACACCTTGTACCAACATAATAGCAAAACAGATAACTAACAACAAGAATACAATCTCAAACAAGAAAGCCACCAATCCACCGGCATTTGGAGAAGCCAAACGAGAAACTAACTCTTGGAAGAAAGCATTAGGGAATCGCGCAATAATACCAATCATAATGATGAGTGAAATACCATTACCAATACCCTTATCAGTAATACGTTCGCCCAACCAAAGGATGAACATACTACCAGCTGCAAGAATGACGGTAGATGACAAGATAAACCAAGTCCAATCGATTGCTGGGTTCAATGCAGGTCCTGCCTGCATTTTCAAGTTGATCAAGTAAGAAGGTGCCTGGAAAAGAAGAATTAAGACAGTCAAATAACGGGTATACTGATTAATCTTTCTACGACCACTTTCACCTTCACGCTGCATCTTCTGGAAATGAGGAACTGCAATGGTGAAAAGCTGAAGAACGATGGAAGCAGTAATGTATGGCATAATACCCAGTGCAAAAACTGAAGCATTAGAGAATGCACCTCCAGAGAAGGCATTCAACAAAGCCATCAAACCTTCACTTGTCTGCTGACGCAATGCTTCCAACTTGTTTGCATCAATACCAGGAAGTACGATGAAAGAACCAAAGCGATAAATAGCGACAAACAGGAAAGTGATGAGGATTCGTTGACGCAAATCCTCAATCTTCCATATATTCTTTACTGTTTCTATTAGCTTTCTCATTGATTTAGAGTTTTACTGCGTTACCACCAACAGCTGTAATTGCAGCTTCTGCAGACTTAGAGAATGCATTAGCTTCTACATCAACCTTTGAAGTCAACTGACCATTGCCAAGAACTTTAACCAACTGACCATTTGAAACAAAACCTGCTGCAATCAGTTCTGCAACACCAACCTTCTCGTAGCCCTTAGCTTCAACCAGTGACTGAATAGTACTCAAATTGATAGCTTTATACTCAACACGGTTAATGTTTTTAAAGCCGAACTTTGGCAGACGACGCTGCAATGGCATCTGACCACCTTCAAAACCAATCTTAGTCTTATAACCAGAACGCTGTTTAGCTCCCTTGTGACCACGGGTTGAAGTACCACCTAAACCGGATCCGGTACCACGACCAACTCTTTTTCTAGAATGAGTTGAACCACAAGCTGGCTTTAAACTATTTAATTTCATATTATTCTTAATTTTTCAGATTAATGGATTAGTCAATTACCTTAACGAGGTGATTAACCTTTGCTACCATACCACGAGCTGAAGCTGTATCCTGAAGTTCAACAACCTGATTCAACTTCTTTAAACCCATAGCATCTAAAGTTCTCTTCTGATCAATTGGAGCACCAATACGGCTCTTAACCTGCTTAACTTTAATTGTTGCCATATTATTTAACCCTTAAAAACTTTAGACATGCTAACGCCTCTATTCTGAGCTACAGTACGTGCATCACGCATCTCAGCCAATGCAGAAATTGTAGCTTTTACCAAGTTGTGAGGGTTAGATGAACCCTTAGACTTAGCCAAAACGTCTTTGATACCAACACTCTCAAAAACTGCACGCATTGCACCACCTGCTACCACACCGGTACCAGTTGAAGCTGGCATAATCAATACACGAGAACCATCGAAACGACCTTCCTGCTCATGAGGTACAGTACCATTGATAACAGGAACCTTTACCAAGTTCTTCTTTGCTGACTCTACACCCTTTGCAATAGCTGCTGTTACCTCGCCTGCCTTACCAAGACCGTAACCGATGACACCATTACCATCACCAACAACAACAATTGCTGCGAAAGTGAAAGTACGTCCACCCTTAGTAACCTTAGTAACACGATTGATAGCAACCAATCTATCTTTTAATTCGATATCGTTACTTACCTTAACTTTATTAATTGCCATAATCATTAGAATTTAAGACCACCGTTACGAGCTGCATCAGCAACCTCTTTAACTCTACCATGATACAAATAGCCGTTACGATCAAAAACGACCTTTGTGATACCAGCTTCCTGTGCCTTCTGAGCGATTAATGCACCTACTTTCTGAGCCTGCTCAGACTTGTTTGCTGCTTCTAAACCAAGAGATGAAGCTGCAGCCAGAGTCTTACCTGCAAGATCATCAATAACCTGCACATAAATCTGCTTATTGCTACGGAACACACTCAAACGAGGGCATTCTGGTGTACCAGAAATCTTATTACGAACTCTATATTTAATCTTAATTCGTCTTTCTATTTTCTTAGTTGTCATAATCGAAAAGTTTTAAAATTACTTAGCACCAGCTGACTTACCAGACTTTCTACGAATCTCTTCGCCAACAAACTTAATACCTTTACCTTTATATGGCTCAGGCTTACGGAAAGAACGAATTTTTGCACATACCTGACCAAGTAACTGCTTATCGCAAGATTCAAGGATGATAAGTGGGTTCTTATTTCTTTCTGACTTAGTCTCTACCTTAATTTCATTAGGCAACTGAATAAAAATATTATGAGAATAGCCCAGTGACAACTCAATAATATTACCATTGTTTGATGCACGATAACCAACACCAACCAACTCTAATTCCTTCTTGTAACCTTCAGAAACACCAACAACCATGTTGTTAACCAATGCACGGTACAAACCATGGAATGCTTGCTGCTGCTTGGTCTCAACCTCTGCATTTTCAACAAGACCGAAGGAAATCTGACCATCTTCAATTGTAATGTTGATAGAAGGATCAATAGCCTGGCTTAATTCACCCTTTGGGCCCTTTACAGTGACCACATTTTCCTTGCAAGCAACAGTAACACCTGCAGGAAGAGAAATTGGTAATTTACCTATTCTAGACATATTAAAACCTCCTATTAATATACATAGCAAAGAACCTCGCCACCAATCTTCAAATCAGAAGCTTCTTTGTCTGTCATTACACCTTTTGAAGTGGATATAATTGCAATACCCAATCCATTAATTACTCTCGGCATATCCTTATATCCAGTATACTTACGCAAACCTGGACTAGACACACGAATCAACTTCTTGATTGCATTTGTCTTATTAGCCGCATCATATTTCAAGGCTACCTTGATAGTTCCCTGAGGACCATCCTCTACGAACTTATAGTTCAAAATGTAACCTTTTTCGAAAAGGATCTTAGTGATCTCTTTCTTCAAATTTGAGGCTGGAACTTCTACAACTCTGTGCTTTGCCTGAATTGCATTTCTCAGTCTCGTCAGATAATCTGCTATTGGATCAGTCATAAAATAAAATTTAAATTAATCAGGACTACCCTGACAATATTTAATAAAAAGAATTACCAACTTGCTTTCTTAACGCCTGGGATAAGACCGTTGGATGCCATCTCACGGAACTGAATACGTGAAAGACCGAACTGACGGATGTAACCCTTTGGACGACCAGTCAGCTTACAACGGTTATGCAGACGGATTGGATTAGCATTCTTTGGAATTGCCTGCAACTTACGAGCAGCCTCATAAGCCTCTACAGGATCCTCAGAAGTATTTACAATCTTCTTAAGAGCAGCACGCTTTTCTGCATATTTGGCTACCATCTTGGCTCTTTTTACTTCACGAGCCTTCATTGATTCTTTTGCCATATCTTTACTTATTTAGCGTTCTTAAATGGTAAACCGAATTCCTTCAGGAGAGCATAACCTTCCTCATCAGTCTTAGCTGTAGTAACAAAGGTAATGTTCATACCCAGAATACGGGTAATGCTATCAATATTGATTTCTGGGAAGATGATCTGCTCTTGAATACCAAGAGTATAATTTCCACGACCATCTAACTTGCTCTCAATACCCTTAAAGTCACGGATACGAGGTAAAGCTACACGTACAAGACGCTCCAAGAATTCATACATTCTCTCACGACGGAGAGTAACCATTACACCAACAGGCATCTTCTTACGCAACTTGAAGTTTGCAATATCCTTCTTTGAAACAGTTGCAACTGCCTTCTGACCAGTAATAGTAGTAAGCTCTTCAATAGCTACATCAATAATCTTCTTATCTGCAGTAGCCATACCCAGACCCTGGTTGATTACAATCTTCTTCAATACAGGAATCTGCATAGTAGAAGAGTAATTGAATTGCTTCATCAATGCTGGCGCAATACGCTCAGCATATTCTTTCTTAAGGCTTGCTGTATTTGCCATTATTTGATTTCCTCCCCTGACTTTTTAGCGTAACGAACTAGAACACCTTCTGCGTTCAACTTTCTACCAATTCTGGTTCCCTTACCAGTTTTTGGATCAACTGGATTCAAATTTGAGATATGAATTGGAGCCTCCTGCTTTACAATACCTCCCTGAGGATTCTTAGCACTTGGCTTGGTGCTCTTTGACACCATATTCAATCCCTCAACGATAGCACGCTGCTCTTCTACAAGAACCTTAAGAACCTTACCGGTCTGGCCCTTGCTCTTACCAGCATTAACGCATACTGTATCGCCTTTCTTTATATGTAATTTACTCATTACTCAATGCTTTAATTTGATTAAAGTACTTCAGGAGC
>JAKSLR010000002.1 GCA_024401095.1 Bacteroidaceae bacterium
CAGAAGTGCTTGAAAATATTTCCAAGAACTTCATCAGAAGTAATTTGACCACCAGTAACCTCTGCTAAATGGAAAAGTGCTTCTCTTAAATCCTGACTCACGAAATCTCCGGAGAGGTTCATTTCTAAGCCCTCTTTTACGCGAGAGATGGATTCAAGCGCTTTGGAGAGTGCCTCTAAGTGGCGGACATTGGTGATAAGAATATCGCTTTGGTTCATTTTGCCGGTCATGGTGTCAATGAGCTGCTGCTCCAGCTCTGCAATACCTTGGCCATTTTTGGCTGAGATAGGAGTCAAAGCGGCTTGCTGAGGCTCTTCTTGGTCACACTTGTTCCAGAGCTGGATAAGCGTTTTACCTTCACAATGTTCCTGTACCAGATTCATTTCTGCAGGAGTTAATTGGGCATCGGGTGAGGTGAGCAGTAAGACGATGTCTGCACGATCAATCATCTGATAACTGCGCTCTATGCCCAAATTCTCAATTTCATCGGAAGTTTCACGAATGCCTGCGGTGTCAATGAAACGGAAAAGAATGCCACCCAGGGTGATGGTATCTTCTATGGTATCTCGGGTGGTACCCTTTATGCTGCTCACAATGGCTCTCTCTTCGTGGAGAAGTGCATTAAGCAAGGTGCTCTTTCCTGCATTTGAAGGGCCGATTATGGCTACGGGAACACCATTCTTGATGCTATTACCCGTATGGAAACTGTTCACTAAGCGCGAAAGGGTAGTGCTGATTTTCTCTGTCAGTGCAGTGAGTTCTGAACGGTCGGCAAATTCCAGCTCCTCGTGATCTCCAAAATCCAGTTCCAGTTCCAGAAGTGAGGTAATGTGCAAAAGCTGTTCACGAAGATGAGTAAGTTCCTTGCTGAAGTCGCCACGCATTTGGCTCATGGCTATTCTGTGGCTGGCTGCAGAGTTAGATGCAATGAGGTCGGCCACGGCTTCTGCCTGGCTAAGATCCATCTTGCCGTTCAAGAAAGCACGTTGGGTAAATTCTCCCGGTAAGGCCATTCGGCAGCCGTTCTTCATGAGCAGTTCCAGTACTTGCTGAAGGATATATTGTGATCCGTGACAAGATATTTCTGCGCTTTCTTCGCCGGTATAACTATGATTGTCCTTGAAGAGAGTGACCAATACTTCATCTATGACTTTTCCTTTTTCATCCAAGATATGGCCGAAAATCACGGAATGACTTTCTCTTTCAGTCAAGTTTTTTTTGCCCAATGGGCGAAAGATTGGTTCCAGGCAATGAAAGGTATTATTGCCAGAGATGCGAATGATGCCAAGTGCTCCTCCCGGCGCTGTGGCTACTGCACAGATAGTATCTTCGGAATATAATTTTTGTTTCATAGACGTGCAAAATTATAAAAAAAGAATAAAACGGGAGAGGGATTCATTAATATTTTGTATTTTTGTGACATAAACGAATAATTGCCTATGAAAAGATTATACATGTTGGCGTTGGCTGTAGTGATAGGATTAAACACCTATGCTCAGCAGAATGTCAAAAAATTGGCAGAGAAGGGTGATGTACAAGCCTGTATAACCCTTGCAAAGCAGGAAATGACCAATTATTGCTTTGAAGAGGCTACAGAGTGGCTGGAAAAGGCTGAAACGACTCTCAAGAAGAAAAAACAGAAAAATGATGAGATAGAGCAACTCTTGCAGGAGGCAGCTCATGGCGAACGTATGCTTAGAGGTACTGACCAAGTGCTCATCATTGACAGCATGGTGGTGGATAAGGCAGAGTTTCTCCAAGCCTATCATCTGAGTGAGGAGACAGGTTCTCTGGATTCTTATGCTCATTTCTTCACTTCGGTAGAAGATGGTTCATTGTATATGACCGAATTGGGTGACCGCCTTTATTTCGGTAAACGTATGGAGGACGGAAGCAAGCGCATCTGTACGAGTGACCAGTTGGCCGACGGATCTTGGGGTGAGCCTCATGAGGTGACTGGAATAGCCGGAGATGGTACTGAAGAGGATTATCCTTTTATGGCAAGCGATGGTACAACGCTGTACTTTGCTTCGAACGGACGCCCTGAAGGAATGGGTGGCTATGACATCTATGTAACCCGTGCTACAGAAGGAACGAATTACTTGAAACCAGAGAATATGGGTTTACCTTACAACTCGCCATACAATGACTACATGATGGTTATCGATGAGTTGAACGAATTGGGATGGTTCGCCTCCGACCGTTATCAACCCGAAGGTAAAGTCTGCATCTATGTCTTTGTGCCAAATGAAAGCCGCCATCCGTTTGATTACGACAATGACGACTATGATAAAATCCGTGCCACAGCCTTATTGCGAAGCATCAAGGTGACCCAAGATGATAAAGATGCGCTTCAGAAAGGCCGCCTTCACCTGAAAGAGGCCCTGTTGTATCGCCCTGAAGACAAAAGCTTGAATGTAAAGGAATTCTCTTTAGTTATAGACGACAGTAGAGTCTATACTTCTTATATTCATTTCAAGAATAATCAAGCAGCAATGCTTTGTAAGGAATGGGTGGCCAAGAAAAGGCAATTGGATGATTTGAGAAGTGCTCTTGAGGAGAATCGTCTGAATTATTCAAAGGGACAGTATAAGCTTGCTTCTACTATCCGTACCCAGGAAACTCAGTTGGAGAGTCTTTCAAAAGAAGTGAAAGAGATGGAAAAGCAAGTGAGACGATTGGAATTGTCAAAATGAACGAGTTGAAGACTTTTGCAGAATCAGAATTGGTCATTAATGAAGATGGAAGTGCGTTTCACCTTCATCTGAAACCTGGACAGATAGCTCATAAGGTAATACTTGTGGGTGACCCAGGTAGGGTAGAGATGGTTGCAGCTCATTTTGAAAAGAAGGAGCTAGAGGTGTATAACCGAGAATTCCATACGGTGACAGGTGTCTATAAAGGCAAGCCGATTACTGTGCTCTCTACAGGTATAGGATGCGATAATATAGATATTGTAGTCAATGAATTGGATGCATTGGTAAACATCGATTTCAAGACACGTCATGAAAAGAAAGATCATGTAACCTTGGAACTTGTCAGAATAGGTACTTGCGGAGGTTTACAGGAATTTACACCTGTGGGTACCTATATATGTTCTGAGAAATCTGTGGGCTTCGATGGCTTGCTGAATTTCTACGCAGGTCGCAATGATGTCTGTGATTTGGAATTTGAGAAGGCATTTACGGAACATATGTCGTGGAATCCACTTTTATGTGCTCCTTATGTCATAGACAGTAATCCAGAGTTGCGTGACCGGATTGCAGGAACAGATATGGTAAGAGGTGTAACCATTGCCTGTGGCGGATTCTACGGTCCTCAGGGGCGTGAACTTCGTATTCCTTTGGCAGATCCCTTACAGAATGAAAAACTGGCTAATTTCGAGTATAAAGGCTATAAAATAACAAACTTTGAAATGGAAAGCAGTGCGCTACAAGGCCTCGCTGCATTATTGGGGCATAAGGCCACTACGGTTTGTCTGGTAGCTGCTAACCGATTTGCAAGGAAAATGAATACGGAGTATAAAAATTCCATGGATTCTCTGGTGCAGACGGTTTTAGAAAGGATATAAAAAAAGTCTCAGTCAAAACGGCTGAGACTTTTTGTTTACTATATTGGTTCTTGTTATTTGCTTAACATAGCATCCATATTGGCTGCTGCACGGCGACCATCTCCCATGGCAAGGATAACGGTAGCTCCACCGCGGACAATATCACCACCAGCGAAGATGGTAGGAATGTTACTCTGCATCTTTTCGTTTACTGCAATGGTATTCTTGCGGCCTAATTCCAATCCTTCAACAGACTTTGGAACAATAGGATTTGGAGATACACCAACAGCTACAACGGCGAAGTCAATGTCTAAGGTTACGGTTGCTCCAGGGATAGCAACAGGAGAGCGGCGTCCAGAGGCATCTGGTTCTCCAAGTTCCATCTTCTGCAATACAACTCCACATACAGCGCCCTTCTCATCTGCAAGATATTCCAGAGGGTTGTGCAAGGTCAGGAATTCAATGCCCTCTTCCTTTGCATGCTTTACTTCTTCTGCACGTGCAGGCATTTCCTTGTCGCTTCGGCGATAAACAATCCAAACTTTTTCTGCACCCAGACGCTTTGCTGTACGGCAGCTATCCATGGCTGTATTACCACCACCGACAACCATAACTCGCTTTCCCTTCATGATAGGAGTGTCAAACATAGCATTTGATGCATCCATCAAGTTGATACGAGTCAAGTATTCGTTAGATGACATGATACCGGTGCTGTTCTCGCCAGGGATACCCATGAAGTTAGGCAAACCTGCACCCGATGCAATGAAAATACCCTTGAAGCCTTGTTCTTCCAGTTCTGCCACACCGATGGTCTTTCCGATGACACAGTCCTTGACAAACTTTACACCCAGCTTTTCCAAGTTCTGAATTTCAACATCTACAATCTTGTTTGGCAAACGGAATTCAGGAATACCATATTTTAATACACCACCAATTTCATGCAGTGCTTCGAAAACAGTTACGTCGTATCCACTCTTGATCATGTCGCCAGCAAAGCTCAAGCCAGCAGGGCCAGAACCTACTACGGCTACCTTAATACCCTTGGCTGGTGCCTTCTCTGGAAGAGAAATATTGCCTGTCTCACGTTCATAATCAGCAACGAAACGCTCCAGATTACCGATAGCAACGGCTGGCTCGTTCATCTTCAAATGGATACACTGACTTTCGCACTGTTTTTCCTGAGGACATACACGACCACATACTGCTGGCAGAGCAGAGGTTGACTTCAAGACTTTTGCAGCGTCAAGGAAGTGACCACGCTCTACATTCTTGATGAATGAAGGAATATTGATGCTTACAGGACAACCTTGCATACAAGTTGGGTTCTTGCAATCCAGACAACGCTTAGCTTCTGTCAACGCCTGCTCAACTGTCAATCCTGTATTTACTTCTTCTGTACGGGTAGTAGCACGATATACAGGATCTAATTCTCCCATTACGCATCGCTCAATAGCAGTGCGTTCCTTAGCTTTCATGCTCTTCTGCAGTTCCTTACGCCATTCTGCATCGCGGTCAGTCAATTCAGCAAGAGTTGCTTTACCGTCGGTTTCTGCAGGAGCAGGAAGTTCAACTTTTGTTCCGCAATTAGCACCTTCAGGACATCCGCACACGTGAGCTTCCAGCTTCTTCATCTCTTCCATTTCGATAGGCTTGAAAGCACCCATGCGCTTGAACATCTCGTCAAAGTCTACTGCGTGACCGTCGAATTCAGGGCCATCTACGCAAACAAACTTCATCTTTCCACCTACGGTAATACGGCATGCACCGCACATTCCGGTACCGTCTACCATGATGGTATTCAAGGATACGTCGGTAGGGATTTCATATTTCTTAGTCAGCAAACAGCAGAACTTCATCATGATGGCAGGGCCAATGGCAAAGCACTTGTCTACCTTTTCGCGCTGAATGACGCTTTCAATTCCAACGGTAACAACTCCCTTGTTTCCATAGGAACCGTCATCTGTCATGATGATAACCTCATCGGAATGCTTGCGAACCTCTTCTTCCAGAATAATAAGTTCCTTGGTACGTCCTGCTAGTACAGAAATAACTCTGTTTCCAGCTTCTTTCAATGCTTTGATGATAGGAAGCATAGGTGCTACACCTACACCACCACCAGCGCATACTACAGTTCCAAAGTTCTCAATATGAGTAGCTTGTCCCAGAGGACCTACTACATCGAGGATGCTGTCACCTTCATTCAATTGGCACAACTTGGTAGAAGTCAAGCCAACGGTTTGAACGACTAAAGTGATGGTACCTGCAGCTACGTTTGAATCTGCAATGGTCAAAGGAATACGTTCTCCCTTTTCATCAACTCGAATGATAACGAAATGACCAGCGCGTCGGGATTTTGCAATCAGAGGAGCTTCAACTTCCAAGAGGAATACTTTCTCTGAGAATTGTTGTTTGCGGACAATCTTATTCATTTTGTTTGTGTTAAACTCTCTTTTTGTTATTTGTTTTAAAAAGAGCATCCCTTTTCGCCAAAAGGGATGCTTTTGTGTATTTGTCTTTTATGATTAGTCAATCATTTCAAAGCCAGTGAATGCCTGGAGTGCTTTTGGAATCTTGATACCTTCTGGTGTCTGGTTGTTTTCCAGCAAAGCAGCAACGATACGTGGGAGAGCCAGAGCAGAACCATTCAAAGTATGGCAAAGTTCTGTCTTCTTGTCTGCGTTACGATAACGGCACTTCAAGCGGTTTGCCTGATAAGTGTCGAAGTTTGATACAGAAGAAACTTCCAACCAACGCTTCTGAGCCTCTGAATAAACTTCAAAGTCATAGCAGATGGCAGAGGTAAAGCTCTGGTCGCCACCACACAGACGAAGGATACGATATGGCAATTCCAGCTTCTGCAGCAGACCTTCTACGTGTGCCAGCATTTCCTTATGGCTCTCAGCTGAGTGCTCTGGAGTATCAATGCGTACGATCTCAATCTTTGAGAATTCGTGCAGACGGTTCAAACCACGAACATCCTTGCCGTATGAACCTGCCTCGCGACGGAAGCACTGAGTATATGCGCAGTTCTTGATAGGAAGATCCTTTTCATCCAGGATTACATCGCGATAGATGTTGGTTACAGGAACTTCTGCTGTAGGGATGAGGTAGAGGTCATCCAGATTGCAATGATACATCTGACCTTCCTTGTCAGGAAGCTGACCTGTACCATAACCAGATGCTGCATTTACAACAGTAGGAGGCATGATTTCCTCATAACCAGCCTTGCTAGCTTCTGCAAGGAAGAAATTAATCAATGCGCGCTGCAACTGAGCACCTTTTCCTCTGTAAACAGGGAAACCAGCACCAGTAATCTTTACACCAAGGTCAAAGTCAATGAGGTTATATTTCTTGGCAAGTTCCCAATGTGGTAATTTTGCTGACTCAATAACAGGATTTGCATCCCAGTTACCAACGGTATCTTGGCCAACGACACACTCTTTCAGGTTTGATTTAACTACCCAGTTGTCTTCTGCGCAAGAGCCTTCTGGAACCTCATCGTAAGGAATATTTGGAATGGTACAAAGCTGTGCGGTAAGCTCGTCCTGAGCCTGCTTCATCTGTTCTTCCAATGCCTTGTTTGTCTCTTTTAGGGCTGCTACCTGAGCCTTTGCTGCTTCTGCTTCAGCTTTCTGACCCTGCTTCATGAATGCACCAATAGTCTTAGCCAACTTGTTTGCCTCGGCTAAATTCTTATCGAGTTCGTTCTGGGCAGCACGACGCTTGGCATCGATTTCCTGAACTTTTGCAATAGCTTCCTCTGCACCATTGAAGTGCTTTTTGTTCAAACCGGCAATAACTTTCTCGGTTTGCTCATTGATTAATTTCAGTGTAAGCATTTTATAATAATTTTCTTGATTTCTGTTTGAGGTGCAAAAGTACGAAAAAATACTAATACATTCTCTTTAAATCCGTAGGATTTTAAAAAATAAATTACTCCCGACTGCCGGAATGTACTTCAATGGCAATCGGGAGTATACATTTGTCTGGATTATACCAGATTAGATACCTAATTTCTTTCTGATGTCAGCAGGGATAGCATTCTTGTGAATCATGTAATAGATAGTCTTTGCACGCACAAAGCTTTCAGACATGTTCAGGAAACCACCCATGTTGTTTCTTGCTGTACCCCAAGAGTTCTTGGTGATATAGTACTTAGTACCATTCTGATCCTTTACAATACCGGTGATGTGCATCAGGTGATCGTCAGTTGTCTGGAAAGCATCGTAACCTGCCTGACGAACCTCTGGAGTGACATTAACCTCTGGACATGGAGCCAGGAACTTGTATGCTTCTTCCTGACGCTGCTGAGGAGTCATGCTTTCAAAGCGTGCACGGTCAGTGCCTGAGAAATCCTCTACCTTCTGCAACTCTGGATTGATGGCTACACCCTTTGCGTGAGCAAAACCCTTTTCACTTACGTCACCATCCCAACATACGCTATATCCATGATTCAGAGCGTAATTCATTACCTGCATCATTTCATCCAGAGGCAGGTTGTACTGCTGGTGGTGCTCCCAGTTGTCTGGAACCTCAACAATAAATGGCTTATAATATGGCTTGTGGGTAAAGCTGGTGATTTCTACGTAATCATCCATATTCAAACCAAGGCTTGCAGCGAATGATTTTGGAGTATATTCCTTACCCTTGTAGTTGAACTTCTCAGGAATAGGACCCAGATAAGTGTCGAAGATATTGTTCAGCATCTTGTAGTATTCAGGAGAACGTTTCTTCATCTTTACTGCAGTTGCAGAAATTGCACTGATATATGCAGCCATTTCACCGTGGCTGTGGTTTTCTGAGTTGTACATAATGCCGTGGTAAACCTCTTCAGGAACGATACCAACTTGATTGAAAGCATTCATCCAGGTGTGAGACAAAGAACCTTGACCAACATTGCCTTGGCCACGGCGCTGGTAATTGTCTTCTGTCTGGTTGAAATACTTCTGACGTACAATGAACATTTCAGAGAGGTCATATTCGCCCTTACCCATACGAAGAAGCTCTGTCTCCATGAATGAAGTAGTTGCAAAACACCAGCAGGTACCAGTAGATGCCTGATTCTTTACAGGGGTGGTTTTCAATCTTACCACGTCAGTGAACTTATACCCTGATTCTTGGGCATTCACGCTAACTGCACCCATGCAAAGCATGGCTGCCATGATCATAACTTGTTTTTTCATTTTTATATTTTGTGTTATTATTTTAGAATCCAAATCGATAATCGTTCCAATACTTGGCTGTCATCTCATCCCAACGGATGATTGCTGCACCTGCCATATCTTTGGTATAATTGGTTAAGAAGGCTCTTGCTGCCTCTACACCTTTTTTCTCAACAAGTTCTTTGTATCTGTTTTCTACAAATGGCAGTTCACTAAGGCCTTTTTCAATGAAATATTGGCGTCCTTCTTCGATAGGTTTGCGCGATGCTCCCCATTTCACAGCTGCCAGCTTGTTGGCTTCACGATAGTGCCACAAAGCAGAATCATCACGTTTGCGATGGTTTCCACAAATCTTATAAGATACGGGCAGATCTGTTGTACCGCTGAACACAGGAATGCGTGGACTTTGACCAGGGTTATCCAGACAGAACCATACTACTCCGCCAATGTCATCAGGAAGCCAGCTCCTGCACTGAATGACAGTAGAATAGGCACATTGTGGTACTGCGATATTACGAACACTCTTTACGGCACCTTCCTTTATGCCATTCAACATAGATATTACCTCTGGACGCATCCATGGATTAGCAACAGGGCTAATGATGGAATCGACTTTTTCACTGCCACGAACTCTTTGTGCGACTTTCAGGTTACGGGTAACATCGTATTCTGTTCCTTCGTAGTATTGTGCCAGCATATTCATGACATCTTCTGCAGAGATCTTTTTCTCAGGTTTGACAGAGAAAGGAAGCTCCTCAACGTCGTAGTTCCACTCGCGTGAAGGTGCAAAACTCTTGAAAATGAAGAACTCACGTACGCTGAATGCCTTGTACTTACCATCACGGCTAGGACCGCCATAAGCTTTGTAAAACTTGAAGTCTTTCTTGTTCTTTCCATCCCAGTAACCTAGTTTCTTGGCTACTTCGTAAACATTGTCGGAAGCCATGAAATAGTCCTTGTTGTTGAGGTCAATGTTACTAATTCTAGGAATGTTGGCAGAAACACCTATTTCGTCATCAGGAATACGCTGGGCAGCCCAAACACCACCAATTTTATCCTTTCCTTCACCAAATACTTCAAACTGCCAGACTTCATTTGGGTCAGCAATGGTCAGACATTCACCGCTGTCTGCATAACCATATTGCTTCACTAATTCACCCATAAGTTTGATGGCTTCACGTGCTGTGGTACAACGCTGGAGTGCCACACGTTCCAATTCTTCAATCATGAACATACCTTTAGGGTTCTGGAGTTCACGACGACCACTGATGGTTGTTTCGCCTATTCCTAACTGCTTCTCATTCATACAAGGATAAGAAGTGTTGAAGAACATATAAGTATGCTTGACTTGAGGAATAGTACCTTTTACGGTAGTGTTGCTCATGTCCTTATCGAACTCTGTGTGCATAAGGCCATCATAGATGGTCATGATTGTGTCATTTGGGTAATCCTTTGCTGGTTCAATGGTTGCCCAAGTACGATACCAGCTGTCGCAGGTATGACTTGTGATGACTGATCCGTCTGTTGATGCTTTTTTACCCACCATGATGCTAGTACAGCTTTCTGGGTCTTTCTGGTTTACATTTTGTGCTTGTAATTGCTGTGAAAATAAGATTCCAAGCAATAAAAGTGCCTTAATAAATTTCATCTAGTTACTCTCTTAATTATTTTCGTTGCAAAATTACACTAAAAAATAGAATAATTTTTGATTTTGACACAAAAAAAAGAGCCTTTCTTTAAAGAAAGACTCTTTTAGAGAATATTTTCCAGTTAATTTATGCCTCAGCAGTAGGTTCAACAGAAACAAAGCTTCTGTTCAAACGGCCCTTCTTGAATACTACGGTACCGTCTACCAATGCATAAAGAGTGTGGTCACTACCCATACCTACGTTAGTAGAAGGATTGTGAACTGTACCTCTCTGACGTACGATGATGTTACCTGCCTTGCAAGTCTGACCACCGAAAATCTTAACGCCTAATCTCTGACTAGCTGACTCACGTCCGTTCTTAGAACTACCTACACCTTTTTTATGTGCCATAATTTGTTCCTCCTATTATTAATTAAGCGATAACTGATTTGATTGTCAACTCGGTGAACTGCTGACGGTGACCATTCAACTTGCGATGACCCTTACGACGCTTCTTGTGGAAAACGAGAACCTTCTCACCCTTTACAAGTGGAGTGATTACTTCGCATACTACCTTTGCGCCTTCTACGGTAGGAGCACCTACAGTGATTGCACCATTGTTGTCAACCAACAAAACTTTCTCAAACTCAACAGTTGCGTTAGCCTCTACATCAGCAATGTGATGTACGAAAAGCTTCTTGCCTTCCTCAGCCTTGAACTGCTGACCGTTAATCTCTACGATTGCGTACATTTTTATAAATTACTTTAAACGGGTTTTCTCCGGGAGGCGGGTTTTTATTCACTGTAAACCACTTTGTTAGAGCCCCAACGGACTAAATCGGGTGCAAAATTAGCACATTTTTATATCTCAAACAAATAATTTCTAGGAAAATTATTCCTTGATATCAAAATATTCTTCCAACTCTTTTTCTGCAGAGTTCTCAATGTTGACAATGTCTCGAATGATGACTCCATTTTCTAGCAAAGCAATACGTGGACAGATGTCGGTAGTATGGTTAAGATTATGGCTAGAGATAAGTATTGTGGCATTCGTCTTTTCATGATAATCCTGCAGTATATGCTTGATGGCATGCTGTGAACTAGGATCCAAAAAGTTAAATGGTTCATCTAAGATTAGTACCTGTGGCTGCTGGATCATTGCAGCAATGATTCCGACTTTTTGCTTGTTACCGGCAGAAAGGCTTCGGATGAGCTTTTTCTGTCCACAAACTTCACCACCCATGAAGTGCTCATACTTTGCCAGGTGTTCTTGAAGTTGTTCTGTAGATATTCCACTAATCTTAGCCACAAAAGCAAAGTATTCATCAGGAGTGAGGTAATCGATAAGAAAACCTTCGTCAATAAAGGCTCCTGTCCATTGTTTCCAATCCTCTAATTCTGCTACATTTCGATTTACGGGTTCGTTGTTGAATTCTCCAACCATACATACAGAACCTTCATCAGCTTTAATCAGGTCCATCATTAGGCGGAAAAGGGTACTTTTGCCGGCACCGTTGTTTCCTACTAATCCCAGCATGTCGCCAGAATGAATATCATAGCTTTCGATGTTTACGGCAACTTTCTCACCAAAACACTTTTTCAGATTTCTAATTATAATTTCCATCTTTTATTCCTAATGTGTTAAGCTCTTGAGGCGCGGAAGCCTTCCATGTTCTTATAACGTCGTTTCATGAAACGCTCATAGATGTTTCTTATCCAAATTTTATGTGTGGCAATACCTGCAGCTCCCAAGCATATTAAAATGATATATCCCCAGACATCACCGAAAACGGTTTCTAAGATTTGTGTAATTAATATAGGACCAAATAGTACGGCAAGACTGATAACCTGTTGAACCCAATTGTTGGTCTTAGAAGTCATTTTTGTGTTTAAAGGTAAGGTGTCAGAGTTGTATACTGCCATCTGGAATAGTCCTGGAAACATGATGCCTGCAACCATGAACATATATCCTAAATTCATTAAGATTGAAGCTTTTCCGGTTATTATTGTAGGAATCATCAACAATAGCGGAACAAGCAGTAATGCTAGGTTGAAAAGATATTTCGCCCTTAAAAGATCGTAGATGCTCTCATGTCTGCTCATCAATCCGTCTATATAGTTTCCTTCAAAGCTCATGATTGCTTGTAATGTCATGATTCCTAACACCATATAATTATACAGACAGATGAAATTCAACATGAAAGAAGAATCATCGTATATGTCAAGAAAGGACAGGAATGAACTGAACATGATGATAAAGAAAAGTCCTGTCAGGAATCCTATGCGTACATTTTTATTACGCGTGCGCATACGAATCTCAAGTTTTAGGTATTCACCCATGATTCCAAAGCGATTTAATGCTTTAAACTCACTGGTTCGTTTCATCTCTTTTTCTTCTTTCTTTGCTACTTCATTGTATGACATCTTGCCTTGTATCTTTTGATTGGCAAAGAACAAAAGTACAATAAAGACTATAGGTAGCAGATAGGCGAGTGGATTCCAGAAAATAAACTGTTCAATCCAATCAATGAAGAAATATCCTAAAATGTTCTTATCCGGTATGAGTGTAGCACAGATGATAGCTGCATCCACAATGATTGGTAGAATAATCCAGAGAATATTCTTGATGATCAATGCGCGACATAACAGGTACCAATATGAATCTACTACCAATAATAACCAGTAGCCGAAAAGCCATCCTAAAAGCCCCCAGAATCCATAGAAATACCAAAGTGAGATAAATCCAAATGGAACCAGGAAAAAGAATAGGAATAGGTTTCCCCAGCTTAATCCTGCTCTAATCAGATAGATATCTAAAATAGTCTTTCGTTTGATTGGCAGTATAGCAAAAGGCTTTATTTGTTGGGCAGGTGTCTGTTGAAAAAGAAAACGTGCCCAGAAATCTACAAATAAAAGGTAAAAGAATCCGCTGTCTAGAATATGGAAATTGGCCATGGATCCGTCCATGGCCTCAGGAAGAGCGGCTCCCAAGAAAACCAAGATGCCAGCGTAATAGACAAACATAAAGTATATCAAGAATTTGGCAAACTTGTTCTTTTCGAACATAGGATGCCTTTTTTCTTGAAGTTTGTCTAAATTCCTTAGTGTCTTATATGTATTCCAGAAGGATAGTTTCATTAGAGATTATGTTCTGCTAGATAACGCTCTGCTTCTATTGCTGCTTTGCAACCACTTCCTGCAGCAACAATTCCCTGACGATAGGTAGGATCTGCCACATCACCTGCTGCATATACTCCTGGTATACCTGTTGATTGTGAAGCTCCTTCTACTTTTATATAGCCAATCTCATCGGTTTTTACCCATGGCTTAAAGATATCAGAGTTTGGCTTGTGTCCAATAGCCAGGAAAAATCCGTCAATAGGAAGGTCATAGTGAGTTTCATCAGCTTCTCCCTTGCGTTTTACTAGATGAGCTCCCTCTACACCGTTTTCTCCATAAAGGCCTTCTGTATTGTGCTCAAATAATACTTCAATTTTTGGATTGTTTAAAACGCGATCCTGCATGATCTGTGATGCTCGCAGATAATTCTTACGTACAATAAGATAGACTTTCTTTGCAAGTCCTGCCAGATAGCTTGCTTCTTCACATGCAGTATCACCTCCACCTACAACGGCAACTGTCTTTTTACGATAAAAAAATCCGTCACAAGTTGCACAGGCACTGACACCCATTCCTGCGTATTTCTTTTCGTCGCTCAAGCCTAAGTACTTTGCACTTGCACCTGTACAGATGATAACCGTTTCAGCTTCAACTTCATCTCCATTGTCAAACCAAAATTTGTAAGGACGTTCTGATAAGTCACATTTGGTTGCAACAGCAGAACGGATATCTACTCCAAATCTTTCTGCTTGTCGGCGGATATCATCCATCATGTCAGGGCCACTGACGCCATCAGGGTATCCTGGGAAATTCTCAACTTCTGTTGTGATTGTCAACTGTCCACCTGGCTGAATGCCTTCGTAAAGAACTGGATTTAAATTGGCACGACCAGTATAAATGGCTGCAGTATAGCCTGCAGGACCGGATCCAATAATTAAGCAACGAACTTTTTCCATTTTATTTTATGTTTTTATTATTATCTTAAATCAATTATTTCTGCATTAGGCGCATCTTTCTTTTCAAATTTGAAGGCACTTTCGCTTATTTTCTGATTGCCTACAAAGCTATTCACGGTGATGCTCATCCAGTTATTTGTCCCTTGACGAAATTTTATCTGTAAAAGCTGATTATTGCTTTTGTCTACAAATAAAACAACCTGTTTGATGTCCATCTCTTTCTTTTGTGCTACAAGCTGAATCTCATTAATGTCTTTCCCCATGAACTTTTTTGTCTGTCCGATTTTGTAGCTGTATCCTTTCTTGTAGAAATTCAAGAAATTGTAGGGATTGATGGCTTGGAGCTCTTCATCGGTAGGTTCTGTAACATTAACTTCTTCGTTTTCTGGGACATATGTCCATTGAGTCTTTCCATCAAACCATGTTGTAATTCCTTCGGCATTTAGCTTGAATTTTTTACCGTTGAGAATTATATTTCCTGTAACGGCTTGGCCAGTTTGTTTTTGACCAGTAAAATTCTTTAGTGTAAATTCTGCTTTTACGGTTCCTTTTTGGGTAAAGTTTGCGGCTGTTTTGTCAAGCACACTTTTTGCGTTTTGTGCATTACTACCGACCGTAATAGCAAAGCAGAGAGAGAGTAATAATAAGAGTTTCTTCATGTTTCCTTTTCTTTATGTTATATGTTTAGTTGCTGAAGGACTGTTTCCAATTCTTGTTCTGTTGCTATAAGTACCTCACGAGCTTTACTTCCGTTTGCTGCTCCAACGATACCTGCACGTTCTAGCTGGTCCATCAATCGTCCGGCACGATTATAGCCAATAGAGAATTTTCGCTGAATCAATGACGTAGATCCTTGCTGGTAAGTAACAACTAGCGTTGCAGCTTCACGGAACATACTATCCAAATCCTTTAAATTAACTTCTCCACGAGAAGGGCCTCCCTGGCTGTCTTCAGGCTCGTCGAATACTTCTGGAAGGGCAAAGGCTTCAAGATAACCTTGCTGCTTTGAAATGTATGTATTGATTTCTTCAACTTCTGGCGTGTCGATGAATGCACATTGTACACGAACCGGATCACTTCCTTGCAAATAGAGCATGTCACCACGTCCAATTAATTGCTGTGCACCGCTCTTGTCCAGAATAACCTTACTATTGGTCATGTCAGATACACGGAAAGCAACGCGGGCAGGGAAGTTTGCCTTAATGGTACCCGTAATGATATTGGTTGTAGGTCGCTGGGTGGCGATGATGCAGTGAATACCAATTGCGCGAGCCAACTGTGCCAAACGGCAAATTGGCAGCTCAACCTCGCGCCCAGCCGTCATGATCAAGTCTCCAAACTCATCGATGATGACCACAATATAAGGTAGGTATCTGTGTCCATGGTCTGGATTTAGGCGACGACCGATAAAACGTTCATTATATTCTTTAATGTTACGAACTCCTGCTTTTTGGAGTAATTTGTATCGGTCATCCATCTCCTGACAAAGCGATTTTAATGTCTGAACTACTTTGTTGACATCAGTAATAATTGCTTCTTCGGAATCTGGAAGCTTGGCTAAGAAATGCTTTTCAATAGGGGCATAAACACTAAACTCAACCTTCTTTGGGTCTATAATGACAAATTTAAGTTCTGCTGGGTGCTTTTTGTAAAGAAGTGAGGTTACAATAGCATTCAAACCGACAGATTTACCCATACCTGTTGCTCCGGCAACCAACATGTGAGGTGCTTTTGCCAAGTCTGTCATAAATACTTCGTTGGTAATGGTTTTACCAAATGCTATAGGCAACTCCATTTTGCTTTCCTGGAATTTCTTGCTGTTGATTACATCGCGCATAGGAACTATCTGTGCATTTTTGTTTGGAACTTCAATACCAATTGTTCCTTTGCCTGGGATAGGGGCGATAATACGAATACCTAAAGCTGCAAGGCTTAGTGCAATGTCATCTTCCAGATTCTTGATTCTCGAGATTCTGACACCTTCAGCTGGTGTAATTTCATACAGAGTAATAGTTGGGCCAACAGTTGCTTGTATGCTACTGATCTCCACTCCAAAACTGCTGAGGACTCGAATAATCTTATCTTTGTTTGCATTCTGCTCAGCCATGTCAACATTGACCTTTTGTGTTCCATAATCTTTCAAAAGATTAATAGTTGGAAGTTTATAATTCTCAAGGTCTTTAGTTGGGTCGTATGGTTGTGAAAGAACCGTAGCTTCTACGTTTCCTTTTGATATTTCAACTGTAAAATCAGGATCTGTTGGCAATGGAGGAAGTGCTTTCTTTGTTTTTGGACTTTCCTCTTGCTTTTCTATGATAGGAGCCTCTTCTGTGGTCTCTTCATCCTTTAAGTCTGTAACAATACCAACAGGTTGTGGGTCAGGATCTTGTTCAGCTATTGGCTGTTGTTCTACAATTATCTCTTTTTCTTCTTGTTGCTCGTCATCACAGATTTCTTCTGCTCTGCTTTCGTTTTCACCATCAGCCACGTTGACCTTGTATGGTATCTTTTCAATCCATCCTGTCGGGTTGAGAATGTTGCGAATCATATTGATGGTTTCATTGCTGATGTAAATGAGGAAAACCAGGGCAATGGTAATCAGAAGAATAATTAATCCAGGAGTTCCTATCTGTGAACTGAGCCATCTGCTGACGTATACACCATGTTCTCCACCAGGCTTGATGAAACTTTCAGAGAAAAATGGGGTTGCGAAATACGCTAATGTGACGGAAAGCCAATACATCAAGACGGTAAAACTGATAAACCATTTCCAGATATGTACCCGATAGGCTCTCACTAATTTGAATCCGAACATTAGCAAGAAAAGTGGAATGAAAAAAGCTGGGATGCCGAAACAATCATTCATCCAGAAAAAGGCAAGGCGTGCACCTAGGCTACCAGCATGGTTGGTGAACTCCTGTTCCATATTTTCAGCATCTTTTGCGGTCATGTGCTCGATGACGCTTTGGTCAACATCACCAGTAAAGAAAAAAGAACTGAAGGATAAGATCATGTAAAAAGCAAACATGATGAACACCAATCCCAAGATAACTTGTGCAGTATCTCCAATCAGAAAATTGAAAAGTGCTTTGGGCGCTTTTACAATATTTCCAACAAATTCATCGATTTTTGCGTCTTGATTTTTTACTCTTTTAGTGGTTCTATTTTTAGTCATAATATATGTCGTTCTATAAGTGGTGCAAATTTACAATAAAATAGTGTAATAATGAAAATCTACACCTCATTTATTTTGGATTTTAGGAAAGTTTCAGAATGTCTGAATAAAGTTTTAAGCCATATATTCTTCTTTTTCCATTTATTTACTTACCTTTGTCTCCAAATTGTCTTTTATATGAAACAACAAAAGGAATCAGTATTGATGAACCGTAACGTAGTAGAGTTTGTGACGGTAGCAGCAGAGTTCTGTTCATTTCTTGAGCAAGCAGAACAACGTTCTCGGAAGGATTTTGTCAGTGTTTCTTTGAAAATTTTGCCTTTATTATATATAAAAGCATCCATGTTGGATCATATGGAATTGGATGAAGAGGATGAACTGGAATCTGTTGTGTCAGAAGATGATTATAATGTAATCCGTATAACAGTAGCGGGCATAATGGGAGAACAGGATGATTATCTGGATGTTTTTGTAGAAGACATGAAGTATAGCGACAGGCCTGTTCTAAAGACCATTTCAGAAGACCTGGCGGATATTTATCAGGATATTCGGAATTTTGTGGAAATTTTTAAGATGGGGCTAAATTCTACCATGCGCGAATCTTTGGCCAAAGTTCAGCAAAATTTTGAATTATATTGGGGGCAGATACTTGTAAATACGATGCGTGCATTGCACGATGTAATGTATAACCAGCATTTGAATGAAGAGGATGAGCTTTCTAATGGCTTTTCTGACTCACAGGAATAATTACTATGAAGATACTTAAAAATAAACTGAAGAAAGAAGAGGTCAGTCCTATGCCTCAGGTTCTTTTTCCGGGTCGCATTATCACAATTTATACGGAAGGAGAAGTGCAGAGGGCTGTGGACTATCTTCTTGATCAGCCTATTTTAGGTATTGATACGGAAACTCGTCCTTCTTTCCAGAAAGGGAAGTGTTATAAAGTGTGCCTGGTTCAGGTTTCTACCCATGATACTTGCTTCCTGTTTCGTTTAAATTTCTTTGGCTTGCCAAAAGCTTTGATTCGCTTGTTGGAAGATACTTCTGTTCCAAAAGTAGGTTTGTCCTTAAAAGATGATTTTGCTTCGCTTAAGAAAAGAGCCAATTTTAATCCGGGGAAATATATAGAACTCCAGGAATATGTCAAGTCTTTTGGAATCCAGGACATGAGCTTGCAGAAATTGTATGCGAATGTTTTTGGAGAGCGAATTTCTAAGGCGCAGCGTTTGTCAAATTGGGAAGCAAATCTCTTAACTGATGCCCAAAAGCGTTATGCGGCTACAGATGCATGGGCATGCATTCGTCTTTATGAAGAATTAGAAGCTCTGAAAAAGAGTGGAGAATATAAATTGGAAGTAGTTGTCGATAAACATGAAGAAAATATTCCTCAAGAAGGGTAAGGATGAATCTTTGAAGCGTTTTCATCCTTGGGTGTTCTCAGGTGCCATAGCACATGCTGAAAAAGGCATAGAAGAAGGTGATTTGGTACAGGTTTTTAGCTCTGAGAATAAGTTTTTAGCTGTAGGACATGCACAGATAGGTAGTATCGCCGTGCGTGTCTTATCATTTAATGATGAGACTATCGGTGATAATTTTTGGGAACATCGTTTGGAGGTTGCCTATGATTTGAGAAAAAGTATAGGATTGGCTGGTAGTGATCATACGAATGCTTATCGTCTTGTTCATGGCGAAGGTGACAATTTACCTGGACTGATTATTGATGTGTATGATAAGACAGCAGTAATGCAGGCTCATTCAGTGGGTATGCATGTCAATCGTATGGAAATAGCTCGTGCTCTCCAGAAAGTCATGAAAGGAGTTGTTGAAAATATCTATTATAAAAGTGAAACAACTCTTCCATATAAGGCTGACTTAGGACAAGAGGATGGTTATATTGTAGGTGGTGGAGGTGAATGTGTAGCACTTGAAAATAATTTACGTTTTCATGTAGATTGGTTGCAAGGACAGAAGACTGGTTTCTTTGTTGATCAGCGTGATAACCGTTCTTTACTCGAAAAATTTTCAAAAGGAAGATCTGTTTTAAATATGTTCTGCTATACTGGCGGATTCTCTTTCTATGCGATGCGAGGGGGGGCAAAATTAGTACACTCAGTAGATAGTTCGCAGCGTGCTATTGACTTGACAAATGAAAATGTCCAATTGAATTTCCCGAATGATAATCGCCATGCTGCTTTTGCTGAGGATGCATTTAAATATCTTGACAGAATGGGTGATCAATATGATCTTATTATCTTAGATCCTCCTGCTTTTGCAAAACATCGTGATGCATTACGTCATGCCCTTCAAGGTTATAGGAGAATTAATGCTAAAGCATTCGAAAAGATTAAACCTGGAGGTATCTTGTTTACATTTAGTTGTTCTCAAGCAGTGAATAAAGATCAGTTCCGTTTAGCTGTCTTTACAGCTGCTGCTCAAAGCGGTCGAAGTGTAAAGATTTTACATCAGTTGCATCAACCAGCCGATCACCCTATTAATATTTATCATCCAGAGGGTGAGTATCTCAAAGGGTTAGTTTTATACGTCGAATAGTTAAATAATATTAATAAATTGCACGTTGTTAAGGCACACAATGCTTTTTAGACATAAAAACTGTATCTTTGCAGCGTGTTTTTCATGGTATTAGATTTATAAGGTTTTTAAAGATTGGTTGTCGTGAGACAACCATCTTTTTTTTTATGCTCGCACCTTATTTAAAGAAAAAGCACTATCTTTGCGTGCAATAAAAAAATCTTTTCCTATGAACATTAAAATTAGACTGATCATTCTGAATTTTTTGGAGTTCGCTGTGTGGGGTGCTTATCTTACTTCCATGGGATCATATCTTGCAAATGCTGGAATGGGCTCCAACATTAGTTATTTCTATTCAGTGCAGGGTTTTGTTTCATTATGTATGCCGGCCCTTATGGGAATTGTGGCAGACCGTTGGATTGCTGCTCAGAAAGTTGTTTCTCTCTGCCATCTCATTGCTGGAGCTGCCATGATTGCTGCAGGAATGTATGGATACAATGCAGGTGAACAGGTTTCTTTCCCTATTCTCTTTAGCTTATACTCCTTGAGTTGTGCATTCTACATGCCTACTATAGCATTAACAAACTCTGTAGCTTATAATGCCTTGGACAAGGCAGGTTTGGATGCCGTAAAGGCTTTCCCTCCTATACGTGTATTTGGCACCATCGGATTTATTATTACCATGATTAGTGTGGACTTTACTGGATTGCAGGCAGCACCTGGCCAGTTCTTGGTTTCTGGTGTCTTGAGTTTAATTCTTTGTGCTTATGCCCTGACCATGCCAAATTGCCCTACTAATCCAAATAAGGAATCAAAAGGCTTTGTCGAAGCACTTGGTTTGCGTGCATTTACCCTTTTCAAGCAGCGTAAGATGGCTATCTTCTTCATCTTCTCATTCTTGCTTGGCGCTGCTTTGCAGGTTACAAATGGATATGCCAACCCATTCATTTCTTCATTTGCCAACATTCCAGAGTATGCTGATACCTTTGGTGTGCAGCATGCCAACATGCTTATATCCCTCTCTCAGATGAGTGAAGCACTCTGTATTCTCCTGATTCCTTTCTTCTTGAAGAAGTTTGGTATTAAGGTGGTTATGCTTATTGCTATGTTTGCCTGGGTTTTGCGTTTCGGATTCTTCGGTTTAGGTAACCCTGGTAGTGGTGTTTGGTTGTTCATCCTCTCCATGATTGTTTATGGTGTGGCATTCGATTTCTTCAATATCTCAGGTTCGCTTTTTGTGGACCAGGAGACTGATAAGGACATCCGTAGCAGCGCACAGGGCCTTTTCATGATGATGACCAATGGCTTTGGTGCGTCTATTGGTACTTTAGCTGCTGGTGCTGTGGTAAATGCGTATGTTTATGACGTACCTGTAGAGGCACAGCAAGCAGGATGGCAAAATGCCTGGTTTGTCTTTGCTGCCTATTCTTTGGTAGTTGCCATAGCTTTCATCTTCCTGTTCAAGTACAAGCATAATCCTCAGAAATAAGTGAAAGAAGTAAGATATTTCTACACTCCTGACATAGAAAAGTCGCATGAGTTGCCCGAAGAAGAGGCCGCTCATGCGCTTCGTGTTCTGCGCATGCAGCAAGGTGATGAGATGGTTTTGATGGATGGTAAAGGCAATTACTATTCTGCTGTTATTTCTGCAGCATCAGGTAAGCGCTGTCAGTTCCAAGTAATAAAGAAGATGCCTCAAACTAGGCAGTGGACAGGACATTTGCATCTGGCTATGGGACCTACCAAGAACATGGATAGAACAGAGTGGTTTGCCGAGAAAGCTACGGAAATAGGCTTTGATGAATTGACTTTCTTGAACTGCCGTTGGTCGGAGCGTAAAGTCATTAAGACAGAACGTATAGATAAGATTTTGGTTTCTGCCATGAAGCAAAGTCATAAAGCAGAAAAACCGATTCTTCACGAAATGATTGATTTTAAAAAGTTTATAAATCAATATTTTAAAGGACAGAAGTATATTGCTCATTGTCATGAAGAAATGCTTCCGGAATTGAAAAATTGCATTCTTCCAAATGAAGATGTGACAGTACTTATAGGTCCAGAAGGTGATTTCAGCGAAGAAGAAGTTGAATTGGCAGAATCAAAAGGTTTTAAGAGTATTTCATTGGGAAAGAGTCGTTTGCGGACAGAAACAGCAGCACTTGTTGCTGTCCATATTATGCATCTTTTTAATAGTTAATACTTTTTATGGTAAACAGATTTTTTAATTTTATATTGCTTGTTTTGGCATTCCTTTGTGTTTCCTGTAGCAATAGGGAGTATATCAATAGTTTGCCTAAAGAAGCTCAACTGGTGTTGTCTGTAAATCCAGAATCGCTCTTTCAAAAGGCTGATATTTCAGATATTTCATCATTCCCTCAATATCTGCAAGTCTTGTTAGATAGTCCAGAAAAAGTAGGGGTCGATTGGACAAAAGACATTTATTTTTATCTTGCTGATAATAATATGGGTTTTGTCGCTGCGATGAACGATGCCGATAGGCTTACTGATTTCTTGGAGCAAAATGCTCAGGAGTTCAACATCCATGTCGAATCAGATGGAGATTATTGCTGGGCTTATACAGATATGCTGCTTATTGGTTACAATGATGATCAGCTTCTTTCCATGACCATTTATGGTGATGCAAAGGTGTTCCGTCAGAAAGCAAAGAAATTAATGAAGCAAGATGTTGGCGATAGTTTTGCCTCAAGTTCTTCTTTTGTAAAATTGGTTTCTGCAAAATCTGATTTTGCTATATATGCCGATGCGACCGCTCTTCCTGAAAATTTATTGGGCAAATGGCTTGATTTCCTTCCAAAAAATGTAGATTTGAACAGCTTGTCTTTGTTGCTGTCTGCAAATATGGAGAAAGGTAAGCTTTTGGCAAATGCGGAGTTTTTCTCTAACGATGCAAAAATTCAAAAGGCGATTCTTGATTTGGCATCCTCAATGAAAAAGCAGGGGGATACTTATATTAATGCGGTTCCAGAGAATTTTACAATATATGGCTCTTTGGGCTGTACACCTCAGCTTATAGATTTGTTGAAACAGAATCAAGGAATAGGGATGACCTTAGCTTTATTGGATCAAGTGGTTCCTGCCAGCGATCTTTTTCAGAAAATGAATGGTGATATATCATTCTTTTTACAGGGTTCAGACTATATGCTTTATGCACAGTTGGATGACACTTCTATTTTTGATAATGATTCTTGGGCTCATCACAATGGTATACGCACCAGAGGGAAGCATATTTACTCTTTCGACAATTATACCTTTGGATTAAAGGAAGATAGCTTTTTTATTACCAATAATTCATCTTTGGCAGAATTGAATCCTGCTTTTGTTTCAAATGCTGCTACAAGCTGGAAAGACGTACAAAAAGATAGTTTTGGTTTTCTGTTACTTAATTTACCAAAAGTAGAAGCCTTGTCTGTTTTGCCATCTAATTTAAGATTGCAGTTTGAGCAGGCTGTTCTATTGTGGAAGGAACCAACCAAGTTTGAGATTACTGTAACAACGAAGAACCAGGATGAAAATATCTTAAAAACATTACTGAATTCATGGATGAAATAGTCTTAAAAAATGCATTGCCTGTTGTTTTTGAGGAACGTAGATCATTAATAAACAGTGATGTATGGTTGAAGGAACTGTCTTTAAAAAAAGGAGAAACGGTTTTAATTGAGGCAGATTCGGGTACAGGAAAATCTTCACTCTGCAGTTATATCTTTGGATATAGAAAAGATTTCACGGGGCAAATCTGCTTTGATTCAACAGATATAAATAAATTGAAAGTAAAAGATTGGGTTAAGTTGCGTGAAAAATCCCTGAGTATTCTTTGGCAAGAACTCCGTCTTTTCCCTGAGCTTTCTGCATGGGAAAATGTGATGATTAAGAATAGTTTGACCCATTTTCAGACAGAACAACAGATTAATTCATGGTTTGATTTGCTGGGGATTGCTGATAAGAAAGATTCGAAGATTGGCAGAATGAGTTTTGGACAACAGCAGCGAGTGGCTATGATTCGTTCTTTATGTCAACCTTTTGATTTTATTTTTGCAGATGAGCCAATTAGTCATTTGGACGACAAAAACTCTTCCATAATGGGCCAGATTTTATTGTCTGAAGCAAGAAGACAAGGTGCAGGTGTGATAGTCACCAGTATAGGTAAACATATGGATTTAGATTATACTAAAATCTTAAAACTATGAAACTGGTTTGGAAGTTACTTCGTCAGCATATTAGTATTGGTCAGTTCTCTGGGTTTACTTTAGCAAATATGATAGGCATGACTATCATTTTGTTAGGACTGCAATTTTATCAAGATGTTTCTTCAATTTTCTCTTCAAAAGAGAGTTTTATGAAGAAAGACTATATCATCGTTACTAAACAGATTAATGCAGTCTCAACCCTTACGGGAAAGGGAACGAATTTTACAAAAAATGAGATAAATGAGTTAAAGAATCAGTCTTTTACTCGTTCTTTAGGGCTATTTCAACCTGCAGATTTCCGCGTTTCTGCTAGTATGGGTATGAAGAATGTCGGAATGCAGTTCTCTACAGAAATGTTTTTTGAGAGTGTTCCTGATGAGTATGTCGACTTTGACTCTTCGCAGTGGATTTATAAGGAAAATGATAATAACCTGCCTATCATACTTCCAAGGAACTATTTGAACCTATATAACTTTGGTTTTGCTCAGACCAGAGGGCTCCCAAAGTTGTCTGAGAACGTATTAAGTATGATCTCTATGAACATTACTGTTTCTGGAAATCAGAAGCAGGGTCTTTATAAGGGTAAGATTGTTGGTTTCAGTAATAGGTTAAATACAATTCTAGTTCCTCAGTCATTTATGAACTGGGCAAATGAAGAGTATGGCAAGAACGAGTCTGTAGAACCTTCCCGATTAATTCTGGAGGTTTATAATCCAACGGATGATTCTATAGTAAAATATTTCCAGGATAAAGGATATGAAACTGAGGATGACAAATTAGAACAGGGTAAAACCGCATGGTTTCTAAAGATAGTTGTGGGAATTGTTATGGGCGTTGGAATTTTGATTACTGTTCTAGCTCTGTATGTCCTAATGTTAAGTATCTATCTTTTAGTTCAGAAAAATACTACAAAACTAGAAAACTTGCTCCTCATAGGATATAGCCCTTCACATGTAGCTATGCCTTATCAGCTATTGACATTCTTTCTTAATGGTTTTGTCTTTGTATGTGCTATAATGATACTTATTGTTGTAAGAGGGTATTATTTAGAAATGCTTGAGTCATTATATCCTGATTTGTTAATAGGAGGATTGGGAACAACTCTTCTTTTGGGAATAATATTGTTCATTACAGTTAGTCTTTTAAACATGTGGGTGATCCGTTTGAAGATTGCCTCAATTTGGAAACGTAAAGAATAAGTAGTATGTATAAGAGTTTATTGAATGCTAGCCGTCTCCTCTCAAATAATGCTTCGTACTTTATTATTGGAATAGCTATAATTACCTATTTTATCCCAGATTTGTTTATTTGGGTAAAAGGTAATACACAGACCTGTATATTAGGGTTTATAATGCTTACAATGGGATTGACTCTTACGGTAAACGATATGAAATTGCTGGTGGCACGTCCTTTTGACTTATTGATTGGTTCTTGTGCTCAATTTTCTCTCATGCCATTAATAGCGTATACCTTGACTGCTGGCTTGAGTTATATTCTACCAATTGATAAAGCTATTATTGTCGGTATTATATTAGTTGGTTGCTGTCCGGGTGGTGTTAGTAGTAATATTATGTCTTTCCTTTGTAAGGGTGATGTTGCATATTCTGTTGGTATGACAACAATTTCAACATTGTTGGCTCCAGTTGTTACTCCTCTGCTTGTACTTTGGCTGGCAGGTCAGCAAGTCGATGTTGATGCGTGGGGAATGTTTCAAAATATTCTTATAGTAACCCTCATACCAGTGGCTATAGGTTTCTTCTGTAATTATTTCTATGGGAAAAATGATAACTTCAAGAAAATACAAGCTATAATGCCTACTTTCAGTGTTTTGGGACTTGCTTGTATTGTTGGAGGTGTGATTGCTGCGGTTCATGATCAGTTGCTTCAAGAAGGTGTCATGTTTTTCATTTATGTGTTTATTATTGTATTTTGTCATAATTCTCTGGGATATTTGTTGGGTTACACTGTAGGTCGCCTATTTCATTTTAACACAGCAAAGAACAGAACTATTTCTATTGAGGTAGGCATGCAGAATGCTGGGTTGGCAACTGTATTGGCAGGTAAGTTTTTCATTGCAACTTGTCCGTTGGCTGTCATACCATGTGCTGTTAGTTGTGCTTGGCATTCAATTTCTGGAACAATTTTAGCTCAATATTTTGCCTGGAGGAGTAGAAAAGCTGAGATATGAGAAACAAAATAAAATATGGCACTTTAAGTGCATTGATTATTGGAGCCCTTTCTGCAGGTGGATATTATGCAAATGGGGGTAGTGTTGTTAATTCAAAACCGGCAAATGAAACTATTTTAGTTTCTTCCCGAACTGAGGGAGATGGCCTAAAAGACATTCAATCAGTTCCTTCAGGTATAGATTATTCCTTACCTGCGCTGCGAAAGAATAGTGGGGAACAGATTTTACATCGTACGGCAATGACTATTTCCTATAATAAAGAGACAAGAACTCCTAATTGGGTTGCATATCTGCTTCAGAAAGCAGATATGGACGGTAATTTAGGCCGTGAACGCGAGTTTTATCAAGATTTTGAGATAGAGAAATCTAATCGTGTCAGTACCTATGATTATAGTCATTCCGGGTATGATCGTGGCCATATGGCTCCTGCTGGCGATTTTAATAACGATAAACAGGCAAAGAAGGAAACTTTCTATATGACAAACATTTGTCCTCAGAACCATGAGTTGAATGGAAATTCTTGGAATACCTTGGAGAAACAATGTCGTTATTGGGCTAATCGTGAAGGGGGGATATATAGTGTTGTCGGCCCTATTTATCTAAGTAAGAATCCAAAAACAATAGGTGATCACAAGGTCGCTGTTCCTGATAAGTTTTTCCGTTGTATTCTTTCTTTGAAAAAAGGTAAGGAGAAGGCTGTTGGTTTTATCTATGATAATAACAGTACACGCCAGCGTATTTCTCGAGCAGCATGCTCTGTAGACGAGGTGGAAAAGCTTACAGGATTGAACTTTTTCGAAGCTTTGGATGATAAGTTGGAAAATCGTTTGGAAGCTTCGTTTAATTTGAATGATTGGGGATATCCTGAGGAGGATTGATTTTGTTTTGAATAAGAAAATATCTAAAGAAAGAACTCCGCTAACAAGGCTGTTAGCGGAGTTCTTTATATGATAGTGTTCTGTCTTTACTTGATGAGATTGCCTAAGACATCTCTGGTCACTTTATTGATGACTGTAGTGGTTGCTGTTTTGGTAGCCTTGTTGATGGCTCCTTTTACACCACCAGTCTTAGTCTTTTTGCCGGTTACAGAATTTGCAACTTCTGTTGCTACACTGCGACCAACACTACCAATAACTGCTGCAATAACAGCAGAGAAGATGGTCCCGATCCAACTTTTTTTCTTCTTTCCGCCCTTTGCTTCTTTGGCAGCAGCCTTTTCCTCTTCTTCTATAGCTTTAGCTTCTTCTGCTTCCTTTGCTGCTTTTTCGCTTTCGGCTAACAGAACCTCAAAAGCACTCTCGCGATCTTCTGCTTTGTCGTACTTACCGTAGATGTTAGAACTTTTGATTAAGTTTTCACGCTGTTGATTGTCAATGGCACCAATCTGGCTTAAAGGGAAGAGAATTTTAGCCCGTTGAACAATGCTTGGTGATCCCTTTTCATCCAGGAACGATACCAGTGCTTCTCCGGTAGAAAGTGTCGTTATGGCTTCATAAGTATCTAGCTCAGGATTGGCGCGGAATGTGTCTGCTGCGGTCTTCACTGCTTTTTGGTCTTTTGGAGTGAAAGCACGCAATGCATGTTGAACCTTGTTTCCACATTGTCCCAGAATGGATTCTGGAATATCGGTAGGGTTCTGAGTTACGAAATACACGCCTACTCCCTTGCTTCGGATGAGTCGAATCACTTGCTCAATCTTATCTACTAATGCTTTGGAGGTGCCATTGAATAGCATGTGTGCTTCATCAAAGAAGAAAACCAGCTTTGGATACTCCAGGTCACCAACCTCTGGCAAGGTGGTATAGAGTTCAGAAAGTAACCAGAGCAAGAAAGTGGAATAGAGCTTTGGTTGAAGCATAAGCTTGTCTGCAGCCAGTACACTGAGAATACCCTTACCCTGTGCATTAGTTTGAAGAAGGTCATAGATGTTGAATTCTGGCTTTCCGAAGAATTTATTGCCTCCCTGGCTTTCAATGCTCAGTAATGCACGTTGGATGGCGCCTACACTGGCAGCTGATACATTGCCATAGCTTGTCGTATATTCTTTGGCATGCTTGGATACATAATCTAGCATGGCACGTAAGTCCTTTAGATCATCCAACAAGAGGCCTCTGTCGTCAGCAATACGGAATACAATCTCCAGTACACCAGATTGAGTTTCATTTAGCTCTAAAAGACGTGAAAGAAGTTGAGGTCCCATGCTGGAGATGGTAGTACGCATAGGATGACCTTGCTCACCGTAAACATCGTAGAGACGAACAGGATTTGCACCGAATTGTGGATTTTCAATACCGAATTCTGCACAACGCTTTTCGATGAATCCGCTCATCTTACCG
Organism: Bacteroidaceae bacterium; assembly: GCA_024401095.1. GTDB lineage: Bacteria > Bacteroidota > Bacteroidia > Bacteroidales > Bacteroidaceae > Minthousia. The sequence continues at coordinate 28,850 of JAKSLR010000002.1, forward strand.
GTTTGGCTGACGCCGGATAGGTCGCCTTTCATGTCGGCCATAAAACATGGTACGCCTGCTTGTGAGAAACTTTCGGCAAGAACCTGCAGAGTAACGGTTTTTCCTGTACCCGTTGCACCTGCAATAAGGCCGTGACGGTTGGACATTTTACCAATAATACTGATTGGTCCATTTGGACCGTGAGCTACGTAAAGCCCTTTCTGATTGTCAAACATGCTATTCTTTTTTTGTTTTGCTCACAAAGATATGAAATTTATTTTATCTTTGCAGCTAAGATTATAAAAAATAAAAAGATATGAAGCTCATTTCGTGGAATGTGAACGGGTTACGTGCCTGTTGTGGCAAGGGTGATTTCGAGAAGGCTTTTAATGGTTTAGAAGCCGATTTCTTTTGCCTTCAGGAAACAAAAATGCAGGAGGGGCAGTTAGACATCGCTTTCCCTGGTTATCAGTCATACTGGAACTATGCAGAGAAAAAGGGATATTCTGGAACGGCTATTTTTACAAAGCATACGCCCTTGTCTGTGACTTATGGCATTGGTGTAGAAGAACATGACCATGAAGGGCGTGTCATAACACTGGAAATGGATCGGTTCTATTTGGTAACTTGTTATACTCCAAATTCTCAAGATGGACTTCGTAGACTGGATTACCGTATGACTTGGGAAGACGATTTCCTGGCATATCTCAAGAAACTTGAGAAAAAAAAGCCTGTTGTAGTTTGTGGAGACTTGAATGTGGCACATCAGGAAATTGACTTAAAGAACCCTAAAACGAACCGTAAGAATGCGGGCTTTACCGATGAGGAACGTGAGAAGATGACGGTATTGCTGAGTAACGGCTTTATTGATACGTTTCGTTATTTCTATCCAGAACAGAAAGACATCTATTCCTGGTGGTCCTATCGTTTCAGTGCACGTGCAAAGAATGCAGGATGGCGTATTGATTATTTCTTGACATCTGAGAGTTTGAAGGAGTATTTGAAAGATGCATCTATCCATACAGAAATTTTTGGCTCAGACCATTGCCCTGTAGAGCTTGTCATGGAATTTTAAAGCCCTATATTATAAAGTATCAACAGGCATATCATACAGATCTCTAACTGAATAATACTCTTGGAATCCTTCTTGATCAGGTATTTCAAGAGTATTGCTATTAGAATGTAGCTTATTAAAAGTGAACCTGTTCTGAAATTAGGAATTGAAAGTTGTGCTCCAGGTAAATGCTGGACTATAGAAATAATGAATTCTTGTATTTTCATTATTTTAATCAATATAGCTGTAAGAATTGTTTCTTTTCCGATAATTAATATTCCGATGGACAAATAGATAGTGAGTGGAGTAAAAAACAGGCAAATCAGTAAATTAGTCAGCAAAAAATAAATAGGGAAGGTACCAAAATGATAGAGACTGAGAGGTAGGACTGCCAGTTGGGCACTTAGGCAGGTTTGTATGGTTTTCTGAATAGTGTTTGCGATGAATGATATTTTCTTATAAAGTGGCATGAATAAGAATATGCCTCCGACTGCTGCAAAAGAAAGTTGAAACCCTATATCAAAGAGATTTATAGGTTTTATAATCAGCAAAATGATAGCTGTCAGTGCCCATCGGTCCATTGCCATGGTGCGTTCTGAGGAAAATGGTGTAAGGATAAGTAGGGTCAGCATGAAACCTGCCCTAACCGCAGAAATTGGTAGGCCGACTAAGAGAATAAATCCCCAGGTTCCTGTTATCATTAGGGTATTCTTTACTTTTGGGGGACACCAGTAGAATATCCATCCAAACAGTAAAGTTATAAAGGAAATGTGCATTCCACTCAATGCCAACAGATGACTTAATCCTGTAGCCGAATAGGCGTCTTTCTGCTCTACTGTCAGTGTAGATTTATCACCAAGAAGCATGGCGTGAACCAGTGCACGAGTGTCACCGTCAGAAAGAGACGTATCAATCCTTTGCTCTAATTGATCTCGAAGCTGCATCGCTTTCATTCGTATGAAAGTGAGTTTCGGTAATTTGAAAGGTGTACACCTTTTCCAGTTTCCTCGTGAAACAAAACCTGTTTGAGTAATTCCTCTTGTTTTTAAATAGGTAATGTAGTCAAAGTTTTTAGAAAGATTTTCTGGTAATTGTAACTTCGTTTTTATTTGTAAGAATGTGCCTGTTTTTAATCTTTTGCTGTCATCATCTTTTGAAATGTATAGTAGTATCTTTTGTGTATGATTTTCAGGTTGAAAGACAATGGCATAGGTCTTGGGCTTTTCTGTAGGTTTTTCTATAATTACCCCATGTAGTTGAATATAGCCATTTGCCGGTATTGGGTTTAACCCTTGCATGGTATGACTAGACCATAGGATGCTGAGGTTGAAAAATATAAAGGCTGTCAGCCCCAGAAATAACTTCTGGAGGTTTTGGGAAAAAGGAGAATTCGCAATTCTCTTCTGCAGGAAAAGCAATCCGAAAAAACCGATGAGGGTTATGTAAAGAAGAATGTTTCTCTGTGAATAAATCCCAATGTGATAACAGAGGCCTATGTAGGTGCCTGCTGCGAGTGGAAGCATGAGGAAGAGCAAAGGAGATTCTTTGCTAGCTTGAAGCCTGATGCGCAATTCTGTAAGAATAAGTTACTGCAAAGATACAAAAAAGTTTGGAAAAGCCTTCATCTCTTTCAAATTGTTTGCAAAATAGTGCTTTTTGTATTAACTTTGCGCGGAATTTTAGGATATAATATAGATTTATGGAACAAATACAAATTATTGCTGACGAGATTAGTAGCTTTTTGTGGGGATGGCCCATGATGATTCTTCTGTTGGGTACCCATTTATTTTTGACAATACGCTTGCGTTTTCCGCAGCTGAAGATTTTTAAGGCGATTAGATTATCTATAAAAAAGGATAAGGGGTCAGAAGGCGATGTCAGCCAGTTTGCAGCATTGGCAACTTCTCTGGCTGCAACCATAGGAACTGGTAATATCGTGGGTGTAGCAACAGCAGTGGCGTTAGGTGGTCCTGGTGCAATCTTCTGGTGCTGGCTGACAGGTGTCTTTGGTATTGCTACCAAATATGGTGAAGGGCTTGTAGCTGTGAAATTCCGACAAGTAACTAGTGATGGCACTATGTTAGGTGGCCCTATGTACGCTCTCGAAAAAGGACTTCATATGAAATGGCTGGCTGTTTTGTTTTGCATTTTTACAATGTTGGCTTCTCTGGGTATAGGTAGTACTGTTCAAAGCAATTCTATTTCAACAACTCTTTTTGAAACTTACAATGTTCCCGTGGAATTGACAGGTGTTGTCATTTCTTTTATTCTTTTCTTGGTTGTTGTATTTGGTGTAAAAGGTATCGCGCGTGTTTGTTCTGCTGTCGTACCTTTCATGGCTTTGTTTTATATTCTCGGCTGCTTTTATATTTTGGGTATAAACCATGCATATGTATGGCCTGCTATTAAGCTTATTGTACAATCTGCCTTTAATCCTGCTGCTGCAGGAGGCGGATTTGTGGGTGGAACGGTTTTGATGGCTGCTCGTTACGGAATGGCAAGAGGTCTGTTCTCCAATGAATCAGGACTCGGTTCTGCACCTATTGTTGCGGCTGCAGCGAAGACTAGGAATTCAGTTAGACAAGCTTTGGTTTCTTCTACTGGAACATTCTGGGATACCGTTGTCATTTGTGCTCTTACAGGAATTGTACTGATTAGCTGTATTTTGTCCGGAAATTTGAGTTATGATGATGGAGCTTCTCTTACTAAGCATGCCTTTGGCCTGATTCCTGTTGTCGGTACACCAATCTTGGTGATTGGTATGGTTTTCTTTGCCTTTACTACAACATTGGGTTGGTGCTATTATTCAGAACGTGCTTTTGAATATCTATTTGGAAAAAGGTACATTTTGATATTCCGAGTCTTGTATTGCCTGACTTGTCTTATGGGTGCAGTGGTCAACTTGTCTTTAGTTTGGAGTTTTGCAGATTCTGCCAATGCTTTGATGGCAATTCCAAACCTTATTTCACTGCTTCTTCTTTCAGGTCTGATTGTACGTGAGACACGTAAATATCTGTGGAATGATAAGTTAGATGATTTTGACCCAGAACTTAATAATTAGTAAAGGCTAATTCAACCTCCTTGAATCCAAAGGACTTGATGAAGGATGTGATTTCCTGTTCTGCATTGTCTTGTGCAGTTTTCAGGTTTTTCTCTGTGACACAGCGTTCCTTCATCAAGTCTTTTGCTTTGTTGTAAAGCGCCTTCATGGCAGTTGCATCCCAATCTCCTTCTTGATAAAAGGTTCGTGTTTTAGCTTCGTTTATGAAATTTTCATCCATCAGTTCTATGGCAGGAAGATAAATCCTGGCTGTGTCTCCACTTGTGAAGAACCAGTCTGATCCTTTGAGCTTTTCCATATTCAGCCCAAAATGTAAAGTCCCTGTATAGATTCGTGAAAGTGCATCGTCGCTTGTGATCAGATGCTTGCGTACTGTGTCCACCATCTCTTCGGTCTCAATATTCAGAAAGACCCATTGACCAATCTCTTCTATGTCTCTGATTTCTTCTGGAGAGATGAGTATTTTTCCCTCGTTAGTGGTTTCTAAAGCTACTAGAGGTTCTTCCTTACATTTTATGTAGCAGAATAAAACAACCAGTGCAGCGGCAATTAGGCCAGCCAGAAACCATTTTCCTTTGTGGATATGTTGTCCTATCATGGCTTATTCCTTTTTAGATTTGACATTAAAGACATTGCCATCCACTAATCTGGAAAGGTCAGCTGCATCATATGCTTCCTTACTGAATGCAATGCGTATGTTCTCTTCCTTATATCCCATTCGGGTGATGATTGGAACCAGTGTCCGTGTAGCGCTTAGCTTGGCATGTTCCAAAATATCGCTGTTTAGAATGTTTTCTGCTATTGAGTTCAGCCCCTGACGATGAAGTGCTTCCTGTTCTTTTGCAGAATAACTGTCTCGTGTAATACTGACGTGGCTCTTCGTGTTTTCATGATCAATGACGGTTGAAGTTACTTCAATATGGGGATCTGGTAGTGTGACTAAAATCCGTTCTCCGTCAGTCTGTATGTTGTTTTGGCTAAAAGCTCCTAAGTCCACATAGGCCTTAAGGGTCGCATCCATAGGGACTGCTATGCGTCGGTCAGTGAATGGTATATCCATTTTCATGCCCATTAAACTAAGTCGTTTCTGGTCTTCATGGGTAATGATCTTGTGTACCTGGTATTCGGTGGTGTAAAGCCGTGAGCAGTTCTGAATGCGGAAAATGAGCTGTTCCATATCAGGATCCATTTCTGGCTGTTTCATGTCTACAGCATTCTCTACTAAAGGATCGGTGCTCTTGCAGCTTTTGACCGAAATAATCAGTATTCCTATAATGGCCAGCACAATAACGGTAAGATACAATTGCTTCTTGTTTCTTCTCAATTGTTCCTTTATTGCTGATTGTTGTTCCTTCTCCATATATAAATCTGTTCTTTATGTCGCAAATTTAAGTATAAGAGAGAATAAAATGAATTTTTTATTGTAAAATATTTGTTTTTTCAATATTTTTTTCTCAATTTTGCATCAGTTTTCATAAGCATAAAAGTATAGTTGAGTTTTTAGTTTTCTCACTAAGAGTCCACACGTTGTGAAACGAGTGGACTTATTTTTTGTGTATCTCAATCTTTTTTCGTTTCTTTGCATGAACTTATACAAAATAGCCATGAATAAAATGAAATACATTCTCTCTGTTCTTGTTTTTGGACTTGTGTTTACAGGTTGCAAGAATAATGTCAAGCAGACTGATGAAGAAATAGAGAAGGAACTGTCAATCGAAGAAATTGTCAATGAGAGTTTAAGTGGTGATCAGCGTTCTCAAGAACAGAACATCAAGGATACCGTATCAGTAGGAGGTAAGGTCTATACTTATGAAATTCATCGTATCTCAAGCGATGATTTGCCAACAGTAAAAGGTGATTTCTCTCACAATGCCGTGTTTTACGACAATACTGCAAGTCTAAAGGTTTCTTTAGGAGATAAGGTGATTTACAGTAACACTTTTACAAAAAATAGTTTTGCTAATTTTGTGGAGTCAGAAATGATGAGTAAGTCTATTCTTGAGGGCTTGGTTTTTGATCATGCCATTAAGGGAGGTATCCAATTTGCGGCCGCAGTAGGTTATCCACAGGAAGATGACATGTATGTACCTCTATTAGTTAAGGTAATGACAGACGGTTCTGTAAAGATAGAAAAAGATCCATTGAGCAGTACAGCCAGTGAGGCTGATCTTGAGCCTGAGACCGGTGAGTCTGATGCTGATTTAGGAGTATAATGATTTTCTTTATAATAAATCGCCTCTTTAGTTCAAATAGCTAAAGAGGCGTTTTTTATTGTTGTAAACATTCCCTAAGTGCTTCCCATTTTTCGGAAAGTTCGGTCATGGAATGCAGTAGAACATCGGCTCCGGCATTCCATAGGACGTCATCTGGTAAAGGACCTGTATTTACTGCTACTGTGAATAATCCTGCTTTAGAAGCGGCTTCAACACCTAGAGGGGCATTCTCTACTACCATACCTTCGTATTTTTCCAGTTTTCCTTTCTTCTGTCCTATTAAATAAGGTTCAGGATTAGGTTTGCCGTATTTTACATCATAGGCAGTAACCATTAATTCTTGGTGAAAGGTATCCGGAAAATGTTTGTTAAGGCGTTCCAGCAAGGATTGTTGTCCACTTCCTGTGACTAGGATAGGGGTAATGCTGTCTTCTTTTAATTGCTGCAGTAGTTCCCAGGCACCAGGCATAGGTTCTGCTGTAGGAAGTGCATTGAAGAGGTCTGATTTTAGTTTGTAGATTCTTTCCTTCTCCTCTTCTGTCGCATCTCTATGCCATTGACGTTGGCTGATAAGATTGATGGTTCCTGCTCCGGTTCTTCCTTCATGCATATAGGCTTCGGCTTTTGGAAAATCAAAGCCGAGGCTTGTCATGGCTTTGTGCCAGGCTTCTGCATGGTTCTTCATGGAATCAAAGAGAACACCATCCATGTCAAAAAGCACGGCTTTGAGGTGCATGCCCTCAAAGCCGTGTCTATTTAAGTAAAGATCTCTTTCTTTTTCAAACATAGGAGCTTCTTACTTCAGACGTGCCTGAATAGCTTCAGACTCCTTCTCGTAACCTGGCTTGTTCAGCAGGGCAAACATGTTCTTCTTGTATGCCTCAACACCTGGCTGGTTGAATGGGTTAACACCCAGAATGTAACCAGAGATACCGCAAGCACGCTCAAAGAAGTAAATCAGCTGACCCAAGTTATACTCATCCAGTACAGGAATTGTAATCTTGATGTTTGGAACACCACCGTCTACGTGTGCCAGCAATGTACCCAGCTCAGCCATCTTGTTAACCTCGTCAACACGCTTGCCAGCCAAGAAGTTCAGACCATCCAGGTTCTCCTCATCGAATGGGAACAATACAGTCTTGTTTGCCTTCTCTACAGATACAACAGTCTCGAAGATAGTACGCTCGCCTTCCTGAATCCACTGACCCATTGAGTGCAGGTCGGTAGTGAAATCTACAGATGCTGGGAAGATACCCTTCAAATCTTTGCCTTCAGACTCACCGAACAGCTGCTTCCACCATTCCATCATGTAGTGCAGCTTTGGCTGATAGTTCACCAGGATTTCAGTCTTCTTTCCATAGCAGTACAATGCGTTACGCATTGCAGCATACTGAGCAGCTGGGTTCTCCTCGTAAGGAACGTCAGTGCCAGTTGCCTTCTCCATATCCTGAGCACCCTTTACCAGCGCCTTGATATCGTGACCAGCGCATGCGATAGCCAACAGACCTACAGGAGTCAGTACAGAGAAACGTCCACCTACGTTGTCTGGAATAACGAAAGTCTTGTAACCTTCCTTGGTAGCCAACTTACGTGCTGCGCCCTTTTCCTTATCGGTAACAGCTACGATCAAATCCTTAGCTTCTGCCTTGCCAACCTGCTTTTCCAACATGGTCTTTAACAGACGGAAAGCCAGAGCAGTCTCAGTAGTAGTACCACTCTTTGAAATATTGATGATAGCAAACTTCTTACCTGCTAACAGTTCCATCAGGTCTGCCAGATAATCCTCACCGATGTTGTTACCAGCGTATACGATGCGTGGGTTGTTGCCATTCAAACCGAAAGCGTGATCCAAAGCTTCGTTTACTGCACGTGGGCCCAGGTATGAACCACCGATACCAGCTACTACGATGATCTCTGCCTTAGAGCGGAGCAAATCTGCTGTAGCCTGTACTTCAGCGATGAACTCGTCTGTGATACTTGATGGAAGGTGTACCCAACCCAAGAAATCGTTACCAGGACCCTTGCCGCTTTCCAAAAGCTCGTTGCATGGAGCGGTCTTTGCTGCCATTGCTGCTAAGCTGCCGGCAGGAACAAAGCTTTGTGCTTTTTCAATGCAAAGTTTCATAATTATATTCTTATTTAGTTGTTAAATTACTATTCTTTTTTCCTAATTCATTTACCTGAAAGAATCTGTCAGGAGTTTGATTTCTACTACAGGTGGTATTCGCTCGTAGAGAATGTTATACACTGCATCTACAATTGGCATGTTCACGTGGTAGTAGCTGTTTATTTCCTTGATACATTTGGTACCATAGTAGCCTTCGGCAATCATCTCCATCTCTATCTGGGCACTCTTTACAGAATAACCTTTACCAATCATGGTTCCGAACACACGGTTACGGCTGAAGTTGGAGTATCCGGTTACAAGCAGATCTCCCAGGTAGACGGAATCTATGACTTTTCTGTTTTCCTGTGGACTGATGGTCTGTAGGAATCGGTCCATTTCTTGTGCTGCATTTGAAATGAGCACAGCCTGGAAATTATCTCCGTAATTCAGTCCATTGCATACACCCGCAGCAATGGCGAAGATGTTTTTCAGTACAGAACTGTACTCTATGCCAAGCACGTCTGTGCTGACAGATGTCTTGATATAATGACTCCGTAGCACGTTGGCAAACATCTCTGCTTTATTGATGTCTGTGCATCCTACAGTCAGGTAGGATAGTCGCTCCAGGGCTACTTCTTCTGCGTGCGATGGACCACCTATTACGGCCAAGTTTTCTTCAGGTACATCGTATACCTTGTGCAGGTATTCTGAAACGGCCAGATTCTCGTCTGGAACCACACCCTTAATGGCTGTCACCACAAACTTGTCACGTAGACTGACGCGAAGTTTCTTCAGGTGGCTTTTCACGTAAGGTGATGGGGTGACCATAATCAGGGTATCCGATTTTTTCACGATTTCATTGATGTCACTTGAGAAAGTTATTCTGTTGACATCGAAATGAACCATGGTCAGATAGGCAGGATTATGGCCCAGACGCTTGAAATCTTCAATACGGTCGTCACGGCGGATGTACCAGTTGATGTGATCAACCTTGTCCAGCACAATCTTGGCAATGGCAGTTGCCCAACTACCACCACCTAGAATAGCTATGGTTCCGCAGTTCTCCATGATATTATTTTTCTTCTGCTACTGGAGCCTGTATCTTGGCAATGGCATCTGCCAGTTGCTGTACACTTGGCTTCTCTACTGTAAGCTTGAATTTCTTTATGATCTCACCAATCTGTTGCTGAACCTTCTGTGGGTTCTGGCCGGCCAGACTGCTTACCAGGTTGTAACCTGCTTTCTGTAAAATAGGTACTATCTCTTCAGAAAGGCCTATTTCTACATATTTTTCAGCTTTGTCCTTTGGAGCCTTTACTTCTGGTTTCATCTGTGGGAAGAAGAGAACTTCCTGAATGAATGGCTTACCTGTCATCAGCATAGCCAGACGGTCGATACCGATTCCGATACCTGAAGTTGGAGGCATACCATATTGCAGTGCACGCAGGAAGTCGTGGTCAATGACCATTGCTTCATCATCACCCTTGTCTGCCAGCTTCATCTGGTCGATGAAACGGTTTTCCTGATCAATAGGGTCGTTCAACTCTGAATATGCGTTAGCCAGCTCTTTGCCGTTAACCATCAGCTCAAAGCGCTCAGTCAAGCCTGGCTTGCTACGGTGCATCTTGGTCAGTGGTGACATTTCTACAGGATAGTCAGTAATGAAGGTTGGCTGGATGAAGGTACCCTCACAGGTCTCACCGAAAATCTCATCAATGAGCTTACCCTTACCCATGGTTTCATCTACCTCTACACCGCACTTCTGAGCTACTTCACGCATTTCTTCTTCGCTCATGCCGTTCAGGTCATAACCGGTCTTCTCCTTGATGGCATCCAGAATAGGTAAGCGGCGGAATGGAGCCTTGAAACTGATGACCTTTCCGTCGATTTCAGTCTCAGGCTTACCGTTTACTGCAATACAGATTTCCTCAAGCAGCTGCTCTGTGAAGCTCATCATCCAGTTGTAATCCTTGTAGCTTACATAAAGCTCCATACAAGTGAACTCAGGGTTGTGGTTCTTGTCCATACCCTCGTTACGGAAGTTCTTGCCGATTTCGTAGACACCTTCGAAACCACCTACAATCAGTCGCTTCAGGTACAGCTCAGTAGCAATACGCATGTACATCGGAATGTTCAGCGCATTGAAATGAGTGATGAATGGACGTGCACTTGCACCACCGGCAATAGCCTGCAGGGTAGGGGTTTCAACCTCGGTATAACCGTGACGGTCGAAGAAGGCACGCATGGTACGCAGAATAGTACTGCGCTTCAGGAAGGTTTCCTTTACACCCTCGTTTACTACCAGGTCCACATAACGCTGACGGTAGCGAAGCTCTGGGTCATCGAATTTATCGTATGCTACGCCATCCTTGTATTTAACGATAGGCAGTGGCTTCAGTGACTTGGAAAGAAGAGTGAGCTCTTGTGCATGGACAGAAATCTCACCAGTCTGGGTGCGGAATACATATCCCTTTACACCTACGAAATCGCCAATGTCAAGCAGCTTCTTGAATACTTTGTTATAGAGATCCTTGTCTTCACCTGGGCAGATTGCATCACGCTGTACATAAACCTGTATGCGGCCTTTAGAGTCTTGAAGCTCCATGAAGGCTGCCTTACCCATGATACGCTGTGTCATCATACGACCGGCGATGCAGACGTTACGGCTATTTTCTGGAGTAGCCTTGCCTGGTACCTCATTTCCTTCTTCATCTTTCTCTGTAGGAAGATCTACGAAGTTTTCAATAATGTCTGTGCTGAAAGCATTGGTAGGATATTCTGCAGCAGGGTATGGATTAATACCCATGGCACGCAGTTCTTCAAGCGCATTTCTGCGCACGATTTCCTGTTCACTTAATTCAAGTATATTCATTTTGTTTGTTTTATTTCTTAGTTAATCGGGTGCAAAGATAAGAATTTATTTACAATAAATTTATAATCTTGTACACTTATTCATCAGGTAGTAGTCCAGCAGTGTCATGGCAGCCATGGCTTCTACTACTGGTACCGCTCTTGGCAAGACACAAGGGTCATGGCGTCCACGGGCTTTCACCAGTGTATCTTCTCCTTCCAGATTTACGGTAGGCTGTTCCTGCAGCAGGGTAGCCACTGGCTTGAATGCCACGCGGAAGAAGATGTCCTGCCCGTTGCTGATTCCTCCCTGGATTCCGCCACTGTGATTGGTGCGTGTATTCACCACGCCACCATCGTTGAAGAAGATGTCGTTCTGCTCAGAGCCACGCTGGCAAACACCGTTGAAGCCTTCTCCGTATTCAAAGCCTTTGACTGCGTTGATGGTGAGCATGGCATGGCCCAGAGCTGCATGCAGTTTACCAAAAGCAGGCTCACCTAATCCTGCCGGACAGCCTTTCACTACACAGGTAATGATGCCGCCTATGGTGTCACCTTCTGCCTTTACCTGTGCAATGTACTTCTCCATTTCCTGTGCTTTCTCCAGGTCAGGACAGCGTACGGCATTGGTTTCTGTCAAGCTCAGGTCATATTTCTTGTAGTCGTTTACCAGAGCGATGCTGCCTACTTGTGAGGTATAAGCCTGGATGCTGATGCCCAGTTGTTTCAGTGCCAGTTTGGCCAGCGCACCACCCACACAGCGCGAAATGGTTTCGCGGGCAGAAGAACGCCCTCCGCCTCTATGGTCTCTGATGCCGTATTTCTGGGTGTATGTGTAATCTGCATGCGAAGGGCGGAACAGGTTACGCAGGTTCTCGTAATCGTTGGAATGCTGGTTGGTATTACGTACGAGGAAGCCGATAGGGCATCCTGTACTCTTGCCTTCAAAGATTCCAGACAGGAACTCTACCTGATCTGCTTCCTTGCGGTCGGTCGTAATCTTGCTCTGACCAGGTTTTCTACGGTCTAATTCGGCCTGGATAAAGTCCATGTCGATGTCTATTCCTGCAGGGAAACCGTCGATGACTCCACCAATGCCTGCGCCGTGACTTTCACCAAAGCTGGTCAGGGTAAAGATCTTTCCGAAAGTGTTACTCATGAGGGAAAGGAATTAGTTGTTTCCGCAACCGCCACAGCCGCCTTCGCAGCCGCCTTCACCACAGTTGCCACCACAATCACCGCCGCAGTCACCGCCACAGCTTCCACCGCAGCCGCCACAACCGCCGGTCATCATCTTGACCATCTGCTCCAGTTCCTTGTTGGTAGCATCACGGTGAGTCATTACAGTACCCTTGAAGTTCAGTTCCTTGCCAGCGAATGGGTGGTTCAGGTCAATGGTAACTTCGGTATCGGTAATCTCGGTGATGGTAGCGTTGAAACGCTCGCCTTCCTGATTCATCATTGGCACTACAGCGCCAACCTTGATATGCTCGTTGTCGAACTTTCCGTTTACTTCAAAAGCAGACTTAGGAAGTGTCTGCACACCTTCTGGCATGTGAGGACCGTATGCCTCATCTACGCTCAAGGTAAAATCAAACTTGTCACCTTCGTTCAGGTTAACCAGGTTCTTCTCAAAGGCCTCCAGAGTATAACCCAATCCAGAGATAAATTGGAAAGGGTGCTCTGCTGGTGCCTGTTCTGTCAACTCCATCTTACCGTCCATTTCAATGTACAGCTCGTAAGCTACGGTAATGTACTTGTTTGGGGTTTGTTCCATATCTTTTTACTCTCTTTAAATTTTCAATTTAACGTATTTGGGTGTAAAGGTAGTGTAAAAAGCCCACATGGACAAATTAACACACGTTTCTTTTCAAGAATCAGAGATTTTTACTAATATTGCATCCTGAAAAACAATACGTATGCAAGAGTTTAAATTTGAAGTTTGTGCCAACTCGGTAGAGAGTTGTCTGGCTGCTCAGGAGGGGGGAGCCAGTCGTGTGGAATTGTGTGCAGGTATTCCAGAGGGAGGGACTACACCGCCCTATGGAGACATAGTAACGGCACGAAAATATCTTACAAAAACAAAATTGCATGTGATTATCCGTCCTCGTGGAGGTGATTTCCTGTATAATGATTTGGAAAAGGAAATCATGCTTCAGGACGTGGAGAATGCCAAACATCTGGGTGCCGATGGAGTGGTTTTCGGCTGTTTAACGGCAGATGGTCAGGTAGATATGCCATTCATGCAGCAGTTGATGAAGGCTGCCGATGGTTTGTCTGTCACCTTTCACCGTGCCTTCGATGTTTGTAAAGAACCAAAGGTTGCTTTGGAACAGATTATAGAATTGGGATGTGATAGAATCTTGACATCCGGACAAGGTGAAACCGCAGAAATTGGCATTCCTCTCTTGAAGGAATTGCAGCAGCAGGCAGCAGGTAGAATTATCTTGCTGGCTGGTTGTGGAGTAAAGGAACATAACATTGCTAGGATTGCCCGGGAGACAGGAATCCGTGAATTTCATTTCTCTGCCCGTGAAGCAGCCGATAGTGGTTCCTTCATCAGGGACGAAAGACTTGGCATGGGTGGCAAGCCAGACCAGACTACTGCTCGTCGGGTGGCTGAAACGATCCATTCACTTTCCGTTTGATCTCCGTCTGGTCTTCGTTAGACCTTCGTTCATCCTTCGTTCATCCTTCGCTCGCTCTCCGTTCATTCTCCGTTCGCTCTCCGTTCATTCTCCGTTCGTCCTCGCTTCTGGAAGCGTAATCGAACGATGTTGGAACGGAGCTGGAACGAAGGACGATGCGTGTTTGATACGTAACTGAACGGCAATCGATACGTACCCGATACGGGATTGATCCGTAAACTATACGGGAATGATACGAGAGTGATACGTAATTACTTCTTTACAGGAATTTCCAATTGGTCACCCCTATAGCTGCAGCTGGAACCATTGTTCGGATTGACATCAATGTCGCCATTTGATCCTACGCCCCATGTGGTGAGCGTGATTCTATATCTGATGCCGTTGTGAGATACTTCCAGGCTCGTGATTGTACGGGTACTTTCTTTCTTCTTTCTGGTCTGGACTTTCATTTTAGAAACCGGTTCTTTGAAGTTCAAGCCATCAGAATGAAAAACTGGTGAATAGGTTTCACCCATATATGGTAAATGTATATCCAGGGTATCGTTCTGCAGTTTCAGATAATATCCACTATCTAGCATTTTACTTGGGAACTTCATCGGACTCATCATGTTAGGCTCAATATATATCCCTTTATCTTGTGACATGGATGGGAGTACTACCAGCATCAACATCACCATTAAACTATATATCCTTTTCATAACGCTTAATTTTTAAAGTTGATTACTAATTTTAATTTCTACTGCAAAAATATAGGGGAAAGTGGATATAAAAAAGGGAAAATCCCTATACTTTCATGGAATTTTCCCTTTTTTCTCTATTTCTGTGGGTTTTACTTACCGTTTACCTCATTGGTATAGGAGTAAGGGAAGTCTGATTCCTGTGTGCCGCGAGTCATGTTTGGCTTGCTGGTCATCTGGAAGTCCATGGTACCTCCGTTCATTAAATCACCGAAAGTGATGTAATTCTTGGTGTATGTAGCTCCGTTCAGACTCAGGCTGTTCACATAGCGGTTCTCGTCGCTGTTGGCTGGAGCGTTGATGACCATCTTGTTGCCGTTCTCCAAGTGCAGGGTAGCTTTTTTGAAGAGAGGAGCACCCAATGCATACTGGTCGCTACCAGGGCATACAGGAT
Source organism: Bacteroidaceae bacterium (assembly GCA_024401095.1). GTDB lineage: Bacteria > Bacteroidota > Bacteroidia > Bacteroidales > Bacteroidaceae > Minthousia. The sequence goes on from JAKSLR010000002.1 coordinate 43,893, forward strand.
AGAAGCCTAGTGCAGTGAATACATACCATGCAGAGGTCTGGCCGTTATCCTCATCACCGCAGTAACCGTCTGCTTGTGGTGTGTACATGCGGTTCAGTGTTTCGCGCAGCCAGTATTGGGTCTTCCATGGCTGTCCTGCCCAGTCGTACAGGTAAATCATGTGCTGGATAGGCTGGTTTCCGTGAGCATAGTTACCCATGTTCATTACGGTCATCTCAGTGATTTCATGGATAGGGAAGCCGTAATAAGAGTCGTCATATACTGGTGGAACAGAGAAGACGGAATCCAACATCTGTACGAAGTCTTTCTTGCCGCCCATCAGGTTGATGAGGCCTTGAGGATCATGGAATACGCTCCAGGTGTAATGCCATGAGTTACCTTCTGTAAAGGCATCACCCCATTTCAGTGGAGAGAATGGAGCCATGAACTGGCCGTTCTCCAGCTTACCGCGCATCAGCTTAGTCTCTGGGTCAAACAGGTTCTTGTAGTTGAATGAACGCTTTTCATAGAGTGCAATGTCTGCCTTGAGTTGCTTCTGGAACTTCTTGTCCTTTGCAAAGGCTGGATCTTTCTGCAGGTTCTTCTGCAGCTGCAGGATGCACCAGTCGTCGTAGCAGTACTCCAGGGTACGTGCTGCATTTTCGTTAATCTTTACGTCATAAGGCACATAGCCTAAAGTGTTATAGTACTGCCAGCCTAAACGTCCGGTTGAATTAGGATCTTCCATCACGTCATTACAGCCGTGAATCAGTCCTTCGTAAAGGGTCTTTATGTCATCTACCTTTACACCTTTCAGATAAGCATCAACCAGGATAGAGGCTGAGTTGTTTCCTACCATACATCCACGGTGACCAGGACTTGCCCATTCTGGGAAGAAACCACTTTCCTTATACGTATTGATGAGTCCTTCCTGAATTTCCTTGTTGATAGATGGATACATTACATTCAGCAATGGGAACAGACAGCGGAATACATCCCAGAATCCTGCATCTGTGTACATGTATCCGGCTTCTACCTGTCCGTTGTAAGGGCTATAGTGTACAATGTTACCGGCAGCATCCTTTTCATAGAACTTTCTTGGGAACAACATTGAACGGTACAGACAAGAATAGAATGTACGGTACTGATCCAAGTTTCCGCCTTCCACTTCTACTTTACCCAACATGGTGTCCCATGTGGCCTTTGCCTTTGCCTTTACAGTATCAAAAGAGTCATTGCCTAATTCCTTTAAGTTTAACTCTGCCTGTTCTGGGCTGATAAAGGAAGATGCTACTTTTGCATGAACAATTTCACCCTTCTTGGTCTTGAAACCAATGATGGCACCTGTGTGGAAGTTGGTCTGTTCCAATTGACCCTCTTTCAAGGTTACTGGTACAGTACCGTCTTTCTTCTCAGGCTGTACATCATTAGAGTAAGTGGCAGTATAGGTAAATGGCTTATCGAAGACTACTACAAAGTAGTTTTTGAAATTCTCAGGAACTCCACCGCTGTTGCGGGTGGTATAGCCCACAATCTTGTTCTCACCAGGGATAATCTGTATATGAGAGTTTCTGTCATAAGCATCTACAGAAACATAAGATTGGTTCTCTGGGAAGGTAAAGCGGAACATGGCTGCACGCTCAGTAGGAGCTACCTCTGTAACTACATCGTGCTCTGCCAGATAGACTTTGTAATAATATGCCTTGGAAACCTCACCTTTGTGGCTGAACCAAGAAGCACGCTCGGCTTCATCTGCTATAGGCTTGCCGGTCATTGGCATGATGGCAAATTCTCCATAGTCATTGATCCATGGACTTGGCTGGTGTGTCTGTTTGATACCGCGAATCTTGTGTGCACTGTAAGTGTACTGCCATCCGTCGCCCATCTTACCTGTCTGTGGGGTCCAGAAATTCATACCCCATGGCAAGGCAACGGCTGGGTAAGTGTTACCTGTTGAAAGCTCGTAAGAAGAATCACTTCCCACCAGCGGGTTCACATAATCTGCATAACTGGTTTTCTGTGCATTCATGCTAAGTGCGGCACAGAATCCCAATGCTAGTAAGATTGTCTTTTTCATTTATAATTTTAGGTTAAAGTTTATTTTTGAGGTTGGTCTGTCATCTCTATCTGCAGCAGTCCGCCAGCTTCGAGTTGTGCATGGGTAAAGAATGGCTCGCTAAGTTCTTCACCATTCAGATGGATAGCCTTGATGTATTTGTTTTTCTTGGAATTATTCAGGGTGGCAATGGTAAAGTTCTTGCCGTTTGGCAGGTGAATAATGGCTTCCTTGAACAAAGGACGGCCAATGCTATACACAGGATTACCTGCACATACCTGATAGAATCCCATAGCGTTCAGGATATACCAAGCCGACATCTGACCGCAGTCTTCATTACCTGACAAGCCATCTGGTGCGATGAAATACAGGGTGTGCAGAATCTGGTCTACCAGTTCCTGAGTCTTCCAAGGCTGTCCCAGATAATTGTAGAAATGGGTAATGTGGTGGCTTGGCTCATTACCATGTGCATACTGTCCGATAAGGCCAGAGATATCGGCAGAGACATTGTCTCCTTCCATCTCAGATGAAGCGGTGAACAGCTCGTCCAGCTTCTTGATCATGCCTTCCTTGCCTCCGTGAAGTTCGGCCAGTCCCATAGGATCGTGTGGAACGAACCAGCTCCACTGGTAGGAGTTGCCTTCGCAGAAGTCGTCTACTCGGTGCTCAGAATGGTTCGGGCTGAATGGGGTCCTCCATTCACCGGCCAGGCTCTTGCCACGCATGAAACCAATTTCTGGGTCAAAGTAGTTCTTGTAGTTCTTGGCATAACCCGCATAGCGAACGGCATCTTCCTTCTTTCCCAGAGAGTCTGCCAGAACAGAGATACACCAGTCGTTGAACGCATATTCCAACCCTTTGGCTACAGCCTCATTATCCTTGTCGCAAGGCACATAGCCCACCTCGTGGTTATACTTGCGTCCTATAGGCATGATGTAAGGGTACAGCCATTCAGGACATGCTTCTGTAATGCCTTCCGTGCTGTATTCTGCTGCGCGGAGAGCTGCTTTGTAGGCTTCTTCAATGTCATAGTTCCTGTAGCCTTTTACATAGTTGTCTGCCAGCAGGGATACATAGTGATAGCCAATCATGCAGCCGGTATAGTTGGCGCCACAATCCCATTTTGGTACTACGCCACCTTCCTGACCTTTCTTGATGAGTGAGCGTATATAAGCCTCGTTCTGGTTTGGCTCCAGAATGCTGACCAATGGGTGTAGGGCACGGTGAGTATCCCACAGCGAGAATGTAGTATAGATAGGGTCATTCACATCACCTTGGTGTACTTTCAGGTCCATGCCCAGGTAGCGTCCGTCTGCATCCTGGAACAGATTTGGGCTGAAGTTGGTGTGATAGAGGGCTGTATAGAAGATTTTGCGCTGATCCTCGTCGTCCGTATCAATGTCTATTTTTTTCAGGCAGTCATTCCACAGCTTATGGGCAGCCTTGCGGGTACCTTCAAAGTCCCAGGCTGGCATTTCTGCAGCCAGGTTCTTGGCAGCACCGTCATAGTCACAGCTGGAGATAGCGGTTTTCACATAAATCTCTTCCTGGTCTGTAGTTGCAAAGTGCAGCAATACCTTGCAGCGAGGCTCAACTTTGTTTTCCAGTTGAATGGTGTCTCGTACAATTTCATAGGTAAAAGGCTTTGAGAACTGAGCCTGGAAATACAGATCCTGCTTGTATTCCCACCAGTTACTGCTCTTGAAGGCACGCAGGGTAGAGTCGTTCAGGATTTCCACTTCCATGCCCAGGTTGGTCTGGTCCTGAATGTTGTAATCTAAGTCTAGAATGAAACCTGCCTCGTCACTTTCTGGGAAAGTGTAGCGCTGAATAGAAGCTCGGGCAGTAGAGGTAAGCTCTGCCTTGACGCCATAACGGTCCAGCATGACGCTGTAATAGCCAGGTTCTGCCACCTCATTGGTGTGAGAGAACTTGGATGCAAAGGCTGTGTGCTGTGCCTTCTCTTTTTCACCCACATAGCTGATGTCTTGCTTGCCTACGGTAGGCATGAGCAGGAAATCACCAAAATCTGCACATCCGGTACCGCTCAGTCGGGTGTGACTGAAGCCATTGATGGAATCATCTTCGTAATAATACCCGGAGCAGGCATCCCAGTCGTGAATACGGGTGTCTGGTCCCGGTTGAATCATACCGTGAGGAACCATGGCTCCGGGATGGGTATGTCCGTGTCCGCCGGTTCCTATGAATGGGTCTACAAACACGGTGTAGTCCTTCTCTTCTTGTTGCTGCTGGGCAGCACAGCCTACTAGGAGTGCTGCGCCCAGAATGAAATATAGTTTTTTCATTTTCGTTTTGTTTGCGTGTTATTCCCACCAAGGCTTGGCTGGTGCTGCACCCATCTCCATTTCCAGGGTGGCACCGCTCATGATCTGCTCGTGGGTGATGAAGCTCTTGTCCAGTGGCTTCCCGTTCAGTTTTACGCTCTGGACATAGATGTTCTCTGCTGTCAGGTTATTGGCCTTGACTGTAAAGGTCTTGCCATTCTCCAAATGCATGCGAACTTCTGGGAACATAGGAGAACCAATCTCGTATTCCCCGCTGATGGCGTTCATTGGGTAGAAGCCCATGGCACTGAAGACATACCAGGCTGAGGTCTGGCCGCAGTCTTCGTTTCCGCAAAGACCGGCAGGAGTGTTCAGGTAGAGCTCGTTCATGACCTGCTTGGCATATTTCTGTGCCTTGTCTGGCTGGCCTACTTTGTTCCACAGATAGATCACGTGGTGACTTGGCTCGTTTCCGTGTGCGTACTGGCCAATCATACCGGTACTGAACAGTGGTAAATCAGCATCAGCTGCAGGATTGTAGGTGAACATGGAATCCAGTTTCTCTGTGAAACGCTCCTTGCCGCCTACCAGTTCCATAAGGCCTGGGATATCGTGCTGTACCGACCAGAAGTAGTGCCATGCATTGCTTTCACAGATAGGCTCTGTGTATTCGTCTGGGTTAAATGGAGAGATGAATTTACCCTCCCCGTTTCGTGGCTGCATGAAGCTAGATGCCGGGTTATAGACATTCTTGTAATTCTGGCTACGCTTATAGAATTCATCGGCAATGACCTGCTTTCCCATCTTCTTGGCCATTTCTGCGATACAGAAATCGTCGAAAGCATATTCCAGGGTACGGCTCAGTGACCAGTTGTCTGCATTGTATTCATCTACGTCTTCATAGGAAATCCAGCCCAGTTTCTTGTACTGGCCAATGCCGCGGTAGTCGTCTAGGTTCGCTGTCTTGACGCAGGCTTCCAGTGCCTTCTCAGGATCAAATCCCTGAATGCCCTTCAGATAAGCATCGGCAATGACTGCAGCTGCATGATAGCCTATCATCATGTCTGTCTCGCCGCCCCACATGTTCCAGACAGGGAGTCGGCCGTTCTGCTCATAGAAGGCCAGGAAAGAGTTCACCATGTCGGCATCACGACTTGGCATGATACAGGTGTAGAGTGGGTGGGCAGCACGGAATGTATCCCAAATAGAGAATGTGCTGTAGTTCTGCCATCCGTCAGCCTTATGGTTCTGCTTGTCCGGTCCACGGTAGCCTCCGTCCACATCACAGAACAGGGTAGGAGCTATCATGGCATGGTACATGGCGGTATAGAAAATGGCACGCTGGTCTGGTGTACCACCTACAACTTCAATGGTACCCAATTCCTTGTTCCAGGCTTCTGTGGTCTGTGCCAGTACCTGGTCAAAGTTGTCTTCTGGAACCTCTGCCTTCAGATTGGCCAGTGCAGCTTCCTCGCTGGTAGGAGAAAGGGCTGTGCTCAACGTAATCTGTTCATCCTTCTGAGTCTTGAAGTGGAAAGTGGCTACGATAGCCTTTCCTATCTTCTGGCCTTCTTTCTGGGTGTCTGTAGAATCTATTTCTACACTATCGAACGGACGGGAGAAGCGTGTGCAGAAATACAGGCGTTGGTCACGGCACCATCCTTCAGAGAAACGGTAGCCTGCCACGGTACGGTCATCAATGACTTTCAGTTCAGTGTCATCGGTGAAATCCCAGTTCATGGCTTTCTTCAAGTTTACGATGACTGCGGCATCGCCTTCTGGGAATGTGTAGCGCTGTACGCCTACACGAGGGGTAGCGGTCAGCTCCACGTTAATGTCGTAATCGGTGAGGCGAACCTGATAATATCCGGCACGAGCTTGTTCGTCATTATGTGAAAACTTGGAATAGATGCCCAGCTCTCCTTCCTGTGATTTGGCAGGAAGCATGACAGGCATGATGAGAACGTCATATAAGTCTCCTGCTCCTGTGCCGGAAAGGTGTGTGTGGCTAAAGCCGGCAATCGTACTGTCTGGGTAAAAATAACCCGCAATGCGATCCCATCCGGCATAACCGTTGTCAGGACTTAATTGTACCATACCGAATGGGGCTTGTGCTCCCGGATAAGTGTTGCCGGTGAAATCTGTGCCAATCATCGGATTTGCCTCTTCTGCATAATTTGTTTCAGCAAGAGGTTTGTCTGTGTTGCAGGCCAGGAACGCCAGTCCTGTAAGGCTGCAAAGAAGTGCTTTTGTGAGTTTCATGATTTTAGGTTTTCGCTTAATGGGGCAAAAGTACCCATTTTTCTTAAGTTGACCAAATTTTTATATAAAAAGTGGGCAACACCTATCACAACACCCTACCCAACACCCTACCCAATTTTTGGTGGAGAAGACAAAATGCCGTGATAGGTGTGTGATAGGTGTTGTGATAGGTGTTAAGGCAACACCTATCATGGCTATATGTCCATAAATCAGTGGTTTAAGTAGTAAGGTGATAGGTGTTGGCTTTTTTTATGAAAAACTTTTTCTTGAATTTATCATAGCTTATCGCTGGCTTCTGTCACTACTTAAGCTGGAAAAAGTCCGTAGGGGCGGACTCCTTTGTCCGTCCTTACGGACTGGCCTGTCCGTCAAGCCGGACAATTCGGTTTCTTAAGAGGTACTTTTTGTCGCCCTCTCTGAATGCTTATGTTTTATTAAAAGCGAAAACAAATTTGGCACTTCCCGATTCTAAATCCGAACCTGTTATAATTGCTCGTAGTTAGTGTTTGTGCTAATGAAATTTCTTTACGCTTTATGGTTGAACTGAGCTTTGTCTGGTGATGGAAGTATGTGATTGTTTCTATTGTATTTGTATCTGTTATCTGGCTGATATTCTATGTAAATCATCTACTCCTAAATATGTTTCTTTTTCCGACCAAAATCATTGTGTGCGATACCAAAACACTTTTTGAACTTTCGTTTGTTAAAAATCGGCGAAATGTCTGATTTTTCTTATTTAAAATGTTGGAAAATGTGAAAAAAAGATTATCTTTGCAAAGAATAAGGGGCCGATTGCCTCATTGCCTATGTGGGCAATTGGCATCAAACCTTAGGAAAACTTATTATTAACTATTATAAACACCAAAAAATTACAGTTATGTCTAAAAGACTTTTATCAGTCAGCATTTTGCTTGCAGCCATGAGCGCAGCTCCAGTTGTAGCAAATGCAGCTACAGACAATGTAGCAGGTGTGCATGCCACACAGCAAAGCAGTACTTGTAAGGGTGTTGTAATCGACGCTACAGGTGAGCCTATCATTGGTGCATCTGTTCTCGTTAAGGGTACAACTACCGGTACTATCACTGACTTTGACGGTAATTTTGAGATCCCTAATGTATCCAAGGGTGCTACTCTGGTAATCTCTTTCGTAGGTTACAAGACCCAGGAGGTTGTTTGGAACGGCCAGGCACTGAATGTTACATTGGCAGATGACACAGCTCTTCTGGATGAAGTTGTAGTAACCGCACTCGGTATGAAGCGTTCTACCAAGGCTCTGGGTTATGCAATGACAGAGATGAAGGGTGATGAATTGAATGCGAACGTGATCAACCCAGTACAGGCCCTCCAGGGTAAGGTTGCCGGCGTTGATATTTCATCTTCAGATGGTGGTATGTTCGGTGCATCTAAGATTTTGATCCGTGGTGCTTCTACTTTGAATTCGAACAACCAGCCTATCTACGTTATTGACGGTGTTATCTTGGATAACGGTATCGTTGAGAACGATGCTGACTGGGCAACTGGTGCTCAGAACTACGGTAACGAGTTGAAGAACTTGAACCCTGATGATTTCGAAACAGTATCTGTATTGAAGGGTGCTGCTGCAACTGCACTTTACGGTTCTCGTGGTTTGAACGGTGCTGTCGTTATCACTACCAAGAGTGGTAAGGGCAAGAAGGGTCTTGGCGTTAACTTCACTCAGACCTTCGGTTTTGATAAGGTAACCAGCACTCCACATTTGCAGAATCAGTATGCAGAGGGTTACTTCCCTGGCTATGCATCTGGTAATAACCCATTCGATATTAATGAAATTTACTGGAAGAACAGCGCAGGTGTCCCATCTTATAAGGTATTGAGCGATTACGGTGATACTGGCGTGGCTTGGGGTCCTTCTTTCGAGTACTTGCAGTCACTGGGTGGCATTGAGTGGTACAATGGTGAGGTTATTCCTGCAAAGGCATACGCAAACAACTTCAAGGATGCTTATGACACTGGCTTCAATAGCAATACTAACGTAGCAATCAGTGGTGGTAATGATACTACTACTTTCTATACTTCTTTGTCTTATAAGTATTCTAATGGTACTTTGCCAAACAACTCATTCGACCGTTTCTCTGTATTGGCTAAGGCTTCTCACAAGCTGTCTAAGGATGTTGAGTTGGAGGCTAGTATGACCTTCACTAACTCTACTCCTCGTAATGCTCAGCCAAATATCGGTGAGAACTTCTTCGGTGGAACTTGGGATCGTACTTACGATGCAAAGTATTTCCGTGACAAGTATAAGGGTGACAACCACGGTGGTATGGCTTCTACTAGCTATGGTGACCAGTGGGGTTATGTTCCTGGTCGTGGCACATGGTGGTCAATCTGGGAGAATGACTATCGTCGCAAGGAGACCGTTGTACGTCCTAACTTGAAGTTGACTGCACAGATCACTCCATGGTTGAAGTGGGTGACCGAAGGTAGCTACAACTACTACTATGTACGTTCTGAGGGCAAGACTCCAGGTTCTGGCTACGCTAACAAGGGTGGTGGCTACAGCATCGGTTTCGATAACAAGGAGCAGATCAACCTGAATACTAACTTCATGTTCGATAAGGATATCAACGAGGCATTCCACATGAACGGTTTCGTACGTTATGAGTTTTATCACAACTACCAGACTGCAATGAGCTCTAGCACTAAGGGTGAGCTTATCATGCCTAACCAGTACTTCCTGGCTAACGGTAAGGATGGTTACTCTACCAGCGCTAAGGTTTACGGTGAGAAGACTATCCAGTCTGTTGCTGCTCAGATCGGCTTCAGCTACAAGGATCAGTTGTTCGTTGATGTAACCGGCCGTAATGACTGGTCTTCATCTCTGGTTTACTCTGATGGTCACGGTACTTACTCATACTTCTACCCATCTATCAATGCTTCTTGGTTGATCCATGAGACATTCAAGGAGAAGTTGCCAGAATTCATTTCATTCTGGAAGGTTCGTGGTTCTATCGCTCAGGTAGGTAACGATACTGATTCATACAAGATCAACTCTGCATACGGTTTGTCTTCATTCACTGGTGCTAACGGTTCTTATTATGCTACTTCTCTGCCAAGTACTACTTATTCTCAGAACCTGAAGCCAGAGCGTAAGACCTCTTGGGAGCTTGGTACTGACTTCCGTATCTTGAGAAACCGCATCGGTCTGGACTTCACTTATTATAAGGAAAATACTCGTGACCAGATCATGACCGTTTCAATTCCTTCAGTTTCTGGTTACAGCAGTGCATTGATCAACGCTGGTAACATCCAGAACTCTGGTGTGGAGGTAGCTTTGAATACTACTCCTATTGAGACTAAGGACTGGACTTGGGATTTGAACTTCACTTATACCAAGAACTCTTCTAAGATTGTTGAGCTGAGTCCACTGGTAGCCAACTATATTACATTGCAGGGTTACGTTGACTACGGTAACTACCGTATCGGTTCTGTAGCTAAGGTAGATGGTGCTTATGGTACCTTGATGACCGATGCTGCTCCTGCTAAGGATAAGGCTTCTGGCATGAACGTTTTGAACTGGTCTGATAGCCGTCGTTTCGCTTACACCAAGCGTAATGGTACTGTTGAGGAAGTAGGTACAATGATGCCTGACTTCTTGGGTTCTGTTAACACTAGTTTGAAGTACAAGAACTGGACATTGCGTGCAAGCTTCGATATGCGCTTCGGTGGTAAGGTTGCTTCTTACGGTTCTCACTATGGTACTGCTTACGGTTACACTGAGACTTCTCTGAAGGGTCGTGATGAAGCTCATGGTGGTATTACCTGGACTTCTAAGTTCGATGGTGTAACTTATCACGATGGTGTTATTCCAGAAGGTGTGATTTTGTCTGGTACTCAGATCAGCCAGCCTGATGGTTCTAAGTATGTAGTTGCTTCTGGCAGCGCTTCTCCTAACGGTGAAAGCTATGCTGAGTTGGTTGGTAAGGGTGTTATCGAGCCTTCACACGCTGGTACATGGACTTACTTCAACAATAGCTGGGGTCAGGCAGTTGCAAATGATAACTGGTTCGTAACTCTGAACTACATCGCATTCCGTGATCTGTCTCTGTCTTACGCTGTTCCTTCTAAGTTCGCTAACAAGATTGGTGCTAAGTCTTTGAATATGACTGCTCAGGCACACAACTTGGGTTATCTGTTGAACAGCATGCCTAACAAGGAGAATCCAGAGGCAGTAGCTGGTACTGCAGCAGCTGAGTTCCGTATCCGTCAGTTCTCAGGTGTTACTACTAGCTTCACCTTCACTATCAATGCTAGCTTCTAATTTGTTTAACACAGATCTAATAATAGAAAGATATGAAACTTAATAAATTATATTATGCTGCTGCCTTAGCTTCAGTGCTTACACTGACTACTGGTTGTGCTGAAGACTATACCGGTCTGAACCAGGACCCAGCTAACGTAACAGTAACCGATCCAAAGGCTTTGATGTCTCAGGCTGTGTTAAAGTTCCAGCCAAACGACTATCTACTTTGGTTCTATAACGTAAATTACTTCACCCGCTGGTCACAGATGTCAACTCCAAGTGGCAGTTTTACCGATGCTTTCACTGAAATGGCAGAAAGTGGTGGCCAGGGTGGTCAGTACATTGAGGTATTGAAGTATCGTAACCTGATTCAGAATCACATTGCTACTACTGGTGATGAAACTCAGCGCGGTTTCGAGGCTGCATGTACTGTAATGTCAGTTTATCTGGGCTTGTTCGATAGCGATATGTATGGTGCACTGCCTTATACTCAGGCTTGTCACTATACTGATCAGGAAATCCTGACTCCAGAGTATGATTCTGTAGAGACTCTGTACAATACCTTCCTGTCTGAATTGGATCAGGCTATCTCTTATTTCCAGACTCCAGGTATCGAGTCTAACTCTGCGTTGGATCAGGTATATGGTGGTGACTGGGCTAAGTGGGCTAAGCTGGCTAACTCTTTGAAGCTGAAGGTTGCTGTACGTCTGTACAACAACGATTCTGCTAAGGCTCTGCAAATTGCTGAGGCTGTAGCTAAGTCTTCAGTTGGCTATCTGGATTCTTTGGAAGACGATATGCTGTTCTGCAAGGCAACTGCTGCTGCAAACGGTAATGACAATGACTATGTATATGGTACTGGTAACGGTCTGGCTAACCCTGGTTTGAGCGCTAACGTTGAGAAGTTCATGAAGGCTTCTCTCGACCCACGTATCCGTTTCATCTACAGAAAGAACTCTTTGAACTCTACTGTTATTCAGGCTTTGATCGATGCTGACAAGTTCAAGAACTTGCCAGAAGAAGTTAAGGCTGACGTTGTTCTCGATGAGAACGGTAACTTCAAGGAGTGGGGTGGTCTTGGTGAGCCTTGGGTTCGCTACCACGGTTATCCTGTAGTATTCAACGGTGATGTTAATCCTGAGTACAAGGCATACTTCAACTACGGTACTGACTACCAGATTACTGTAGATGAGGCTACCAAGTCTTACTCTCCATTCTCTAGCCAGCAGGAAGAGATGAAGCGCGGTCGTTGTGGCTTCTCTGTACCTACTGTAGGTCCAAAGGTAATCCAGGATACTGAGAATGTTCCATTGTGGACTATGTACATGACTGCTGCTGAGGTTAACCTCTACTTGGCTGAGTTCAAGTTGCTGGGTGCTAACCTGCCAAAGAGCGCTGAAGAGTACTATAACAAGGGTGTTCGCCTCTCTGTTCAGGACTATGACAAGTTGGCTAAGAACAACAAGATTCCTTACTACGGCAATACTTACGGTTATGATCCAAACGAGGTTGTTATTGACCTGAAGGATGGTGAAATCGATGCTATGATGGCTACCGATGCTGTTAAGTTGACAGGTTCTAAGTCTGAGCAGCTGGAGAAGGTTTACCTGCAGCAGTTGATGCACTTCTCTCTGCAGTGTGACGATCAGTTCGTAACTGCACGTCGTTCTGGTTATCCAAAGATTGGTTCAGATCTGTTGCCATTCGTTAAGTTCGAAAGCGTAGCATTGAATGCTATTCCACGTCGTTTCGAGATTGCTAAGCCAAACGTAACTGACGTTATGTATGACATCAAGAACGCTGCTTACGCTGCACAGGGCTTCAATACTCTGGGTACAGGAAACTCTGGTTCTGCATTTAACTTGTCTGGTACTGCTCTGAATACAGAGCGTCTGTGGCAGGATAAGAACGCTCCACAGTGGGGTTCTCCAAAGGAATAATTTTATTTCGATTACTATAAGAAGAAGGGTGAGTTTCGGCTCACCCTTTTTTTTGTTAATTTTCTGTTATAGCTTTGCTTGTCAAAAAAATAGTTGTATTTTTGCCGTATTAAAATGTAATACTATGCGTCAGATTATACTATCTCTCTTTTTCTTCTTGTGTACAGGAGCTTTTGCACAACAACCTAGAATCTATTTCTTCCCTGATTTTGTGAAGAGCAGAATCGTGTACAAAAACAAGCAGAAGTTCCAGGTTATGCTAAACTTTGATGCTGCCAATAGCCAGATGTTATATAAACAGGATGGTGTCATGATGGAGCTGGCCAATCCTGCAGCTGTAGATACTATCTTTGTAGGTGACCGTAAGTTTGTGTATCATCAGAAGCAGTTCTGTGAAGTGTTTAAACGCGACAAGGGTGTTGTCTTGCTAGGGTGGAGACTGAAACAGGTACATCAGGGACAGACTGGTGCCTTTGGTCTTCCTACACAGGCACACGTGCAGAAACTGAGTTCTGTGGATCTCAGCGGTATGGGACTAGGTGCGAATCCCAATGCTGGTATGGGCATGACCCAATATGACTCTCACGGAGCCCCTTCACTGGACGTATGGAAGCAGAAGAATGACAATACCTACTACATTGTCAAAGATGGCAAGGAATACAAGCTTAAGACCTTGAAGACCGTCTATAAGGCATTCCCTCAACAGTCAGACAGAATTAAGGAATTTGTATCGGAGAACAAATTGGATATGGTTCATGCCGACAATGCCGTTCAGGTGATAGACTTTATCTTTGGACTTTAATCAACCTAAACTGTATCATAGAAGCCATCTTTAAGGGTGGCTTTTCTTTTCTTGGTAATTTTTTATCTACTATTATGAATGTTATGTTTAAGAAATTCCATCTTATTCTTTTACTTATATTCGCCTTGCCATTATCTGCCTGCGGTGATGGTGATCCTGTAGAAAACCCTTCTAAGCCTGAGACAGAGACTCCTACCAATCCTTCTATACCTCAGGTTCAGTCGAAAGATGGTAAGCATGAAGTGAGACAAACTGCCAAGAAAGGAAACGGCATCAACTTGATCTTTATGGGCGATGGCTATACCGACAAGGATATTGAGGCAGGAACATACGATAAAGATATGAACCGCTTCATAGAGCACACCTTTGCGTTGGAACCTATGAAATCACTCCGTGATTATTTTAATGTGGCGGTGGTTTATGTAGCCAGCAAGAACAATAGCCTGGACGGTAACAGCGGTATCAAAACCAGCATTAACGATAGTGCAGAGCAGTTCTACCATACTGCAGAGCAGGTGGCAGAACAGGAATCCATCATCGACAAGTATGCAGCAGCCGTAAAGGATGGCAACTCCAAGACGAATACTATCTATGGTGTCATTGCAAACACCCAGAAGAGTGCAGGTATCACCCATACCCCTGGAAGAGCTTCTGGAAAGTGCGATGATTTCCGAGCTTATTCCTTGGTCACTAAGTACAATGAGTATGGCTACGATGAAAAGATAACCTGGATTCATGAGTTTGTGGGACATGCCTTTGGTAAGTTGGACGATGAGTATGGCTGGAAGGATTCTGATACCCAGAGCCTGCAGAATTACAAGACCTTTCTGGAAGTAGCCCACCGTGCCGGTTGGAGCCTGAATGTATCTGCATCTGCCCAGGTGGGAGAATCGCCATGGGCTGATCTGGTAGAACACTATAAGGGAGAGAACCTGGGTTGCTACCACGGCGGAAACTCCTGGAACACGTGCAACGGAGCTGCCGTGGATCTTTATAACCCATCGTGGGACAATTTCAACGATGTATATTACAACAGCTCAAGCATCATGGGCAATACATACGCCTCAAACGTAAAGTTCAATGCGCCATGCCGCAGGGCACTCTACAACCTTATCATAAAACTGGGCGAGGGCAGGGAAGCTACCTTGCAAGAGTTCCTGAACTTTGACAGTGCACAGAAGTAAAAACGTAAAATTCAGTTATGGAAACCATTTCAGGAAGACCTACTCCACCTGTCCCACAACGGGTAAGGGTACTGCGTGAGATACACGATTATTTCTTTGTAGCCTTGGGCATCTTGCTCTACGCTATAGGTTGGACTTTCTTTGAACTTCCTATCCGTATTACGGGTGGTGGCGTACCGGGTATTTCCAGTATAATTTTCTATGCCACCGGGCTTCCTGTCCAGTATTCGTATTTTGTAATTAATGGAACACTGCTTGTGTTGTCTGTTCTTATTCTGGGCTGGCGCTTCAGTGCCAAGACTATCTTTGCCTGTCTGCTGATGACTTCGGTGGTGCCTATCATTCAGGAATACCTCATAAACTCAGGAATCTCATTGGATATTGACCCCTTTGCTTCGGCCATGCTGGGTGGCGCCTGCTGCGGTGGCGGTATTGGCATAGCTTTTGCCAACAACGGCAGCTTGGGCGGCACGGATATCATTGCTGCCATTGTGAATAAATACCGAGACATCTCGCTGGGAAGGGTGGGCATGTACCTGGATATCATCATTATCTCCAGTTCTTACTTTGCCGTTCCGCAGACCGAGAATGTGTTCTACGGCTATGTGGTGCTGGTAACCACCAGCCTCATGATAGACTTTGTGGTGAACCGAAGCAACCAGAGCGTGCAGTTCTTCATTATCAGTCAGAAGTATGAAGAGATAGGCCGTAGAATTAATGCCATGCCGAACCACAGAGGCTGCACTATCATTGATGGAACAGGCTTCTATTCCGGTCAGCCCGTTAAAATGCTGTTTGTGCTTACCCGTAAGCATGAGGCAGCCTTGGTGTTTCGCTTGATTAAAGATACCGACCCAATGGCCTTTGTTTCTCAGGGTAATGTAAATGGTGTTTACGGAAACGGCTTTGATAGAATCAAAGTTAGCTAAAAAACCAAGGCTTTAATTTTGCTAATTGGAAAAAGGTTGCTATTTTTGCATATTATACAAAAAGTGACCTTATATGAACCTAAAATCTATTCTAACCTTAAGTTTCTGTATGCTCTTAGCCCTCAGTGTGTCGGCTCAGAAAAAGCAGAATATTGTTAAAGCAGTTAAAAATGCGCAAGGCATTGAAGTAACGTTTCAATCCAGCTATAAGGGACGAGTAAGTCCTGGTGGCATGATTATGAAGGTGAGCGGTGATCAGGTTGCTCTGAGCCGTATTCAAGGACAACGTCCTCAACAGGCTCAGCAGACAAATTCTGGCCGCCCTGTCCTGAAACAGCCTAAGACTTTTGATTACATGGACTATGGTAAGAGTGAAACTTACCGTGTGGCAGAGCTTCCTAGTGGAAAGGTGATCTCTTCTGTTACTCCATTCACTGTAGGTAAGGGCTTCAAGGAGGTGGTAGGCGAGGAAACCATTCTGGGCTTGAAGTGTACCATTATCCGTGCCATTGTCAACTCTAATACCATTGATATTTCTTACACTCAGGATATTCCTTTCCGTGGAACTCCTCAGGCAGGTGTGGGCGTTCCTGATGGTCTGGTGCTGAAGATTGTACGCAACGGCGACAGTGTTCAGGAAGCTACAGACATAAAGGCTGTGAAGGAAGCTGCCGACTTGCTGCCTACTTCTATGGGTGAGACCATGGTCTATGATGAGTATCTGTATGAGATTAACAATGCCAATGTGATTACGGTAAATGTCTTTGATCAGGATCGTATCAGCTTTACAGGTGCAAAACTTCCAGAGGGTGAGCTCAAGAGCAATACCCTTTATCAGGCAGGTGGCGGTACCATCATCATGAAGAAGGTAAAGTTGCCAGATTACACTGCTGACCGTAGCATTTACTGTGAGGTAATCCAGTATTCTGATGGCGATGCATACGACCGCACAGGTTCTGTATTTGTAGTTCCTACCGATAAGGAACAGAGTTTCCTGGATGCTATGCGCGACTTGGACAAGACTCCTTCTTTCCGTGCTAACAATGGTGTAGATTACCACGGACTGGTTTCTACCCCTACCTATACCGCTCCTTTGGAAATCATGCGCTTCTTCACCGGTTTCGGTGTCCGTGCCTATAATGGTGCACGCTCAGTAAGAGGACAGGTTTGGGTAGATTCTGTAAACTATAAAATGCAGGTTACTTCCTTTGCTTCTGAACTGAAAGGTGAAGTTTGGGTCGGTGCCTATATTGGCAACTGGGATGCCAAGGGTCACAAGGTTTCTGTAAAGTTGAAGTATCATCCTGACGGTGGAAGCAGTGTACACAAGGTGATGCCACTGTTCAATACCGTAAATTATCTGGAGCAGGCAGGTCAGCCTTATCCTGTTTTCATGCTGGATGACAAGCTGAACGCCAAGTTCACCGCTACAGAGAAGATGGAAAATGTCATGCTTTACTACATGACTACCGGTCATGGTGGCTGGGGTAATGGAGATGAATTCAACCAGAAGATCAATACCATCTATCTGGATGGCAAGAAGGTGAGCAGTTTCATTCCTTGGCGTGACGACTGTGCTACCTACCGTAACAATAATCCATGTTCAGGTAATGCATCAAATGGTGAAACTTCATCAGATTATAGCCGCTCTAACTGGTGTCCAGGTACTGTAACTAATCCTGAGTATATCTATTTGGGCGACATTGAACCAGGTGAACATACGATTACCGTGGAGATTCCACAAGGTGCTCCAGAAGGAGGCTCTAACAGCTATTGGTGCCTTAGTGGTTCTCTGATCTATTAAGAAAACGATAAAAATTAACAACTATGAAATTCACCAAGATATTTTTGGCATTGGTTGGCCTGGCATTGGCAGGTAACATCAGTGCGCAGTCTTTTGTTCACGAAGCATCGAAGCAGTATCAGTGGCCAAAGGACCAAAAGGTAGTAGAGAAACTGAAAAAGTGGCAAGACCTGAAGTTTGGTATCATTCTGCACTGGGGTGTTTATTCTGTACCAGGAATGGTAGAGAGCTGGCAGATTACCAGTGAGGACTGGATTACACCAGACCTTACCCGTACCTATGAAGAGGAAAAGCAATGGTACTGGGGCTTGAGTAAGGACTTTAATCCTACTAAGTTTAACCCAGAGCAGTGGGCAAAGGTTACCAAGAAGGCAGGTATGAAGTATGTGGTATTCACCACCAAGCACCACGACGGTTTCTGTATGTGGGATACTAAGACTACCGACTATAATGTGATGAATTCCGGTTTCAAGGGTAACGCCAAGAATGATGTGCTGAAATATATCATGGATGCTTACCGTGCCGAAGGTATTATGCCTGGTCTTTATTTCTCAAAGCCAGACTGGCATTCTGAGTATTACTGGTGGCCAGTAAAGGCTACTCCAAACCGTTTCCACAACTATCAGATCAAGGATTATCCAGAACGTTGGGCCAAGTATCAGGAATATGTTTACAAGCAGTCTTATGAGTTGATGCACAATTATGGAGACATTGACCTCTTCTGGCTGGATGGTGGATGGACCACAGCTCCTCGTGAGGATATAAAGCTTGGCGAAATTGTGAAGATGGCTCGTGAAGCACAGCCAGGTCTGATTGTTGTTGAGCGTTCATGCCCAGGTGAGTTTGAGAACTATCAGACACCAGAGCAGACCATTCCAGATCATCAGATCAATAACCCTTGGGAAAGCTGCATTACCTTGACTTACGATTGGGGATGGACCAATCATCCTGTATTCAAGTCTCCTGCAAAGGTGCTGTCTATTTTGACTGAGATTGTAGCTAAGGGTGGTTCCCTGTTGCTGGGTGTAGGTCCTACACCAGAAGGTCTGATAGAAGACGGTGCCGTAGAGATTCTGGAAAAGATAGGTGCATGGATGGATGCAAACGGTGAAGCTATCTATTCTACTGTAACCACACCTGTATATCAGAATGAAGACAAGAATGTGTTCTTTACTGCAAATAAGGACGGTAAAACCCTTTATGCTATCGTAAATCAGGATGACGAGAAGGGTGTTCCTGCATCTGTTACCTGGACAGGCAATACTCCAAAGAAGGGTGCCAAGCTGATAAACCTGGCTACCAAGAAGCCTCTGAAATATAAGGTAGAAGGTGACAAGACCACTGTGACTTTACCATCCAATGCAACAGGTACCAATGGTGTAGCTATTAAATATGTAATCAAGTAATGAAGGTAAAACATATTATCCTGGCTGCTGCAGTACTTTTTACTGCCTGTTCCAAGAACAGTGACCAGCCATTGTATAAAGATGCTTCGGCTCCTATAGAAGATCGTGTGAACGACCTGGTGAGCCGTATGACAGTCAATGAAAAGGTTGGCCAGCTGCTCTGTCCATTAGGCTGGCCTATGTATACAAAAAGTGAAGCCGGTGAGGTAAATATTTCAGAGACTTTCATCAAACGTATGGAAGAGATGCCTATCGGTGGTTTCTGGGGTGTACTCCGTGCAGATCCATGGACTCAGAAAACGCTGGTTACAGGCTTGAATCCAAAGCTGGCTGCTGAAGTCATGAACAAGCTGCAGAAATATGCTGTAGAAAACACCCGTCTGGGTATTCCTATTCTCTTTGCAGAGGAAGCTCCTCATGGACACATGGCTATTGGCGCTACGGTTTTCCCAACCGCATTGGCGATGGCTTCTACTTTTGATGAGGAACTCATTGAACGTGCCGGAACTGCCATTGGCGAAGAAGTACGTGCACAGGGTGGACATGTGGGATACGGACCTGTATTGGATATTGCCCGTGAGCCTCGTTGGAGCCGTATGGAAGAAACCTATGGCGAGGATCCTGTCCTGACCGGTATTTTGGGTACAGCCATGGTAAAGGGTATGCAGGGAACAGAGGCAAACAGTGCTGCCGATGGTAAGCATGTCTATTCTACCTTGAAGCACTTTGCTGCTTATGGTGTTCCAGAAGGTGGCTTGAACGGTGAGCAGACCTTGATTGGCCAGCGTCAACTGTTCAGTGAATTGCTCCCTCAGTTCCAACGTGCGGTAAATGCTGGTGTGGCTTCTATCATGACTTCCTACAATTCCATTGATGGAGTGCCTTGTACTTCCAATAAGTTCTTGCTGACTGACGTGCTTCGTGATCAGTGGGGATTCAATGGTGCCATCTATTCTGACTTGGAAGCTATTGAAGGTATTGCAACTACTCACCGTTGTGCTGACGACTGGGGGGAGGCAGGTGCTTTGGCCTTGAAAGCGGGTGTGGACATTGACCTTCAGGGCAATGCCTTTGGACCTAATCTGGAAAAGAAGCTGGAAGAAGGTAAGATTACCATGGCCGATCTGGACCGTGCCGTAAAGAATGTTCTCCGACTCAAGTTCAAGATGGGCTTGTTCGAGAATCCATACGTAGATCCGGAGAACGCTGCTAAGGTAGTTCGCTCTAAGGAACACAAGGAATTGGCCCGTGAGGTTGCTAGAAAGGGTGTCGTATTGCTTAAGAATGATGGTTTACTGCCATTGAGCAAAGATGTCCGCAAGGTGGCAGTTATTGGCCCTAATGCTGATATGATGTACAACCAGCTTGGTGATTATACTGCTCCTCAGGATAGAGCACAGCTCACTACAGTCCTGGATGGAGTGAAGAATATCGTTGGTGAAGCAAAGGTAACCTATGTAAAGGGTTGTGCCATTCGTGATACACAGAACTCAAATATTCCTGCTGCAGTAGCTGCAGCTAAAGCTTCTGATGTGACCATTTTAGTTGTGGGTGGTTCTTCTGCCCGTGACTTTGAGACTACCTATCTTTCTACCGGTGCAGCAATCGTGAATGAAAACGCTGTATCAGACATGGAGTGTGGTGAGGGTTATGACCGTACAGATTTACACTTGATGGGTGATCAGGAAAAGCTGATGAAAGCTTTGATGGATGCCGGAGTGAAGCTGGTGGTCGTTTATATTGAAGGTCGTCCGTTGAATATGAACATGGCTGCAGAACGAGCCAATGCTTTGCTTACTGCCTGGTATCCAGGTGAGCAGGGTGGTCAGGCTGTAGCTGATGTGCTGTTTGGCGATTATAATCCTGCCGGCCGTACTCCTGTGGGTATTCCTCGTAATGTGGGTCAGTTGCCTGTACATTATTCTAAACGTATCTCTCATGACTATGTAGACAGTCCTGCTGCTCCATTGTATAGCTTTGGTTATGGCTTGAGCTACACCACATTCGGTTACTCTAACCTGCAGCTTATTCCAGGTGATGGCAAGAATGTATACCAGACTGTAAAGTGTACTGTAAAGAATGAGGGTAAGGTAGACGGAGAAGAAGTTGTTCAGCTCTATATTAAGGATGTCATCAGTTCTGTAGAGACTCCACACATGCTGCTCAAGGGCTTTAAGCGTGTGAACCTGAAGGCTGGTGAGAGCAAGGAAGTAACCTTTGATCTGGGATTCCAGGAGCTGGCACTCTATGACATGCAAATGAAGCAGGTTGTTGAACCAGGTAAATTCAAGGTGATGGTAGGAGCTGCTTCTACCGATATTCGTCTGGATGGTGAATTTGAAGTAAAATAAAATATAGATATGAAGAAACTGTTATCTTTGTCTGCAGCTCTGTTGATCTGCGCCAGCGCTATGGCACAGGCCGATTTTACAAAGTATGTAGATCCTTTTGTGGGAACTCAGGGTACAGGTCATACCTTTCCAGGTGCCTGTGTTCCATTTGGTATGATCCAGACCAGTCCTGTAACAGGTGCTGTGGGATGGGACTATTGTTCGGAGTACATTTATACTGACAAGGAAATCTGGGGCTTTACCCAGAATCACCTGAACGGTACAGGTTGTATGGATCTGGGTGATATCCTGGTTACCCCTGTTACAGCCCGTAAGAACCGTGTGAACTATCATAGCACTTTTGATAAGGCAAGTGAAACAGCGAAGCCTGGTTATTATGCTGTAAACCTGACACAGACAGGTGTGAAGGCAGAACTTACTGCTACAGGTCATGTGGCTTATCATCGTTATACCTACAACCAGACAGACTCTGCTGCTGTTCTTGTAGACCTTCAGCATGGCCCATCCTGGAACATCAACCAGTATCATTCTCAGGTCAATGCCTGTGAGGTGAACTGGGAAGACAACCAGACCATCTCCGGCCACGTAAACAATAGCGTGTGGGTGAACCAGGATTACTACTTTGTCATCAAGTTCAACAAGCCAATGACTCGTCTCACCAATCTTCCTTTGATGAAGACCGAGAAGGGTAATAAGATGGTTATTGCCTTTGATATGAAGAAGGGCGAGCAACTGGAAATGAAGATTGCTATGTCTTCGGCTTCAATTGCCGGTGCTCACAGAAATCTGGAGGCAGAGATTCCTGGCTGGGATTTCGATGGTTGTGTGAAGGCTGCCGATGCTACTTGGAACAAGTATTTATCTCGCATCAAGGTCACTGGTACCGATGAACAGAAGAAGAATTTCTATACCTCTTTCTATCACGCACTGATCCAGCCAAACAACATTGCCGATGTGGATGGCGATTACCGTGATTCTAAGGGTAACATCAAGAAAGCTGATAACAACGAGTATTATTCAACTTTCTCTACTTGGGATACTTACCGTGCTGCTCATCCTTTCTATACCATTGCCATGCCTGACAAGGTAGATGCATTGGTTAGCTCATTGGTAACCCAGGCTGAGGATCTGGGCTTCATACCTATCTGGGGTCTGTGGGGTAAGGACAACTACTGTATGGTGGCTAATCATGGCGTTTCTGTTGTGGCAGAAGCATACCATAAAGGATTCCGCGGATTTGATGCAGAACGTGCATTCCAAGCTATCAAGAATACCCAGACCAAGAGCCACAAGCTGAAATCAGATTGGGAACAGTACATGAAATACGGTTATCTGGCTACTGACAAGACAGAAGCAGAATCTGTTTCTTCTACATTGGAGAATGTCTATGACGACTATGCTGCATGGGATATGGCTACCCTGATGGGTAAGGCAGAAGATGCTGCTTATTTTGCAAACCGTAAGGAATTCTATAAGAATCTGTTTGACCCTGAAACCAAGTTCATGCGTCCACGCAACAGCGATGGTACCTGGAAGACTCCATTCGATCCTACAGGCTTGGCTCATGCTGAGAGTAGCGGTGGTGACTATACCGAAGGTAATGCATGGCAGTACACTTGGCATGTACAGCACGATGTACCAGGCCTGATCAAGCTGATGGGTGGCAAGAAGGCATTTACTGATAAGCTGGATGTATTCTTCTCAACTAAACTGGAGAGTACACTGAGCGACGTGACAGGTCTGATTGGTCAGTATGCACACGGTAACGAGCCAAGCCATCATGTAGCTTATCTCTATGCATTGGCTGGTAAGCCAGAACGTACCCAGGAACTGGTTCGTGAGGTATTCGACACCCAGTATTCTCCACGTCCTGACGGTTTGTGCGGTAATGACGACTGTGGCCAGATGTCTGCTTGGTATATGTTGTCTGCCATGGGCTTCTATCCTGTAGACCCAGTAAGTGGCAAGTACGTTTTCGGTGCACCACAGATGGAAAAGTTTGAAGTGGCAGTACAGAATGGTAAGACCTTTACTGTAGAAGCAAAGAACCTGAGTAAAGAAAACTTACATGTAGACAAAATTTTCCTGAATGGAAAACCATATAAGAAGAACTATATCGATCACAAGGACATCGTAAAAGGTGGTAAACTTGTGTTTGTCATGAAAAAATAAGTTTTATCTATAAAAATACACATTATGAGACTAATTATTGAACCTGATTATCTGACCCTTTCACGTTGGGCAGGTGATTACGTAGCATCAAAGATCAAAGCTGCTAATCCTACTCCAGAAAAACCATTCGTATTAGGTTGCCCTACAGGATCATCTCCACTAGGCTTGTACAAGAGACTGATTGAACTTTATAAGAAAGGTGAGATCTCTTTTGAGAATGTTGTAACCTTCAATATGGATGAATACGTAGGTCTTCCTGAAGATCATCCAGAAAGCTATCATTCTTTCATGTGGAAAAACTTCTTCTCTCAGATCAACATCAAGAAGGAGAACATTCATATCCTGAACGGAAATGCTCCTGACTTGCAGGTTGAGTGCGAGAACTATGAGAAAGCTATCGCAGCTGCAGGTGGTATCGACTTGTTCATGGGTGGTGTAGGCCAGGATGGTCACATTGCATTCAATGAGCCAGGTTCTTCTCTGACTTCTGTAACTCGTAAGAAGGAATTGACCAGTGATACTATCATTGCAAATTCCCGTTTCTTTGATTATGATTTGTCTCAGGTTCCAAGAGTTGCCCTCACTGTAGGTGTTGGTACTGTCATGGCAGCTAAGGAAGTCCTGATTGTATGTAATGGTCACAACAAGGCTCGCGCTTTGAAGCATGCAGTAGAAGAGGGTATCAGCCAGATGTGGACCATCAGTGCATTGCAGTTGCACCCACATGCAATCATTGTATGTGATGAGACAGCTACCGTAGAGTTGAAGGTAGGTACTTACAAGTATTTCAAGGATATTGAAAAGAATAATCTGTAATTAGTAATGCTTAGAACGAATTTAAGTTCACAGATATCTCTTGACCAGATTTCAACCAAATATTATAAGCCACAGAACGCTGTAGAGCGTTCTGTGCTTACTTGTTTTGAAAAGGTTCCTGTAGATATCTATGCTACTCAAGAGGATGGAATCAGCCAGGTAGCTAATGCTATCTCTGGACGTATTAAGGAACGTCAGCGTGAAGGCCGGTTCTGTGTGATAGGTACAGGCACAGGTGAAACCCTGCGTCCTCTTTATGCCGAACTGGTTCGTAAACATAAAGAAGACAATCTCAGTTTCCGAAATGTAATTGTTTTTAACCTGTACGAGTATTACCCTCTGGAACCCGATGCACCACACAGTGCTTTCCAGGTTCTCAAGGAAATTTTCCTGGACAAGGTAGATATCCCTCAGGCAAACATCTTTACCATTAGTGGTTCTGTTCCTCAGGAGAAGGTAGGTAACTACTGTGCTTCTTATGAGCAGCAGATCAATTCTTACGGTGGTATGGACATTGCCTTGTTAGGTATCGGCCGTGAAGGTAATATCGGTATGAACATGCCGGGCTCAAGTGCCAGTTCTACTACCCGCTTGATTCTGATGGATCCTACTTCTCGTCAGGAATCTGCACGCAACCTGGGTGTGGACAACATCCCTCCTTGTGCTATAACAATGGGTGTTTCAACCATCCTTTCTGCCCGTAAGCTTTACCTTATGGCATGGGGTGATGAAAAAGCTGAGATCATAGCCAAGACCGTAGAGGAGCATGTTTCAGAAGCTTTGCCTGCTTCTTTCCTGCAGACACATAATAATGCTACTATCAGCATTGACCTGTCTGCTTCTGCTTACTTGACACGAATTCGCAGGCCTTGGCTGGTTACAAGCTGTGACTGGACACCAAAACTTATCCGCAGTGCTATCGTTTGGCTTTGCCAGGAATTGAAAAAGCCTGTGCTCAAGTTGACCAACAAGGATTACAACGAGCATGGATTGAGCGAATTGTTGGCAATCTATGGTTCTGCCTATAATGTAAACCTACGTATTTTCAATGATTTGCAACACACCATTACAGGTTGGCCGGGAGGTAAGCCAAATGCCGATGATTCTTCTCGTCCAGAACGTGCTCTTCCATACCCTAAGCGTGTGATTGTGTTCTCTCCTCATCCTGATGATGACGTGATTTCCATGGGTGGTACAATTCGTCGTCTGGTAGAGCAGAACCACGATGTTCACATTGCCTATGAGACATCCGGAAATATAGCAGTGGGTGATGAGGAAGTTGTTCGCTTCATGCATTTTGCCAATGGTTTCAACCAAATCTTCAATGCTAATCAGGATGATACAATCCGAAAGATGTATAAGGACATCAAGGATTTTTTCCGTGAGAAGAAAAGTGGAGATGCAGATTCTAAGGAAATCCTTACCATCAAGGGATTGATTCGTAGAGGTGAGGCCCGTACGGCTTGTACATACAATAACATTCCACTGGATCATGTGCATTTTCTGGATTTGCCATTTTATGAGACCGGTATGATAGAGAAGAAGCCATTGGGCGAAGAGGATGTAATGATTGTCCGCAAGCTGCTGCAAGAAATTCAACCTCATCAGATCTTTATTGCAGGTGACTTGGCAGATCCTCATGGTACGCATCGTGTGTGTACAGATGCTGTTCTTGCAGCCATTGATCTGGAGAAGCAAGATGGAGCAGAATGGCTGGAGGATTGCCGTATCTGGATGTACAGAGGTGCATGGGCAGAGTGGCCAATTGAAGACATTGAGATGGCTGTGCCTATTTCACCGGAAGAGTTACGTGCAAAACGTAATTCTATTCTGAAACATCAGTCTCAGATGGAGTCTGCTCCATTCCTGGGAAATGACGAACGTCTGTTCTGGCAGCGTTCAGAAGATCGCAACCGAGCTACTGCGAAGGTATACGATGAATTGGGCTTGGCTTGTTACGAGGCAATGGAAGCTTTCGTACAATATAAGCCTTTATAATAAGATTTGTCTTTTCGGATGTTTGCCAAAACAGCTGGTGAACATCCGAAACAGACACAAAATGTTAACCGATAAAAATCTAGACAATGAACCTAAAACGAACTCTTAGTCTGTTGTTGGTAGCAGGATCTATGTTGCCATCTATGGCTCAATCTGCACTTACTGGTGAATCTCCAGAAGCATATAAGGCACGCATGGAATGGTTTGGCAAAGCCAAGCTAGGTATTTTCATTCATTGGGGAATCTACGCCGTAAGGGGCGTTTCAGAAAGCTGGTCGTTCTATAACAATTACCTGCCTTATGACGAGTATTACAAACAGGAAAAAGGGTTCAATGCCAGCAAGTATAACCCAAAAGAATGGGTGGACTTGATAGAGCAGAGTGGTGCCCGTTATACAGTCATTACAACCAAACATCATGATGGAATGGCACTGTGGGATACCAAGGTTGGTCTACATAGTGCAAAAAAGACATGTGCAGCCAAGAGGGACTTGATTGCTCCATTCGTTGAAGAAGTCAAGAAACGTGATAATTTGCACTTAGGTCTCTATTACTCATTGTTAGACTGGAGTAGAGATGATTACCCAAATAAGACTAAGACAGAACAACGCTATAATATCAAGGAAGATCCTGCCAGATGGCAATCTTTCTGTAAGTTTAATTTTGCCCAATTGGATGAACTGAATACCCAGTTCAAGCCAGATCTTTACTGGTTTGACGGTGACTGGGAACAGACTGCCGAGGATTGGAACTCTAAAGGCATCATCGATCTGCTTAGAGGAAAGAATCCTAACTGTATTGTGAATTCCCGTATTCAAGGTTATGGTGACTATGCAACCCCAGAGCAAGGTGTTCCTGTAGTTCGTCCTGATGCCACTTACTGGGAACTCTGCTATACGATGAACGATTCATGGGGATGGCAGCCAACCGACAAGAATTTCAAGAGTCCACAGCAGTTGTTGCGCTCATTTGTTGACTGTATCAGCATGGGTGGTAACATGTTGCTTGATTTCGGACCAAAAGCTGATGGAACAATTCCAAAGGAGGAAGTTGAAATTCTGAAAGAGTTCGGCCGTTGGACAAAGAAGCACGCTGAAGCTATCTATGATACACGTGCCGGTATTCCTGGTGAACATTTCCGTGGAGGATATACTGCCTTGAATCCAGAAGGTGATATCTTGTATCTTTATTTGCCAAACAAACCAAATGGCCCAATTGAGCTTAAGGGAATTGCCAACAAGGTTAACCGTGTCTGGGTAGTGGGTAATGGCTCAATGCTTGACTTCAAGGTGTTTAATAAGCTATACTGGAATGAAGTTCCTGGTATAGTATACATAGATGTTCCAGAAGAAGTCCAGGACGAGCAGATTACTGTTGTGGCAGTACTTTTAGACGGTCCTATCAAGCTTTATAGAGGCGAAGGACAAGTAATTACAGCAAATTGATAAATCCTAAAACCTATGATAAAAAAACTTTTTACGGCAGCACTGCTGCTTGGCGTTAGCTTGACCGTTGGCGCTCAGAACATTACAGAGAAGTACAAACGCTTCCTTACCGATCCGTATGGTTATGTAGTTTATAAGACTTTAGAGACCATGAATATTGATGGTAAACTGGATGAGGCAGCCTGGAAGAATGCTCCTCTGACAGAATCTTTCGTTGACATCAGCGGTGAAGGTTTTCCTACACCTCGTTTCAACACCCAGGCTAAGATGCTTTGGGATGAGAACTATCTGTACATTGGCGCAGAGCTAGAAGAACCTAGTGTGTGGGCAGATCTGGTACAGCGTGATACCATCATCTATTACAATCATGATTTTGAGGTGTTCATTGATCCAGATGGTGACGGCCATAACTATTTTGAGATTGAGACCAATGCGTTGGGTACTGTATTCGATTTGTTTGTGCAGCGACCTTACCGTGCAAAACAGCGTGCGTTTGTTACTTTTGCATGGGATTGTCCAGGCATGAAACTTGCTACCCATGTGAATGGTACCTTGAACAAGTCTAAGGACAAGGACCAGGGATGGACCGTGGAGATTGCCATTCCAAAGGAGGCTTTGGCTGCAGAGTTTGACAATTATTACAAGGCAGGTAACTATATGCGCCTGGGCTTCTCTCGCGTAGAGTGGCAGACTGTTTCCGACAAACGTGGTCATGAGTCCAGAAAGAAGGATGCCAATGGCAAGTTCTTGCCAGAGGACAACTGGACCTGGGGTCCTACCGGTATGATTGCCATGCACATGCCAGAGCGCTGGGGATATGTCTATCTGTCAGACAAGATTGTTGGTCAGGACAGCGAGACTTTCAAGTATCCTGCAGACCGTCCTATAGAGCGCTTGCTCTGGGCGATGTTCTATGCACAGGAAGAGCAGTTCGAGAAGACTGGTACTTACTTCAGCAAGACCGAGCAGTTCAAGTTGGTGGATAGTGAAATCAAGGCTTTGCCAAAGGGTAGTATCCTGAAGGTAGAGGCTACAGCCAATAAATATGAAATCGTTGCCACCCTTCCAGACGGTCGTGTCATCTCAATCGATGAGGACGGCTACCTGTGGAGAAGAGAGAAGAAATAACAATAAACCTAAATACATATGAAGAAGATTTTATTGGCGCTGGTAGCTGTGTTTACCTTCATGGCATGCCAGCAGCAGAAGACAGAAGTGACACCAGACGTGAAGGCTTACGCTTGGTATAAGTGGGATCAGAACCGTGTGTCTCCAGATAGCCTGAAGGCTCAGTTCCAAATGTGGAAGGAGCATGGAGTGATTGGTGTATGTGTAGAGAACGGTGGTTTTGCCGAGGAGAAGACCATGGACCAGATCAAGCTATGTGGTCAGATTGCACATGAGGTAGGACTGGAGTTCCACGCTTGGGTTCCATCATCACTGCAGGCTAACTGCGATTCTACCTGGTACACCGTAAACCGTTTGGGTAAGTCTGC
Source organism: Bacteroidaceae bacterium (assembly GCA_024401095.1). Taxonomy (GTDB): domain Bacteria; phylum Bacteroidota; class Bacteroidia; order Bacteroidales; family Bacteroidaceae; genus Minthousia. The sequence continues at coordinate 73,097 of JAKSLR010000002.1, forward strand.
TTACGTTCCAGAAGACCGTGCTTATGTGACTTACTACTCTACTGTTGACCCTCATAATCCAGCAGTAATTGATTACTTGGTAGGCAAATATACACAGGTGGCTGAGATGGAAGAGGTTGACTATGTACAGTTGGACTATATCCGTTATGCAGACGTTATTCTTTCAGAGGGTCTGTGGGACAAATATAAAGGTCAGATTGATCATGAGTGGCGTGATGCAGAAGGTCATGTACATGAGTATCCAGGTGCAGACTATTGCTACTGTGATGACTGTGTAGCCGATTTCAAGGAGAAGACCGGAATTGACATCAAGGCTAAGATTGCTGAGGGCGTTGATCCTTCTACTATTCAGGAGTGGGCTCAGTTCCGTTGCGATAATGTAACCAACCTGGTGAATAAGATTGCTGAGGCTGTACATGCTAAGGGCAAGAAGATCAGTGCCGATGTATTCCCTGGTCCAGCAAGCTATGCAGAGAAGATGGTACGTCAGCAGTGGAACAATTGGAATGTAGATGTTTTCTTCCCAATGAACTACAATGACTTCTATTTGAAGCCAGCAGCTTGGGTAGGTGAGGTAACCGATGAAGAGGTGAAGTCTACCGACAAGCCTGTTTACAGTGGCTTGTTCATCTGTCGTGACTGGCAGAACAAGGCAAGCTTGGTAGATCCAGAGAACTCTGGTCTGATTCCTTCTGAGATTGCAGAGGCAGTAGCAGGTTCTGTAAAGGCAGGTGCAGCAGGTGTTTGTCTGTTCACTCCAGAATCAATGACAGCTGATCACTGGGCAGAGTTCGATAAAGCTATCGGTCTGGTAAAGTAATCGATAAATGACAAGATAAAAAAACGGAGCTCTTTGCAGGGCTCCGTTTTTTTATGGTCTTTTTAGTAAGTTATTCTTTCTCCAAGTATGAGTTCTTTTTTACGAAATCAATAATCTCACTCAGGTGTCCGTATGCTGCACCTACATGAGTATCAGCTGCACCATAGTAGATGACTACACGGTCTCCATCGGTCAGTGCTGTACATGGGAATACCACGCCAGGAACATCACCGGTAAGCTCGTAGATTTCTGCAGGAGCCAATAGGTAAGACTGTGTACGGTAGAGAACCTTAGAAGGGTCATTGATGTCCAGAATGGCAGCACCCATAGAATAGCGGTAGCCGTTGCAAGTACCAATTACACCATGGTAGAACAGCAACCAACCTTCGTCAGTACGGATAGGAATTGGGCCTGCACCAATCTTCAGACACTGCCATGCGCTGATGTCAAATGGAGTAGGACGCATAACCAGACGGTGCATGCCCCAGAACTTCATGTCAGGAGAGTAGCTCAGATAAATATCACCGAATGGTGTGTGGCCACTGTCTGATGGTCGGCTCAACATGGCATACATGCCATTAATCTTCTCAGGGAAGAGAACACCGTTACGGTTGAATGGCAAGAATGCATTCTCACACTGGTAGAAGGTCTTGAAATCAAAGGTATAGCCAATACCGATGGTTGGTTGGCCCTTATAGCCGTTACACCAGGTAATCCAATAACGATCTTCAATCCATGTAACACGTGGGTCGTATTTATAAGTGCTGTCAATCATGTCTGTATTGCCACATTCAAATACGATAGGCTCATGATTGATGTTCCAATGGATACCGTCTTTACTAAAACCGGCAAAGATATTCATCTGGACAGCACGGTTGTCGCAGCGGAATACACCTGCATAACCATCTTCAAAAGGGACAATAGCGCTGTTGAAGATACTGTTTGAGCAAGGTATGCTGTATCTGTCAATAATAGGGTTTTTAGGGTCACGCCACAGTACTTCTGTACAATCGGCTGGACGCTCCACCCATGGAAGTTTATTTGCTTCAGTAATCATTTTATTTTATTTCTTAATAGGATACTTGTAGATCAAGAGCAACATCAGCATAGCGATGGCTGCAGGAATGATTGAGAACAGAGACCAGATCATGCTCTGTACTGCATCCATGTCGCTTTCTGCAATAGTTACTACTGTCTGACCGTTTGCATCTGTTCCGGAGATAAAGCCCACAGCACCAAGCAACAGGGCAACCAATGCACCAGAAATGGCAGAACCAAACTTCTGTGACATGGTACCAGAAGAGAAAATCAAACCGGTAGAAGAAATACCGTTCTTCTCAGTTGCATAGTCAGCAACATCGGCATACATAGACCACAACAGTGGAGAGTAGAATCCAATACCGATAGAGGTAAGAATAACGATACCCACCATTACCCAAATGTAGGCAGGATCCATTGGTACGAAGAAGAAGGCAATGGATGTTACTGCACAGATAATGGCAGAATAGGTAAATGCTTTAACCTTAGAACCAGCCCATTCTGTAAATTTAGGTGAAAGACCACCGAAAATCATACAGGTAACTTCACCAAAAGTCATGAATACGGTATAATTGATGATTAATCCGCTTACGGTAACTTCTCCACCCAGACAATAGGTCAGCATATAACCGGCTACAGCATAGCGGAAACCGTTAAAGAAGTTTGTGCAGATACCCAGCAAAGTCAGATAAATCCAAGGCTTATTCTTGAACAGGTCAACGAATGGACGGAATGAGAACTTCTCTGCCTGGATTGGTTTCAGGCGCTCCTTGGTCAGGAATCCGCAAGCCATGGTCATGACTGCTGCCAGAGCACCAAGGCTAGCACCTAAGACTGCATATTGATGAGCCTCTGTTCCACCCACCATCTTTTGCAGGTAAGGGAAAGAAAGCAGGGTAATGAATCCCATGGCGTAAGCACCTACCATACGATATGCTGAGAATTGGTTCTTCTCATTGTCATCGGCAGTCATTACACCCAACAGAGAACCGTAAGGAACGTTTACTGCTGTATAGACAGCCATCATGATCAAGTAAAGGGAATAAGCCCAGATACGCTTACCAACAGGACCAAATTCTGGAGTGTAAAGCAATAATGCAAAGACAAGTCCAAGAGGAATAGCACCGAAAATCAGCCAAGGACGATAGGTTCCCCAGCGAGTCTTGGTGCGGTCTGCCAAACTACCCATTAATGGGTCTGTTACAACATCGAACATACGGGCAATAAGCATCAGGGTTGCTGTATCTGCAACTGTTAATCCGAAAATGTTTGTGAAGAACAGAGGAAATGCAATAGACATGACTTTCCATGTAATACCTCCTGCTGCGGCATCGCCAAGAGCATAGCCGAATTTTTCTTTAAAACTTGCCATTGTTTTGTCTTTCTTTAGATTAGTTATTAGGTTTATTTCGTGCAAAGGTAACTATTTTTTTTGCTGTGAACAATAAAAAGCTTATTTTTGTAGCACAAACCTAAAATTTATAAAATGAAAAAAACATTTCTTGCAATTCTTAGTGTGCTGTTCGTCTTGACAGCATGTACTGGAGATAAACATTTCATCTCTGATGCTGCCTATTATGAGCAGGTACAGAAGGATCTTCAGTTAAAACAGGAACAATTGCCAAACGGTGATTTCTTTGAAATCCTGAACCGTCCGGATCTGACTGTTTATGAGAAAGAGGCTTTGAGCTTCTTATATGCATACTTGCCTCAGAGTGATATTGTTGACAAGACTGGCGACTATTATCTGGAGAACGTCCGTCTTACTCAACAGGCTGTTGAGGAAATGCCTTGGGGTAAGTCTTTAGACGAATCTCTGATTCGCTTTTTTGTCCTTCCTATTCGTGTGAACAACGAGCCTTTGGATGATTCTCGAAAAGTCTTTTTTGAGGAATTGAAGGACCGTGTAAAGAATCTGTCTCTTTTTGATGCTATTGTGGAGGTGAACCATTGGTGTCATGAGAAGGTTGTCTATACTCCTAGTGATGGCCGTACCAGTAGCCCGTTACAGTCAGTTCGTACTGCATTTGGCCGCTGTGGCGAAGAGTCAACCTTCTGTGTGGCTGCACTTCGTTCTGTCGGTATCCCTGCTCGTCAGGTATATACTCCACGTTGGGCTCACACCGATGATAATCATGCATGGGTAGAGGCATGGGTCGATGGTGGCTGGCATTTCCTGGGTGCATGTGAACCAGAGCCTGTTCTTGATTTAGGTTGGTTTAATGCTCCTGCAAGCCGTGGTATGATGATGCATACCAAAGTGTTCGGTAACTACAACGGTGCCGAGGAAATTATGCTTCGCAAGCCAAACTTTACAGAAATCAATGTGATTGACAATTATGCAAAGTCTGCCCGTATGGACTTGCAGGTTGTGGATGCAAGTGGCAAGCCTGTTCAAGATGCCAAAGTTCAATTCAAGGTATATAATTATGCTGAGTTCTATACTGTAGCTACCAAATTTACTGACGCTGAAGGAAAGACATTCCTTACCAGTGGTTTAGGAGATATGCTGGTGTGGGTATCTAAAGACGGCAAGTGGGGATATGATAAGCTTTCTTTCGGTAAGGAATCATCAAAGACTATCAAACTGGATAAGACAGAAAAGGATGGCTATGCTGTGGATTTTGATATCGTACCTCCTCCTGAGAGCTATAATCTTCCAGAAGTAACCCCTGAACAGCGTGCTAATAACGATAAGCTGATGGCACGTGAAGATTCCATCCGCAATGCGTATGTAGCCACCATGTATAATCATGAAAAAGCTGTTAAATGGTGTCTGGATAATCAGGTAGATACAACAGATGTTCCAAAGTTGTTAGAGCGCTCTCGTGGTAATCATGCATCTATCATCGGTTTCCTCAAGGCTTCTGAGGATAAAGCTGAGGCTATTGCACTCTTGAAGAGCTTGAGCCAGAAAGACCTTCGTGATGTCCCTCAGGAAATCATTACCTCTCACTTGAATAACACGAAGAAGGTGGAAGGTATAGATGCTAAAATCTATCATGAATATGTTCTTTGCCCTCGTGTAGAACTGGAGGCCCTGACAAATTATAAGGAGTTCTTCCAGCAGACTTTATCTGCTGATCAGCAGAAAGAATTCTCTACTCCTGGTAACCTGACCAAGTGGGTGAAGGAGAATATTACCTTAAACGAGGACTTGAACGTTACCAGTGTTCCTGTATCTCCTGCAGGTGTGTGGAAGAGCCGAGTTGCTGATACTCGTAGCCGTGGTATCTTCTTTGTGTCTGTTCTTCGTAGTTTAGGTGTACCTGCACAGCTGGACCCTGTAACAGGAAAGGCACAGTATATGGAAAATGGTGAGTGGCAAGATGCAGATTTCGAAAAGGGTGCTCCAGCTGCTAAATCAAAGGGTACTGTACATGCAACTTACGAGCCAACCAAGCAGAATATGAACCCTCGTTACTACAATCACTTTACAATCAGCAAATTTGAAGACGGAGAGTTCTCACTCTTGAGTTTTGATGAAGGCGATATCGACATGGGTGGCGGTTCTGATTATGAGAATATGCTTAAGAAAGGCTTGAAGTTGGATACTGGATATTATATGCTGACCAGCGGAAGCCGCCAGCGTGACGGTTCTATCCTCACTCGAGTTGTTTTCTTTAATGTTGAAGAGAATAAGGACACCCAGATTGAGTTGCAGATGCGTAAGCGCAATGCAGGTCTGGATGTCATTGGCAAGGTTGAAAAGGAATTAGAGTATAAGCCATTGGCTTTAAATGAAAAGGATAATAAGGTTGAAAATACAGATTCAAATCCTGTGAAGATTTCTTCTTTGGCAGCAGATGGATGGTATGTATGTGCTGTTTTGGGTGTTAATGAAGAGCCTACCAATCATGTTCTGCGTGACATTGCTGCATTGAAGACTCAGTTTGAGCAGGATGCTATGCCTATTCTGTTTGTCTTCCCTGATCAAGAAGGCTTGGCAAAGTTCCGTCTTCAGGATTTCCCAGGTCTGCCAAAGACCATTGTATGGGGTATGGACAAAGATGCTGCTATTCAGAATACATTGGCAGCTGCTGCAAAATTGTCAAATGCCAAGCAACTTCCTATTGTAGTCATTGCTAATACAGACGGTAGGGTGGTATTCGTATCACAGGGATATACTATTGGTATGGGTGAACAGTTGATGGAAATTGTGCATCAGTTGTAATCCTTTATAACTTGTAGATAAAACATGAAATCTCAGTCCAAATGAACTTTTGGACTGAGATTTTTCTATGTATCTATCTTTAGAGACAGTGAACTGTGGAATAACTTGATTTTTTATAAAATCTGCAAAAACACCTTTGCTTATTTAATAAATTGTAAGAAAACCCAATAAAAATCTTATAATTTTAAAGAAAATAGTAAAATTTAAAGGTTTTATTTGTCCATTACAAAAAGAACAACTAAATTTGCGGCAATTTATAAAAGAGAGAGAGTATATGACATTTTCAATTTCATCTTCAGTCGTCGAATTAGGTATTTTGCACGTGGTGATTAAGGCACTGGGTGAGAAAGGTTGTATACACTTGTAGAGACATAAAAACAAAGCTGTTGAGCCTTTCTCACAAACGTTGAGAGAGGCTTTTTGATTGAAAAAAAGAAGACAAAATATGAAACATCCATTGAGAAGTGCTGTTTGCACAGAAGGAAGAAGAATGGCTGGTGCCAGAGCCCTTTGGGTGGCCAACGGAATGAAACGTGAGCAGTTTGGCAAGCCAATCATTGCTATTGTCAATTCATTTACTCAGTTTGTTCCTGGTCATACTCATTTGCATGAAATCGGTCAGATTGTCAAGTCTGAAATAGAAAAACTGGGCTGTTATGCTGCAGAATTTAATACCATTGCTGTGGATGATGGTATTGCAATGGGACATGACGGAATGCTTTATTCCCTTCCTTCACGTGATGTGATAGCAGATTCTGTAGAATACATGGTCAATGCACATAAGGCTGACGCCATGGTTTGCATTTCCAACTGTGACAAGGTTACTCCGGGTATGCTGATGGCTGCCATGCGTTTGAATATCCCTGCAGTATTTGTCAGTGGTGGACCAATGGAGGCTCATAAGCTGAATGGAGAAAATGCGGATTTGATCACTGCAATGGTGAAGGGCGGTGATGTTACTGTCAGCGATGAGGAACTCGCTCAGGTTGAACAGATGGCTTGCCCTGGTTGTGGTGCATGTTCTGGTATGTTTACAGCAAACTCCATGAACTCTTTGACTGAAGCTTTGGGTATGTCGCTTCCTGGTAATGGCTCAATTTTGGCTACTCATGTAAATCGTATTCAGCTTTTCAAGGATGCAGCCAAGCTAATTGTAAAGAATGCATTGGCTTACTATGAAGACGGTGATGATTCTGTTCTTCCTCGTTCCATTGCAACCCGTCCTGCTTTCTTGAATGCCATGACACTGGATATAGCTATGGGTGCTTCTACCAATACCGTTCTCCATCTGTTGGCTGTTGCCCAAGAAGCTGAAGTTGATTTTAAGATGAAAGATATCGATGCACTTTCCCGTAAGGTTCCTTTCTTGTGCAAGTTGGCGCCAAACTGGCAAAAGTATTCTATTCAGGAGGAAAATCGTGCAGGTGGTATTTTGGGAATCATGGGTGAACTTGCCAAGGGCAATTTGCTGGATCTTTCCTGCAAGCGTGTAAATGGAGCAACGCTGGGTGAAGATATTCAGAAGTATTCTATTACTGGTAATGTGCTAGATCCTGAAGCAGACCGCATTTATCATTCAGCACCAGGTGGTGTGTTCTCTAATGTCATGGGTTCACAGAATGCACAATGGGAGACTTTGGATACAGACCGTGTAAATGGTTGCATTCGCGATATTGAACATGCCTACACCAAGGATGGTGGTATGGCTGTTCTCTTTGGAAACATTGCACAGGATGGTTGTGTGGTAAAGACTGCTGGTGTAGCTCCAGAACTTTGGCACTTTGAAGGTCCTGCGGTAGTCTTTGACTCTCAAGAAGATGCCTGTGACGGCATTTTGGGCGGAAAAGTAAAGAAAGGTGATTGTGTAGTAATCACTCATGAAGGTCCTAAGGGTGGTCCTGGTATGCAGGAGATGCTTTATCCAACCTCATACATCAAGAGCATGCATATGGGTAAGGAGTGTGCCCTGATTACAGATGGCCGTTTCTCTGGTGGCACATCAGGATTGAGTATCGGTCACATTTCTCCAGAGGCAGCCTCTGGTGGAAACATTGGAAAGATTAAAGATGGTGACATCATCGTTATAGATATTCCAAGCCGCTCTATCAATGTGAAGTTGAGCGATGAAGAGCTTGCTGCTCGTCCTCAACAACCGCTGAAGCGTAATCGTGTAGTGTCAAAGGCATTGCGTGCATATGCTCAGAGTGTTTCAAGTGCAGACAAGGGTGGTGTACGTATAATAGATTAATATGGAAAAGATTTCTGGTGCAGAAGCATTGATGCGAAGCCTTGAGCATGAAGGTGTGGATGTCCTTTTCGGATATCCTGGTGGTGCCATCATGCCTACCTACGATGCTTTGTACGATCATAAAAATACATTGAATCATGTTTTGGTTCGCCATGAGCAAGGGGCTGTGCATGCAGCACAGGGCTATGCTCGTGTGAGTGGTAAGGTGGGTTGTGTCATTGTAACCTCTGGCCCTGGTGCCATGAATACCATTACAGGTATTGCTGATGCAATGATAGACTCCACGCCTTTGGTGGTAATCTGTGGCCAGGTGGGTGCTGCAATGTTGGGAACCGATGCGTTCCAAGAAGTGGATGTGGTGGGTGTTACCCAGCCAATTTCAAAATGGAACTATCAGATTCGCCGTGCTGAAGACATAGCCTGGGCGGTGGCTCGCGCTTTTTATATTGCGAAATCTGGCCGACCAGGTCCTGTTGTTCTGGATTTTACCAAGAATGCGCAGACTGCCATGATTGAGTATGAACCACAGGTGGTGGATTTCATCCGTTCTTACAAGCCAGTACCTCAGTGTGAACCGGACGTCATTGCAAAGGCTGCCCAGCTTATTAACGACAGTGTTAAGCCTTTCATGTTGGTAGGCCAGGGCGTTGAACTGGCGGGTGCCAACGAGGAACTTCTTGCTCTTTGTGAGAAAGCTCAGATACCATTTGCTACCACTTTCTTGGGTTTGTCTGCTGCACCTTCTGATCATCCTTTGAATATGGGTCGTTTAGGTATGCACGGAAATTTGGCACCTAATGTCATGACTAACCAATGTGATGTACTCATTGCTGTAGGTATGCGATTTGATGACCGTGTAACAGGAAATCTTAAGACTTATGCCAAGCAGGCAAGAATAATTCATTTTGAAATTGACCCATCAGAGATTGATAAAAACGTAAAAGTGGATATTCCTGTGTTGGGCAATTGCAAGCAGACTTTGGCAGAAGTGTCAAAGCTAGTGGTGCCTACTAAGCACGATGCCTGGATTTCTGGCTTTGCCCCATATGCAGACAAGGAAAACAATAAGGTAATTGAACCAGCACTGCATCCTTCCGAAGGTCCAATTCTCATGGGTGAAGTAATCCGAAAAGTATCGGATGCTTCAGGTAATGAGGCTATCATGGTAACCGATGTCGGCCAGAATCAAATGTTTGCTTGCCGATATTTCAAGTTTACAAAGCCACGTTCTGTAGTTACTTCTGGTGGTTGTGGTACCATGGGCTTTGGTATTCCTGCAGCCATGGGCGCGTGCTATGGTGCTCCAGACCGTACTGTGTGCATGTTTGCGGGTGATGGCGGTCTTCAGATGACTATACAGGAGTTTGGCTGTATCATGGAACATCAGATTCCTGTGAAGATGATTCTGTTGAACAATAATTTCCTTGGCAATGTGCGCCAGTGGCAGTATATGTTCTTTGACAAGCGTTACTCGTTTACTCCGATGACAAATCCTGATTATGAATTGATAGCCAAGGGTTATGGCATTCCTTGCCGTACAGTGGTAGATAGAAAGGATCTGGATGAGGCCATTCGTGAGATGCTTGAAACAAAAGGTCCATACCTCTTGCAGGTAGCAGTGAAGGAAGAGGATAATATCCTCCCAATGACTCCTCCAGGAGGAAATGTAGATGAAATGTTATTGGAGATTAACTAATGGAAACAAATAAAAAATTAGGTGCTGCAGAGTGTGGCGACTGTAATGCATGTGGTAAGTGCGACGAACAGAATCCTGCTAATTTGACAGGATTAGAGGAGGCTGTTCGTGTAGCAGCCTCCATGGATTATAATTCCTATGAGAAGAACTTGACGCGTGAGCGAATGGCTACTTTGGAGGCAGATAGCCTGAAGGGTGAGCAGCATGAAACATTCACACGTAACGCAGTTGCTCGTCCATCTATAGCTGGTCGTGAAGGTGCCTTGTTGAGTCATGATGGCTTGACACTTTATACATTAATCATTTATTCAGAGAACTATGCCGGTATTCTGAATCAGATAACAGCAGTTTTCACTCGCCGACAGGTAAATATCGAATCTTTGAATGTATGTTCTTCTTCTACTCCTGGAGTACACAAGTATACCATTACATGTTATTGTAAGCAGGAAATGGCTGAAATGCTGGTGAAACAGATAGAGAAGAAGATTGATGTGTTACAAGCCAACTGTTTTGTGGATGATGAGATCTTTATTCTGGAGACTTCATTGCTAAAATTGTCCACACCAATGGTTTTGGCCAATCAGGAAATCAGCCGCATCGTCCGTCGTTTTGATGCTCAGATTGTAGAAGTGAATACAACTTTCACCATAGTTGAAAAAACAGGTATTACTGCTGATGTTCTGAATCATTTCAAGCAACTTAATGATTTGGGATGTGTGTTGCAGTTTGTCCGTTCAGGTCGCATTGCAGTAACTAAATCGTGCATAGAGCGTTTGGATCAGTACCTTACCAAGCGTGCTGCTGAAAAGAATTCATAAGGATTATGGCGGAAACGTTTGAAGAACTTGTAGAAAAATATGGAAAGGTAGGCCGTTACAAAAATCTGGCAGAGCCTTTTCACTGTGATGTGAACCACAATCTTTTCATGGGGCATTTGGGTAATCATTTGCTGAATGCTGCAGATTTCCACAGTAGCGACCGTGGTTTTGGCATGCGCACTCTCAACACGCTGAACAAGACTTGGGTGCTTTCCCGTCTGGTCATTGAGATGGAAGAGATGCCAAAACGTTATGATGAGTTTGTGGTTGAAAGCTGGGTAGAATCAGCCATGCGCTTCTTTACCAACCGTAACTTCCGGGTTATCTCTCAAGGAGACAAAACCATCGGTTACGGACGAAGTATCTGGGCATTGATTGACACAGAAACACGTCAGCCATGTAACCTGTTGGATATAAAAGAAGGAGAGATTGTAAAATGGGCGGAGCCCGATCTTGAATGCCCGATAGCTAAGCCAGGACGTGTCAAGATGTCTAAGGAAGCACCGCTGGTGGGAGAGTTCCGTGCAGCTTACAACGACGTAGATGTAAACGGTCACGTAAACTCCATTAAATATATAGAACATGTACTTGATATTTTCCCTATTAGTTATTATAAGGATTACATGCTCTACCGCTTTGAGATAGCCTATGTGGCAGAAAGCTATTATGGCGATACCTTGAAATTATATTTAGAGGAAATAGGAGAGAATGAATATGAGGTACGCATTTCTAAGGTTACCCCAGAGGGTGAATCAGAATGCTGCCGATCATCTTTGAGATTTAAACATTATTAATTTAAAAATACAACGAAAATGGCAAAAATGAATTTTGGCGGTGTCATCGAAGAAGTAATGACCCGTGAAGAGTTCCCATTGGAAAAAGCTCGTGAGATTTTGAAGGATGAGACCATCGCTGTAATCGGCTATGGTGTTCAGGGACCTGGTCAGGCATGTAATTTGCGTGACAATGGTTTCAATGTAATTGTAGGCCAGCGTCAGGGTAAGACTTTTGAAAAGGCTATCGGTGATGGTTGGGTACCAGGTGAGACATTGTTCTCTATTGAAGAAGCTGCAGAGAAGGGTACTATCGTTATGTGTCTGCTTTCAGATGCTGCAGTTATGTCTGTATGGCCTACTCTCCAGAAGTATCTTACTCCTGGTAAGGCACTCTATTTCTCTCACGGCTTTGCTATTACTTGGTCTGATCGTACAGGTTGTGTTCCATCAAAAGATATTGATGTTATCATGGTTGCTCCAAAGGGTTCTGGTACTTCACTCCGTACCATGTTCCTTGAAGGCCGTGGCTTGAACTCTTCTTACGCAGTTTATAACGATGCTACAGGCAAGGCATTGGAACGTACATTGGCTTTGGGTATCGGTATCGGTTCTGGTTATATGTTTGAGACAACATTCCAGCGCGAGGCTACTTCTGACCTTACCGGTGAACGTGGTTCCCTCATGGGTGCTATTCAGGGCTTGCTTTTGGCTCAGTATGAGGTATTGCGTGAAAATGGTCACACTCCATCAGAGGCATTCAATGAAACCGTTGAGGAGCTGACTCAGTCACTGATGCCACTGTTCGCTCAGAAGGGTATGGACTGGATGTATGCTAATTGTTCTACTACAGCTCAGCGTGGTGCATTGGATTGGATGGGTCCTTTCCACGATGCATGCAAGCCTGTAGTTGAGAAGCTTTATGCTTCTGTAAAATGTGGTAACGAGGCACAGATTTCTATCGACGCAAACTCAAAGCCAGACTATCGTGTAGGCTTGGAAGAAGAGTTAAAGGCTCTCCGTGAGAGCGAAATGTGGCGTACAGCTGAGGTCGTTCGTAAACTTCGTCCTGAAAACAACTAATAGAAACTATAACTATAAGAAAAATCCTGCAGTTTGTAGCTGCAGGATTTTTTTTTGTTTTTATTGCGATAAGATGCTTATCTCTTTTTCTTCACGAACCCTTTGAAACGGTTCATCATCTTCAGACCGAATCTTACTCCATCGTATATGGCCATGGCCTTTCCTATCAGGCTGGTTGTCTGTTCCCATTTGGCCATACTCTCTTCTTGGGTTTTAAATAACCCTTGAGCCTGAGTAGTCAAGCCATCCTGTATCTGGTTGATTTTGGTTTCTAACTCTTTCTTCTGCTTGGATATCTGAGTCAGTGTGACACCTGTACCTTCATTGAGTGACTCCTTCTTTACGTCAGAAAGTAAAGCGTCAGTAATCATTTTTGTAACAGGCTTGATAATTAACTCATTTCTCTTGAAGAATACATAAGCTAAACCGCCAACTAGTAGAACAGATACTAGTGCAAATGCCGCTGGAGTACTGCCTAAAACAGGAGCCAACAGGAAAATCAGCATAAAAGATAGGTAAAAAAGAACCAACAAGCCAAAACATACAATTATGAATCCCAAGATAATGCCAGAGAGAACCTTGGTCAGTTTCTCTGTCAAGTCCAGGGTCAGATAATCTTTCTGCAGGTTGGCGTATTCTTTCGCCTCCTTACCTAGATTTACCAGGCTGTCTATGCTGTTGTCGCTGGAGATCATTAGTCTTCAAGAGTTACTGCTTCTTCTGCAATTGTCTTACCTTTCTGGAATTTTTCCTGAATACTGTTGACCAGTTTCTCGAATTCTTCCTTATTTAACTTAGCACCACTCTTCTTGACAGCTTCTGCAATCTTTGCGCGAGTGTCGTCTCCCTTTTCAGGTGCAAATAAAATACCCAATGCTGCTCCGGCAACTGCGCCGCCGATAAATGCAGCCAATACGCTTAAATTTTTCATTTGACTTAAATTTTATTGGTTATGGCAAAAGTACGAAGAAAATCTGTAATGCAAGCGTATTTCAAGTGTAAATATCATCTAAAAATACCTAAAAAATGCCTTTTAACTTTTTTTAAGTAGAAATTGTTTTGTTACTTCTACAACTTTTCTACTTTTGCACTAGAGATTATTTCATTAAGGTCTAGACTTTAATTTTAAATGGTCTAGATTTAATTAAAAAATGGTCTAGATTCTATATTAATTAGAACTTAAAATGAGTATACCTTACCGTTTGACACCTTTAAGGGACAATATCAGCAGTAATCCAAAAACAGGTTATTATGCGCAGATTGTAACCCGAGGAACTATAGATACAGCAGAGCTTTGTGAGGAAATCTCTGCAGGATGTACTTTGACGACAGCCGATATGAGGGCTGCCATTGAAGCATTGATCTCTTCTGTCAGTAAAAAACTGAAAGCCGGTTACAATGTCTGTATTGATGATTTGGGTACCTTCTCTCTTTCTGCAGAATCGGATACTGTAGAATCTCCAGAAGAAATCCATTCACAGTCTGTTCGCGTGAAAGGAATTCATTTCCGCCCTTCTGTTCGTATGAAGAAAAGCATGAAGAACAGCGAGTTTGAAAGAGTGACTACCAAAAAGAATGTGTGATATATAACAGAGTATTAATTTTTTAACTGATAAATCAAATGAAGAAGTTTTTAGTATTCGGACTTGGTCTGTGCCTTGCACTTGGCTTTAGCTCTTGTAAGTCTAGTGAAAGCGCATACCGTAAAGCGTATGAGAAAGCAAAAGCTCAGGAAACTGTATCAACAGAAAAGACTGAGCCTGTAACTGTAACTCCTGTAGTTTCTACACCAGTGGTTACTACTCCTGTTACTTCAAACTACGATGCCAGCAATGTAAGTGTTCGTCAGGAGCGCGTTACTTTGGTTGGTTCTGGTGATCTGAAGGACTACAGCGTTATTGTAGGTAGCTTCAGCCTTGAGGCAAATGCTCGCGGTCTTCAGCAGCGTTTGGCAAGTCAGGGATTCAATTCTATGATTGTAAGTGCAAACACCGACAAGGGACTTATGTATCGTGTGATTGCTGCATCTTATGCTGATAAGGCTTCTGCTGCTCAGAAGCGTGATCAGTTGATCGGCGCATATCCAGGTGCATGGTTGCTTTATAGAACATATTGATAATTTCTTTTTGGTAAGCGAGAAAATCATATTTCTCAAGGGAAGGGTTGGCTGTGAAGTCAGCCCTTTTTCTTATATTTGCAAAAAATATCTATTATAATGAAAAAGTTATTATGTATGCTTTGTCTAGCGGTTGCTGTCTGTATGGCAATAGTTTCCTGTAAGGCTGATTCTGATGAACCTATTTCAGAACCTATATCTTTGGCACAGAAGAGTTTTACTGTGACTATTGAGAATGTGTACAAGGATAATGTTGTAAACATCCTTATTATACAAAAACGTATCCTCTCTTTTGTGGATGATACTCACGCCGTGCTTCGTTTAGTGGATGAAACTGTGGATGAAGATACTGACCAGAAGTTGTCTTCTTCTATGCTTGATCAGGAGGGTACATACATTCTGAACGGCAATACGGTTGTCTTCAACATCAAAAAGGTAAAGTGGATATCTGACAGCGGGAAGCCCGAAGAATCTGTCGCAAACATCTTTACAAGTTATACATACGACTCTTCTTCAAAAACAATAGTTGGTGAAGATCATATGGTGATGAGCCAGATTATTTATATTCCATTTTAACGAATTGCTTATACTTGTTGTCTAGTGTTTCTTTCTCCTCTGTGTTTTAAAAAATAATAAATGTTTGGTAGTCCCCGCATTTTGCCGTAACTTTGCCTCGGAATATGGGTAGAATTTTGTCGATTGATTACGGAAAGAAGCGTACGGGTCTGGCTGTTACAGACCCGCTAAAAATAATTGCTAATGGTTTGACCACTGTAGAAACTTCTAAATTGATGGAGTTCCTTCAGGATTATTTGCAGAAGGAAACGGTAGAACGTATTGTTGTGGGCTTGCCAAAGCAGATGAATGGAGAGGATAGCGAAAATATGAAAAATATCACTCCTTTCGTAAACAGGTTAAAGAAATTGTACCCCCAGCTTCCTGTCGTGTTCTACGATGAACGTTTTACGTCAGTACTTGCGCATAAGGCAATGCTGGAGAGTGGAATAGGAAAGAAGGCTAGGCAGAATAAGGCCCTGGTTGATGAAATCAGTGCGACAATTATCTTGCAGAGTTATATGGAATCACAGATTTTTTGATATAGTAAATAATATGATCTTACCAATTTATACATTTGGCCAACCTGTCTTGAGGGCGGTTGCCGAAGATATTACACCAGATTATCCAAATCTGAAAGAACTTGTAAAGAACATGTATGATACCATGCATCATGCAGAAGGGATAGGATTGGCAGCTCCTCAGATAGGTCTTGCTATCCGTGTAGTTGTAGTGGATTTGGATGTTATCTCTGAAGATTTACCAGAATATAAGGGCTTCTTGCGTACTTATATTAACGGTCATATTATAGAGGAAGGCGAGGAGACTGATGTGATGGATGAAGGCTGTTTGAGTCTTCCTGGCATTCATGAGTCTGTCCGTCGCGCTACCAAAATTCATGTCCAGTATCTTGATGAAGACATGAATCCTCATGATGAATGGGTTGAAGGTTATTTGGCTCGTGTTATTCAGCATGAATTTGATCATCTGGAAGGCCATGTGTTTGTTGATCATGTTGGCCCATTGAGAAAGAAGATGATCAAGAGCAAGTTGATTAATATGATGAAAGGCAACTTCCGTTGTGCTTATAAGGTAAAGGTTAACATTAAGTAAAGCTGGTGAGGAGATTCCTGTCTTTCCTTTGTTTTTGTGTTTTGGCTGTTACTTCTTGGTCTCAGATTAATACAGACCGTGTGATGGCCATTGGACGTAATGCGCTTTATTTTGAGGATTATGTCTTGTCTATCCAGTATTTTAATCAGGTCATAGGAGCTCGCCCTTACTTGCATGAGCCATACTTTTACAGAGCGTTAGCCAAGTTTTATCTGGAAGACTATACTGGAGCAGAGCAAGATTGCTCGGAAGCACTGGAAAGAAACCCGTTTGTGATTAGCTCGTATGAAGTCCGCGGATTGTCAAGAATCAACCGAGGTAAATACAGGGAAGCTGCAGAAGATTACGTTCAGGCACTTCAGTATTCTCCTGAACAACGCGGATTATACCATAATCTTGTCATTTGCGAGATGCAGGATTCTAATTATGTTTCTGCAGATAAGCATGTTGACGAAATGATAGGCAAATGGCCACGTCTGGCTCAAGCCTATACGCTTAAGGCTGATGTCAAGCTCAAGCAAAAGGACACCATTCAAGCTATTTCTTTGATAGACAAAGCCCTGGAGATTGACCCTTATGAAGGGCAGGCATGGTCTGGTCGTGCTATTTTGAGCATGACCCAGGAAAAATATGCAGAAGCCGAAGAACAATTCGGTAAAGCCATTCACTTGCTTCCTAAGAGCGGAAACAATTATTTTAATCGTGCATTGTGCCGCTATAATTTGAATAAACTGGGTGATGCAATGAATGACTATGACATTGCACTGGATCTGGAACCAGACAGCTATGTAGGTCATTATAACCGCGCTCTTCTTCGTGCCCAATTGGGAGATGATAACCGTGCCATAGAAGATTTTGATTATGTGTTGAAGCGTGATCCCGAAGATTATATGGCTCTCTACAATCGTGCCACATTGAAAGAGCAGACCGGTGATTTCCGTGGAGCTATCGCAGATTATACAACAGTCATAGATCATTACCCTGATTTCTGGACAGGATTGCTTGCCCGTGCAGAGTGTAAGAGAAAGATTGGCGATAGAAAAGGTGCTGAACAAGACGAGTTCAAAGTCACTAAAGCTCAGATAGACAAGCGATATAGTGGTAAGGTCGCTAAAATGGTCAAGACCCGTAAGCGTTCTGATAAGGATTTGGAGAACTACCACAGTATGGTGGTAGAAGATGAGACCGAAATGGAACAGAAGTATAGTAATGACTATAGAGGTCGTATCCAGAACAAGAAGGTTGGTCTGGAAATACAGCCAATGTTTGTACTTTCCTATTATGAAAAGCCACGTGATGTAAAGGCTGGCGTTCACTATCACAAAGCAATTGATGACTTGTATAAGGAATCCATGTTTACTCAGAAATTGCTGATTACAAATTCTGAATTGGCTTTGAATGAGAAAGAAGTGGAGCGTCAGTTCCAATCTTTGGATCATCATAGCTCTCAGCTGGATCATGCGCGTGACAGTCTTCAGGCCGGAAAGATTTTCTTTGCCCGTGCCTTGGATTATTATTTGGTTCAAGATTTGGAGAATGCCTTGAATGACCTCTCATTGGCCATCCACTTTAATCCAAATTTCTTTGCTTCTTATTTCAATCGAGCCATCGTCCGTCAGAAACTGTTGGAGGTGACTCGTGCGCAGAAAGAAGTAGAGACCGTGGAGAGTAAGCTGATGGATGTCCTTTCCCGTCAGGGAACCACTGAAACTGTCTTGAATCCAGGATTGGCCATGGAGAATAATGCTATCATGCTGGATTTAGATCAGGCTATCCAGCATCAGCCAGACTTTGTCTATGCTTATTATAACCGTGGAAATCTGTTCATGGAAAACAGAGACTACCGTTCTGCCATTGAAGACTATAGCAAGGCATTACAGATAAAGACTGATTTTGCCGAGGCATTTTATAATCGTGGTCTTGCCTATCTTTCCATCGATGAAATCACGAAGGGTATTCAGGATTTAAGTAAGGCCGGAGAATTAGGCCTTTATACTGCGTATAATATCATTAAACGCTATTCTGATGCGAAAGAGTGAAATAATTCAATTCAAATGCCTTAAAACTCAAAAGAATTCACTAATTTTGCAGCCTTGAAAAAGAAAAATAAAAACAACTATGATAAAAATTACATTTCCAGATGGTTCTGTCCGCGAGTTTGAAGCTGGCGTAACCGGTATGCAGATTGCAGAAAGCATCAGTTCACGTTTGGCAAAGGAAGTCTTGGCCATTGGCGTGAATGGTGAGACTATTGATTTGTCACGTCCTATCAATGAGGATGCTAACATCGTTCTTTACAAGTGGGAGGATGAGAAAGGTAAGCATGCTTTCTGGCACACAAGTGCTCACTTGCTGGCTGAGGCTCTTCAGGAGCTTTATCCTAACATTCAGTTCGGTTTTGGTCCTGCTGTAGAGAATGGTTTCTTCTATGATGTCATGCTTCCTGGTGGTGAGGCTATCAAGGAAGGCGACTTCAAGACCATCGAGAACAAGATGATTGAACTTGCTCGCAAGAATGAGGTTCTTGTACGTAAGGAAGTGAGCAAGGCTGACTGTCTGGCACAGTTCAAGGCTGCAGGTCAGACTTACAAGTGCGAACATATTGAAGAGGACCTGGAAGACGGTTCTATCACTACTTATACACAGGGTAACTTTACTGATCTTTGTAAGGGTCCACACATTGTATCTACCGGTATCATCAAAGCTGTTAAGCTGATGAGTGTGGCAGGTGCATTCTGGCGTGGTGATGCTACCAAGGACCAGATGCAGCGTATATACGGTGTGTCTTTCCCTAAGGCTAAGATGCTGGAGGAGTATCTGGTTATGTTGGAAGAGGCTAAGAAACGCGATCACCGTAAAATCGGTAAAGAGATGGAATTGTTCATGTTCTCAGAGCGCGTAGGTAAGGGTCTTCCAATATGGTTGCCAAAGGGTACCGACTTGCGTCTGCGTTTGCAGGAGATGTTGCGTAAGGTGCAGAAGAGTTACGGTTATCAGGAGGTAATCACTCCAAATATCGGTGGTAAGAACCTGTACGTAACTTCTGGTCACTGGGATCATTACGGTAAAGACAGCTTCCAGCCTATTCACACTCCAGAGGAGGATGAGGAATATCTGTTGAAGCCAATGAACTGCCCTCACCACTGTGAGATTTACGCAAACAAGCCACGTTCATACCGTGAACTTCCATTCCGTTGCGCTGAGTTCGGTACTGTATATCGTTACGAACAGAGCGGTGAGCTCCACGGTTTGACCCGTGTACGCTGTTTTACTCAGGACGATGCACATATCTTCTGCCGCCCAGACCAGGTGAAGTTTGAGTTCATGCAGGTTATGGATATCATTAAGAAGGTATTTGCAACCTTCAATTTCTCTGATGATAATGTCGAGGCTCAGATTTCACTTCGTGACCCTAACGACCACGAGAAGTACGTAGGTTCTGACGAAGACTGGGCATTGGCAGAGCAGGCTATCATCGATGCTTGCGCTGAGAAGGGCATGAAGGCAAAGGTAGAGTACGGTGAGGCTGCATTCTACGGACCTAAGTTGGACTTCATGGTAAAGGATGCCATCGGTCGTCGCTGGCAGTTGGGTACTATCCAGGTTGACTATCAGTTGCCACAGCGCTTCCAGTTGGAATATACTGCCGAGGATAACACCAAGAAGCGTCCAGTTATGGTACACCGTGCACCATTCGGTTCAATGGAGCGTTTCGTCGCTGTTTTGATTGAGCATACTGCAGGAAAATTCCCATTGTGGTTGACCCCGGATCAGGTAGCTATCCTGCCTATCTCTGAGAAGTTCAACGACTATGCACGTAGTGTAAGCACATTCTTGCAATCTCAAGGTGTACGCTCTATTGTAGATGATCGTAACGAGAAGATTGGTCGTAAGATTCGCGATAACGAGCTGAAACACATTCCTTACATGTTGATTGTAGGTGAGAAAGAGGCAGCCGAAGGCACCGTTTCAGTCAGAAAGCAGGGTGCTGGAGATGAAGGAAGCATGAAATTCGAGGATTTTGCTAAAAAAGTGAACCAAGAAGTTGAGGAAATGCAAAATTCATTGTAAATTTGCACCGCTTTAACGCAAAGAAACATTTAAATAATTAAAAAAAAGAAACAGGAATCAATAAATTTTTGAATGAAGAACGAAAATTTTAAGGGACAGCACAGAATCAATGAGCAGATTCGCGTCCGTGAAGTACGTGTAGTAGGTGATGATATTGAATCAACAGTAATTTCCACTCGCGATGCTTTGAGAATGGCAGAAGAAAGAGGAGTTGACCTCGTTGAGATTTCGCCAACAGCCGTTCCACCTGTTTGCCGCTTGATTGATTATTCCAAGTTTCTTTATCAGTTAAAGAAGAAAGCTAAGGAGCAGAAAGCAAAGCAGGTCAAGATGGAGGTTAAGGAAATTCGTTTCGGACCTCAGACCGACGAGCATGATTATAACTTTAAGTTGAAGCATGCTATTGGCTTCCTTCAGGATGGTGATAAGGTAAAGGCATACGTTTTCTTCAAAGGTCGCAGTATCCTTTTCAAGGAGCAGGGAGAAGTACTTTTGCTTCGTTTTGCTAATGACCTGGAAGAATATGGTAAGGTAGAGTCAATGCCTACACTGGAAGGCAAGAAGATGATTATCTTTGTTTCGCCTAAGAAGGGTGGTGCAAAGAAAGCTGCTAAACCAGCAGAACCAAAGCCTGAAAAGCCAGCTGAGCCAAAGGCAGAGTAAAAAGAAGACGTTAAGTGCGTAACGTTTGGTATATACGTTGCCACTATTATTTAATAATTTTTAAAATCAAAAAAAATGCCAAAAGTAAAGACTAATTCCGGTGCTAAAAAGAGATTCACTCTTACCGGAACAGGAAAAATTAAAAGAAAGCACGCTTTCCACAGTCACATTCTGACCAAGAAGACTAAGAAGCAGAAGAGAAATTTGTGTCACTCTGCTATCGTTGACACTACAAACGTTAAGTCTGTAAAGCAGATGCTTTGCATGAAGTAATCTCAGTGCATTCTGAAAATTTTTATTAAGTATTAACCGAATGAATAGCTCAAAGTTCGTTGACTGTGAAGTTTAACGGCGCTACCATTCAAAAAAGCAAAAAATTATGCCAAGATCAGTAAATCATGTTGCTTCAAGAGCAAAGAGAAAGAAAATTTTAGGTCTGACCAGAGGTTACTTTGGTGCAAGAAAGAATGTTTGGACCGTTGCCAAGAATACTTGGGAGAAGGGTTTGACATATGCATTCCGTGACCGTCGTAATAAGAAGCGTAGCTTCCGTGCATTGTGGATTCAGCGTATCAACGCTGGTGCTCGTCTGGAGGGTATGTCTTATTCACAGCTCATGGGTGGCTTGCACAAGGCTGGTATCGAAATCAACCGTAAGGTTCTTGCAGACCTTGCAATGAATCATCCAGAGGCATTTAAGGCAGTTTGCGCTAAGGCAAAGAACGCTTAATCCATCCGGAACTTAAAGACATAGGTCGCACATATAGTTCATGGGGATTCTCTACATTTTATACTGAAACCGAGCAAGCTTACTCCGCTTCAATGGCGTGCCGGTAATCTTCGTGATACGCCGGATTACAAAGACGGAGGGCCCTCAAATCCTATCTTACAGGAGTTTCATCGCATCAACTGTGCGACCTTTCCTTATTAGTCATAAAAAAGCCAGAGCTTTTGCTCTGGCTTTTTTCTTGCTTTATTTTTATAAGGTATAGGAGAATTCCAGTCCTAGTACGTGAGTGTCTACTGAGAAGTGTTTGTCTTGCCACATGTAGAATGCACCTAAGGTTGTGTGTTTATCTAATTTGTAGTCTGTTCCTGCACAGTAACGTATTCTTTCCCAATCCTCTGTTTGCCATTCCTCTATATAGGCATAAGGGGTTAACTTTGATTTTGACATGTATTCCAGTCGCAGTCGCGTTCTTACTTCATGGTAGGCACTTCCTTTCTTGTATTCACCGTATGCAGTTGTCTCTGGCATGAAACAGTAGCTCCAGTATTCTCTAAGGGATCCTCGCAGTGAGCCCAACTTCTTGTAGGCAGTAAAGCTTAAAAAGGTTCTGTATATTGGACGTTGGTAGTTTCCATGGCTACCAGGACTGTTGTATTTGATATAAATACCACCGAAATCAGTTCTCAGCCAGTTATTGAATTTATAGCCGCCACCACCCAAAATATACCAGTAGTCTATTTCTGAGGTGTTATTTCTAGAATGAATCTCAGAGCGCAACTGCGTTATCCATTTAGATCCTATTGGCTTCTTAACCGACATGACCGTCCATAGTGCTGTGTCATCTTGCGCAAACAGCAGGATAGGCCAGAAAAGGAGACAAATCAATAAAAGTTTTTTTCTTATTCTCATGAGCGTCTTATTTTATCCCTCGTGCATTAAGTGCCTGCTGGTATTTGCGGGCATTCTGCATGTGTTCTGCTAATCCTATAGCAAAATTGTGACTGCCAGAGAAATCTTCCTTGGCACACATGTATAGATAGTCGTGGTGCTCGTAGTTCAGTACAGCATCCAGTCCTTTCTTCGATGGAATGCAGATAGGGCCTGGAGGTAAACCTGCATATTTGTAGGTATTGTATGGAGAATCCACAGCCAGATGTTCAAACAGGATTCTTCGTAATTCAAATTTCTGAAGAGCAAATTTCACGGTTGGGTCACTTTGCAATAGCATACCCTTGTGTACACGGTTAATGTACAAGCCTGCTACAGTAGCTTTTTCTGGCTCATAGTTGGTTTCACTTTCCACGATAGATGCCAGTGTAGCTATTTCGTTTGGAGTGAACCCTGCTTGTTTTGCCTTGGCTGTACGTTCTGCGTTCCAGAACTTCTCGTGTTCCTTCTGCAAGCGAGCTAGCAGGTTCTCCGGTGTTATGTCCCAGTATACTTCATAGGTGTCAGGAATGAACAGGGCCGGCAGTGTCTCTTTGGTGTATCCCAGTGTTTCCATTTGCTCTTTTAAGGTGCTTGCTAGTGAGATGGAATCCATCATCAAGCTTCGGGCTATCACACCGGTCACCTTCTCAACGGTTCTGGCGGTTGGAATAATGATTTTGGTAGGCACTTGAATACCGTTGTTCATTTCGCGTACCAGATTGTACATACATGCACCAGGCTTTATGGCGTAACGTCCTGTGCGGTGCTTGTCACCATATTTCTTTAACTTGGACATTAAGTCATAACCATTCATACTCTTGGCTTGTCCTGCAGTTTGTACCTTATTGCGGATGCTGTCTGCCGTGTCGTCCTTGTCAATATAGACATAGGCTGTTTCTGTGTGCTGGAATGGGCTGCTAAACAGCAGACTATAGATATAGGCTGCGCTTCCTAAACCTATTAGGGCGAGTATACCAATTATAGATAGTATTTTTTTCATTATTTGTGATTTGTTACTTTTCTGCAAAGATACAAAAGATTTGGTAATAAAGGAAGAGAAGAAAGAGGTATTTACTCTGTTTTATTTTTTATGGAAAAACATCTAACACCCCACATCGTTGCACTTAAAGTACAGATATTCAGTTTGATAGTTGTGTGGGGTGTTTTTGATAAAAAACTATTTTTCATTTTATTACAACTTATGATTTGCGTCGATGACTACTTAAGGCAGATAAAGTCCGTAGTAGCGGACACTTTTGTCCGTCCTTACGGACTGGCTTGTCCGTCAAGACGGACTTCTTGGATGTACTA
Source organism: Bacteroidaceae bacterium (assembly GCA_024401095.1). Taxonomy (GTDB): domain Bacteria; phylum Bacteroidota; class Bacteroidia; order Bacteroidales; family Bacteroidaceae; genus Minthousia. The sequence continues at coordinate 97,236 of JAKSLR010000002.1, forward strand.
GCGCAAACGTTTGCATTACAAAAAGAAGTTTAATTCATCTTTTTCGCTTATTTTACTAAATAAAAGTTCTATTTTTGAGGCAAATAACTAAAAAATAGATACATGAAACTTTTATTCAGAATTGGGTATCGCACAAGTTGGGGTGAGGAAGTGTGCATTAACATGACTTCATTCAACGCGGCAGGAAAAGCTACCGAAAAGCTGTATCCTTTGATGACCGACAATGGCGAATACTGGCGAGGCGAAATCAAGTTGCCTCAGACTGCTAAGCAGATCAACTACTATTATGTAATCATGCGTGAGGGTAACGTGGTACGTAAGGAATGGACCACTACTCAGCGTATTCTTCCGCTGGGAACAGGTGACCGTACCTATACTTTCTTTGATTTCTGGAAAGATGTTCCAGCAGATGCTTACTTGTATTCTTCTGCTTTTACAGAGAGCTTTGCCAGAAAGGAAAAGGCAGAGATAAACCTGAAGTATTATGATACCACACTCATCATGAAGGTGGCTGCTCCTCAGCTCAAGGCAGGTGAGAAGCTGGTTATGGTGGGTAATCAGGATATCTTGGGAAATTGGGATGTGCAGAAGGGTGTTTCCATGCTGCAGATTCAGCCAAACGAATGGATTGCATCGTTCGACACCTCAAAGTTCAGTACCCCTGTAGATTATAAATTTGTTGCTGCAGATGCTGCAACAGGCGAACTTCACGAGTGGGAACAGCACGATAACCGCCGCTTGCATGTGCCTGCACTCCAGAAGAAGGAGGTACAGTTCATCACAGAGAATAAGGTGGTGTTCCCTTACAACCAGTGGAAAGGTGCTGGTTTGGTAATACCTATCTTCTCACTGCGCACAAGAGATAGCTTTGGCGTGGGCGATTTTGGCGACGTAAAGAAGATTATCGACTGGGTAGCACTTACCGGCCAGCGGGTGCTGCAGATTTTGCCTATCAACGATACCACTATTACTCATACCTGGACAGATTCCTATCCTTATAACAGCATCTCAATTTATGCTTTTCATCCACAATATGTGTGTTTAAATGCACTGCCTACACTAAAGGACAAGAAGAAGGCATCGGAGTACGAAAAGCGTCGTCAGGAACTGAATGCATTGCCTCAGATAGATTATGAAGCTGTGAACAAGGTGAAGCGTGCTTATCTTCGTGACCTCTTCAAGCAGGAAGGGGCTGCGATGATGCAGACAGCTGCATTCCAGGAATACCTGAAAGAGAATGAATACTGGTTGGAGCCATATGCTGCGTTTAGCGTGCTGCGTGATGCCAATGCAACACCAGATTTCCGTAAGTGGAAGACTAATAGTGTGTACAACGAAAAGCAGGTGAAGACACTATGCAAGGAAGGCAGTAAGGTATATGACGAAATTTGTTTCTACTACTTTGTGCAGTATCTACTCCATGTTCAGCTACAGGAAGCCAGTGCTTACGCACACTCTAAAGGTGTGGTTATCAAGGGTGATATTCCTATAGGTATCTCACGTAATAGTGTAGAGGCGTGGGTTGAACCTTATTACTTCAATATGAATGGACAGGCCGGTGCTCCACCTGATGCCTTTTCTGTAAATGGTCAGAACTGGGGATTCCCTACATACAATTGGGATGTGATGCTGAAAGACGGCTGCCAGTGGTGGATTCGCAGATTCCGCAAGATGGCCGAGTATTTTGATGCTTACCGCATAGACCATGTATTGGGATTCTTCCGCATTTGGGAAATTCCATTGCACTCTGTTCATGGTTTGCTGGGCCAGTTCTCTCCTGCCATGCCTATGTCTCCACAGGAGATAGAATCATTTGGGCTGAAGTTCCGTGAGGACTTCTTTACCCGTCCTTATATTACTGACACCATGGTCAGTGAGATCTTTGGTAAGTATGCACAGGAGGTTCTTTCTACCTACTTGCAACATTTGGAAAATAACTTGTTCTGCTTGAAGCCTGAGTTTGATACTCAACGCAAAGTAGAAGCTGTGTTCCAAGGTCGACAAGATCCTAAGAGCGTGCTCGTTCGCGATGGACTGTACAGCTTAATCAGCAATGTGCTGTTTGTTCCAGACCGCAAGGATCCTCATGGCTATCATCCACGTATCAATGCCATGGATGACTATCTGTTCCGCTCATTGCCAGGTGATCAGCAGGAAGCATTTGTTAGACTGCATAATGATTATTTCTACCGTCGTCATGACCAGTTCTGGTACACTGAGGCTACAAAGAAATTGCCTACTCTTACTCAGGCTACCCGCATGTTGGTATGTGCAGAAGACTTAGGTATGGTGCCAAATTGCGTTCCTTGGGTGATGAATGACCTTAAGGTTTTGACTCTGGAGATTCAGAGTATGCCTAAGAACCCTCAGCATAAGTTCGGTCATCTGGAAGAAAATCCTTATCGATCTGTGGCTACCATTTCGACCCATGATATGAGTACCCTTCGCGGTTGGTGGGAAGAAGATCCAAAGCTCACTCAGGAATTCTATAATGAAGCGCTTCAGAAAGATGGTCCTGCACCACACCCAATGCCAGGATGGCTGGCAGAGGAAGTGATTTCCCGACATCTTTTCTGTCCTTCAATGCTTACACTGCTGAGTTTGCAGGATTGGTTGAGTATGGATGAACAGGTACGCTTCCCTAATCCTGAGGCAGAGCGTATCAATGTGCCTGCAAATCCACGTCATTATTGGCGTTACCGCATGCATGTGTACGTAGAGGATTTAATGGCCAATGAGGCACTCAACAGTAAGATCAAGACTTTGATAGAACGTAGTGGACGTTAATGCAAGAAAACAATAATTCAATGAAACTAAAGAATATTTTGTTGACCTCCATGCTTAGTACAGCGCTGAGCATGGGGGCTCAAGATTTTAAAGATTGGCCTATTCCTGTAGGCCCAATTTCAGAAATGTCGTACAGCTCCAGTATGACTCACTTCTGTGTATGGTCTCCAAAGGCTGAGCAGGCGAAAGTGAATCTGTATCATCATGGTACCGGTGGTCTTCCATACGAGAGCTATCCTTTGAAGAAGGCAGCAGATGGAACTTGGTCTACTTCTGTAAAGGGAAACCTGAAAGGGGTGTTTTATACATTCCAGGTTCTAGTAAATGGAAAATGGCAAGATGAGACACAAGGTATTTTTGCCAAGGCTGTAGGTGTAAACGGAGTTCGTGCACAAGTTATGGATATGCGTGAGACTAATCCAGCTGGATGGGAAGCAGATCAACGACCTGCACTGAATAGTTTCTCTGATGTTGTATTGTATGAAATGCATCATAGAGACTTTTCTGTTGATCCAGAATCGGGTATCCGCCACCAGGGTAAATATCTGGCTCTGACAGAACACGGCACCAAGAACCGTGGAGGCTTAGCCACTGGTATTGATCATTTGACTGAATTAGGCGTTAATCATGTACACATTTTACCTTCATACGACTATGGCTCTGTAGATGAGACACGTTTGCATACTCCTCAGTATAACTGGGGATATGACCCTGTGAATTACAATGTGCCAGAGGGTAGTTATTCCACAAATCCAGAAGATCCTGCAACCCGTATCAAGGAATTTAAGCAGATGGTCATGGCCATGCATCGTGCCGGTATTCGTGTGGTATTGGATGTGGTTTACAACCATGTCTTTGATGCTAATTCTTCGGCATTTCAGCGAACAGCACCAGACTACTTCTTCCGTCATAACGATGATGGAACATTGGCCAATGGATCAGGTTGTGGCAATGAGACTGCCAGCGACATGCCTATGATGCGTAAGTATATGGTTGAGTCTGTCTTGTACTGGATAAATGAATATCATATTGACGGTTTCCGTTTTGACTTGATGGGTATTCATGATTTGGAAACCATGAATGCCATCCGTGAAGCAGTAAATAACGTAGATGCTTCCATATTCATCTATGGAGAGGGATGGGCAGCTGCTACACCAAAACTACCAGATACAAAATTGGCCATGAAAGCACATGTAGCTGAAATTCCAGGTATTGCAGCTTTTGGTGATGAGATGCGTGATGGTCTTCGTGGTGGCTGGTCAAATGATAAGGAAGGTGCCTTCCTAATTGGGGTTCCAGGCAATGAAGAGAGTGTAAAGTTTGGTATTGTAGGAGCAATTAATCATCCAGACATAGACTTCTCCAAAGTAAACTATAGTAAGGAAGCATGGGCCGCTCAACCTACACAGATGATCAGTTATGTGAGTTGTCATGATGATATGTGTATAGCAGACCGTATCAAGGCTACAACCGAAAAGGCCAGCAAGGAGGAGCGTGTGCGCTTGCAGAAGCTTGCAGAGACTGCTGTCCTTACTTCTCAGGGTGTTCCTTTTATCTGGTGTGGCGATGAAGTCATGCGTGACAAGAAGGGAGTTCACAATTCCTTTAATAGTCCAGACAGTATCAATACTATTCTGTGGAAACAGAAATCCGAGTATCAGGATCTGTTCTACTATATGAAAAACCTGATTACTTTGCGAAAGAATCACCCAGCATTCCGTATGGGAACTACAGATAAGGTGATTAAAAATTTGCGCTTTTTGCCTGTTAAGGGAAATAATGTGATAGCATATAAGCTGAACGGTGAGGCAGTAGGTGATGCCTGGAAGGAGATAATCGTAGTGCTGAACAGTAACAAGAAGGCCACAAAGGTTGAGGTTCCACAAGGGGAATATACTGTGGTGGTACGCGATGGTCAGGTCTATGAATCTGGTTCTATGCCTTTCAAGGGACACTCACTTCTAGTCCCTGCACAGTCGGCTTTGATTATGTATAAATAAAATACAATAGTAAAAAATGAAGAGATTATTTATGTTTTTCAGTTGTTTACTTTCTTTTCTGGGTATTCATGCGGCTAAAGTGGTAGTGGATGTTGATCACATAGAACCTGCATTTTGGTTTACCGGTATGAAACAGACTGAAGTACAACTCATGGTATATGGTAAGAATATCGGTGCATCAGACGTTACTATGTCCAGTTACGATGGTGTTTCTTTAAAAGAGGTTGTGAAGGTGGATTCTCCGAACTACCTGCTTATTTACATGAATGTTTCTCAGCAGGCAAAAGCAGGAAGCCTATCTCTTACATTTACGCAAGGAAAAAAGAAAAAGATTGTATCCTATGAGTTGAAAGACCGTGAAATGGCTGGATACAAGCATGTAGGTTTTGATGCCAGCGATGTTCTCTATATGCTCATGCCTGACCGTTTTGCTGACGGAAAGCCAGAAAGTGATGTGGTAAAAGGCATGAATCCTTATACTGTAAATCGCAAAGAGCCAAGTCTTCGTCATGGAGGTGACTTGGTAGGGCTGCAGAATCATTTGGATTATTTTACTGAATTAGGTGTGACAGCACTTTGGTTTACTCCTGTATTAGAGAATAATTCACCAGACCGTGGAGAGTTCTCTACATATCATGGTTATGCTACTACAGATTACTACAATGTTGATCCTCGATTCGGAACCAATGAGGAGTATCGTGCCTTGACTGATGCTGCTCATAAGAAGGGATTGAAAATAGTAATGGATATGATCTTTAATCATTGTGGATTTGAACATCCTTGGGTCATGGATCGTCCTACCAAAGACTGGTTCAACATCTGTGATTGGCTGGATGCAGAGAATCCTTTGGAAAATTGTGAAAAGAATGGCTTTGTTCAAACTAGCTATAAACTGACTCCTGTCTTGGATCCATACGCATCAAAGGCAGACTTGAAGGAGACTGTTGATGGTTGGTTTGTATCTACCATGCCAGACTTAAATCAGAAGAACCATCATGTCATGCGTTACCTGATTCAAAATTCCAAGTGGTGGATAGAAACAGTAGGTATTGATGGTATTCGCATGGATACATATCCTTATGCTGACCGCCAAGCAATGGCCGACTGGATGGCTGAGCTGAACGAAGAGTATCCAAACTTTAATGTAGTGGGAGAGACTTGGGTTACTGAACCTGCCTATACTGCAGCATGGCAGAAAGATAGCCCGAATGCTACCATAAACAGCAACTTGAAGACTGTTATGGATTTTAGTTTCTATGATAAGATTAACATAGCTGCTACAGAGGATACTGATGGCTGGTGGAGTGGTCTGAACCGTATCTATAACAGCATGGTCTATGATTATCTTTATAAAGATCCATTGCATGTGATGGCTTTTCTGGATAATCACGATACAGATCGTTTCCTGAAGAACGGCAAGGATGTGTCTATGCTGAAGCAAGCTATGACTTTGTTGCTTACAGTCCGCCGTATTCCACAGTTGTATTATGGAACAGAGATTCTGATGAATGGCACCAAGGAGATTACTGACGGTAATGTTCGTAAAGACTTCCCTGGCGGTTGGGCAGAAGACAAACATAATGCTTTCACTGCAGCAGGTAGAACGGCAGAGGAAAACGATATGTTCAACTGGACCAAGACACTCTTGAATTGGCGTAAAGGTTGTGAAGTCATTGCTAAAGGTGATATGGTGCATTTTACTCCTATTAACGGTTGTTATGTCTATGCCCGTAAGCTTCAAGGAAAGACCGTTCTTGTTATATTGAATGGAACAGGACAAGCACAGGAATTGCCAATGAACCGTTATGCTGAGGTGATAGGTAGTGTGAAACAAGCCAAAGATGTGACAACAGGTAAGGTAGTTTCCCTAGAGGGAACATTGAAACTAGCTGCACGTGAATCCTTGGTTTTACCTTATTAAATTCTAATTATGGCCTAGATTTAACAAAAAAACATTAAAATAACAGATAAATCCCCTCCGGTAGGGGATTTATTTGTAATATTGCATCAGGTAAAAGTAACAAATAACTCTTTAAACTTATTTTTATGAAAAGGAAATTTATGATTCTGCCTCTTCTGGCAAGTGCCCTGCTTTTAACTAGCTGTGTGGCAAAAAAGCAATATGTAGATTTACAAGGAAATTACAATAACTTGCAGACTGATTACAAAGCTTTGCAGGCATCAATGGATGAGCTTCGTGGCAATTTCCATGATGCTGAAGTAAAATTGGCAGAAAGCCGTACTCAAGTGAAGAGTCTGGAAGAGCGTCTGGCCGAGGCTAGAAAGCTGAACGAACAGCAGCGTGCAACTTATGCAGAGCTTCAAAAGTCTTTGGATAGCAGTATCAGTCAAAATACCCAGGGTAATATTAATATCTCAAAGCTGGTGGATGAGATCAATGCTTCTAACCGCTACATCAAGCAATTAGTTGAAGCGAAGACTAAGTCAGATTCTCTGAATCTGGTTCTGACCAATAATTTGACACGCTCACTGAGTCGTGATGAGCTTCAGGAAGTAGATGTTAAGGTTCTGAAGGGTGTTGTTTACATTTCTTTGGCTGATAACATGCTTTACAAGTCAGGAAGCTATGAAATCAATGATCGTGCAGGTCAGACCTTGAGTAAGATTGCAAAAATTATTTCTGATTACAAGGAATATGAAGTTTTAGTTGAAGGAAATACAGACAATGTACCAATTTCTCGTCCTAATATCCGTAATAATTGGGACTTGAGTGCTCTTCGTGCTTCTTCTGTAGTACAGGCTTTACAGAATCAATACAGTGTAGATCCTAAGCGCTTGTCTGCAGCTGGTCGTGGTGAATATAATCCAATTGCAACCAATGATACAGAGTTGGGTAAGCAACGTAACCGTCGTACACAGATTATTATTACTCCAAAACTGGATCAGTTCCTTGAACTTATTGATCAGGCTCCAAAAGAAGATCAATAAGAAAATGTGATAAAAAAAGTCCGTCTTGTTGGGAAACGTTACCCGGCAAGACGGACTTCTTTTATCTCTATGGAGTTCTATTAATTCTTGTTGGCTTTGATTACATTTACAAGCAATGCTGCAACGAAAAGGAGGATACCAGCAACGAAGAGCATGGCAGGCTGATTGGCAGCTCCGTTTTCAGCTGTTCCAATGACGCTCAGGACAACTCCTCCAACCAATGCAGCGACAATCTGTGGAAGGCAGATAGTGCCGTTGAACAATCCTAGGTATGTACCCATGTGTCCTACACCCTGCAAAGCATTGGTAAGGATGGTAAATGGCAAGGCCAGCATTGCAGCCCAGGCTGCGCCAATCATCAAGAAGCTGATGAACAACATGTACTGATCATGGATGTAATAGGTACTGATGAATCCGATACCACCAATGACAAGGCTAACGATATAAGCCATCTTCAGGCTCTTGAATTGCGGAATGACTACAGCCCAGATGACAGAGCCGATAGCTTGGACAGCGAATAGTACGCCAACCCAGTTTCCTGCAGCTTGGTATTCTTCGGATGCAACCAGCATCACACCGTTTTCAACAGGTGCGTTGAATGCTGTTGCTGCTACTGCACCGTTGGTATAGTTCCACATATAGAGGAAAGCTGCCCAACAGAAGAACTGTACCAGTCCCACGGTCCAAAAAGCTTTAGGAGCATTGACAAGAAGTTTTATCATGCTCACATTCTCTTCCTCTTTAGGCTTTTCTGTCAAACCGTTATATTCAGCATATTCCTTTGGATTCCACTCTTTTACCTTTGCTGTTGTATAGATGACACAAAGGATGAGGATCAAAGCACCGATGTAGAATGAATAGATTACCGAATCTGGAATGACTCCCTCTGGCGCAATGTTACTGATTCCGATGGCTGTAAAGACAATAGGGAAGAGGTATCCTACCAGTGAACCTGCATTGCAGAGGAAACTCTGGATAGAATAAGCCAGACCTTTTTGTTTTTCGTTGACCATGTCTCCTACCAGCATTTTGAAAGGCTGCATGGCCATGTTGATGCTTGTATCCAGAAACATCAGAGAGATCAGTCCAAAAACCATGGCTGTACTTACTGCCATACCAAAACTACCAGCATTTGGCAGCAGGCACATTACTGCAACTGCTACTGTTGCTCCAATGAACAAATAAGGTATACGTCGACCCCATCGGCACCAGGTTTTGTCACTGTACTTACCTACCAAAGGTTGAACAAGAATACCCATGAGAGGAGGAAGAATCCAAAAGAAGCTTAAGTTGTGTGGATCTGCACCTAAGGTTGCAAAGATACGGCTGATGTTTGCACTCTGCAAGGCATACGCTATTTGTACACCAAAGAAACCGAAGCTCAAATTCCAAAGCTTCCAGAAACTCAAATCAGGTTTTGCTTTCATTTTCTTATATTTTATTGTTGTTATTACTCATTGTTTAGCGACCTTGTTGTTCCTCGGATGACAAGTTTTGTCTTGATAATCTGATTTTTGTATTTCCCGTCAGGAATATTTCCTTCCAATTGCTCAATCAAAGCGATAGCTGCCTCTTCACCCACTTTTCTTCCTCTTTGTTCAATAGTAGTTAGCTGTGGCTCGCAGCTCACGGCGCGTACACCGTCTGAAAAACCACAAATGGAAATATCATCGGGAACTTTATATCCCAACCGTTTTACGGTATAGAGTACACCTAATGCCGTATCATCGTTGGTTGTGAAGAAGCCGTCAGGCTTAATTGTCCGCAAAGTTTCTGGAGTGATTTCTTCTGCTGATTCACGGTTGTCGCACTGCTTGACCATATTCGTGTCAAACTTCAATCCATATTTCTGTAAGGCATCTTTATAACCGTTAAATCGGTTCTTTGATATTTCCAGATTCATCGGTGCTGTATAGTAGCAGATGCGCTTACAGCCAGACTTTATCAAGCATTCTGTTGCTGAGAATGCACCTTGATAGTCATCCACAACGATTCTACTGGTTCTTAATTCTGTACAAATGCGATCGTAGAATACTAATGGAATGTTGTCTTTCTGGGCTTCTTCGAAATGGGAATACTCAATGGTATCTTTGGCTTGGGAGATGATGATACCTTTCACTTGTGTAAGTCTAAAGGCTTCAATGATTTCTTTTTCCCGCAAGTAAGTATCATTACTTTGAGCCACCATGATTCTATAACCATATCTGGCACAAGTCTCTTCAATTCCTGTGAGTACAGTAGAGAAAAAATAATGTATAAACTGTGGAACTACCACTCCAATCAAATTAGGACGTGCGTGACGCTGTGAACGAAGGGTAGAGGCTAACATGTTTGGCTGGTATCTATGTTCACGTGCATAGGCTTGAATCAGTTTCCTTCTCTCTTCACTTATGCTTGGGCTGTCTTTCAAAGCCCGTGAAACTGTAGAAACAGAAACTCCTAAAGATTTAGCAATGTCTTTGATGGTTACAGTGGTGTCTTGCATGGTTTTATTTTAAGCTCACTGCAAAGATAAATAATTATTATATTAAGGTAATGTGTCTTTCTACTGAATATGTAAAAATGGTAATGCAATCGTTTGCATTCATAGTTAATTGTCTATAATACAAATGCGCAAACGTTTGCACATTAGAAAATACAAAAAGATGTATTTTTATCTCATTTATGCCGTGAAATCAAAGTATTTTTGTAGAGTCAAAATATGTGTAATTATCTTGATAAGATAATATAGTGTTAACTTTAGTATATTTTAGTGCATGAAACAAGTAAATTTTAGAATCCCTAGGATTCTGGCCCTTCTGCTTGGGCTATTCTTGTGTGTGAGCACCTATGCACAGCAGATTACTGTGAAGGGTGTTGTGACTGATGCAACTGGAGAAACTGTAATTGGTGCCAATGTTCTTGAAAAGGGAACAACCAATGGTACTATCACAGACTTCGATGGTAATTTCCAGTTGCAAGTTAAGAAAGGTGCTATGCTCGTGATCTCTTTTGTGGGCTACAAGACTCAGGAAGTAGAGGCTCAGCCAACCATGAACGTGGTTCTGGCCGATGACTCTGATTTGCTGGATGAGGTTGTAGTTATCGGTTACGGTGTAGCAAAGAAAAACGATTTGACCGGATCTGTAACTGCTATCCGTCCTGACGAGAAGAACCGTCCTTTGGCTACTTCTGCTCAAGATTTGATGCAAGGTAAGATTGCCGGTGTAAATGTAACCAGTAATGGTGGTACTCCTGGTGGTGCAGCAACCATCCGTATTCGTGGAGGATCTTCTTTGAATGCTTCAAATGATCCATTGATCGTGATTGATGGCCTTGCTATGGATAACCAGGGTGTAAAGGGTGCACCTAATGCTTTGGCCATGGTAAATCCTAACGATATTGAGAGTTTTACTGTGTTGAAGGATGCTTCTGCAACTGCAATCTACGGTTCCCGTGGTTCTAACGGTGTCATCATCATTACAACCAAGAAGGGAAATCGTAATTCTGCTCCTAATGTATCTTACAGTGGTAATGTTTCAGTTGCAAATGTTGCTAAGATGCTGAATGTACTGAATGCAGATGATTATCGTAAATTTATCAACAGTTATTATGGTGCCGAAAGCGATGCAGCAAAGCTGATGGGTAATGCCAGCACAGATTGGCAGAAGGAGATTTATCGCTCTGCTATTAGCACAGACCATAATGTAACAGTTTCTGGTGGTCTCCACAAGATGCCTTATCGTCTGTCTGCAGGCTATACTGATCAGAACGGTACATTGAAAACCTCAAACTATCAGCGTTATACTGCCAGCTTGAATGTGAACCCATCTTTCTTTGACGAACATTTGAAGTTCAACATTAACGGTAAGTTCATGTACGCAAAGACTCATTATGCAAATACCGATGCTATTGGTGCAGCAAAGCGTATGGACCCAACTCAGCCTGTAAAGACTAGTGGCTTTGAACAGTTTGGTGGTTACTATACTTGGACAAACAATGGTTCTGCTCTGGGTGACCCAACATGGTCATTGACTCAGAATGCCAATGCTGCAAAGAACCCTGTTGCTTTGTTGAACGAGAAGGATGACAATGCAGGTTCATATGACTATATGGGTAATGTTGAGGCAGATTACCAAGTTCATGGTTTAGAAGATCTCCGTCTTCACATGAATTTCTCTGGCGACTGGGCTAACGGTAAGCAGACTACAGTTTATCAGCCTTGGGGCCCTACCAACACTTACTATGGTAATAGCGGTTATTCTAAGGAAAATAAATATAATTTGACCTATTCTGCATATGCTCAGTACTACAAGGATTTCAAGGAAACTCAGCACTTTGATATCATGGCAGGTTATGAGTGGAGCCACAAGAAGTTTTGGGGTGATTCTTACTATGCAGGCCTTTATCCTTCTACTAATTCTGAGAAGCCAAATCAGGCTTACAATGAGTCAGCAGGTTTGTGGAAACAGGAAAGCTTCCTGGTATCTTTCTTCGGCCGTGCAAACTACAGCTTGATGGATCGTTACCTTATCACAGCTACAGTACGTCGCGATGGTTCTTCACGCTTTAAGGAGCATTGGGCAACCTTCCCATCTGTAGCTCTGGGTTGGAAGATCAAGGATGAGGCATTCTTGAAGGATGTTGATGCTGTTTCTGACCTTAAGCTTCGTTTAGGTTGGGGTATGACTGGTCAGCAGGATGGTATTGGTAACTATAATTATTTTGCATCTTACAATGCCAATACTACCAATGTTAATGGCCGTTACCCTATCAAGGGCGTGAACGACTCAGGTTTGATGTATCGTCCAGATGCTTATAACCAGGATTTGAAGTGGGAGACTACTACTACTTATAATGCCGGTTTGGATTTTGGTTTTGCTAACAACCGCATCACCGGTGCTGTAGATTTCTACGTACGTAATACTACTGATCTGATCAATACCGCTTACGTATCAGCAGGCTCAAACTTCCGTAACCAGGTAACCAGCAACATTGGTTCTATGAAGAACACCGGTGTCGAGGTATCTTTTACTTTCCGTCCTATTCAGACAGCTGACTGGCAGTGGGAGATTACTGCCAACGCTACTTATAACAAGAATGAGATTACTGAACTTACCGGTGAATCTTCTATCGTAAAGACCGGTGGTATCTCTGCAGGTACTGGTAATACCGTTCAGGCACAGGCAGCAGGTCACCCAAAGAGTTCTTTCTATGTATATCAGCAGGTGTACGATGAGAAGGGCATGCCTATCGAGGGTGTCTATGTAGATCGCAATGCCGATGGTAAGATTTCTGAGGAAGACCTTTACTTTTACAAGAGTCCAGATGCACCTCTTACCGCAGGTTTGAGTTCTCGTCTCCAGTACAAGGACTGGGACTTCGGTATGGCATTCCGCGCTAGCTTCGGCAACTACGTATATAACGACAACGAGGCAGGTTTCATGAATGTGGATAAGCGCTATGATAGTTCATTCAACTATATCCAGAACGTGACTGCCGATGCTGTATCCCGCAACTGGAAGACCTATGATCACTGTATCTCAGACTTCTGGGTACATAATGCAAGCTTCCTGAAGTGTGACAACATCACTTTGGGTTATTCTTTCCAGGATTTGTTCAAGAGTACAGGCTATAAGGGTTTGGCTGGTCGTGTTTATGCTACCGCTTCAAATGTGTTCACTATCACCAAGTATAAGGGTATCGACCCAGAAGTCTATGGTGGTATTGACAATAGTTTGTATCCACGTGCATTCTCTGTATTGTTGGGTGTATCATTGAACTTCTAATCATTTAAATAGGTAAATATATGAACTTAAGATATATCAAAAATATACTTCCTGCTTCAGCATTGCTGTTAGCTATGGGCATGAGTTCTTGTGTAGGCGACCTGGATGTTACTCCTATTGATCCAAGTACCAACATGGTGGTCGATGAAGTGGCTTTGTACACCAAGTGCTATGCAAACATGGCTTTGGCAGGTCAGGGAGGTGCAAACGGCGACTGTGATATCGATGGTCTGGATGGAGGTACCACCGGTTTTGTACGCCAGCTTTGGAACGCAAATGAGTTGACCACCGATGAGGCTATCTGCGCCTGGGGTGATACTGGTATTCCAGCATTCAACTACAATCAGTGGGATGCATCACACCCCATGCTTCAGGGTTTCTACTATCGTCTGTATGCAGGTATTGATTATTGTAACCATTATCTGGATGTTTGTGCTGATGTAGATGCAACTCGTTATGCAGAAGTTCGTTTCTTGCGTGCTTTGTATTATTATTACCTGATGGATTGCTTTGGAAATGTTCCATTTGCAACTGCTATTTCTGCAGAGAGTCCTGAACAGTTAGGCTCAAGAGCTGAGTTGTTTGCTTGGATTGAGTCTGAATTGAAGGATTGTATCCAGAATATGCAGCCAGCACAGGCTCGTACAAGTAATAGTGATGGCTACGGTCGTGCTGATCAGGATGCAGCAAATTTGTTGCTGGCTCGTATGTATTTGAATGCAGAAGTTTATACTGGTACTGCGCAGTGGTCTAATGCAAAAGAATATGCAGAAAAGGTAATCAATGGTCCTCATAAGTTGTGGACAAATGGTGCCAACGGTTGGTCTGCTTATCAGATGTTGTTCATGGGTGACAATGGCGAGAGCGGTGCTTCTGTAGAGGCGATTCTTCCTTTGCTTCAGGATGGTGTTACTACTACTTCTTGGGGTACCACACTGTTTCTCATGGCATCTTGTTGGAAGGCTGATATGAATACAGCAGGCGACTATGGAACAACAGAGTTCTGGGCAGGTAACCGTGCCCGTAAAGCATTTGTTGACAAGTTCTTCCCTTCAACTGATGCCCCTAATGTAGACGTTGTAGATATGCAGACAGCTGCAGGTGATGAGCGTGCCCTATTCTTTGGTATTGACCGTGAATTACTGGTAACTAATCCTGGTGAATATACTTCGGGATATGCTGTAGCTAAGTATCGCAATACTTATTCTACAGGTGCTACTGGTCACAACTCTCAGTTCATTGATACTGATTATTTCTTGATGCGTTCTGCTGAGGCATATCTGATTGCTGCCGAGGCTGATGCTCGTTTGAATGGCGGTACTACTACTGCTTGTGCAAAGTACATCAATGATCTTCGTGAGCGTGCTCATGCTTCAACTCAGCCACAGTACACAGTGAATCAGATTCTTGATGAGCGTGCAAGAGAGTTGTATCACGAAGGTTTCCGTCGTACCGATTTGATCCGTTACGGCTTCTTCGGTGGTGCAAACAGCAACCAATACGTATGGGAATGGAAGGGTGGTACCCAGGCAGGTGTCGGCTTTGCAGCTTATCGCAATGTATTCGCTATTCCTGCTGAGGATATTAATGCAAACCCAAAATTGGTTCAGAACGCAGGTTATTAATCTTTAAAAGCTAGAAATTATGAATAAGATATTTTCTTACGCTATGGTGTTGTTTGCTTCTGTTGTGGCACTCACATCATGCGAAAAAGATATAGACTCAAATCCAACATTGGTTGAGCCAACTTCATTTGTTCTGAACGAGGTTGCTGTTGGTAACGGTACTGTTGATCTGGCAAAATCAAGTGGTATAGAACTTACATGGTCTCAGCCTCAGTATACAGAGCCTAATGCTCCAGTTGTTGCTACCTATACCATTGAACTTTCTGCTACCGGCACTTTCTACAAGCAGTACAGCGATGCTGCAGATGATAACACAGGCGCAGACTTCATTGCTCTTGATGAGACCAGTATTGTATGTACTACAGCCATCAATGCAGCAGAAGTAGCAAAAGCTCTTCAGAAACTTTGTAATTACCCTGAATATGATTTCTTCTTGCCTAGTCAGCTTTACATTCGCGTTAAGGCTGCTGTTCAGAATGCTAGTTTCGAGTCTTATTACGGTGTCTACTCAAATACTATCAGTATGTGGGTTGTACCTTACTATGTAGAGTTGAAGGATGCAACTCCTATCATGTGGTATCTTGTCGGTAACATGTTTGGAGGCAAGTGGGGCTCAGAGATTGGTGCTACTGCTCTTCCAATGTTCATGAAGGCAGGTTTCGAGTACGACAAGAAGACCGGTACCGGTGAAATTGAATACTTGAATTGGTTTGGTTCTGGTACTTATAAGGACAACGGTGAGAACGATGACTGGGGATTCAAGATTCAGCCTGCAACCTTCAACTGGGATTGGGGTATGACAGGAAACTCTGGTGTACCTGGTGAAATCATCTACCGAAACGGTGGTAGTGATGGCGGTCATATCATGGCTCCAGAAGATGGCGTTTACATGATAACCATGAATACTGCCAAGAATTCTGCTACTATGGTGAAGTACGATGGTGACGTGAAGGATTACGGTATCATTCAGCTAGCTGGAAGTTTCAATGACTGGAATGACACTCCTATGTTGCCTTATAACAAGGACGGTGTAGAGAACCACGCTTGGTATTACATCATGGAAAATGCAGAGGCCATTGAGTTCAAGTTTAAGATTGAAGGTAGCTGGGATTCTAACTGGGGTTCAAATACCTTCCCATCAGGTATGGCTACCAACAATGGTCCTAACATTGTATTGGAAGCAGGTAAGTGGTGCATCTCATTCAATGATATCACCGGTGCTTACAGTATTGTGGCTCTTTAATCATTAACCTAAAATTAGATTCTAATGAAAAAGTATATATTGTCCGCTCTTGTACTGGCTACCTCTCTGGTAGCTTGTACAGACGATTATCAGGATTGGGCCAATCCTCAGGCTGTAGAGCAGCCAGCCATTGCTACTTTTGATGAGGGCAGTGTCTCTTCTGTTGATCTCATTGACTTTGCAAACATCCCAGATAATCAAACTACTGTTAAGGTATGTAATATTACAGCTCCTTCATCTTCAGACATGTCTTATAATCAAGTTTCTTACAGACTTGTTGATGGCATGCACGAATATTATGATTTGAGTAACGATGGATACATGTCTGTTGCCGATTTGAAGACTTATATTGAGACTTGGTACGGTAAGGCTCCTGTTGTGCGTGATATTCCTTTCCAGGTAGAAGAATGGATTTCAAATGGAACAACATCCATCAAAGTAGGTGGTTTAGGTATTGTTGTAAATGCAAAGCTAACCGCTCCAGAAATTTATCCTCATTTCTATGTAATCGGTGCACCAAGTGCATGGGATCCTACTTGCACCACACTGCCATTCAAGCACAGTGATGTAAATGTCTATGACGATCCTGTCTTTACTGTCATGTTCCCTGTAGAGAATGGTGATACTTGGTTTGCCTTTGTCGATGACAAGACCGTTGAGGCTGTTAATGATTGGTCTCTGGTATTTGCTGCTCGTGAAGGTAACGGTAAGAACCTGATTGGTGAGAAGGGTTCTCTCTGCCGTCGTAACGAACTTGATGCAGAGGCAGGCGATGGTTCATTCATGGTATCTGTGAATAACGATGCTAAGTTCATCAAGGTTACTGTAAATCTGCTCGATGGCTGGTATTTAATTGAAAAGATAAACTTTGTAGATTATATTTATCTGCCAGGAAATGCACAGGGTTGGAATCCAGGAACAGCTTCTGCTCTGAAGCACGAGGGCAATGGTCTCTACACTGGTTTTGCATACATGGATGGCGATTTCAAGTTCACTCAGGAACGTGCATGGGCTGCAGAATATAATAATGGTAGCTTCTCTACATGCAGTGATGACTTCAGCCTGGGTGATGGTCAAGGTGGAAACATCAGCTTTACAGGAACTCCTGGTGTTTACTACTTCGAAGTAGATGTCGTTAATGGTGACTTGAAGGCGACTCGCGTAGAAAAGATTGGTTTGATTGGTGACTTCAACGGCTGGGGTGCAGACTTTGAAATGACTTGGAATGCTGATGAACTTTGCTATGAAGCTCAGAACCCAGGTATCACTGCAGCAGGCTGGAAGTTCCGTATGAATGGTGATTGGGCAGTCAACTATGGTGGTGCTTTGGATAACCTTACTAAGGATGGTTCAAACATAGATGCTGTGGGTACAACTGTAAAGTTTTATCCTACCCGTTCTACCAAGGACAATATTTATTGTACTGTAGAATAATTCTAAGAAACATAAAAATGAGAAGCCCTTTGCTTATGAGCAAAGGGCTTTTTTTGTACCTTTGCATCCACAAATACTTAAAAAGGTAAAAAGATGGAATCAGCGAATAAGACAAAAGAACTAGAAACACGAGATATAGCGCAATTGCTTTGGATTTATGCTTTGCCTGCAGTTATCAGCCAGATAATCTCTTCTGTTTATAACATCGCAGACCGAATTTTCATAGGTCAAGGTGTGGGCGCTTTGGCTATTGCCGGTTTAGCGATTACAATGCCTATCATGAATATCATTCATGCCTTCGGCTCTTTAATTGGTGTTGGTTCTGCTGCTCGAATGTCAATCATTTTGGGGAAAAAAGATTATAATTGGGCAGAAAATATCTTGGGTAACAGCATGGTTCTGACTTTTCTGCTGGGTATTCCTGTTATGCTAATGTGCTATCTGTTTATGGATGATATTCTAATGCTTTTTGGAGCCACGGCTGATAGCATTCAGTATGCAAAAGAATACATGCTCGTAATCCTTCCTGGTATGTTTCTAACCACTCTATCCTTGAATCTCACAGGATTGATACGTGCTACAGGTGATCCAGGAAAATCTATGTGGATTATGGTTATTGGTGCAATTTTGAATATCATACTGGATCCAATCTTTATTTTTGTTTTACATTGGGGTATTGCTGGTGCAGCATGGGCAACTACGATTTCCATGTCTATTACTGCAGTTCTTTCCATCATGCATTTCATAAAGCCTACAACTTTTATCAGGTTTAAGAAGCATGCTTGGTCACCTCGCTTGTATATCTTTAAAAATATACTGATGATTGGAATGAGTCCATTCTTAATGAATGTTGCTGCATCGGGTGTGGTAGCCCTTATGAATGCCCAATTGATTAAATATGGTGGAGATTTAGCCGTTGGAGCTTATGGAATTGCAAATACATTTGGAAGTTTCTTAGTGATGTTCATCATTGGTGTATGTCAGGGTATGCAACCTATAGCAGGATATAGTTATGGCGCACAGCGATTTGAACGATTGAAAAAGATATATACTCTGACTTTGAAAGTAAATGTGCTTTGTGGATGTGTAGGCACAATTCTTGTACTAACTATTCCTAGTTATTTAATTGCAGCTTTTACAACAGATGCTGAGCTGATAAACATAGGTACTCCTGCAATCCAATTCATGGTAGTCATGTTTCCCTTTATAGGCTTTACTATCACTAATTCACAGTTTTTTATGTCAATTGACAAACCATGGGTTGCAATAGTGACTGGTCTTTCACGTCAAGTGCTTTTTCTTGCACCAATGTGTTACATTATGCCTTCTGTGTTCACTTCTTTGGGATGGAATGGCTTGACCGGTGTCTGGACTAGTGCTACAGTCTGTGATGTCTTAGGCGCTGTTCTTGCGGGTTCTCTGCTGTTTTATAATAGAAAGGTATTTTCTGCAACACAGAATATCGGCTGAGATATTGAAACTGAAATAATAAAAGGTCCTTTATACACGCTTGTATAAAGGGCCTTTTTTACAAACTAAACTAGGACTATGCTATATAAATGCTTAACTATTATCGAAAATTATAACCTAAACCTAAAAATCTAAATCACTATCTATTATGTGCAATACCAGATAGCTATAGTCCTAATATATAATCAATGAATCTTTTTTTACACTGCAAAGAAACAACATAATCGTTATCCCTTTGCTATCAAATCAACAAAATAGAAGGGGTAAATCATCAAATAGACGATTTACCCCCATCAATTGTCATTTTTTATAAAAAAGATGATTATTCAAGAATAAATACTTTCAAATACTCTTGCATGGTTATTGTGATTGAACCCATGCTTCCTCCCATACCGTTCTGGGTATCTGCCAAAAGTAAGACGGTCTGCTTTCCGTTTAATTTAGGTCCTAAACAGATTCCTTCATAGTCTGCAAGACTTGGAGATGAAATGGCATCAACTTCTGTCTTAAATTCAGTCAATAGGTTTTTCTCAACAGTTTCACCGTCCTTTACGTTGGTAGGATCGGTGAGATAAAGTTTTGTTTTTGTATTATACTTTAGTGGAGAAATAAAGTTGACACCTACTTCAGCAAGGCTTTCAGAGTATACTTCTACCTCTCGTTCTATGACGATTAATCTTCCGTCATCTAATGCCAGGATGTCGGATACACCATGCAGATAGGCATTCTTGTTGAATGTATCTGTATTATAGAATACTTGCTTTCCTGGATTAAGGTCTTCGCCAAAACTTTGAAGACGTAGCTTATGTTGATTATTGGCTTCTGTCTTGTCTTTCAACAGAGATTTTTCAGTTGTAGTCCAGAATAAACCGGTGTTTGCGTTATAGGCAAGTGACTCAAATCCAAAAGCTTCTTGAATCACACCATAGTTAAATTCTTCTGGGACATTGATTTTCCTGCCGGTGTGTTTTCCATTCTTGTCATATTCAAAGATTTCCTGATATCTCTCTTGGCAAACAAAATAGGAATCTGTACTTTTATGGTAAATGATCCCCTCCGGATCATACCAGTTTTCATCTCCACCATAGTTTTCTCCCTTGCTGAAACTTGTACCATCCAATTGTACACGGTTCAGTTTCTTCTCTGATATTTCTCCTTTATCGTTAAGTTTGAAGTCTAAGGTAAAGATTCCTCCATAGAGAGCATGGTCATCAACTATCGCATACTTGTTCTCACCAATCATTGTAATGCCCGAATAACTTCCATGAGGAAGGCCAAGATTGGTAAGATTGTTAGTTGCCAATAATGTGAGTTTTCCTTTTACTGTTGTCTTCTCTTGTTGCCCAGATAAAACAGCAGAAGGCTTTGATGATGAATCTCCTTCGTTCTTGGAAGGAAGTGGATCATCATTTCCACTGCATGCTGCAATTAGCATACTTAAAATAAACGCTGCTGAATAAAGTCCTAATTTCTTCATTGTCCTAATTGTTCTTTTTGCTTTACATTGGCAAAGTAACCTTAAATGCGGTTATTTAATAATATCATATCTACAAATTACATTTTTCAATGTAAATAAAAAGATGTATTAGACCGAAATTGTTGTTTTGACATAAAAAAGCGCCAGGATTTTCCTGACGCTTTTTTAGTTTCTTTGCTTTTACTTTTTTACTTAGCAGCACGCTGGAATACCTTGTGTGCCTTGGTTGCTTTAGCAGCTACCTCTGCTGTACTTGTAGCGCGGATATCGCGGCTTGATGCACCAACCTTGAATGTATAAGTTCCTGCTTCAACTTCCCAAGAAGAAGTCTCTTCGTTGTAAGAAGCCAAATCATCAGCCTTGACTGTTAAAGTAACTTTTGCACTCTTACCTGGCTCGATAACAGGAGTCTTAGCAAATGCTTTCAGTTCCTGTGCAGGCTTATCAAGAGAACCCTGAGGAGCTGTTACATAAAGTTCAACAACTTCCTTGCCAGCAACTTCACCATTGTTGGTAACGGTTACGTTTACAGTGTATGTTTCACCTTCTGCCTTCACATCTTCTGCAGCATATGTGAAGGTAGTGTAGCTCAAACCGTAACCGAATGGATAAGATACAGCCAGATTCTGGGTGTCAAACCAACGATAACCAACATATATACCTTCCTCATAGATGGTATAGTCAACATCTTTAACCTCTGTTGCAGGAGCTGGGATGGACTCACTCTGGATGATACCCTTATTGATTGGGAAGTTTGCGCTAGATTTGTGGTCTGTAAATTTAACAGGCCAAGTCATAGGAAGTTTACCGCTAGGATTAGCCTTTCCTGAAATAACATCAGCAACAGAGTTACCTCCTTCCTGACCACCTTGCCAAGCACAGAGGACAGCATCAGGAATGTTCTTCCAAGATGCAGATTCGATAACGCCGCCAATATTCAGGATAACAACAGCTTTCTTACCTACAGCATGGAATGCTGCTGTTACGTTCTTAATCATTGCCTGCTCATAAGCACTCAACTCAAAATTCTCAACCTCGCGGTCAGAACCCTCACCAGAATTACGTCCAATAGTGATGATTGCAACGTCATTAGCCTGAGCTGCTGCAGTAAGATCCAGTGCAGCAGGATCCATTTCGCCTGCGGTCTCATTGAACATCCATGCATTCTGGCCCAGAGTAGACTTAATGGAATCCAAACGAGCATTCTCTTTCTTGATCCAAGCCTCATACTGTGCTGCAATAGTAGCATCTGTTTCAAATCCTGCATTTTTCAGACCTTCGGTTAAGTTTACTGTATATGCACGATTCACATCTCCAGAACCTGTGCCACCTGCAATCCAGTTGTAAGAAGTTACACCAATCAGAGCAACTTTCTTTGCGTCCTTCAATGGAAGTGCACCCTTGTTTTCCAGCAATACCATACCTTCTGTTGCGCTCTGACGAGTAACAGCAGCGTGGCCTTCTAAGTCTGGCTTATTAGAATACTTGTAGTTCTTAAAGCCTGGACACTTAACAACCATTTCCAAAATACGGCGAACAGCCTGATCTAGTTCTTCCATTGGAAGGCGTCCTTCGTTCACAGCAGCAATGATCTGGTCATATTTTACCTTATTTCCTGGTTGAATCATTTCGTTACCAGCGTGGATATTCTTTGCTGCATCATAGCCTCCAGTCCAGTCGGTCATAACAACACCAGTGTAACCCCACTCATCACGCAGAACGGTAGTATTTAAGTCATAAGATTCTGAGGTGTATACATCGTTGATCATGTTGTAAGAGGTCATTACAGTCATAGGATTAGCCTCTTTGACAGCAATCTCAAATCCCTTCAAGTAAATTTCTCGTGCGGCACGCTCACTGACGATAGCATTGTCACGTAGACGGTTGGTTTCCTGGTTATTGAATGCAAAATGCTTGATAGAAGTACCTACACCATTACTCTGGATACCCTTGACATAAGCAGCTGCAATCTTACCTGCAACAACAGGATCCTCAGAATAGTATTCAAAGTTACGTCCGCAAAGAGGGTTACGATGAATGTTCAAAGCAGGAGCCAATAATACGTCTGCACCATATTCCAGAACTTCTTCACCCATTGCCTTTCCAACGTTCTCTACTAGTTCCTGATCCCATGTAGAAGATAACAGTGTACCGATAGGGAAGTGGGTACAATAGTAAGTTGCTTCATCACCTTCGCGTGTTGGTTGGATGCGAAGACCTGCAGGACCGTCACAAAGTTGAATAGCAGGGATACCCAGGCGCTCAATAGCCATTGTAGTACCAGCAGCACCAGGAACCTTTGCCTGAATATTCCAGCCAGCATCAGTACCATCCATCCAGTTGTAGCCTACACCCACACAAAGACCTGCCTTTTCTTCCAGAGTCATGGCAGCAATAATCTCGTCGATGTTATCCTCGCGTAGTTTTAGCTCGGATTGGCAAGCAGCAAGCATCATTGCTGTACAGCCAATTGTCATAATTGCTTTTTTCATGGTTTCTAAAGATTTATAAGTATATTCGTTAATATAAGAATTCCGTTGTCAAATGTATCATTAGTAATTACCTATATTTCATTATTTTGCAAAAATAGGTATTTATTTCTATTCTACAAAAAAATCAGAAGGAAACAAAATCATTGTATTCCTTTCCGATTTTTATGAATATCTTAATTAGCTATTTCAATCAAATAGTTAGATTTTTGATACTATTGTTTATGCCTTCTTAGCACGTGTAAACAACTTGTTCTTTAACCATTCACGAACAGGTTCATCATACAACTTGAATGCAGCGTATGCCATCAATACAGCAAATACCCATACTGCAGCACCTACGAAGAAGTGTGTGCCTACAGGAGCATCTTCATGGGTAGCTTTCCACGCCATCTGAAGATAAATTAAAGGATAATGAGTAATGTACAATGGGAAAGAAATCTCACCTAGCCACTTGCAGATAGCGAATGATTTTTTGCCTGTTACCTTGCTTCCAGCACCCATCATGACAATCAAAGGGAAGAGAATCAAGATACATATAGCCTCATAGACGCCATTCATCCAGAAGTTTGCAGGATCTGTACCACCTACTCGTGGCATGACTTGAATAAGAATAATTATCAATGCACAAATCCAAAAACCTCCGTTGACCTTGATAAACTTTCCACATCGGGAAATCAAAAGACCACAGAAGAAAGGATAGAGCAAGCGACTGAAACCGACCCAAAGCTGACAAGGGTCAATACCCCAACCACCAATAACGGTATAAGCAGCATAGCTGTGTGGTTCAAGGACCCCCAGTGGATCGACGTTCATACACAGCATAACAGTCATGCCGGCAAACAAAGCTACAAGAACAGCTAAAGCCATCTTTGGCAAATGACGGATAACCAAGGCATAAAGGATATTGGCAATATACTCTAGCATCAAAGTCCATGCAGGTCCATTTAATGGATATGTCTCAGACCATCCTCGAATATCCATACCTGCACCAACCGGTATCATGGTACAGCCTATCAGAAAAAGAATAAGTGGTTTGTACCATTCTGTCTGCCCAATGAGAGCAAATGTAGGACAATCGCCAAAATAGAACAGAAGCAAACCAATGAATCCTCCAAAAATTACCATTGGGTGCAAGCGAACTAGACGGCGCTTAAAATAGTTCCATGTTGACATACGGTCCCAACGATCATCGTATGCATAACCAATCACAAAACCAGACAGAACGAAGAAGAAATCAACTGCCAGATAACCATGATTCAGTATCTGATGCTCAGGACCAGGAGAATAAGTCTCAAAAAGATGGAATGCTACAACAATCATAGCTGCTACACCACGAAGACCATCCAATATCTCATAACGTGGTTTTGATTCCAAGTAAATGTTGTTACTACTCATTTTTTATTATTATTTTGTTTTTTTTCTTATCGGCCACCAGTGAAGAGTGACAGTAATGTCGGGCAGATCTTTTTTAGGACAACATAAATAGCCATACAGAATGCAGCGACAAGCCATGGACCTAAGATAAAGGTGATTGTGGCATTCCAGAAGTTGTCTGGTGTTCCAATGATGTTTATTAAGCTCTGTGGGAAGAATGCAAGTGCGCAAAAACTACCAATAGGGCACATGTGTAAGGCAAATATGAAAAAACTGCTGTTAGGAAACAAAGGCATGACGGTTTTCCCGCTTTTTTCTGTCCATAATGCAGCCAGACCTAAAACTGCAAAAGATCCTGTATAATAAAGTGCATGGTTAAACTGCTGTGCATCTGTAAATGAGTTCCATATGGTAACTATGAGCCATAGCATTAGTGTGGCAGGTAAGAACTTCCAAAGATGCCTGTAACTCCATTGTACTAAATCCTTACCATGAATGGAGAAGCTAGCTCCCAGTGAGAAAAACATGATTGCCTGGCTATTGTATCCATTTGCTCCAATCCATAATCCGGATAGATAGATGAGTGTAAGAATGGATAATGTAGCTTTGGGATGTTTCTTTATAAAATACCAGACTACAGGTGAGATGATACACATGAAGATCAAGTCACGTACGTACCAGAGTGCAATAATTTCTGGATAATAGAGTTGCATGTCCAGCCCATACCAGTTGTGCATATTGACACAAAATGTAGTACTGTTCCAGAAATAACCAAGGATAGGAATCATATCTTGATTTCTCCAGCTAGGGGCGCCGCAGATAAAAGCACTTATTACAGCAATAAGATTGAAAAGGATGAACGGGATCAGGAGTGTTCGTATACGTCGTTTTAGTTTCGCACGATAGTAGTCCCAACTCCATTGTTCTTCACTGCCGATGAAGAACAGATAGCCTGAAATTAAAAAGAAAACAGGAACAGTGGCAAATCCAAACCATGTAATAGCGTAGACAACAAATCCATAAAGCATCTCGCCAAAGGAATGGCCGGGAAAATCTAATACGGGTATACAATATGCATAGTCTTCGGGATGGCAGTGCATGATAAGTACCAACATGACAAGTGGAAATCTTACCCAATCTATTGCCTTTGAAGATAGTGGATTCATAGTATATAGTTTTACGGTTGCAAAGATAATTCTTAAAATTGGTATAGATTTGTTCTATTGTAAAAAAGAATTGTCTTATATTTGCATCATGAAGTTATCCTCTTTAGTGCGCAGAAGCTCAACTTTTATGTATGCTCATGTACATATAAAGCCTTCAGAGCAGATAGGAATGCATCAGCAGCCTACCTGGGAGTTGTCTTATGTGGTGAGTGGACAGGGGGTTCGAAAGATTGGTGATACAAATGAAGACTTCTACTCAGGTGAGGTGGTTTTAGTGGTTCCGGAAATGGAACATCAATGGAAATTTGACTCAACAAAAACAGATTCTAAAGGAATGATAGAAAACTATACCATCGTTTTTCATTCAGATCTTCTTGAACAAGTTTCCTTATTTTTTCCAGAGTTTCAAGAGGTTTCTCAAAGGCTAATGGAATTAAAAAAGTTGGGTTCCATTAAATTTCTGTCTGGTACAGCAGAAAGGATAATTAGTATTCTTGTTGATATGAACAACCAATCCGAAGCAGAACGGTTGGCATCTTTGCTACTGATATTGGTCTGCATAAGTGAAAGTAATGATAGCCAGATTGTTGGCCGTTTTGTAACTCCGACTTTAATAGAAGATCGTTTAAAGGAGATAGACGTTTATATAAGTTGCAATTATAAGCGAGAAATCACCGTAGAGCAGATGGCTTCTCATGTGGGTATGAACAGGACTTCTTTTTGTTCCTTTTTCAAAAAACAGAAAGGAATGACTTTTATTACGTATCTAAACAGTTTTCGTATGGATATGGCTTGTTATTTACTTAGGAATCATGAACTAAGCGTTTCAGATGTATGCTATCAGGCAGGATACAAAGATGTTCCATATTTTACGAGATTGTTCAAGAGAATACATGGAAAAAATCCAACGGAATATAGAAAGCAGAATCTTTGATTTTTCATATAAATAAAGATTAGAATTATGAAATCAGATAAAATAGTGATTTTGGCAGCAGAGGAGGCTGAGTATAAGTTATGTAAGACCTTTTTCCCTGAAATTGAGTGTGTGCTTACGGGGGTTGGTGCAGGAAATGTTATTAAGACATGCAGTATGTTACCAGAAGGAACCCGTATCATAAACATTGGATATGCAGGAAGTAATGTGCTGGATATAGGTACCGTTACTCTAGTAAAAGAATCCTATCGATTAACGGATGGGTCATACAAATTTTTGGATCATGCAAATCCATTGCAGCTTACAAAAACGGGTTATCCATGTTATACAAATAATAGCTTTGTCACATCAACAGATAAGATTGAACCCGCGTTGTTTGATATGGAATTAAACTATATAGCCTCTTTTACACCTCGTCTAGAGCTTGTTGCTTCCATTAAAGTGGTTAGCGACAACCTTAGTGTTGAAGCATTTACTAATAATGCGCTCCGTGAATCAGGTATTTTGACCAGTGATAAGGTTTGGATACAAGTAAAAGAGTTATTTGATAGTATAAACATTGAATAGAATAAAGATTCCCGCATCTTTTCCTTTTTTCTGGATAGATGTGGGAACTTTAAAAACTAATTAATTAACTCTTACATTTTTTTTGCTGTTTCCTTTTTGCTTGAAAAAGTTTCATGCAGTAATTATAATACCTTCACTGCAGTTCCAGAACAGGTAACCATAAGCATACTGCCATTTGCGCCTACAGTTTCGTAATCGAGGTCAATTCCAACGATTGCATTAGCCCCCATTCGTACCGCATTTTCTTCCATCTCTCTTAATGCAGATTCTTTTGCTTCGCGTAAAACACTTTCATAGGATGATGATCGTCCACCAACAATATCATGGATGCTAGCGAAGAAGTCTTTTACAAAGTTTGCACCAATAATGGTTTCTCCAGAAACAATTCCAAAGTAAGTTTGAATTGTTTTTCCTTCAATGGTTGGGGTTGTTGTCAGTAACATGTCTTTTTTATTTTAGATGTTTAACTTTTATTGTACTGCAAAGATAATGATGTAAACATGAAGTAAGCTAATATCGCAATTGATTTGTGAAAACGTGTAACTAAAACATCTTTTTTGAACATTCTATTGCAGTTTTTTTAGTTTTGGATGTTAATGATAGTCAGAAGAAAATGCAAACGTTTGCAGAGCTAAAAAGAGAAAAACATTATTTCTTCGATTTTTATATAATTAGGTTTAGTTATTTTTGCGGCAGAAATAATAAAAATACGCATGAAGAAATATTGGAACTTACTATACCTGTTGGTATTATTTGTTTTAACAGCATGTGGTGGAGGGGATGATCCTATCTCTCCATCTCCTTTTCCAACACCAAGCCCAACTCCTTCTCCGACTCCTTCTACGTGGAACACTGTCATCGCTTCACCAGATAGTTGGGATAATACGAAGCGTGCAGATATAACCTATCAGATTTTGGTTTATTCCTTTGCAGACAGCGATGGCGATGGTGTGGGTGATTTTAAAGGAATACAAGATAAACTGGATTATATCAATGCACTGGGTGTGAAAGCTATATGGCTAAGTCCTATTCATCCGGCAGATAGTTATCACGGTTATAATGTAACAGACTATACTGATGTTAATCCGGCCTATGGAACTATGGCAGATTTTGACAATCTGGTGACTGCTGCGCATGAACATGGAATAAAGGTTTATCTTGATTTTGTCCTTAATCACACTGGTAAAGGACATCCTTGGTTTAGGGAAGCAAAAGATAATGAGGCCAGTCCGTATAGAAACTTTTATTTCTTTAGTGATAAGAGCGGAGATGGCTGGTATGAGGCAAGTTCTTCGTCATCTTTAACTAGTGGAAAGCTTAAGTTTGTGTTGGATTGGAGCAAGAAAACTGTAACCGTTACAGAAACTTCAACCATAGACAGTCAAGAGGGCAATGGCAAAATATGGCTTTATTATGGGGATGGCACAATGAAGCAGTTTAAGAAAGTGAATGAAACAACATATGAGCTTTCTGTAGATTATAAGTCGGATTGGGGCTTCCTGGTACGCACCAGTAACACTTCGTGGGAGAATGGTACCAAATATGGAGCATCTTCTGCCTCATCACAAGTTTCTTTGGACAAGGAATTCATTCTTGATAATAAGACAGCTGCAGATATTAAATTTGCAGGTTCAAAGAGTTCCTATTTCTATGGCGCTTTTGGTTCTTGGATGCCAGACCTAAACTATGGAGCTTCAAGCAGTGTTTCTTCGAACTCAACTTTTCAAGCATTGGCTGCAGCAGGAGAAGGATGGATTAAAAATCATCATATAGATGGTTTCAGACTAGATGCTGTAAAACATATCTATGATGGTATTAGTGACAACGTGAACTTTTTGAAGGCTTGGTACAATGCTATGAATATGGCTTATAAGGCAGATGGACACGCCGATGATATTTATATGATTGGTGAGACGCTGGCAGAGTATGGGGAAGTTGCACCTTATTATG
Source organism: Bacteroidaceae bacterium (assembly GCA_024401095.1). GTDB lineage: Bacteria > Bacteroidota > Bacteroidia > Bacteroidales > Bacteroidaceae > Minthousia. Next base: position 126,472 of record JAKSLR010000002.1, read on the forward strand.
CAGGTCTTCCTGCAATGTTTGAGTTTTCTTTCTGGTACCGTTTAGACTGGGCATTGGATAAAAATACTGGCCGTCATTTTGCCAAAGACATATTAAGTTATCAGAGTAGCTATGCTAATCAGCGTAAAGATTATATAGAAGCAACAAAGTTGTCTAATCACGATGAAGATCGTACAGCATTTAAGGTTGGAGGAAATCTTATGAAGTGTAAACAGGCTTGTGCAGTCTTGCTTACTGCACAAGGACATCCTTATATTTATGCTGGAGAAGAGTTGGCCATGAATCCAAAGAGAAGTAAAAAAGGGAAGAAAGAAGATGAAGATGAATACGTACGTGGAGGTTTGCCTTGGGGTACTTCTGAATATGTCTCTAAGGTAGGTGATAAAACTGTTAATGCAAATACTGATGATGTGAGTGTACAAGAAAAAAGTGAAACATCTATCTTGAATGTTTATAGATACTTTACAAAATTACGTAATACTTATCCAGCATTGGCTGCTGGTTCTATGAGCAAACATGATATATATAATGAGAATAATGAGAAATTCAATTCTTTGGCAGCATGGTATATGACAAAAGAAAGTCAGAAGATTCTTGTTCTTCATAATATGGGTAGTTCGAGTCTTGAGGTTCCTGTTTCTGATTCTGTAGACAAGCCTATTGCCGTCTTGGGCAGTGTAGACCAGAAAGATAACACTTATAGGTTAGGAGCAAATTCATCGCTTTTACTTTTGCTCAAATAAGTATTAGATACGAAAGTAGTGTAAAAGGCCTTGCCGGGAAATATCTGGGCAAGGCCTTTGCTATCTCTCTGGAATTCTCTATCTTTGCGAAAAATATAAAACTAAAATATGGAAAAGGTAATTATAAGTGTTCTTGGTAGGGATACAGTAGGTATTATTGCAAGAGTTTGTACTTATTTATCAAAGTGCAACGTGAATGTGAATGATATTAGCCAAACGATTATTCAGGGCTATTTTAACATGATGATGATTGTGGATTTATCAGGAAGCAGCAAAGTTCTTGGTGATATCCAAAATGATTTGAATCAGATTGGTGAAGAGCTTGGCGTTCAGATTAAATGTCAACGTGAAGATATTTTCGATAAAATGCATCGTATCTAAAGCGAATTGTTTATGATTAATATCTATGAGGTCCATGAGACCAACCAGATGATAGAACAGGAAAATCTGGATGTTCGTACAATCACAATGGGCATTAACCTTTTAGACTGTGCAGATTCAGATCTTCAGACTTGTTGTAATAAGATATATAAGAAAATCACGACTTATGCTAAAGATTTGGTAAAGGTTGGTGAAGACATATCTCGAGAATATGGTATTCCTATTGTGAATAAGCGTGTCAGCATAACACCAATAGCATTGGTTGGTGGCGCTTGTTGTCATACTCCACAAGATTATGTAGAGATTGCCCGTACACTAAATAAGGCTGCTCATACATTAGGTATTAATTTTATGGGTGGTTATTCTGCTATTGTTTCAAAAGGTATGACTCCAAATGATGAGATGCTAATACGCAGTATTCCTCAGGCTTTGGCAGAAACCGATTATTTATGTTCTTCTATCAATGTGGGAAGTACTAAGACTGGCATCAATATGGATGCTGTTCGCTTATTAGGTGAGATCATCAAAGAAACTGCAGAACGCACAAAGGAGCGCGACTCAATTGGTTGTGCTAAGCTTGTGGTTCTTTGTAATGCTCCTGATGATAACCCATTCATGGCGGGTGCTTTCCATGGTGTGAGTGAAGCTGATGCAATCATAAATGTTGGTGTCAGTGGTCCTGGTGTTGTAAAATATGCACTAGAACAGATTCACGGTGCTTCTTTTGAAGTCCTTTGTGAGACAATCAAAAAAACAGCCTTTAAGATTACACGTGTTGGACAGTTGGTCGCTCAGGAAGCCTCAAAAAGACTAGGGGTACCTTTTGGAATCATTGATTTGTCTTTGGCTCCAACTCCTGCAGTAGGTGACTCTGTTGCAGATATCCTTCATGAAATAGGTCTTGAGCATGCCGGAGCGCCAGGCACAACTGCAGCGCTTGCTCTTCTTAACGATCAGGTTAAAAAGGGTGGTGTTATGGCTTCTTCTTATGTGGGAGGTTTAAGTGGTGCTTTTATTCCTGTTTCTGAGGATCAGGGTATGATTGATGCTGTAGAAGCAGGTGCGCTTACAATCGAAAAACTGGAAGCTATGACTTGTGTTTGCTCTGTTGGTTTGGATATGATTGCAATTCCTGGTAATACACCTGCAACCACTATTGCTGGTATCATTGCAGATGAAAGTGCCATAGGTATGATTAATCAGAAAACAACTGCAGTTCGTGTTATACCTGTTGTTGGTAAGGGGGTAGGTGAGAAAGTTGAATTTGGCGGGTTGTTAGGTTATGCTCCTATTATGCCAGTTAATTCATTTGATTGTAGCAATTTTGTTAATCGAAAGGGTAGAATCCCTGCACCTATTCATTCCTTTAAGAATTAACCATTAGTTTATTATTTTTTTGAAATATAAAAAGCCCCGAAGTTTTTGCTTCGGGGCTTTTTATGTTGTTTGATAATACTGTCTGATTAGAAGTACAAATAGCGGTTATCCTTTACATTAGCCTTCTGGTATAGGTCGTAAGTGAAGTTGCTTGCAGCCTGAAGTGCAATTTGTGCCAAACGCTCTTCCTCTGTCTTTGCTTCAAACTTTTCTGTGCCTTTTTCCTCGTTGATTACCTGGAACATGAAGACACCACCATTACCCTTTACAGGACCAGTAAATTCTCCCTTCTTTGCCTGTGCTACAAAACCACTTAAAGCAGGTTCGCTAGAAATTGTCATACCAACAAATGCTGGTGCACTAAATGTAATGTGTTTGATAGTATCAGTCTTAGCATTAGCAACCTTCTTTGCTGCATCTAAGCTCTTTACATCCTTAACATCAGCTAAGATCTTTTCAGCTGCTTTGTTACGCATAGCTTCTGCTCTTAAATCTTCCTTAGCTGTTTCGAATGAACGATAACCAATTTTGTTGATTGCTGTCAAAGCAACTACCATCAAGTGGTCATTGTCTCCACATGCATATAATGGAGATACATCACCAACTTTCGCCTCATCAAAGATCCACTTCATTGTCTCACGTGTGCTATGTACGCCACATACATTATGTTCGTTATTGTAGAGATCTTTACGTTCCAATACTTTATAGCCAGCTTCTTCAGCATTCTTTTCTAAGTCAGCTAACTTCTGATTTGCAGCAACAAATGAGCTGAAATCATTATATGCCTTGTTGTATGTATCTTTTGAGAAGTCCAAAAGCTTTTTGATGACAGCTACATCATATTTGTCTGTGAAAGCCTTCTTTGTTTTTACTTCCATAATAGAAGAGAACTGGTCGAAGTTAACTAACTGTGCATTGTTTGTTTCCATGCCAAGCAAAGTCTTTACAAACTGAGTATTCTGTGCGTCAAGGTTAGCACCTTCATACTGGTTACCAGTTAACCAAGTTGTTGCACCAGTCTGACCATATTTCTTTGCGAGTTCCTCAAAATCAGCACCGCCTTTTAATGCTGTATAGATAGAATCAGCCAACTTGTGTGTCTCATCTATTGTTGCAGCTGCAACTTGAATCTGACGGAATTCAATAGAATCAGGCTGATTTACCTTGCCATAGTATTTGAATGTGGTAAAGGTATTATCGTTGGTGTTAAATGCAGGCTTAGAAAGTGAACCAGCAGCCACAGAATCCAAAGCATTAGCTACTTCAGTAGGAAGTGAGCTCTTCTTTACAGCTAATCCGCTATATGGCATCAGTGAGCTGCTTGAACGAACTACATTAGATGCATCTGCGGCTTCGTTAAGTTCTGCTGCAAGTTCTTCCATTTCACTCAACATCTGAGACTTGTCTGCCTGACTTGGAGTTACGAGAATATCAATATACTTGATGTCACGAGTTTCTACAGTCTGCTTGAACATTTCTTTTTTCTCTTCATAAAGCTTCTTGATATCTGCATCAGTTAATTTTACAGCAGCAGAATCAAGTGCATTATATGGAACAGCAACAGCAATGATGTCTTTGCTTGTGCTTCTTCCTTCAAAACTTACCTTTGCAGATACTGGGTTTGAAATGAAAGAGTTTGCCAACAAAGACTGATACTTAGCTACTAATGTGTTCTGACGCAGAGATTTTTCTACATACTGCCAGAATTTAAACATACGCTGATAATACTCTGCGTAGTCAGATGGAAGTTTTGATAAGTCCATCTTTGAATATTCTGCCAAGAACTTTTTCAATGCATCCTTGTCAAACTTACCTGTTGTCTGATCAATCCATGGTGTTGCCTGAAGCATTTGGTTTGTACCTTCGTTGATGATAGCCTGAACTTCTGCATCTGTGACTTTTAAACCAAGTTTTTCGCATTCTGCAGAAATCAGTTCATAATTTACAAAATTCTGCCATGCCTGGTCTTTAATCTGATTCATCTGGTCATCAGAAAGTGTATTTACCCCCTGAGTTAATTTGATTACTTCTGTTAGTTCATCAACCATTGACTGATAATCCTGAACAGAAATACTCTCTCCGGCAATTTCGCCAATCTGTTGTTTACTGTTGTTAGAAGTGGTCTGCCAGCTACGGAATGCTTCTTCTGCAATGAATGCAAAAAGAGCCAATCCAATGACTGCTAAAAGCAGTGGACCTTTACTTCTGATTTTCTGTAATGTTGCCATTTTTTTTATTTTTATTTTTGTTTTTATTCTCTATTGTTTAATTTGAGCGCACGAAGATACGAAAAAACAGCCACTTAATGAAACGTTTCTCTGAAAAATTGCATCAAGACAGTACTTTTAGTCTAACTAATTCAATTTTTGTAGTAGCCACTTTAATAATTCGGAATTGATAATTCTTAATTTTTATTATTTCGTGCAGTTTAGGGAAACTGCCGTATTCGCTTAAAATCAATCCGCCAATGGTGATGTAATCTTCTGATTCCGGAAGCTCCAGATTAAACATTTCATTTACTTTTTCTATCTCTAGTCTGGCTGATAGAACATATTCGTTTTCATTGATTTTGTTTGCAACATAATTTGTTGTATCATGTTCATCTTCAATATCTCCGATAATTTCCTCCACAAGGTCTTCAAGAGACACTATTCCTGCAGTACCACCAAATTCATCAACAACAACTGCTAATGATTTTTTACTTTGCGTAAAGATTTTCATCAGTTTTTGTGCTGCCATTGTTTCTGGAACAATTGGCAACTCTCTTATTAATTTTTGCCAATTTTCATCTTGAACGCGGAACATTTCTGAGGAATGAATATAGCCGATAATGTGATCTATATTTTCCTTATATACGATAAGTTTAGTTTTTCCACATTCAATTAGTTTTGACTTTAATTCATTAATTGTACATGTGTTTTCTACTGCATAGATTTCTGTTCGCGGAATGAGGCAATCACGTATTTTAACGTCAGCAAAATCTAGTGCATTTTGAAAGATTTTTACCTCATCTTCTAGTTCTTCTTCATCTTCTACAGCCTCAATACTTGTTTGAATCAGATTATCTAAATCAATTTTTGTAAATGCCTTGTTGACTTTTTCGTTCTCTATCTTGGTTCCTCCTAATCTGATAAAAAGATTTGCAAGGCCTGTAGAAAATCGTGAAATTGGATAAAGTATGATATAAAATATCCATGTAGGTATTGCAAAAAAACGCAATGTTCTATTTGGATTTATCTTGAATAGTGTCTTGGGAATAAATTCTCCTGTTACTAATATGATTGCTGTTGAGATAATAGTTTGAATCGTAAGGTCTAAGAATTCACTGATATTTAAACCGATCGGTTTTATTAATAGGTTATCAATGATTCGTGCGGCTAAAATACCATAAACAACCAATGCAATATTGTTTCCTACCAACATGGTTGATATGAAATTATTGGAATGCTTGTAAAACAGTGAAAGAATACGGTTGATTATACCGTTATCTTCACTTTTGTCCATTTCAAACCTTAACTTGTTACTTGATACGAAGGCTATCTCCATGCCTGAGAAGTAGGCAGAGAAAACCATAGTTATAATAAGGTATAAGATAGTAGTACCCATCTTTATTGCATTGGTTCAGTTTCTGGTTGATTATCCTGCATTGGGAAATGGCCTGCAGAATTTGATACAGAATAAACTGTCATCATTTCGTTTGATCTGAATTCTGTTCCCTCAAGAGATCTCTCTGGTGTTACAATTTTCATATACTTGTGGGAATAGATTTCGCGTTTTCCTTGATCCCAGAACAATTCTTCTGTTCGGAAAGTTGAGCCTTCCTGGTTTCTGACAAAAACACGACCTCTCAATTCCCATAGTCGTATTTTGTCATAATAATAAGCTGTATCTGCTTGTATGCTGGCATCTACATGTAATTTTTCATCAAATTTTTCAATGTAGAGCCCTTTATTGAAAACCCATTTACTAGGGTTTGTTTCTGTGTAAATATCCCATTGCTCTGTTACCATTTTGTATCTGATAACACCTGAATCAGAAATGAGTGTGCTTACTCCGTAAGAGGTAAGAGTAGGGATAGTATCCTGCTCGTTAATGGCAGCAACAAGTTTTTCATCTTTTGAACAAGATGAAGTAAATAAAATCAGCATAACAGTCGTTAATACAACTGTTATGCTGAATATAGATGTGTGTCGAAGATTACTTCGCATTCCAGAATGCGTCTTCCTTGTCCTTCTTAGCCTTAGCAGCTGCCTGTGCAGCGTTGTAAGCATTAATTTCTGCATTACGAGCCTGAACCTTCTTGATGTTTTCCTTCAGACGGCCAGCTGCACCCTGCAATGCTGCATCCTGTTCTGCTGCTTCATCACAAGCTGCAATACCCTTAGCATAATCCTTGTTCATAGCATAGATCTGTGCGCTCAGGAATGTACAACGACCTGCAATAGAAGGGTTGTAACCCTTAGCCTGATTGATGAAGTCAAATGCTGCGGTAGAGTTACCTGCCTTAGCCTGTGCTGCAGCAATCTTATATGCGATGTTACCCTTCTGCTTATCGTTAGGACACAGCTCAATAGCCTTCTTGAAATAAGTTACAGACTCGCTAGACTTACCTTCCTTATAGTACTTCTGACCGGTACCCATAGCAGACTCATAAGATGGCTCGATAGCGTATGCATACTCTGCAGCCTTGTAATATACGTCATTATCATCACAGTTGTTACCCTGCATGATTGACAATACAGATTTCAGGTATTCCAAGTTAGTCTTGTTCTCTTCAACTTTAGGACCGAAGATCTTCAACAACTCTTCCTCATCAGCAGCCTTAGATTCTGCGAAAGTGATTTCGATGTTGTAACCTGTTGGGTCATACTGGTCGATAATAGCCTGCTTCTTAGCCTCGGTAGTCTGCTCGTTAGCCTTCTGCAACATACGATCGCAGATATCCTTAGACTCCATGTAGTCCTTGATGAACTGCTCACGGTGGTTAGAATCAGCCTTGAACTTATCATATGAAAGGTTGAAATAGCGGTTCAGAGCGTAGCCTGGAACTTCCTCGTTCTCGTCTTCTGATGCTGCTACTACAGCCATAGCTTCGCGGAACATGTTGTATGCAGTCTCTGAATCACCTCCGTATTCTGAACAGTCATAAGCCTTACGGCAGAGATATGTACCCTTCAAAGTTTTAGTCTTATTGAAAGAGTTCAACTCGTTCATGTACTGAATTCGCTGGTCGTAAACTTTCATCAGCAAGTCAAAGTATTCCTTCTTCTTTGCTGAATCTGTTGTACCTTCTGTAATCATCCAGTGCATGATGTTTACACCATGGGTATAGATACCCAGCTGTGCAACAGGACAGTGCTCAAAGCAGAACTTCCAAGGCTCATAAGCATCGCGATAGTTCTTGCTCTTTGCATACTCACCAAAAGTACTCAAGTTTGTCAGACAGTCAATAGAATCCTGTCCGTGACCAACGCGGTCTACCAACTGAGTGCCTGCATACTGTGCAAAAGCACTAGTAGAAGTCATTACAGCAATAGCTGCCACTAACATTTTTACTTTCATCGTATAGAATAATTAAGTTTAAAATATGATTTCTTTTATTAATTAACTTTCCATTTCATGAACATCCTCTCATCGAAAGTCAATCCAATGCATATTTTCAGGTAGTTCTCTGTGATAAACTTGTTTGTGCCTGAACTTACATGTATCCATTGGCCTGTTATATTAACCTGTGAGCGGTTGTTCCAAGCATTTTGTATTGGTAAACCAAAACCAAATGACAATCCAAATTCCTTACCGCCATCATTGCCATTAATTTTAATATAAGAGGTGGAACTATAACCTCCTAATCTATAATGTACGCGCTTAAGGTAGTTTCTACTTAAATTGTTAGGTGTATATTCCAATCCGGCTGTGATTTTGTTACGGTCGGATAATATACCCTTCACAGATTCAAATCCATTGGATGTTGTCATCGGATACTTTACTTCTCCCCATTTCTGCATAATGTAATCAACTCCTAATGTTAGCTTTGTGTCACGGGTATAACTCAAACCTACACCGATTGTGTTTGGCAATTCAAATGCCTTATGGATGGTAGTTTCTGTAGATTGCTCTACTTGTGTTTTTGCTTCGTCATAAGTATAATCAGTTCTCACAGCATCATTATTCACAGTATGGCCGAGAGAATAGGTTGCACCTAAAACAATTTTATCATGTTTGCTCAATGCCTGCTCATATTGTAGTCCTAAATCAATTTTATAGGTATTGATTGAAGCGTTATATGTGCGCAAATATGAATAGATGGAAGGTGTTTCTACTTTTGGGTCGACAAACTTGTTATTTATGGTGTGAGTCATGTCACCAAACATGTATGATATGTTTGCACCTACAGATAAACCTCCTAATATTTTCGCACCAACACCTAAATACCCAGAGGTTATACCACCAGATCCTGTAAATGTGGAATATGGTGTAACATCAGAATACTTGTCTGTGATGTTTTTATGTGTCGTCGCATAGTCATATCCAATTTTGGAATATGGTAAAAAACCAAATGAAACTCCAATATTTTTAAATGCACGGAATTGCATTGCTAAATAGTCAAAACTTGCATTCTTTACATTCATCTTTTGGCTTCCATTATCGAAATTTCCATTGTAGAGGCTTATACCAACGTCGAAAAGGAAAGTCAAAGAATCGCATTTTGAATATGATGCAGGATTAGCGACGTTGACTTGAGCACCATCGCGCATACCCAAGGCAACACCTCCCATGGCGCTCTGACGACCAATTTGATTGTCGCTCAATTGACCAAAGCCATAGCGGCTATATGCAGAGAGTACACCATTGCCTCCACCACTTGCAGATTGTGCATATAGAAATCCACTTGCAAAAATGTTAAACAGCAACAGTAAATATATCCTTTTATTATTTTTCATTCTGTTAATTCTTTTGTCTAGCTATCTAAGCAAAAGTTATTTGGATGCAAAGATGCCATTTTTTACGCTTGTATCAAAATATAAACTCAAAATTTTTTCTTGATTAACGCGTTTTACTTTTTCCCCTTATTTATTCACCATGCAAAATAAAGCAAAAAAAAGGAAATAAGGGTAATATGAAGGGTTAAAAATGACTTTTTTTACATTTTTCTATATTTCAAATGGTAAAATAAAGCTATTTTTGCATCCAAATCTTAATTATTGAATCTTTCAATGAAAAAAATACTCTTCACTTTGTTGCTTCTGACTTCGTCAGTGTGTCTTTTTGCGCAGCAATTAAATTTAGAAATAGAGAATCAAACTATACAGACAAACCCTGACTCTCTTCAAATCAGTATACTTACTTGTGATCCAGGACCAGAAGTTTATGCCTTGTATGGTCATATGGCTATTCGTTATCAAAATACAAATAATGGCGATGATTTTGTGTTTAATTATGGCACATTTAACATGAATGCTCCCTTTTTTATCCCTAAGTTTACACTGGGTATTTTAGATTATGAATTAGGGTGTCAGCCGTATGAATATTTTTATAGACATTATTCGACAGACGGATGCAAGATTACGATGCAGGTCCTTAATTTGACTCCAGAAGAAAAACAACGTTTTTTTGAAGCTTTAATGACTAATTATCTGCCAGAAAACAGGGGGTATAGGTATGACTTTATTTATGACAATTGCGCCACTAGACCACGTGATATTTTAGAAAAAATTGTTGATGGTGAAGTGCTTTATTCATATGGGGAGCAAGAAGTGACTTATAGGGAAATGCTTCATGGTTTCAATGGTCGTTGGCCCTGGTCGAAATTTGGAGTGGATTTAGTTCTTGGTGCAGATGCAGATGTTAAGAAGAATGCCAGAGAACAAGAATGGATTCCTTCTTATTTGTTGGAACATTTTAATCAGGCAAAAATAAAATCAGCAGACGGAAGTACTCGTCCTTTGGTACGTAATACGATAGAAATACCCGCTCTTTGCTTAATGGATGAGAGTGAAGAATTTCCTTTATCCCCTATGGCTTGTGCTGCGTTACTGCTTAGTATAGGTATAGCTGTAAGCCTGTTTGAGTTGTTGAAAAAGAAAATAGTTTGGGTGTGGGATCTTCTGGTTTTTGTATCCCAAGGATTGACGGGTGTGATTCTGGCTATCCTGTTTTTTTTGTCAGAGCATCCATGTACAGGTAATAACTGGCTGATTGTATTGTTTAACCCTCTTCCATTATTCTTTTTGTGGCATATCATAGCTCGTGGTATTCAGCAAAGAAAAACATATTATCATCTGGCATATGGAGTGGTTTTAACTCTTTTTATGATATTTTTCGCTGTTATTCCGCAAGATATTCCTATAGAAGTTATACCTTTGGCCCTTGTTTTGTTACTAAGACATATTAACCATTTGATAATATGTAAAAAATGAAGGATCAGACACGCTTTTTAACGTCACTTGTTGTTTTGCTTGCCGTTAGTGGCGCACAGGCACAACAAGCTACATCTGTACCCAAGCTTGTGGTTACAGTGATGATTGACCAACTGCGTTCTGATTACTTAGAAGCATTTTCTCCTCTCTATTATGAAGACGGCTTTAAACGTTTAATGAAAGAGGGTAGGGTGTTTGTTGATGCCCAATATCCTGTAGCTGATGTTGACCGTGCTGCTGCCACTGCAACATTATTTACAGGAACTGTACCATATGATCATGGTATTGTGGGACAAAAATGGCTTGACAGAAACTCTTTGAGACCTGTTTATTGTGTAGATGATGATCAGTATGAAGGAGTAAATACTTCTGACAAATCATCTCCGAAAAATTTGGGCGTTTCAACGATTGTTGATGAATTGAAAGTAGCTACAGATGGACAAGCTGTTGTCTATTCCATTGCACCTTTCAGGGATGTTGCAATACTGGCTGCTGGGCATTCTGCAGATTGTGCGTTTTGGCTAGATGACCAGACCGGTAATTGGGCGGGCTCTTCCTATTATGGAAATATGCCATTGTGGGCGTCTGTTTATTACGACCGCCATCGTCTCAGTCAGTCTGTACCTAAAATGACCTATGAACCCGTCAGTGAAGTTGTAGGCTCGTTTAATTATTTTGCATCAGGAGGCTTGAAGAAGCCATTTAAACATTCCTTCTCAAAAGATCATCCTTATGTAGACTATAAGGCTTGTGCATTGGTAAATGAGGAAGTGACCCGAATGGCGGAAGCTTGTCTTTATACAAGTACTATCGGATATGATCAAGTTACTGATTTCCTGTCTGTTTCTTATTACGCAGGAAACTATAATCATGAGTCGGTAAATGCGAGTCCGATAGAGATGCAAGATACTTATGTTCGTTTGGATGCATGCATCCGTGATTTAATTCAGGCTGTTGACAAACGAATAGGATTAAAAAATGCGTTGTTTGTTTTGACTTCATCAGGCGTCACGGAGGAAAATTCTGTAGATTTGGCAAAGTATAGAATTCCTCATGGCACTTTCTATATCAATAGAACATCGTCTCTCTTGAATATGTATTTCATGGCACAGTTTGGTGCTGGACAATATGTCGATGCTGTTTTCGGGAACCAGATTTATCTTAACCATAAATTGCTGGAGGAGAAACAACTCAATATCGTTGATGTCATGGAGCGTGCTCAGGAGTTCCTGCTTCAATGTAGCGGAGTAAAAGATGTTTACACAAGTCAACGTTTGACTTTGGGCGCTTGGACTCCTGGCATTAGCAGAATTAGAAACGGTTATAATCCGAAATGCTCTGGTGATATTTTCATTGAAGTTGCGCCGGGATGGGAACTGAAAAATGAGGAAATGAATACTAGCTCTCAAATCAGAGCATCTTATGCAGAATTTCCTGTTATTTTTTTCGGTTATGAAATAGAACCCAAAAAAGAATATACTTCTACATCAGTTGATGTCATCGCGCCAACTTTAGCGCATTATATGCGTATAAGAGCACCGAATGCATGCTCTACTCGTCCTATAAACGACCTTCGTCGTTAATTTAAGTGCAAATTGTGCTATTTTGTGCGGTGTAATCCGTATTTTTTCATTACCTTTGCACACCTGTATTATTTATTAGATAAATAAAAAACGATATATAGATGGATTTTGTAAAATTACTTAGCTCGATTTTTGGCAATAAATCGTCACGTGATATGAAGGAAATCCAGCCTTGGGTTGAAAAGATCAAGGCTGCTTATCCAGAAGTGGCAAAATTGAGCAATGATGGCCTTCGTGCCAAGACTCTGGAACTGAAAAAGTTTATTTATGATTCAGCTACAGAGGAACGCGCAAAGATTGCAGAGCTTAAAGCTCAGGTTGAAAAAACAGAAATTGAAGAACGTGCAGATCTTTTCAACAAGATTGATAAAGTTGAAAATGAAGTACTAGACCGTTACGAAGAGGCGTTGACAGAAGTTCTTCCTACAGCTTTTTCTATTGTAAAGGAAACAGCTAAGCGCTTTTCTGAAAATGAAGAAATCGTTGTCGAAGCTACAGACTTTGACCGTGAATTGGCTATTACTAAAGATTTTGTTCGTATAGAAGGCGACAAGGCCATTTTCCAGAACCATTGGGTTGCTGGTGGAAATGAAATGTTCTGGAGCATGGTGCATTATGACGTACAGTTGTTTGGTGGTGTTGTTTTGCATCAGGGTAAGATTGCAGAGATGGCAACTGGTGAAGGTAAGACTTTGGTTGCAACTTTACCAGTATTCTTGAATGCATTGACAGGAAATGGTGTTCATGTTGTCACTGTCAATGATTATTTGGCAAAACGTGACTCGGAGTGGATGGGTCCACTTTACATGTTCCACGGCTTGTCAGTAGATTGTATCGATAAGCACCAGCCAAACTCAGAGGCTCGTCGTAAGGCATATCAGTGTGATATTACATTTGGTACAAATAATGAGTTCGGTTTTGACTATTTGCGTGATAACATGGCAACTTCTCCACAAGATCTTGTTCAGAGAAAACATAATTACGCAATTGTCGATGAGGTCGATTCTGTATTGATTGATGATGCTCGTACTCCACTTATTATTTCTGGTCCTGTTCCAAAGGGAGAAGATCAGCTGTTTGATTTGCTCTGCCCAATGGTAGAAAAGCTCTATGAGCGCCAGAAAAAATTAGCTGCAGATTATTTGATTGATGCTCGAAAGAAACTTCAAAGTGAGGATCAGAATGAGATTACAGAAGGTTTCCTTTCATTGTTCCGTGCACACAAAGCTTTGCCTAAGAGTAAGCAGTTAATCAAGTTCTTGAGTGAACCAGGAATGAAAGCTGGTATGCTGAAGACAGAAGAAATCTACATGGAGAACAATAATAAACGTATGCATGAGGCTACAGATCCATTGTTCTTTGTGATTGATGAAAAGATTAACAGTGTAGATTTGACAGATAAGGGTATTGAAGCTTTGACTGGAAAATCTGAAGATCCAGATTTCTTCGTGCTCCCTGATATTACTTCTTTGCTTTCTGATTTGGAGGCTCGTACAGACTTGAGTGCAGAAGAGCGCTTGCAGAAGAAGGATGAGCTTTTGACAGATTATGCAATTAAGAGTGAGCGTGTTCATACCATTCATCAGCTTTTGAAAGCATATGCAATGTTTGAAAAAGATGTGGAATACATTGTTGATGAACAAGGCAAGGTTAAGATTGTTGATGAGCAGACAGGACGTATCATGGAAGGCCGTCGATATAGCGATGGTTTACATCAGGCAATTGAAGCAAAGGAACACGTTAAGGTTGAAGCTGCTACTCAGACATTTGCAACTATTACTCTGCAGAACTATTTCCGTATGTATCATAAACTGTCTGGTATGACAGGTACTGCAGAAACAGAAGCTGGTGAATTCTGGGACATCTATAAATTGGATGTTGTCGTAATTCCAACCAATCGTCCAATTGCGCGTAATGATATGAATGATCGCGTATATAAGACTAAGCGTGAAAAATATAAGGCTGTCATTGAAGAAGTCGTTAAGATGCGCGAGCAAGGCCGTCCTGTATTGGTTGGTACAACAAGCGTTGAAATATCAGAGCAATTGAGCAAGATGCTTCAGATGCGTCGTATACCTCATCAGGTGTTGAATGCAAAATTACACCAGAAAGAAGCAGATATCGTTGCATTGGCAGGTCAAAGCACATTGTCTGAGGATGGAACCCATCGTTTAGGTGCTGTAACTATTGCTACAAATATGGCAGGTCGTGGTACCGATATTAAATTGACTCCAGAAGTACGTGAGGCAGGTGGTTTGGCAATTATTGGTACAGAACGTCATGAATCACGCCGTGTTGACCGTCAGTTAAGAGGACGTTCAGGACGTCAGGGTGATGTCGGTTCTTCAGTCTTCTTTGTTTCTTTGGAGGATCAATTGATGCGTCTGTTTGCTTCCGATCGTATTGCTGGCATGATGGACAAACTCGGATTTGAGGAAGGTGAGATGATTGAGCATAAGATGATCTCAAATTCTATTGAACGAGCTCAGAAAAAGGTTGAAGAGAATAACTTTGGTATCCGTAAGCGCTTGATTGAATATGATGATGTCATGAATAAACAGCGTAATGCTATTTACACCAAGCGTCGTCATGCATTGATGGGTGAACGAATTGGAATGGATATCAGTAATATGGTATGGGAGCGTGTAACAAATGCTTTCAATGTCTGTGCTGATTACGAACAAATCAAGCTTCAGTTCTTGAGAACATTTGCAATGGAAGTTCCATTTACGGCAGAAGAATATGACAAGAAGAAGCCAGATGAGCTGATAGAGTCATCATTTGAAGCTGCAATGGCTCACTTTAAACGTAAGATGGATGCAATTGCACAAATAGCAAATCCTATTATCAAACAAGTATTTGAAAATCCTAATAACCAATACATTAATATAATGATTCCAATTACTGATGGTAAGCGTGTTTACCAGATTGGAACATCATTGAAGGATGCTTACGAAACAGAAGGAAAGTCTATTGCGACTTCGTTTGAGAAATCGTTATTGCTCCGCATTATTGATGATTGTTGGAAAGAGAATTTGCGTGAGTTGGATGAATTGAAGCATTCCGTACAAAATGCAAGTTATGAGCAGAAGGACCCATTGTTGATTTTCAAGCTAGAATCTGTTACATTGTTTGACAACATGGTGGATAGCATAAACGAACGTACAATCAGTACTTTGATGCGTGCTCAGTTGCCAATGCCAGAACAACAGGAGGTCCGTGAGGCTGCTCCAGAGGCTCCACGCCGTCCACAGCAATTGCGTGAGTCACGTACAGATGCTCCTGAGGCTGATCCAAATCAGCGTGCTGCAGCAACTCAGGATACACGTGAACAAGTAAAACGCCGTGAACCTATTAAGGTTGATAAATTGCCTGGAAGAAATGACCCATGTCCTTGTGGAAGTGGTAAGAAATTCAAGCAGTGCCACGGACGTGGTCTTTAATATAATTAGGTGAATGAGTCTGTAACACACTTTGTGAGGTGTTACAGGCTCTTTCTGTATCATATAGATGATATAAAGGGAATGAAAAAACTGTTAACTCTTTTGTCTTTAGTATTTGTTCTGGTTTCTTGCGGAACAGTTACATATTCAACGATTGAAATGGATCAGGTCTATCCTGCATCTATAGAGTTTCCTGCTTCTTTACAAAAAATAGGCCTTGTTGATCGAGTGAATATGAGCTACGTTAATGTCCCAAGTAATCCTTTATGTATGGATTCTAAGATTTTCACGGAGCAACTTGCCAAGCAATTGGCAGAAGCTGATTATTTTGAGGATGTTATACTCTGTGACAGTGATGTATCTTTGTGGGAACGTCAAGAAGGCGATAGATTATTACCTTTGAGCAAGAGTCATGTAGAGAATCTTTGCGATGATTTAGGAGTTGATATGATTGTCAGTACAGAACGTAGTTATTCTGCACCTCTTAAAAATGCTCTCAGTCCAGTGATATTGGCCGAAACAGTTCTTCGTCTTTATGTTCCTGAAAGAGATCGCCCTCTCAAAACAATTGCATTGAGTGATACCATAGCATTGGATTTCTATGATTCTGCACTTTCCTATGGGCTTATCCGCAATGACATAGAGCTATATATGGCAGAAAAAAATGCACATTACCTTGCTCCTTATTGGACTTCTGTAGAGAGGACGTATTTTTCTGGCGGTAATATTGATATGCGTGATGCTGCTATGTTTGTGAGTCAGAATAATTGGGAAAAGGCTGGCGAACTTTGGAATGCAGGAAAAGAAAAAGCTAAGGGAAAGCTGAAGGAACAATTTGAGTTTAATCTCATTTTATATGATGAGATGACCGGAAATGTAGAAGGTGCCTATAAAAGATGTTTGGAATTTCAGAGTCGTGTAGCATCTGCTTATGAAGATTTGTCCGTTTTCTCTGGATATTATCTGCTTATTCTCAAACAGAGAATTAGTGATATACAACGTTTGAACTTGCAATTGCAGCGTTTTCAATAGTTTTCTTGAAGAAAATTTGAATAATTTCAAAAAATCGTGTAATTTTGAACCTTAGTAGTACAAAAAAGAGGAATTCATGAAGTTAAGCGGTGAATCAAAATCTTTAATTAATCAGACTATTTTGGGTTTGATAGATCGTTATTCTAATTTAGAGGATAGCGTGGTGACAGATCTTTACTTTCAACCATCATTCGAGGATGGAGAACTGAAGGTTTTTGACGATGAAGACGAGCTATTATCTAGCATTACTATTAATGAACTGGTAGGATTAAGGGGTTCAGATTCTATGTCTGATGTTGTCACTATACTCCGTAGGGCTTTGGATCATAATCGTAAGGAATTGGAACATTTGTCTATATTAAAACCATTCTCTTTTGTACTTGTAGATCAAGATAAGGAAACTGTTGCAGAATTGCTTCTTGTTGACGACGATTTAGTTCTTGCAGATGAAGGCCTTTTGAAAGGATTGGATAAAGAATTAGACGAATTCTTGAAGAATTTACTGGAAGATTAAGAAATGCATGAAATAGAAAAAGTCCCCAAATTTGGGGACTTTTTTATTTGTGTTAATCTGATATTCTGAAAATGCTCTATTGTCTTCGGGCGCAGGGACAATTGACTTATTCCTGAAAGACAATAGTCTTAAATTAATATGCAAACAATGGGTAGTTCTTCATGGTTTCATTGACCTTGGCACGAACCTGAGCAATTACCTCTTCATTTTCAGGGTTGTCCAGTACAGTTTCAATCATAGAAGCTATTTCAACCATCAGGTCTTCTTTTGCTCCTCGTGTGGTAATTGCAGGGGTGCCAAGTCGAATACCAGAGGTCTGGAATGCACTGCGTGTATCAAATGGAACCATATTTTTGTTTGCTGTTATATCTGCAGCTACCAGTGCTTTTTCTGCAACTTTTCCTGTCAAATCTGGATATTTTGAGCGGAGATCAACCAGCATGGAATGGTTGTCAGTACCTCCAGAAACAATATCAAAGCCACGTTCCATTAATGCATTTGCCAAAGCAGCAGCATTCTTCTTTACTTGAATCTGATATTCTTTGAATTCTGGCTGAAGTGCTTCGCCAAAAGCAACAGCTTTTGCTGCAATGACGTGCTCTAGTGGACCTCCTTGCTGGCCTGGAAATACAGCAGAATTCAATATCTGGCTCATCATTTTAATCTGGCCTTTTGGGGTCTTTAGCCCCCATGGATTCTCAAAATCCTTGCCCATAAGAATAATACCTCCACGTGGGCCTCGAAGTGTCTTGTGAGTAGTAGAAGTTACGATATGTGCATATTTGACAGGGTTTTCCAATAAGCCTGCAGCAATCAAACCTGCAGGATGAGCCATGTCAATCATCAACAGCGCTCCAACTTTGTCTGCAATTTTACGCATGCGTGCATAGTCCCATTCACGACTATAGGCAGAACCACCACCGATAATCAGTTTTGGCTGTTCACGAAGAGCAACTTCCTCCATCTGGTCGTAATCAACACGACCTGTTTCCTTTTTCAGATTATATTCGCATGGAGTATATAAAATACCACTAGTGTTTACTAGTGAGCCGTGGGAAAGATGACCGCCATGGGCCAGGTTTAATCCCATAAATTTATCACCAGGCTTCAAACAAGCTAATAAAACTGCTGCATTTGCCTGTGCTCCTGAGTGAGGCTGAACATTGGCATATTCTGCACCAAAAAGCTTGCATACACGCTCTATTGCGATTGTCTCGCTCTGGTCCACCACTTCGCATCCGCCATAATAACGCTTTCCAGGATATCCTTCAGCATATTTGTTGGTCATGACTGAACCCATGGCTTCCATTACCTGTTCGCTGACAAAATTTTCCGATGCGATTAACTCAATACCTTTTAACTGTCTTTCCTTTTCTTTACCTATTAAAGCAAAAATCTCGTTGTCTCTTTTCATCTCGTTTGTAAATCTCTTTTATTTCTTTTTGTTCTTTTCAACGCTCCAACCAAATTTTCCTATCTTTTTACCAAGCCCGTAATATCCACCATGTAAATAGACTAGTGGATCACTGGCAGACAAGTCCCATTTTCCTGTTGAATTTAAGTATTTGTCATCGGCTTTTACATTCACAACATCAGCAATGAACATGTCGTGTGAACCGAGACTGATAACTTCCTTTACCTTGCATTCAATGCAAAGTGGAGATTCTTCCACAATGGGACAATTTACGACAGAGGCTTTTCCTGGTGTCAGATTCATTTCCTGAAACTTGTTATAGTCTTTTCCTGAACGAACACCACACCAGTCTGTCGCATAAGCCATATCTTCTGTTGTCAGGTTAATGACAAACTCCATGTTCTTCATTAATATCGCATGAGAATGTCTTTCAGGACGAACAGAGATATAACACATAGGTGGATTGGAACAGATGGTTCCTGTCCAAGCCACCGTTATTAAATTATAGTCTTCAGGAGTGGATCCGCAACTCACCAATACGGCAGGCAGCGGATACACCATTGTTCCTGGTTTCCAATCTTGTTTCATGAATTATAGCAATTGAGCTTTGGTCAACTCCTGCTCTTTTTCACAATAGTGGCATTTGATGATACCACGAATCTTGTCTGTAACCTTAAAATGAGTTGGCATAGGTTCATTATTGCAGATACATTTTGGATTGCTGCAACGTACGATGCCCTTCAACTCATCTGGTACATTTACATCCTTCTTCTCAACTACTTCATAGTTGTTGATGATGATAAGCTGCATGTTCTTTGCAATTACAGACAGGCGTGACATTTCTTCATCATTGAAGAATTTATTTGCAACCTTGATGATACCCTTGCATCCCATCTTCTGGCTTTCAAGGTTATATCCAATAGTTACAGGGGTTTTCATCTCCTGAAGGTGCAGAAGATTAACCACATCAAACAATTTTTCGGTTGGGATATGATCGATTACTGTACCATTTTCTAGTGCAGCAACTTGAAGTTCTTTTTTCATAATGGCGCTTATTTTAAAATGGTAGGATCATTCTTTACATCATCAAGGCTAATTCCTAAGCAATCGCAAATAATGGCTTGTCTTGCATACAGACCATTCTTTGCCTGCTGGAAATAATAGGCTTTTGGACTCTCATCTACATCGTATGCAATTTCATTGACACGTGGAAGTGGATGGAGTATTTTCATGTTGTCTCTGCATCCTTCCAACATATCTTTCTTTAGGATATAGACGTCTTTTACTCTTTCATATTCCATCAAGTCAGTGAAACGCTCTTTCTGAACACGTGTCATGTAAAGAATATCAGCGTCTTTGATGATTTCTGTGTTGAAATCCTTGTGCTCTGTATACTTGATGCCCATTCTCTGGCAGTAGTCTTTATACTCATCTGGCATTTTCAGTTCATCGGGTGCGATGAAGTGGAATGTTGGATTGAAATGACGCATTGCCATAAGCAGGGAATGAACGGTTCGTCCATATTTCAAGTCACCTACCATGTAGATATTCAGGTTCTCCAGGGTTCCCTGTGTCTGGTAGATGGTGTAAAGGTCCAAAAGTGTCTGAGAAGGGTGCTGGTTAGCTCCATCACCGGCATTTACGATAGGAATAGGTGCAATTTCGCTGGCATAACGTGCAGCGCCTTCCAGAAAATGACGCATGCAGATGATGTCTGCATAGTTGCTTACCATCATGATGGTGTCTTTCAGCGTTTCGCCTTTTGTTCCGCTAGTTATCTTTGGGTCTGCAAATCCAATGACGCGCGCACCAAGACGATTGGCTGCTGTTTCAAAACTAAGACGGGTTCGGGTAGAAGGCTCAAAGAACAGAGTGGCTACAACTTTTCCGTCCAAAATCTTTCGATTGGTGTTCTTTTCAAACTCCTGTGCCATTTCCAAAAGATACATGATCTTCTCTTTGGACATATCGGCAATTGTCACTAAACTACGGGTTTCCATAAATTAATGCTGGATTAATCAAATTATCGAGCGTCAAAGGTACTGAAAAAAAGTGAAAACTGCTCAATAATATGAATAAATCGTATAAGTTTTTTTGAAAACTCTTTTTATAAAAGAATTATCGTTAAATTTGCACCAATAAAAAAGATTGAAAAGATGAGTAAGATTCTGAAAACACTTTGGATCCTTTTGCTGGCAGGAATGTTTCTGCTGATGGTAGGATTCATTTCCGTATATAATGGTTGGATTGGATATATGCCTCCGATTGATGAGATGGAGAATCCTGTCAACCGATACGCTACTCAGATTTATACTGCTGATGAACAACTGATGGGTACTTGGTCACTTAGTCGTGATAACCGTGTGTTTGTTGGTTATGAAGACCTCCCTTCATCATTGATTGATGCACTAGTTGCCACAGAGGATGTCCGTTTCTACGAACATTCGGGAATTGACCTCCGTGCGCTTTCTCGCGCTATCATCAAGCGTGGATTGATGGGAAATGCCAATGCCGGAGGTGGTAGTACCATTACCCAGCAGTTGGCCAAGCAGTTGTATTCTGATCATGCCAGCAGTACGCTTGCCCGTCTTGTACAGAAGCCGGTAGAATGGGTGATTGCCATTAAGCTGGAGCGTTTCTACACCAAGGAGGAACTGATCACCATGTACCTGAACTATTTTGACTTCTTGAATAATGCTGTTGGTATCAAGACAGCCGCACAGGTGTATTTCAGCAAGACCCCAAAAGAGCTGACTGTCATAGAATCTGCTCTCTTGGTGGGAATGTGTAAAAATCCTTCGTATTATAATCCTGTCCGTTTTCCGGAACGCAGTAAGGCACGTAGAAATACTGTACTCAGTCAGATGCAAAAGGCTGGATACCTAAGTAAGGCTGATCTTGCTGAATATGAGGCACAGGATATAACACTTCATTTCCATCGTGCAGATCACAAAGAAGGTATTGCACCTTATCTGCGTGAGTATTTACGTAAGATCATGATGGCAAAGAAACCGGAAAGAAAAGATTATGCTTCATGGCAAGGTGTGAATTATTATGAAGATTCTATTGCATGGGAGAAGGATCCACTTTATGGATGGTGCAACAAGAACAAGAAAAAGACCGGTGAGAACTATAATATCTATACCGATGGCTTGAAGATTTATACATCTATTGACAGCCGCATGCAACGTTATGCAGAAGAAGCTTGCTTCGAACATGTGGCAAAGGTTCTTCAACCTGCATTCTTCAAGGAAAAGAAAGGACGTGCTACAGCTCCATTCACCAAGAATCTTACTCAGGCAGAGGTAGATAAGATCATGAATAGAAACATCCGTCAGAGCGACCGCTGGAGGACAATGGCTGCCGCAGGACATTCTGAAGAGGAAATCTTGAAGTCTTTCAATGAAAAGCAGAAAATGTCTATTTTCACTTATAAAGGGGAAGTGGATACGCTGATGACTCCTATGGATTCTATCCGATATTACAAGCATTTCTTGCGTACAGGCTTTATGTCCATGGATCCTAAGACTGGTCATGTGAAGGCTTATGTAGGTGGTTTGGATTTCAATCATTTTACCTATGACATGGCTGCAGTCGGACGTCGACAGGTGGGTTCTACCATTAAGCCTTATCTGTATTCATTAGCTATGGAGAGTGGATTTACTCCATGCGACCAGGTCTTGAATGTACAGCGTACCTATGGTAACTGGACACCTCGTAACAGTGGTTCTTCCCGTGTGGGGTCTATGGTTACTCTCCAATGGGGATTGCAGCAGTCTAACAACTGGATTTCTGCCTATCTGATGGATCATCTTACTCCACCGGCTTTGGTTGACATGCTCCATCGCTATGGTGTACGTACCAACGATATTGAACCTTATATGCCGCTTTGCCTCGGTACTTGCGATATTAAAGTCAGTGAAATGGTATCTGCTTATACTGCCTTTGCAAATCATGGCATTCGTGTAGCTCCGATGTACGTGACTCGTATAGAAGACAGCGATGGTAATGTCGTTGCAGAGTTCCAGCCTCAAATGGAAGAGGTTATCAGCGAGGACAGTGCCTTTAAGATGGTCTATATGATGCGTACCGTCATTGATGGTGGTACGGGTAGCAGAATCCGTAACCGTTATAATCTGACCTGCGATATGGGTGGTAAAACAGGAACCACCAACTCTAACTCCGACTGCTGGTTCATGGGTTATACTCCATCCCTGGTAAGTGGTGTCTGGGTAGGAGGTGAGGAACGTGATATTCACTTCGATACCATGACTATGGGTCAGGGTGCTGCAGCAGCTCTTCCTGTCTGGGCATTGTATATGCAGAAAGTGTTTGCAGACAAGCATTTGGGATATAGCGTGGATGAGAAATTCGATATTCCTGCAGACTGGAACCCATGTGGTGGAATGCAGGCAGAAGAAAAGGACCCTCTGGAAGAAGGAGGCGTAGACCAGATTTTCCAATAATTAATCAGCATGAAATTTTTAGGTATTATTCCTGCAAGATATGCATCAACTCGTTTTCCTGCCAAGCCTTTGGCTATCCTTGGCGGAAAACCTGTCATTCAGCGAGTATATGAACAAGTAACCAGCGTCCTTCCTGATGCTGTAGTTGCAACCGATGATGAGCGTATAGCTGAGGTTGTCCGTTCCTTTGGTGGCAATGTTGTCATGACAAGTACAGAGCACCGTAGTGGAACAGACCGTTGTTATGAAGCCTTGACAAAGACTCCGGGAGAGTTCGACGTTGTGATAAACATCCAAGGTGATGAACCTTTTATTCAGGCATCTCAGTTGCAGTCGGTCATGGATTGTTTCAAGGATGAGGAAACTCAGATAGCTACCTTGGTAAAACCTTTTACTCCTGCAGATGGTTACGATGCACTTGAGAATGTAAATTCACCTAAGGTTGTCATCAACAAGAATAGTCAGGCTCTTTATTTTAGCCGTAGCATTATCCCGTTTACTAGAAATAAAGACCGTAAGGAATGGCTTGCCGGTCATACCTATTATAAGCATATTGGCCTCTATGCATACCGTACAGAGGTACTACGGGAAATTACTTCCTTGCCTCAGTCGTCTCTAGAGCTGGCAGAATCTCTGGAACAGCTCCGTTGGTTAGAGAACGGATATGTGATTAAGGTGGGACTTACACAGGTTGAGACCATCGGCATTGATACTCCACAAGACTTGGAGAAAGCAGAGGAATTCTTGTCTAAGCATCAGTAAAAATGGCTTTAGATCGTACTAAACAACCAGAGATTAAGCCGCTAAAGCGATTGGAATTACCTCTGCCAAAACGTTTGCAGTTATCAAATGGCTCTCGTTTTGCTCTGTTGGATGAAACCGTACAGGAAGATGTATTCCGCTTGGATATTCTGATTAACGGCGGACAATGGCGTCAGACCATGCCACTTCAGTCTTCTTTTACAAACAGAATGCTAGGAGAAGGTACTCGTTCCATGAGTTCCGAGGAGATTTCCGAGCAGCTGGACCGTTATGGCGCATGGCTGGAATACGGCACGGGTGTAAGTACGAATTCCATATACCTCTTTTCTTTAAACAAATATGCGAAGGAGACATTGACGGTATTGGAGAAAATCGTAAAAGAACCTTCTTTCCCTTCCGAGGAATTCCAGGTCATGGTAGACAATGCCAAACAGCAGTATCTGGTTAATTCCAAGAAAGTAGATTCCATAGCACGTGTGGCTTTTAACAAGATGGTTTTGGGAACAGCGCATCCGTGTGCCAGATATGCTTGTGCCGAGGATTATGACAGAATTCAGACCTCCAGCCTGATGGATTTTTATACCCGATATTATCATTCCCAGAATGCTTCTGTCTATCTGTCGGGTAACCCTGATGGAAGGGTGCATGATTTGGTCTTGAAGATGTTTGGCGAACAAAAGTGGGGTATAGATTCTTCTGTTGTTCCAATAGTGCCCATTGCACCTGTCTCTTCTGTAGAAAAAAGACAGTTCATCGAAGTTCAGGATTCGCTGCAGAGTGCAGTCCGTATGGGGTGTCTGACCATTCGCCAGAATCATCCGGATTATGTCAAGCTGAGCGTTATGCTTACCTTGCTGGGAGGCTATTTTGGCAGTCGTCTCATGAGCAATATCCGTGAAGATAAGGGTTATACCTATGGCATTGGGTGTGGATTAATGCCATACCCTTATGAGTCGATTTTGGTCATTGCCAGCCAGTGCGATGCTAAATATGTGGAACCACTTATCCATGAGGTTTACCATGAAATTGACCGTCTTCGTTCTGAGCAGGTGCCGCAAGAAGAATTGGATATGGTAAAAAGCTATCTGTTGGGAGAACAGACCCGTCGTTATGAAGGTTTGTCTCTGGCCGATGCCTTTACTTTTGCCGAAGTTAGCGGTTTCCCCGATGATTTCATGCAGCAGAAAGTAGAGCAGATTTGCCAGGTTTCAGTTGCCGATATTCAAGAAATGGCAAATAAGTACCTCTGTCCAGATTCAATTAAAGAAGTGATTGCTGGCAAAAAAATATAAAGAAACCTTAAGATATTTGTTCATTTGACTATTTTCTTTTATTTTTGCATGGATACATAATATCAAATTTGCATTCATGAAAAATAAACTATATATAACCCTATCTGTTTTATTCTTTGTAGTCACCTCTGTTTCAGCACAGAAATACTCTGTAGGTTCCTATGTCTTTAAAGACGGTTCCACCTATCACGGTGAACTTGTAGGCAAGAAACCTTATGGTTTAGGTACATGTACCTGGGATAATGGAGATACTTACGAAGGTAATTGGGTTCTTTCTCGCCGCAGTGGGCATGGTGTCATGATTTTTTCCAACGCTTCAGAAAAATATGAAGGAGAATGGTACGATGATTACATGCACGGCAAGGGCATCTATCACTTCTCAAACAACAACCGTTATGAGGGCTTCTTCTATAAAGGAGTTCAGGAGGGACAGGGTGTCATGTATTATTTCAATGGTGACAAGTATTCTGGCGAATGGAAAGACAATAAGCGTAGCGGTAGAGGAAGATATACTTGGAAAGACGGTGCCTATTATGATGGCGACTGGAAAAATGACATGAAGGACGGTGAAGGAACCTTCGTGTGGGAAGATGGTTCCTCTTATACCGGTCAGATGCGCCAGAATTCCCGTCATGGCAAGGGCACTTATACTTTTGCCGATGGTGATGTCTATGAAGGTGACTGGCGTGAGGATGTCCAGGAAGGTAAAGGCATTTATAAATTCCGTAATGGCGATGTGTATGTGGGCGATTACCTGAATGGTGAACGTACAGGTCACGGCTCATTTACTTTGGCCAACGGAAACAGCTATATCGGACAGTTTGCCAATGGTAACCAGCATGGCAAGGGTACTTATACCTGGGCCAATGGTGCCATTTATGAGGGCAACTGGAAAGATAATCAGATGGATGGCAAGGGTACTTATACCTGGGCCAACGGTGATGTCTATGAAGGAGAGTGGGAGAATGGAACCATGAACGGACAAGGCAAATTCCGCTCTTCCGATGGTTCTGTGTTCACCGGTACTTACAAGAATGGCAAGAAGAACGGAAACGGTACATTGGTCAACAGTGAGGGCATCAGCTATGTGGGCTTCTTCACTGATGACTTGAAAGACGGTCCTTATGAGGAATTCGATTCAGACGGAAACTTGCTTCACAAGGGTGTTTACAGCAAGAATTCCCTGAAACAGGTAGACGGCAAGGAGGTTCAGTCTGCTCCGGAGATTAAGGATGTACCAGACCGTGTCCTGAATGCTAGTAACAAGAGTACTTACTCCAAGCGCAAGAGCACAAGGCGCAGAAGTACCAGACGTCGTAGAAGATAATACTTAAATTTACATACTATGGAAAAGAAAACACCATTGAAGCTGGTAAAGAACGACAAATGGCTGGCACCTTTTGAACCAGCAATCGAAGGTCGTTATTATAGCGTATTGGCTAAGAAGGCAGAGCTTACCAATAAGGGTAAAACTACTTTGAGTGAGTTCGCTACAGGTTATATGTATTTTGGTCTCCATCGTACTGAAAAGGGATGGGTATTCCGTGAGTGGGCTCCAAATGCTACCTCCATTTGCCTGATCGGAGATTTCAACGGATGGAAGGAGAGTCCTGAATATCAGCTGAAACCGAAGAAGAACGGTGTTTGGGAAATCCAGCTCAAGGCAAAGGCTCTGAAGCATGGTGATATTTATAAGTTGAAGGTTCACTGGAACGGCGGCGAGGGTGAACGTCTTCCTGCATGGGTAAGAAGAGTGGTTCAGGATAAGGTAACCCATATCTTCTCTGCTCAGGTATGGGCTCCAGAGGAACCTTATCAGTTCAAGGTCAAGAAATTCAAGCCTACTACCAGTCCGTTGCTCATCTATGAGTGCCATGTGGGTATGTCTCAGGATGCAGAGAAGGTAGGAACTTACAAGGAGTTTACTGAGAATGTGTTGCCACGCGTAAAGAAAGCGGGTTACAATGCCATCCAGATCATGGCTATTCAGGAGCATCCTTACTACGGTAGCTTTGGTTACCATGTAAGTAACTTCTTTGCTGCTTCAAGCCGTTGCGGTACTCCAGAGGAGTTGAAGGAACTCATTGATACAGCTCATAGCATGGGCATTGCCTGCATCATGGACATTGTCCACAGTCATGCTGTGAAGAATGAAATGGAAGGAATCGGTAATCTGGCAGGTGATCCTTGTCAGTATTTCAATAAGGGTGATCGACGTGAGCATCCAGCTTGGGATTCTCTTTGCTTCGACTATGGAAAGAATGAAGTGCTTCACTTCCTGTTGTCCAACTGTAAGTTCTGGATGGAAGAATACAAGTTCGACGGTTTCCGTTTCGATGGTGTGACTTCCATGCTGTATTATAGCCATGGCTTGGGTGAGTCATTTGGTGGATATCAGGATTATTATAATGGTCATCAGGATGGCAATGCCATCATTTACCTGACTTTGGCCAATGATTTGATTCACGAGGTTAATCCTAAGGCTATCACCATTGCCGAGGAGGTTTCTGGTATGCCGGGTCTGGCAGCAAAGATTGCCGATGGTGGTTACGGTTTCGATTATCGTATGGCGATGAATGTGCCTGATTATTGGATCAAGACCATCAAGGAACTGAAAGACGAGGACTGGAAGCCTAGTAGCATGTTCTGGGAACTGACAAACCGTCGTAAGGATGAGAAGACCATCTCTTATGCAGAATCTCACGACCAGGCATTGGTGGGCGACAAGACCATTATCTTCCGCTTGGTAGATGCCGATATGTACTGGCATTTCAAGAAGGGTGATGAAACCTATATGGCAAACCGTGGTATCGCTTTGCACAAGATGATTCGCCTGCTGACCATTGCTACCATTAACGGTGGTTACCTGAACTTTATGGGTAATGAATTCGGTCACCCAGAGTGGATTGATTTCCCTCGTGAGGGTAATGGTTGGAGTCACAAGTATGCTCGTCGTCAGTGGAATCTGGTGGACAACAAGGAACTTTGTTTCCACTGGTTGGGAGATTTCGATGAGGCCATGACTCATCTCATTTCCGGTGAGAAGAACATCCAGAAGAGCAAGGTGCAGGAAGTTTGGCACAATGACAATGATCAGATTTTGGCTTTCACCCGTGGTAATCTGCTGTTCGTCTTCAATTTCAGCCCAAATAAGTCATTTACAGACTATGGATTCCTGGTACCAAAAGGCTCTTATGAGGTAGTCTTAAATACAGATAATCCTGCATTCGGTGGTAATGGACTTACAGACGATAGTATTCGTCACTTCACCCGTTACGATGTGGTGCATAAGAAATATGGTAAGGAGTGGCTGCTGCTCTACGTTCCTGCACGCTCTGCAGTAGTGCTTCGTAAGGTAGATTAAGTAATAAATGAATTATAAT
>JAKSLR010000020.1 GCA_024401095.1 Bacteroidaceae bacterium
TTGCACCCCGAAATAATATAGCCCATTACACTATATTGTGTTACCAGCAATATAAACTT
This sequence comes from Bacteroidaceae bacterium, assembly GCA_024401095.1. GTDB lineage: Bacteria > Bacteroidota > Bacteroidia > Bacteroidales > Bacteroidaceae > Minthousia. The sequence continues at coordinate 60 of JAKSLR010000020.1, forward strand.
GATAAAAATTTTAAAATTATGAAAAAAGATCTTCATCCAGCTAATTACCGTCCTGTAGTATTCAAGGATATGAGTAACGGCGATATGTTCCTGTCTAAGTCTACTTGCAAGACTACAGAAACTGTTGAATTCGAGGGTGAAACTTATCCTGTGTACAAGATGGAAATTTCTTCAACTTCTCACCCATTCTATACTGGTAAGAGCAAGTTGGTAGATACCGCTGGTCGTGTTGATAAGTTCTTCAGCCGTTACGGTGCTGCTCGTAAGAACAAGTAATTTCTCTCGAACAGAGATAAAATAAGAGCGATTCCTTTTGGAGTCGCTCTTATTTTTTTATCCTAATTGTCTATTTATTTCAATTCAACCTCAACTTCCTTTACCAGTCCGGCAGCCTTTTCCCTGTCTTCCTTGTTCAGAATATCCAGGCTCAGCTGGCAACGCAATATCTGGTCTTCTGGAGAAAGCTTCATTTCTGTAAGCTGCATGTCTGCAAGTCCCTCAAGCAACTGAATCTGTTCCTCAGTCAGTTTCCCTCTGTCTTTCCGTTCAAATGCACTGAACAGTGGCATTTCCATCAAGTTTTCAGCTTCCTTCCAATCGGCGGTATAGAACTGTAGGAAACTATCTTTTACCGGACCTGCGGTAGTATGCAACACGGCAATAACCTTTTCCTCACCCCGTTCAATCAGTTTCATCTCCAACACAGTATTCTTGGTGAGTGTAATCTTCAGATAATCGGCTGTAAGCGTATCCATGACAGTCTCTCCTTCCAAGCGATTCGTTACCTTTGCCTCCATCTTGCTGTCCAGGAAATCCAGCATGTCCATACGATTGTTCCGGGTGAGTAATGCCTGAAGGCTATCGGGCATGTCAATAAAAACCTCACGCATGTCCTGTGCCTGCGCAGCAAGCTGTACAAATCCTGTCAGGAGTATCAGAATGACTTTCTTCATAATCTATACCTTTCTATATTATTAATGGGTTCCCAGCCACAGGAACAGCATACCCAGCAGAACCAGGAACAAATCCAGCGCCTTACTCTTCAAATTCTTTTCATGGAAGACCATTGCTCCTATCATGAAAGATACGAGCACGCTGCTTCTTCTGGCCATGGAAACAATGGAAATCATGGCACCATCCAGACTCAAGGCATAAAAGTATGCAAAATCTGCTGCAGACAGGAACAAGGAGATGAACACGATGCACCAGCTCCAATGAAAAGGGGTAGTCTTCTTACGGGTAGGATACCAGATGAGCAGCATCATGAGGCTCATGAGAACAAACTGGTACAGGTTGTACCACGACTGCACTTCCATTCTATTCAAACCCACACCTCCGTTCTCTGCAGGAGCCATGAGGAATTTATCATAGAGGCCGCTTATGGCACCCAACAAAGCCGAGAGAACCACAAAGACAACCCATTTGTTATGCTTGAAATCAATGCCTTCCTTCTTGCCACTCTTGCTGAGCAGGAAGAAAGAAAGAATGGCCAATCCTACACCAATCCACTGGTACAAGTTCAAACGTTCACCAAAGACCAACAATGCGCCAATGAGTGACATCACCGGACGGGTAGCATTGATAGGGCCAACTATGGTAATGGGCAGATGCTTTATTCCGAAATAACCCAAAATCCAAGAAGACAACACAATAAATGCCTTCAAGATAATGAACTTATGTTCCTCCCATCCCCAAGACGGAATATACAAAGCACTTTCAGAACCGATAGAACCTGTGGAGGAAAGGATGATGAAAGGCAGAAATATCAAGGAACAGAACAACGTATTCAGGCACAGCACGGGAATCACCGCATTGTCACGGAGCGATTTCTTCTTGAACACATCGTAGAATCCAAGCAGGAAAGCAGAGAGAAAAGCAAATGACAACCACATGTTTTCTATACGTTAATCAGGTTTACAAATAAATCTCTTCAGGATATCCTATATCCACCAAAAAAAGCGCATTGCCCGGCATGGACATACCAGCACTGCATCGATCTTTCTGCTCAATGATACGCTGGAAACCCTCTACAGTAAGTTTTCCTCTGCCCACTTCTACCAGCGTCCCAACAATGGCACGAACCATATTCCGCAAGAAACGGTCAGCCTGTATGACAAACACCCACTCGTCATCTTTCAACTGACGCCATTCTGCCGTCATGATCTTGCAGTTGTTTGTCTTCACATCGGTATGTAACTTAGAGAAGCTAGTGAAATCAGTATAAAAAAACAACTTGCTGGCCGCTTCATTCATTAGAGCATAATCCAGTTCCTTGCCAGGAACACGATAGCTGTATGCCCTGTTAAATGCATTTTTCTCATGATGTACAAAATAATGGTAAGTGCGGTAAGTAGCCGAGAAACGCGCATGTGCATCCACGGTCACTGGTCTGACACCATATATGGAAATATCCTGCGGCAACATACGGTTCAGCTTTTCAGCCAACCATTGTGGATCCAACGGTTCTTCCACCTCAAAATGAGCTACCATGAGACGGGCATGGACGCCCGCATCGGTACGTCCTGCACCCACAACCTCCATATCCCTGCCCAGCAAGGTACTCAAGCATTTATTCAGTACCTCTTGCACACTGACATCGTGAGGCTGGACCTGCCAGCCATGATATGCCGTGCCGTCGTAAGCAAGTTCTATGAAATAACGCTGCATTTATCTAACTGTGATATGGAAACACCCCTGTTTCATTTCATGCTTCACATAGCAACGGCCTTCGTAACGCAGGTCGCGGAGCACTTCACCCAGTACACGCTTCATGTTTGCAGCACGTACGCCGTTATGGATTTCCATGGGGTCTTCCTCCATTTCCTGGAAATTGTTATAAGCGATGTCAATGGTTGTACCATATTCATGGCAAGACTGAGTAGTAGCATTGACATTGCTACGCTTAAGACTATTTATATCCGATCTGGTACGGAGTGCTGAAGTCACGATCAGTTTATGAACAGGAATTTTCTTTGCTCTCAAGGAGTCCATGAAATTCAAGGAAATACGGTTCAAAAGACGATGAGCCTTTGGAACCAGATAAGGAATAGAGTGGTTCAGCTCTTTCAGGAAGAACAACGGACTGGCACCCACGAAAACCATACCTCCCTCCTCAACCAGCTTCTCGGCCTCCTCACGGTTGGCAATAGGATGCTTCAAACCATTCTGGCGAGCTGCTGTAAGCTGCACATCATTCAAGTCGGAAAATTCCTTCTCCGTCCAATGCACAATAGGGCGTGTAAAATAAGGTTGCTTAAGTTCTTTCGGTTCCTTCGCTTCTTCTGTTTTCTCCTCTATGACAGCTGGTTCATCTGCAATAGGTTCATCTGCAGGCTCCTGGGCCAAAGAATCAGTCTTTTCCAAAACTGAGGATGTTACAGTCTGGAAGTCTTGATGTCCGGGATCAAAGACCAATCGCACCAATCCCAGAAAAAGCACCACCAATATGAATCCCGCCACAAAACGGTCTGCCGGCTTCATTCCCTGCACAAAATTCAGGAACCCTTCCTTTGTAGCAAGTTTCTTTATCTCTTTTAAATTCATTATTTTTCTTTTTACGTGCACAAAGATACGGCAAATGGGGAGAAGAATAAAATAAATTCACTAATTTTGCAGCAATTTTAAGAAGAAATAGATTTTCAATGATAGAAAAGCATATCGTTCTGGAAGATGTGGACCCAGCTACCTTTTACGGAGTAAACAATGCCCATATTCAGATTATCAAGGCACTCTACCCTAAGCTGCGAATCGTGGCAAGAGGAGATGTCATTCGCGTCATGGGTGACGAAGAAGAGATGTGTGCCTTTGAGGAAGTCATCCAGAAATTAGAAAAGCATTGCGCTAAATACAATTCCCTTTCCGAGGAGGTTATCCTGGGCATCATCAAGGGAAAGCAGCAGCCCGATGCACCAGACAGCGGTGACGTCATCCTGTTCAGCATCAGCGGCCGCCCTATCCTGCCTCGCAGCAAGAACCAGAAGCTCATGGTTGAAGCATTCTGTAACAGTGACATGCTGTTTGCTGTAGGCCCTGCAGGTTCCGGTAAGACATACACGGCTATAGCCTTAGCAGTAAAGGCACTCAAGAACAAGGAGATCAAGAAAATCATCTTAAGCCGTCCCGCTGTGGAAGCTGGAGAGAAACTGGGATTCCTGCCTGGCGACATGAAAGAAAAAATTGATCCTTACCTACAGCCACTCTATGATGCCCTGCAGGACATGATTCCAGCCGTAAAGCTGAAGGAATACATGGAAACAAATGTCATTCAGATTGCCCCACTGGCTTTCATGCGTGGACGAACCCTGAATGATGCCGTGGTCATTCTGGATGAGGCACAGAACACCACCAGCCAGCAAATCAAGATGTTTCTTACCCGTATGGGTATGAACACCAAGATGATTGTCACTGGCGACATGACTCAGATAGACCTTCCATCCAGCCAACGTTCCGGTCTGGTAGAAGCTATGAGAATCCTGAAGAACGTGAAGGGTATAAGTTTCATAGAACTTGACAAGAGCGACATTGTGCGCCACAAACTGGTGACCGCCATCGTCGATGCTTACGAGAAATACGATGAAGAGAAGAAAGCCTACCGCGAAGCAAAGAAAGCAGAGGAAGAGGCTGCCAAAAAATGATAATTATAAAAACATAAAAATAAGATTCCAATGAAAGCATTAACAGCGACCGAGTACAATTTCCCAGGTCAAAAGAGCGTTTATCACGGCAAGGTTCGTGACGTGTATAATATCAATGGCGAGCAGCTCGTTATGGTTGCAACAGACCGTATCTCTGCCTTCGACGTTATCCTTCCAAAAGGTATTCCTTTCAAGGGTCAGATCCTGAACCAGATTGCAGCCAAGTTCCTGGATGCAACTACCGACATCTGTCCTAACTGGAAGAAGGCTACTCCAGACCCTATGGTTACCGTAGGTGTAATGTGCGAGGGTTTCCCTGTAGAAATGATTGTACGTGGCTACCTGTGCGGAAGTGCATGGCGTGCTTACAAGAGTGGTATACGTGAAATCTGTGGCGTTAAGCTTCCAGAAGGCATGAAGGAGAACCAGAAGTTCCCTACTCCAATCATTACCCCTACTACCAAGGCAGAGATTGGTGAGCACGATGCCGACATCTCTAAGGAAGAAATCTTGGCTAAGGGCCTGGCAACCCCAGAAGAGTATGAACTGCTGGAGAAGTACACCTTGGCATTGTTCCAGCGTGGTACAGAAATCGCAGCAGAGCGCGGTTTGATTCTGGTAGACACCAAATATGAGTTCGGTAAGCACAACGGTGAAATTTACCTGATGGATGAAATCCACACTCCAGACTCTTCACGTTATTTCTACGCAGAAGGCTATGAGGAGAAGTTCGCTGCAGGCGAGCCTCAAAAGCAGCTTTCTAAGGAGTTTGTACGTGAGTGGTTGATGGAGAATGGCTTCCAGGGTAAGGCAGGCCAGCAGGTTCCAGAAATGACCGATGCCATCGTTGAGAGCATCTCTAACCGCTATATGGAGCTTTATGAGCAGATTACCGGAGAGAAGTTCCAGGGTGCAGACGCAGAGGAGCTGAATGCACGTATTGAAAAGAACGTAACTGCTTACCTGACCAAGTAATGGCCTATAGGCAGGAAAACATAAAACCGTACGATTCCCAGCAAGACAAGACTGAGCAGGTTACACGGATGTTCGACAACATTGCACATTCCTATGACCGGCTCAATCATACCCTCTCGCTGGGAATCGACCGTTGGTGGCGCCATCATGCCATCAACCAGCTGAAGGCATATCAGCCACAACAGCTGCTGGACATTGCTACCGGAACAGGAGACTTTGCCCTATTGGCTTATAAGCTGCTCCAACCAGCACACATCTTCGGGGCAGACATCTCTGAAGGCATGATGGAGATAGGACGCAAAAAGGTTGCCGAAGCCGGCCTCTCCGACAAGATTACCTTCCAGAACGAAGACTGCTGCAAGGGCATGTCTTTTGCATCTGACAGCATGGATGCCATCACCATTGCGTTTGGCGCACGCAACTTTGCCCATCTGGACGATGGTCTCAAGGAAATGTGCCGCGTACTGAAACTAGGTAAGCCACTTATTCTTCTAGAATTGAGTGTACCTGTTCACTTCCCTATGAAACAACTCTTCTGGATCTATGCCCATGTGGTCATGCCAACCATAGGACGCCTCATCTCACACGATGAAAGCGCCTACACCTACCTTCCATCTTCCATGGAAGCCTTCCCACAGGCAGAAATCGTTTCACAGAGTCTGAAAAAAGCCGGATTCTCTGAGGTCCATTTTGAGCGCCTCACCTTCGGCATCTGCACCTTATTTAAAGCTATCAAGTAATGGATAAATACGGTTTGTTAGGGTATCCTCTGGGACACTCTTTTTCACGAGGATATTTTACAGAGAAGTTCCAAAAAGAAGGCATTGATGCCCAGTACCTCAACTTTGAGATACCTTCTATCACAGAGATAGAAAGCGTGTTGAAAGAAAACCCGGAACTTCGTGGCCTGAACGTAACCATTCCTCACAAGCAGCAAGTCATTCCATTCTTACAGGAGCTTTCTGATGAAGCACGTGCCATAGGTGCCGTGAATGTGGTACGTGTCACTCATACCCCTAATGGCATACACTTGAAAGGCTTCAACTCCGATGTCATCGGCTTTTGTCGCAGCATCCAACCACTGTTGGAGCCACACCACCGCAAGGCCTTAATCTTAGGGTGTACAGGAGGGGCCTCCAAGGCCATCAGATATGGTTTAGAAACCAAATTAGGCCTGCAGGTATTAGGTGTATCCCGCAAACCCGCAGAAGGTACTATCACCTATCAGGACATTACTCCGGAGCTTCTTCAAGAGTACACCATCATTGTAAACTGTACCCCAAGCGGCATGTTCCCACATGTAGATGAATGTCCTACCCTTCCCTACGAAGCTCTGGACAGCAGGCATCTGCTTTTCGACCTCATCTATAACCCAGAACAGACACTCTTCCTGAAAAAAGGAGAAGAACAAGGAGCCAAGACCAAGAACGGACTGGAGATGCTTATTTTACAAGCCATTGCTTCATGGGAGTTCTGGAACGGCGCTGAATAAGAAACAAAATACCGAGGAAAAATCCCCGGTATTTTTATTTTTACAATCTTGAAGCAACAATATCCCAATCGATGATACCCCAAAGAGCTGCCAGATAATCCGGACGACGGTTCTGGTAATCCAAGTAATATGCATGCTCCCAGACATCGAAAGTAAGCAGCGGTTTCAAGCCATGACGCAGCGGATTGTCAGCATTCGGCATCTGCAGAATACTCAAATTACCTTCAGCATCGGCACACAGCCACGCCCATCCGCTTCCAAAGAGTGTGGTAGCAGCCACATTCATCTTTGCCTTCATTTCCTCAAAAGAGCCAAAGCTTTTTACGCTAGCCACTGCCAACGCACCAAGAGGTTCGCTCTGTGCAGGCTGTGGAGTAAACTGTTCAAAATACAGGCTATGGTTCAAGACCTGTCCAGCATTGTTACCAATGCCCCCCTAACCCTTGGCAGCAATTTCCTCCAAGGTAACCCCTTCGAATTCTGAACCCTCTATCAAGTTATTCAGATTATTTACAGAAGTCTAAAGATGCTTTCCATAATGAAAACCAATGGTTTCTTCTGAAATGACTGGTGCAAGCGCTCCTGCTTCATAACGCAGCGCAGGCAAGGTCAATATAGTTGTAGCCATAGTGTTTTTATTAATTAAGAGTGATTAAATATTTTATAAGCTGCCAGCAATGCCTTGCGGCTCCAAACGACCGCCATGGCAAACAGCACACGGGAACCAATGATCCACAAAGCAGAGATACCCGTGGCAGCAAAGACGATGGTATCTTCTAGCAAAGAGTGGCTCATGATGAGGTGATAGTTCACCTCGTTTGAATCACGGGCTGTAATCAATTTCTTTTCCTGCAATTCCAACATTACGGCAGCACCATAGCTGATGCCCAAGACATTGCCCACCAGCCACATGTAGGCTGATTTTCTGGGAAGACCAAAAACAACCATCAGCGGAGAAAGGAAATCAGAAAGTGGGCGAAGCCAACCGTACGCCTCTATCACACGCTGCAGCACCATGAGTGAGTAGATAATCAAGAATACCATTCCCACCATCTTAACCTGAGAAATCAACCAAGTCTGAAACACCTCCTTCAATCCACTGTCTGGATCTGCCCCAAGGTACATGAACGGTTCTGACATCTCTGGCAAAACCTGATTCAGCAACAAGGCACAGACAAAGGCTGCCAGAATTCGGATAACTCCCATCTTCCAAAATGAAGACCCGGTCTTGCTGTTCACTGTACACTCCATGGGCAAAGCATGACAAAGTCCCATCATAATGCCCAAGATTGTAGCCTGACGCAAGGTTAGCGGAATACTCATAAGTGCAGCTACACCCGCATAGGTACCGGCTGTAGCGCCAGAGATGAAGATAACCGCCGAAGCTCCAGGAAGTCCCAAGTATTCGAAAATGGGATTCAGATACCCTGCTATCCATTCCAGTATGCCTGAACATTGCAACATGGTAACTCCCAGTGAAATGGGAATCATAAGCTTCAGCAGCCATTTGGCACTTTTCCATGTGCCGGGACAAGCTGTTTTCAAACAATCTAATGCCGTATGTAAATGTCTGTTCATCTATAGTTTTCTGAATTACGGCTACAAAGGTAAGACTTTTTGGGGGTTCTTTTGTTTTTTTTCTTAATTTTGCAGCTACACAAAAGTTCAGATGAAAAATTTCACAGACAGTCTCTTTTTATCAAAGATGAGAGAAGTATCTCCCATCAGCGAAGAAACAGCCCAGCTATTGGCCAGCAACCTGCATGAATGTCGTTTTGACAAACGTGAGATGGTTCTTGAGAGCGGGAAGTTTACTCATTATGTCTGGTTTGTAGAAAGTGGCATGCTTCGCCATTTTTGGATATGCAAAGGCAACGAGATCGTAACATCTTTCTCAATAGAAGGGCATGTAATCTTTAGTATGGACGAACTGTATTATGGAAAGATGAGTATGGAATATGCTCAAGCAACAGAACCCGTAGAAGCATACAGAATCAGCATCAGTGAAATGAACAGACTATTCCGGGAAAACCTGGAACTATGCAACTGGGGAAGAATCATTCATCAGAACGAATACAGAAGGCTTCACCAGTCACATATGGAACGTCTTACCCTTTCTGCCCGTGAGCGATACAAGAATTTCCTCTGTCAGTTTCCAGAAGTCTCCAGACGGGCCAATCTCTACGACATAGCATCTTATCTGGGCATTACAGCATCAACCTTAAGCAAGCTAAGGTCAAAGGGATAATTTTTTGTCATAGGACAATATTTTACTCATTTCTTTCACTTATTTTTGCACGCAAAACAGAAAAATCGGAAAAGAAATGAATTCAAAACCACATCTTCAACTACTTGATGCCCTTCGAGGCGTGGCTGCACTGATTGTACTCTTTTATCATTGTTACGAATGCTTTGGTTACGAGATAGCCGAAGGCACTGGCATTTTCACTCAGGTTTGTGACCATGGATATCTTGCCGTGGACTTTTTCTTCCTGCTATCTGGCTTTGTTATCGGTTATGCATACGATGACCGTTGGCGTGCTTCTGTACAACATACAGGAATGAGCACTTGGACCTTTTTCAAGCGTCGTCTCATCCGTCTGCATCCAATGGTAATAGCTGGTGCAGTCATCGGATTGGCTTGCTTCCTTTTGGATGGTGGTACCGACTGGAATGGAAATCCCGCTTCTGCAGGAAACCTTACCCTTGTCTTTGTCATGACCATGCTCATGCTACCCGTTTATCCCGGTTGGAGTGCAGACGTGCGTGGAAACACAGAAATGTTCCCACTGAACGGTCCAAGCTGGAGCCTTTTCTTTGAATATATAGGAAATATACTCTATGCCCTGCTGTTGCGTCGTCTTTCACTCAAGGCACTGGCAGCCGTGGTAGTAATCAGTGGCACAACATTAGGATGGCTGGTGCTTGACAGCGGTTATCTGGGTTACGGGTGGAGTTTTGTTGACTATGGATTCTGGACAGGTCTATTGCGTATGCTGTTCCCTTATGCTTTCGGTATGCTGCTGGCTCGTCTTTTCATGCCACAGATGCAAAAAATAAAGGAATCATCCAGTCGTTTCCTCTGGACATTTATAATATGTGCTGCAGTCCTGTTAATTCTGCTTCCTATGCCATTTATTGGTAATCCTACACAGCCTTGGCAAAATGGTCTTTATATTATGTTGCTCCTTTTGGTGGTCTTTCCACTCATTGTGTGGCAGGCAGCCAAAGCTGGTACAGGCAATAACAGATTCTGCAACTTTCTGGGCGATTTAAGTTACCCGCTCTATATCGTTCACTATCCGCTCATGTACATGTTCTATCGTTATCACGGCTTCCCAAACGTAACCTGTACCATGGCTGATGTATGGCCAATGGCTGTTGCCACCTTCTTCGGTAGCATTGCACTGGCAGTCATCTTCCTTTATGCTTACGATAAGCCTGTTCGTCGCTGGTTGAGCAAGAAATTCTAAATATCTTTCACAAAGAATTATAATCAAAGAAAGAGGTGTGCTGTTTAACACACCTCTTTCTTATCTAAAAGATTTTTTCAGAAACTAAATCCTGTCTTTATCGTTTCTTTTTGATTTCTTGGTGATATGGTTGTAGTGCTTGCAAGCGATTTACAACTTGATAAGACTACAGCTGCCATGAGCAGCAAACAGAAAAAGGAGATCGTTCTTTTCATCTATATTTTTAAATTTAATTACTAAATTTCACGTTTTACTTATTTTAGTTGTGTTTCAGATGGCAAAGATATGAGAATATTCTCACACAACTTATGTTTGTTGACCTTTCTTCTTCATTATTTAAATAATCTTTCATAAAACTTTCTTGGATGTGCCATATTTTAAATGTATTTTTGCAAGGAAGAAACAAAAACAAAGCAATATGAAAAGTTTATTAATTAAAGATACAACTTTAGAAGAGCGCAAAGAAATTGTGCAGAATGCACTCAGTTTTGGCGCAGGAGACTGTGATGGCCAAGATCTTTCGGATCTCTATGATGATTACATCCTAGGACTCCGAGAACTGACCGACATCAACCGTGAGTTCAGTGAAAAGCATGCAGGTGAAGTTGTAGCAGGCGAACTCACCAAACCATCAACCTGTTCTTACTAAAGAAAAAAAACTAAAAAAAACGACCTTGGAAGCAAAAACGCTATCAAGGTCGTTTTTTTGTTGGAGATGAATTTCCGGCTTTCATCGATAAAACCTTATGATTCGTAGAATATACCCACAGTGTAATTAAACTTTGTCTATTCTGCTACGTCTTAACTATAGAAACAGGAAACAAATTATTCACTCTTAAAAACTTAAAGAAAATGAAAAAGGTATTATTTTTGATGGCAGCACTGGTAAGTGCAAGTGTATCACTTCAGGCACAGAACCAAGGTGAAAAGAAGTTTGAGAAGAAACAGCTCACTCAGGAAGAAAAGACGGAGATGCACACCAAGATGATGGCAAAGCGTCTGATGCTGGATGATGCCAATGCTACCCGTTTTGAGAAAGTTTACAAGAACTACCAAGACGAAATGCAGAAATTACACAAGAAAGGAAACTGGAAAAAGGACATGACCGATGCCGAAAGGGAAAATAACCTGAAGGACAATTGGGCTATGATGAAGAAGAAAGCCGACACTCAAGAGAAATACTACAAGGAATTCCGAAAATTCTTGACTGTAAAACAGACAGAACAAGTTCTTGCAAACCGTGGCGGCATGAGAAATCATCGAGCAGGCAACCACATGATGGGGCGCAAATCCATGCAAATGGCGCGTCACCAGATGAAAGGTCATGATGGCATGAAAAGACGCACTCACTTTGACAAGCAAGGGCGACGTGGAAACTTTGAATTCAAGAAAGACGTACAGACTGAGAAAGTAGAAAAAGTTTAAGGTTATAAGATTGTACAATAAAAATCCGTCCTTCTCCCGTAGCTGGATGAAGGACGGATTTCTTTTTATATTCAATTTACTGATTAGCTCTTGGAAGTTTCCAAACCGTGGGTGCTTAAACTCATCTCCACGAAACGAGCCTTATCATTTGGAGGACACTGTGTAAGGATATTCTTGATTCTTGCAGCAGCTTCCTCATCCTTGGCTATCATGTACAGATATCCGCCACCACCTGCACCTGGAAGCTTGTAACCTAAGCAGAGGTCGTCAATCTTTTGGGTAATGGCCTGTACGGCTGCAGGATTTGTTCCAGCATCAAGCAACTGGTTCTGTTTCCACGTCTTGCGAACCAGTCGTCCCATCGCCTGGAGATCATTTCTCTGAATGGCATCATAAAGATCCAGAGCGTGAAATTTCATCTCATCAAGTATTTCCAAATGACTGGTAGAGTTCAAGAACATACCACGAACAATTTCTGCCAAAATTCCCTTGGCTGTACGGGTAATACCTGTGTAATACAACAAATGGCACTTCTTGTATTCTGATGCTGTGAAAAGCTGTTCTGGAAGCCAACGCACCAATGGGTGTTGACTCCATCCTGCTTCTGTCTGTAATAGCTTTACTCCTTGCAGTACACCACCATACTGGTCTTGCCATCCACCGCCAGTAGTCAGTAACTGTTCCAAAACCAGTGTACGGTTACAAATTTCATATTTGTCCCATCCTAAGCCACAGAAGTCGTTCACTGCTCCCAAGACAGTAGATGCCAGAATAGAGGAAGTGCCCAAACCTGAGCCAGCAGGAATAGCGCTCAAAGTAGTCATTTCAATACCAGAGCCAAAAGCTCTCAAATGCTGTTCCAACGTAATGTATTTCTCTGCACAGAAATCAGGATGGAAACCAGCCAAAACCAAAGCTGCCTTTGGAATAGAGAAAGGAGAACCCACTTTATTGAACTGTACCAGTTCCTCAAATGTGTTTACTACCTCCACAGCACCCAAATCAATAGAACGAAGAATAATCTTATATTCCTTGCATGGTTTTACATACACTTGTAGTGGTGGCTGACCATTTAACTCAATGGCGATGTTCACTACATTTCCACCATTCATAAGACTGTATGGAGGCGTATCTGTCCATCCACCAGCAAGGTCTATGCGGACAGGACTTCTACCCCAGACAATCTGATCTGGATAAACAGAAAGTTTAGGCATCTGGATATGGCTGGCAGTAGCAGTCAATCCTTCACGCATAAGGCTAAAAGCCTTCTCTTCCTGCGCAGAACCATCTTCTCCACTTAACGTCTGGACACGAGATCGGAACATGGCATCGCTGATGCGCACAATAGGTTCTGCTGTTTCCTGCAGAGGAGCAGGTACAGGTATCTTATTTTCAACGAACTGCTGGGCTGCATCTTCAAGATTCACCTGATAAAACACGCTCTTTTCATGATTTTTGGCCAATGCAGGCCAGTTCTTCACGGCAAAAGCCTTACGTTGAGCTATCAGACGGCGGAGATTTGCATAAGCAGAAATCTCATCAGCACTCATCTTCTTGGCATTCTTCCAGATGGATGCACCTTCTTGCAAATCTGGTTCACAAGTCATCCATCGGAGGACTTTACCTAATTCTTCGACATTCTCACAGACAGGGAACAGGTGAGCAGCCTGGAGATCATGGTTACACTCTATGTCATCGGCAGTAAGACCGCGGGCACTCAACCACTCTCCCATAGGCTTTCCCTGATAGATGACAGGCGTATTCAATGCACCCTTGAAGGCATCGTTAAATCCATAAGGACGAGCCACAAACTGTGTCTCTCCCATCGGAACGACATCAATACAGATGCCTTGTGCCAGTTTCAGTTCCCAATCATTCTCTGGTATTCCTGTAATGATATTCTGGCATGCCAATGTCCATTGCTTGCCAATACAAGAATTCTCCACCCACAATTCCGAGTTCTTGGCAGTAAGAGAGATTTGTATGTCAGCATTCTGCACAAACATAGCTGGATGTGGCTTGGCATAATGCATTTTGATCTCACGTTGATCTGTAACAACATTCTGAACAGCCAAAGTAGAAGAAATCATTTCACGACTTGTTCCATAATGATGGAACTCTCCACCAGGCAATGGCAAAATGGCAACTTTCAAGGCATTCAGTTCAGGATCTTCAATCTTAGGATGATTACCCAAGGCTAGACCAAATTCCGAATACATATCGTAAAAACCAATAGAACCATCAGACTTATACGAATGTTTCATCATGAGTTCAATGGCACGGTCTGACAACAGCCAAATACCAATATCCATAAGATAGAGATAATCCTGCATCAATGCATTTTGTTCCTCTACCGAAGGCTTCTGAAGCATGAAATCCAGTTCTGTAGGGTTCTTTCTTGTGCTCACGAATACACCATGATTCTTAGCCAGGCTTGGATCTACCCAAAGACCGTAACATACCACATCGACATCAGGTATTTCCTGCAAACGCCCGGTAGCACGAATATAGACATCACCACTAGCAATGAGAGTATGCAAATTCTCTGGCGCTTTCTCCATAATCTGTTCGTAAAGCGGCAACTGAAGCGACAGCAGGTTCTGAGAAAGTTTCTGGCCGCGTTTCCAACGGAATACAGGTACAGGAGTAAGAATTTTACCCGATGGCGCATAAGCAGGAAGACGACGGCTCTGACCACCAGCATGAAGTAGAATTCGCTTCTCACGTGCAAGCCAGTCTGTTACAGATGACTCAGTATCTTCAGAATTCTTACAAGCCTGCAACAACCAAGCAGTACCACCTCCAGATCCTAACTTACTGCCTATAGGATCATTGGTACAAAACCATTCTGCAGGACATACATCTTCGATATCATGAAAACACTCCACGAGATTAGGTGGAAGAGAAAGCAATTTTTTCATAGTCATATATTTTACGACACAAAAATAGACATTAATTCCGGATAATTAAAATCTCAAACCAAAATTTCTTTAACATACAGCGATAGGCTGCTTGTCATTGTGACATTTTTCTATAAAATTATAGGTTATATCAACGAAAAACTTTATCTTTGCAATTTATAAGTGTAAATATATTAAAAACTGAAATAATGAACTTTATTTTCATTTCACCCAATTTTCCTCACACCTATGAAAATTTCTGCTACAACCTGAAGCAGAACGGCGTGAATGTACTGGGTATTGCAGATACCCCATACGATGCACTAAGCGACAGACTAAAAGACGCTCTAACCGAATACTACCGAGTTGACAACATGGAGGACTACGACCAGATGTATCGTGCCGTAGCTTTCTTCGCACACAAATATGGACGCATTGACTGGATTGAGTCCAACAACGAATACTGGCTAGAACAAGATGCTCGTCTCCGTACCGACTTTAATATTTGCAGTGGTATTAAGGAAGACCACATCATGAGCATCAAGGAGAAGAGCCAGATGAAAAAGTATTACGCCAAAGGTAAAGTTCCGACAGCTCGTCAGATCAAAGCTTGCGAGGGCTTGGAAAAAGCACTGGAATTTGCTTCTCTTGCAGGTTATCCTTTGTTCACAAAACCTGATAACGGCTGCGGTGCAAACGGCACTCGTAAGATTCACAACGAAGAAGAACTGCGTGATTTCTTTGCCGTGACTCCACAAGTCGAGATTTATGTCATCGAAGAATTCATCAGCGGAAACATTTACTCTTACGATGCCGTTATCAATTCTAAAGGAGAACCTATCTTTGAATCATGCTGTGCATGGCCACCTTCTATTTCTGACATCGTAAATGAAGAAGGCGACTTGGCTTATTTTGTAGATGCAATTCCTGACCAGTTGCGCAAATACGGCAGAAAAACCGTAAAGGCTTTTGGAATCTTCAGTAGATTCGTTCATCTGGAATTTTTCTGCATGGATTCAGACCATATCGGTCTAGGAAAGAAGGGAGATTTCTGTGCGTTGGAGGTAAACATGCGTCCTGCTGGCGGTTTTACTCCGGACATGATGAACTACAGCTGGAGCACCGATGTATTCAAAATTTGGGCAGACATGGTTGCATTCGACGAAAACCATACAGAACTCGGTCAGGTTTATCATTGTGCATATGCTAGCCAACGCAACAATAAGGATTATGCACACAGTCGTGATGAAATCAACCAGGTATATGCAGGCAAGATCATGAATCAAGAGCCCGTTCCTGCAGTACTCTCTGGCGCCATGGGCGATTACATGTTCCTAGGCCGTATGGACACTGTAGAAGAGGCAAAGGAATTCATCAAATTTGTAACAGAAAGAAAATAAGATAATAATATGAATGTTCAATATTTTAAATGGTACAGCCAGTGTCTGTGCCGTGATATGGAATATAAGACCTATGGAGACAATGGCCGACCATTCTTGGTAATCCCTACTCAAGACGGTAGATTCTTTGATTGGGAGAACCGTCACATGATTGATATCATGAGCCCATGGATTGAACGCGGTGATATCCGTGTAATCTGCTGTGATGCCATTGATGCAGAAACATGGAGTGCAAAAGGTGCAGACGGAGCACATCGTGCATGGCTACAGGAACAATGGTTCCATTATATCACAGATGAACTGATTCCATCTGTGCGCAAAGAAGGATGGGAAACATTCTATACCATCGGCTGCAGCCTAGGTGGAACCCATGCTGTGAACTTTGCCCTTCGACGTCCAGATATCTTTGCAGGATGCATTGCCATGAGTGGCCTTTACCATGCAGACTACTTCTTTGACGGCTACCGTGACGTGAATGTTTACAACAACTCCCCTGCCGACTACCTGCCACAAATGCCTTGGGATCACCATTACATGAACCTGTATCGAAATAATCGTATGATTATCGTAAATGGGCAGGGACGTTGGGAGGCAGAATGCTTAGACAGCACCCGTAAGATGCAGCAAATTTTCCACGACAAAGGAATTCCTGCTCACTATATATATTGGGGAACTGACACAGACCATGACTGGCCAAGTTGGGAAGTCATGCTCCCAATGTATCTAGACGAAATTCTTTACTGGGAATTCTTACCTAACACTTGTCACTGGTAAACACACAAACCACAATTAACTAAACAACCATGAAAATTGTAATTTTAGACGCGTATACCGCAAACCCTGGAGATCTATCTTGGAGTGCACTTGAAGCTTTAGGGGATCTAACCATCTATGATAGAACAGCACCTGCTGAAGTTGTAGAACGTGCTACCGGAGCTGATGCCATCCTGACAAATAAAGTCATCATTGGCAAAAATGAAATGGAAGCTCTCCCTTCTTTGAAATACATTGGTGTTCTTGCAACAGGATATAACGTTGTTGATATACCAGAAGCACACAAGCGTGGCATCACAGTAACAAACATTCCTGCCTATAGCACTATGTCTGTGGCTCAAATGGCATTTGCACACATCTTGAACATTCATAACCAAGTTGCTATGCATAGCCAGGCTGTAAAAGCAGGCGCATGGAGCGATGCTACAGACTTTAGTTTCCAGCTTACTACCCAGCAAGAAATTGCCACCATGACCATCGGTCTGGTAGGCCTTGGAAACACAGGTATGGCAACAGCAAAGATTGCGTTGGCCTTCGGTATGAATGTTCAGGCATTCACATCCAAACCACAAGAAGCTCTTCCTGCAGGAATCAAGAAGGTAACCATGGATGAACTCTTCCAAACCAGTGATATTGTATCTCTTCACTGTCCACTTACAGAAAGCACAAAAGAGTTGGTCAACAAGGATCGTCTTGCACAAATGAAGAATACAGCCATCCTTATTAATACTGGTAGAGGTCCTTTACTAAATGAGCAGGATGTTGCAGATGCATTGAACAACAATGTCATTGCTGCAGCAGGTATTGATGTTCTAAGTAAGGAGCAGCCACTTCCTGACTGTCCACTACTTAGTGCAAAGAACTGTTACATTACTCCACACATTGCATGGGCAACCCTTCAGGCACGTGTTCGCCTCATCCAGATTGCTTCTGACAATATGAAGTCTTTCATTGAAGGCAAACCTGTCAATGTAATCTAAACTCACTCTAAATATAAAGGAAATGAAAAAATTGTTATTTATTCTATTTGCTGCAGCTATGACTCTCACTAGCTGCACAAGCCCTAGGTACACGGCAGTCAACAATCTGCGTAACCTTTCGGATGATCTTGCTCACAACTACTCTTATTACGATGCTCAAGATTGGGCAAAGGCAAAAGCAAAATATGAAAGAATCAATGACAAGATTGGACAGTATCGTTATACTCCTGAAGAAAGAGCAGAGATAGGTGAACTTCAAGGAACCTGCATGGGCTATTTTGCCAAAGGAGCCGTTGAAGGCGTTGTCGACAGAGTAACAGGCGTTATTAACCAAGCTACAGGCATCGTAAAAGGTGTAAAAGATGCCTTCAACAAGAAGAATTAAGAAAAGAAACACACAAATCTTAGCCCTATCAGTAATCAATAACACAAAACTGATGGGGCTTTTCTTTTTTATAAATAAGGTGAAGAATACAGCTGTTTGTTAACAAATATTAAAATATAGTACTATGCAATGCAAGGTACTATATTTCTTGTTATATTTGCATTGTGAAAAGGAGAAAAGTGGGTATTCAGAAACGAAAAGTATGAATATAGAAAATGCAAAATCACAGATGCGCAAGGGAATGCTAGAGTATAGCATTATGCTAATCTTACACAGACAAGCATCCTACGCAACCGACATCATTCAGCAGTTGAAAGACGCTGAACTGATAGTGGTGGAAGGAACATTATACCCACTACTTACCCGTCTTAAAAACGACGGTCTCCTTTCTTATGAATGGAAAGAATCAACTCAAGGGCCACCACGTAAATATTACGCATTGACCGAAGAGGGAGCAAATTTTCTGGGAGAATTGGATGTAGCCTGGGACGAAATAGCCCATACTGTAGGCGTCTTGCGTCTTCCAAGAATAGAATAAGAAAAACAAATTCCAAACTATAGTAATTCACAATTATACCACACTTTTTCTTTCTCACACAGATTCCTATTATTAATTGTGAAAAACAAACGAAAATGAAAAAAAATATAACAATCAATCTGTTTGGCACACTTTACGCCATAGATGATGATGCATATCAGCTTCTGGAACGTTATATGGACGGTATGAAAAGTTATTTTTGCCGTCAAGAAGGTGGAGATGAAATCGTAGATGATATAGAACATCGTATTGCAGAATTGTTCTGGGAGTTGAAAGAACAAGGCTGTGAGGCTATCAATATAGAAAATGTGAAAGACATCATCCAAAAGATTGGTAATCCTGAGCAGATGTCTTCAGAATCAGAGTCCGACCAAACTAATTCTAGTAATGAGAAAACCACACAATTCTTCGATGAGCAAGAAGAAACGACAGGAAGTCTTTTTGACAAATGGCTAAAAAGCCTAAAAGGACGACGTATGTTCAGAAATACCAACGATAAGATGTTAGGTGGTGTACTCTCAGGCTTGACAAAATTCTTTGGCGGTTCTGATCCACTACCAGCACGACTCATTTTTGTCCTGTTGGTCATCTTTACAAACTCTCGTATGTTCCCATTTTTCTGGTGCTGGGTAATCACTTATTTGATTTTATGGATAATCATGCCAGAAGCTCATACACCAGAAGACAGGTTAAGAATGGAAGGACACAAGGTAACTCCTGAAAACTTGCAGGCACAGATTCTGCAAGAAGAAACAGAAAAACAAAATTCCGCTGCAGTTCCAAAGCAAAGTACAGCCAGCGGATGTTTAGGTACCATCCTAAAATTCTGTATTTTCTGTTTCCTCGGCTTTTGGGGTATTATTTTATGTATAATCCTTTTTGCGCTCATCATGGCAGCTGTAGGAGTTATCGGTGCATTAGTAGGTGCAGGAACACTTGAGGTATATGGTTGGGGAGCAGGAGTCATTCAGTTCGTTCAAGATAATTCTTGGTGGGCTAGTATCGGCTTAGTATGTGGCCTGATTGTGGTTGTTATTCCTATCTATGCCATTTTACGTAAAATATTTAGTTCCAACGGCATGTCTAGTCGCCAAATCATTACCCTGCTCATCATTTGGATCATTTCTACGGGAGTAGGTTGTGGAGCATGGGTTAGCATGTTAGCAAACTGGGAAAGAAATTCCGATAAATATGCAGCATTGAACAAGGATCTCAGCGGTCCAGAGATTTCACAGCCATATGACTTTAAGAATTTCAATCAATTGGAGGTTTCACGTTCTGTTGATGTCTATTATACACAAGCTGACAGTTTTGATGTCTATATCGAAGGTCCAAGCAATTTGATAGAGAAGTACGATATTCAGAAGAATGGAAATACGCTTTCTGTAAAACAAGGAACACATAACATCAGAGGAAACCGCAAATTAAGACTTTTCATCACAGCTCCAGAATTAATCAATGTGGAAGCCAGTGGAGTTTGCGAATTTCATGCAGATAGCCTCAAAATGCAGAAAATGGAGCTTGACTTTTCAGGTGCAAGCAAGTTTGACATCAGACATCTGGCTGCAGAAACTGTAAAAATAGAATGTAGCGGTGCAAGCCATGGTGAAATGAATATGACCGGCAATAAGATTACTGCCGATAATTCTGGTGCCAGCAAATTAGATCTGGAAGTTGATTGTAATATCTTAAACATTGACAACTCTGGAGCAAGTAAGGCTAACATCAGTGGAAAAGCAAAGCGTAAGCACATTGACACTTCAGGAAGTGCTAAAACGTATACAGTTAACCTAGAAGTTGATGGAGAGGAATCTTCTGACGAGCAAGAACAACAATAATAAAACACGAAAGAACACTTTGTAAGAGAACTATGATCCATTTAAGAAACATTCACAAGACCTACAACAATGGAGCAGCTCTCCATGTGCTCAAGGGCATTGACCTAGACATTGCACCAGGAGAGTTTGTTGCCATTATGGGCGCATCCGGATCCGGAAAATCCACATTGTTGAATATCTTGGGAATCCTAGACAATTATGACGAGGGAGAATACACACTAGACGGTACACTCATTAAGGACTTGAGTGAAAATAAGGGAGCTTATTATAGGAATCGTCTCATCGGATTTGTGTTCCAGAGCTTCAACCTTATTTCCTTCAAGGATGCTCAAGAGAATGTGGCTCTACCGCTATTTTACCAAGGAATAGGACGTAAGAAGCGCAACCAACTGGCACTAGAGTATCTGGACAAGGTGGGTTTGAAAGACTGGGCACACCACTACCCAAACGAGATGAGTGGTGGCCAGAAACAGCGTGTGGCTATAGCACGTGCCTTGATTACCCAGCCTAGTATCATCCTGGCCGATGAGCCTACTGGAGCCTTGGACAGCAAGACAACTATAGAAGTGATGGAACTGCTCCGTGAGCTTCACCGTCAAGGAATGACCATCGTCATGGTAACACACGAGAACGATGTTGCACACTGTGCCGAGAAGATTGTTCACATCAAAGATGGACAGATAGAAAATATAGAACTAGTAAACGACACAAACAAGTAAACAAATATGTTCCTAGACTTATTATTTGAGGTAAGGGACGCCATAAAACGAAACAAGCTCAGATCAGCTGCTACAGGCTTTGCAGTCACTAGTGGTATCTTCCTGCTCATTGTACTGCTTGGCGCCGGAAACGGGCTCATTCACACCCTGGAAAACAACATGGGAGAAATGGCGCTAGATGCAGTAAGCGTATCACCAGGCTGGACTTCTACCGCATTCGGTGGGTATGAAAGAGGCCGACGAATTGAGCTAGACGATAGCGATGGAGAACTGAGTCTAAGACTGGACCCGGAACACGTACTTAGTTTCCATCCGGAATATTCAAAAAGTGCTACTATCACAGCCGACAACAACAAGACCCTGAGCACTACACTGAGAGGCGGAACACCTTATCTATTTGAGAGTAACAACGACAAGGCTACAGCAGGACGACTACTCAATAAACTGGATCTGGATGAGAAACGGCGCGTAGCCGTAATAGCAGCCCCTCTGGCCGAACGACTGTTTGGAAAGGATATCGAAGTGGTGTCTCGCTATCTCAAGATAGACGGCAGCATGTACCAGATTGTAGGTGTGCTCTATGTAAAAGACAATACCAGTCAATATGCAGAGACTGTATTCGTGCCACAGAGTACACTGCGCCTCATCTACAATCTGGGCAACAAAGCCGAAGATCTCACGCTTAAGACCCAGGGGTTGGAACAATCTGAGAACTTTAATGTCTTTGAAAAACTTCTACGCAAGGCACTGGCACTGAAACACACTTTTGACCCAAACGACTGGCGAGCAGTATATATTTCTGGTGGCGGAGACCAAGCCGAAACCATGGACACAGCTTTTGGAGCTATCCGCAAAGCCTTCTGGTTTC
This sequence comes from Bacteroidaceae bacterium, assembly GCA_024401095.1. GTDB lineage: Bacteria > Bacteroidota > Bacteroidia > Bacteroidales > Bacteroidaceae > Minthousia. The sequence continues at coordinate 22,461 of JAKSLR010000020.1, forward strand.
TTGGCATCCTCACCTTGCTAAGTGGAGTGACTGGGGTAAGTAACATTATGTTAATCTCTGTGAGAGAACGCACTCATGAGTTCGGTATCCGTAAAGCATTAGGTGCCCGTCCTTGGCACATCATCTTGATGGTCATCCTAGAAAGTATAAGCATAACCACCATTTTCGGTTATCTGGGCATGGTTGCAGGAATTGCCTTCTGCGAGTACATGAATGCAGCTGTAGGTAATTCAACGTTAGACATCGGTGAGGTACAGATGGAGTATTTCCAGGATCCTACCGTAGGCTTGGACATCTGCATTGAGGCAACTTTAGTCATGATCATAGCTGGAGCTGTTGCCGGATTCATTCCAGCTCGCAAGACTACAAAAATCAAACCAATAGAGGCCCTTCAGGCCAGATAAGGAGGAAACATGCGTATAGATACAGATCAATGGGGAGAAATAATGGATTCTCTCACACGCAACAAAGCACGAACATTCCTTACAGCCTTCGGCATTTTTTGGGGTGTATTCATGCTCATGATTCTTATGGGTGGAGGACAAGGACTGCAACTTGCATTGGGAAAGACATTCGCAGGATTTGCATCCAATTCAGGATTCATAATGGCTGACCAAACCAGTGAGCCTTACGCAGGCTTCCAAACCGGTCGCCGCTGGAAACTCCAGCTAGACGATATGGAACATATCAAGAATCTGGTACCGGAAATAGACATTATCGCACCACTCACATTTGGTTCCAACGCTAATGTTACATATCAAGACAAGAAATCAAACCGAGCTTCTATCAAGACCTATACAGAAGACTATGGACAAGTGGAACAGGTACCTATTCTGGAAGGACGACTGTTAAATGAAGCAGACAATAACCAGCGCCGCAAGGTGTGCATCATCGGCAAGCGTATCAAAGCAGATCTCTTCCCCGACAGCATCTCACCAGTAGGAAAATTCATAAAGGTAGACGGCGTACAATATCAAGTAGTTGGAGTGAACAACAAGGACCGCGGTGGTCTAAGCATCGGTGGACAAGCCGACCGCACCATCTACCTGCCTTACCGTACACTAATCACCATCTACAATCGTCACAGCGATGTAGACCTCATGACCTATACTGTAAAGGAAGGTTATACCGTGAGTCAAGTCCAAGATAAAGTAGCCGATGTTTTGAAACGCATACACAAGATTCATCCAGACGATACAAAAGCTGTACAGAAGATTAATGCAGAAGCTATATTCCAGATGATTGACTCCCTATTCAAGGGCATCAGCATTCTGGTCTGGATGATTGGCCTGGGCACGCTTATCGCTGGTGCCATAGGAGTGAGTAACATCATGATGGTTACCGTGCGAGAACGCACCAGTGAGATTGGTATCCGCAGAGCCATAGGCGCCACACCTACCGATATCTTGGTGCAAACCATGAGCGAAAGCTTAGTGCTCACGCTGGCAGCCGGACTCACGGGCATATGCTGTGCGGTAGGTGTACTGGCCATACTAGAAAATAATGCCGGATATCCGTTCACCGATACAAATTTTCAAGTACCGTTCTGGACAGCTATGGGAGCCGCCTTCCTGCTCAGTATACTGGGTGTTCTGGCAGGTACTGGCCCTACCCTGCGTGCCATGAGCATCAAACCTGTAGATGCCATGCGCGAAGAATAATATCCTTCTATTTCTAACGATAATAATAACTAAACACAATATGAACAAGTTCACAAAGATTGCAGTTGGAACTGCTGTATCAGCCGTATTCATCGGAACTTTCTGGTTTTTATATCAGAAGTCACAGCCAGAGATCATAATCTATGAAACTCATCAGCCAAAGGTGATGGACCTGGAAAAAACAACCTTGATAACGGGTAAGATCGAACCAAGAGACGAGATTAATATCAAACCTCAGATTTCTGGTATCATTGCCGAGCTCTATAAGGAGCCAGGTCAGATGGTAAAGAAAGACGAGGTAATTGCCAAAGTGAAAGTCATTCCCGACATGGGAAGCCTGAGTTCTGCAGAAAGCCGCATAGAACTGGCACAGATTAACCTGAACCAAACGCAGACTGATTTCGATCGTATCAAGAACCTTTACGAGCAAAAGCTGGTAAGTACAGAAGATTATGAAAAGAGTAAAGTTGCACTGGATCAGGCCAAAGCAGAAATGAAAGTAGCTAAAGACCAGTTGAACATTGTTCGCGAGGGTATTTCATTGAGTAATGCTAAGATGAGTACTACACTGATCCGTTCTACTATTGACGGCTTGATACTTGACATTCCTGTCAAAGTAGGAAATTCTGTAATCTTGAGTAACTCATTTAACGATGGTACAACCATTGCTACAGTGGCCGACATGACCAAACTCATCTTCCGTGGAAACATTGATGAAACAGAAGTAGGACGCGTGAAGGAAGGAATGCCCGTAGAGATTTCCATCGGTGCGCTAGAAGAAGTAACACTCAATGCCACACTGGAATACATCTCGCCTAAGGCTACCGAACAGAATGGAGCCAACCAGTTTGAAATCAAGGCTGCCATTGCCCTGCCCGATGATATCACCATACGCTCTGGCTACAGTGCAAATGCAAAGTTGGTGCTGCAGAAAATGAATAAAGTGCTCACCGTACCTGAGGCAGCCATTGAGTTTAAAGGCGACAGTGCTTTTGTCTATGTACTAACCGACAGTGTGCCTACCCAAGTCTTCAGCAAACAGGCAGTAAAGACCGGTTTGAGCGATGGTTTGAACATCGAAATAAAGAGCGGACTCAAGGGGAAGGAAACCGTTCGTGGCATTGAGAAAAAAGAAGAATAAAAATCTAATAGTACATTTATGTTAAGAAAATCTCTCACTCTCGCATTGGGCCTGGCAGTATTCGGTACTGCCAACGCCCAAAACACGTGGAGCCTGAAACAATGCATTGATTATGCCATAGAGCATAACATCAGCATCAAACAGCAAGAAAATACGGTAGAAAGTAATCGCATTGCTCTAAATACTAGTCAAAGTAGCCGATTGCCAAGCCTCAGCGCCTCTGCATCACAAAGCATGAATTTCGGCCGTGGATTGACAGCCGATAACACATATGCAAACAGAAACACCATGAGCACAGGCTTTGACATGAGCTCAAATATTCCTCTTTATACAGGAGGTCAGATTAGTCATGATATAAAGATGAAGCAAATAAACCTGCAGGCAGCACTCACCGATCTAGAGAAAGCCAAGGAAGACATCAGTCTGCAGGTTGCCTCTACCTATCTTGAAGTTTTATATCAGAAAGAAATGTTAGAAGTCTCCAAACAACAATTAGAACTGGCAAAAGCGCAGGAAGCCCGTCTAAAAGCATTATTTGAAAACGGGAAGACAGCAGAAAGCAATGTAATAGAAGCTCATGCCACAGTTGCCGGAGACGAATTAGCCGTGACTCAAGGCCAAAACAGTGTCCAGCTTGCTCTCCTTAACCTTTCACAGCTTTTAGAGCTAGACTCACCTGAAGGATTAGACGTGGAAGAGCCAAAGACTTTAAAACCATTGGACACTCTTCTTCCACTCCCAGATGAGATCTTTGCAGAAGCTAATGGAATCAAGCCACAGATTCAGGCACAAATTCTTCGTGTAAAAAGCGCAGAAGAAGGCATTAGCCAGGCAAAAGCAGGAAAGCTTCCAAGTGTCTACCTAAGTGGAGGCTTAGGAACAAACTTTTACCGTACTTCCGGTTTTAAGACCACAGCTTTTACAACTCAGTTAAAAGATAACTTCAGCAAATACCTTGGCCTATCTGTTAGCATTCCTATTTTCAACCGTTATGCTACTCGTAACCAGATTAAAAATGCCAAACTTCAGCACACTGCACAGCAATTGCAACTAGATCTTACTCGAAAAAATTTGTACAAGGAAATTCAGCAAGCATACTACAATGCAGTAGCTGCTCAAAAACAGTGTGTAAGCAGTGAAGCTGCACAACATGCCAGTCAAAGTGCTTTTGAACTAACAAGCAAAAAATACGAAAACGGGAAGGCAACAGTTACAGAATTTCAAGAAATGAAGACACGTCTGCAGAAAGCAGAAGCAGATTATCTACAAGCAAAATACACTTTCTTGTTCCGAACAAAAATACTGGATTTCTATCGTGGTATTACATTTTCGTGATGCAACATGAATAATAGGGATAATCCCCTACAAAATTAGGGATTTTACGAGGGTGGGGTGAAAATCCCACCCTATTTTTGCATCAGAAAAAGAATAATAACTCATTAAAAACAGATAAACATGAAAGGTATATTGACTAAAGTAGCTATCCTAGCACTTACAATGACTTGCACTTCTATTTCTGTCAATGCTCAGAACTATCGCAGAGGAGATTATAAGCATCGTGGAGCATCAAGCACTGTCTCTTCTATTGCTCATTCTTTTGGAGGAGGTTATAGAGATTACCGCTATCATGATGGCAACTATACAGGCATTCGCTTGGGTGCTAACAGTGCCTCTCTCCTATTTGATGGTACCGGAGGCATTAATAAAAACAGCTTTACAGGAATGAACTTTGGATTTGTCAACGGATTCCGAATGGCTCCTTATGTCCCTCTTTACCTAGAATCAGGAATACTATATACCCACAAAGGAGTAAAAGGAAGTAAGAACGGTGAGCAATTGAAAGTCAGCATGCATTATTTTGAAGTCCCATTGGTATTCAAATATAAGATCTATCTGGACGATGGATTAAACAATATCTCTCTACAGCCATTCTTTGGAGGATATGCATCACTTGGCTTTGCAGGAAAAACCAAAGACTTTAGTAGTTATACCAGCAGCAACACCTTTGGGAAAAATGCATTTGGTAATTTTGATGGAGGTTTGAGAGTAGGCTGTGGATTTGAATTTGAGAATCTGTATCTAGAAGTTGCATATGACAGAGGTTTAGCCAATGTAGCGCGTGACAATTTCCATCATCTGGGATACGACAACTTCAACGATCAGATTAACACCTCCACTCTATCAGCAACTATTGGATTTAATTTCTGATATCCATATTATAAAAAAGGAATTAATAAAAAAAGACCGCTTGAAGCGGTCTTTTTTACTTTAAATAAATATCTTACAGTTTTTTTCTAAGAGCGGTTGCTTTTTCGGCTGCTTTCTCAGCTTTTTTGGTTGCCTTTTCAGCCTTTGCTACAGCCTTTTCCTGAGCTTTTTGTGACTTGATTGCTGTATCAAAAACCTTCTTCTTTGCCTTATAATCTGCTAATTCCGCCTTCTTTTCACCCAATTCTCTGTTTAATGCAGAATTTGTCTTATCCAATTTCAACTTAGATTTGATTATCTTAATCTCACTGTTAACAATTTCAATCTTTGCCTTATATTCTGTGCTTAATTCCTTATCTGTCTTGCTTTGGGCAGAAGAAACTGCAGGTACACACATCAGTGCAGCAACTGCTAACAATTTCATCATTTTTTTCATAATGCTATCATTTAACTAATTATCATTTTATCCGCAAAATTAAGGATTATATTCGAAAAAGCCAATTATTCCAATGAAAAAGTGTAACTTTGAAGCAATTTCAAGAATATAAAAACTATGAAAGATTCTTCACATCTCCGGTTTTTCCTTATAATCACTTTGTTGCTGATGTGCCTTGCTCAAATTCATGCGACAGTCCCTCCTCAAAGATGGAGTTCAGATTCTTTAATGCGAACCCTGTGGAAATATAGCGAACGCTATGAAAATATGGTACCCCATTATGAATCACGCATATACATGAAAAGACATGTATGGAAACATAAGAAAAATGTACTCATGGAACTGGTGCCGCAAATGATGAGCTTTGAAAAAGGTACTTCTGAATATGTAAGTGAAAGTTTAAGCGAACTGAACTATACAGCACCAGACATCTATGACCGGCACGTTTTAGCAGCATACGGTACGATTCCAAGTCTAAAAGGAACATCGGATATGATTATGGATTATTTCACTCTCAACATATATTCTGAGAAGATGATATCCGACCATCTCCTTTCTCCGTTTATATATGAGAATGCTAAATATTATTATTTTGTAGTGAAAGAAGTTTTAGGAGACGAAGCAACTATAACATTTCTGCCCCAATACTCCAACACCCAACTGGTAAAAGGGCAATTTACGTTGGACATGAAAAATCATGTTGTTAAGAACACCCAATTCGAAGGACGTTACGAATTCATGAAATTCGAAGTGAATATGGAAATGGGAAAAGAAGGCTTAGCCATGTATCTTCCTATACAGAGTGAACTAAAATTCAACTTCAATTTTGCTGGAAATAAACTCGAAGGAAACTATCTATGTTCTTATGAATATACAAAACTTGACCGTGAGTATAAAAGACCATATGAAAAACGCCATTCTCACGATTTAACCGACCAATACACTTTAAGCTTGGATACCACGCAATTACGTATTGACTCGCTATTAGTTGCTCAAAATCGATTCTTTCCATTAACAGAAAAAGAGCAACAGATATACAGAGAATATGCACAACGCAGAGACTCAATTGAACGGCAAAGAACATCTCTTTCCAACGAGAAAAATTCTAGTGGTATTAACTGGGGAGAGATAGGAAAGTCAATGGTTGCAAGCAATGAGATTAATGCGCCATTATTTGGAAAAATAAAGACCTCACCACTTCTTGCTCCTATGCTTTTCAACTATTCAAAGACAAGGGGTCTAGACTGGCGTCAAGAACTAAACTACCAGAAAGATGGCAAACATACATCCTTACAAGTTTCTCCACTATTAGGCTATAATATTACCTACAAAGAAATTGATTGGCGCATGAAAGTCGGCTTTGACTATTGGAAGAAAATGCAAGCTCATTTAGATTTGGAAATAGGAAACGGATATAGAACTTTCAGCAGTGACCTTGCAGATATCATTAAGGAAGCAGAGGCAAAAGATGTAGAAAAACTGATGCTGAATTACTTTAATGACACTCATGCTAAAATCAATCATAGGATTGAGCCTCTCAATGGATTTGAAATTACGTTAGGTGTAACTTGGTATAAACGTAATCTTAAAAAGAAATATGGTACACCCGAAGAATACGAGGAAATTTTAGGAAACATGAAAGATACTTACACGACTTTTGCACCACGGGTGAGAGTTGATTGGACACCTGGGAAGTATTACTATTGGAACCGAAATAAAAAAGTTACCGTATACACACCTGCCCCTACTTTTTCTGTAGACTGGGAGAAAGGAGTCAGTGGCATTTTTGGCAGCGAGGGTAGCTACCAGCGATATGAAATTGAAATTAGCCATGAAAAAGAATATCGTGTACAAGATCGTTTCTCCTATCGGTTAGGATATGGAAAGTTTACAGACCAGAAAGATGTGTACTTCGTTGATTTCAACAATTTTTCACACAACCGCCTTCCTGACGGATGGGTTGAAGACATTGGAGGAACCTTCCACTTACTAGATTATCGCTGGTACAGTTCTGCTAGTGAATACCTCCGAGGTCACCTCACCTACGAATCACCGAGCCTATTTCTTTCCAGACTCTTTAAAGGAGCAAGCCATGCTATCCAAAGTGAAAGGTTCTATTTAAGTGGTTTAATTATGAAACACCTTAATCCATACGTAGAAATTGGTTATGGATTTGCAACCCATATCTTCGATATCGGATTATTTGGTTCCACCATGAATGGAACAGGATACAACTGTGGCGTTAAGTTCTCATTTGAGCTTTTCAAGAAATAAAAAAAGTCCGTAATCACGGACTTCCTTGTCCGTCCTTACGGATTACGTTGTCCATAAGGACGGACTTGTACAAAGAATATATCCCTAATAGACAGATACTTCATCAAGGAAAAACCATGCTGGGTAACCGACCCCATAATGCCAATCTGGACACATCCCTAAAGTTTGAATGTCAACCTTAATGTATCTAGCATTAATAGGAGTTTCACTTTGTACTCTACCAGGAACAAATTTTACCTGAACGTCTCGGTCTTCCGGGAAAGAAAAGACGCCAAACTCTTGGAAATGCTCCCCGTCTTCACTAATACTGTAGCGCCCTCCCTTAGGAAGCAAAATCCATGCACCAAGTTGATGAAGGAAATCTGTTTCTATAGTATTGAATGTTTTCAGCTCACCAAGATCTATTATGAAACTTGCATCACGGCCTTCCCAGCCAACCCAACTTTCAACATATGTTGTTCCACCATACAACTCATCCGTCAAAGCGCTATCTGCAATCGGCTGATACTTCTTGTCTGGCTTAGATAAAAATGCCACTTTAGCTCCTGCTGCCAAACTCTTTTTTTCCTGAGGAATAAAACGTTTACGATAGAGTTCACAATAATCTTCTGGTGCATTATTACGTTCATTAAGGCTCTTCACACCAAACTTACGGGTACGTTGTTGAAACAAGTCCAAATCTGCTTTTACCTTGTCCTTGTTCCCTCCTTGCTCTGTACGGGCAATTTCTAATTCTGAATATTGCAAAGTCAATCTAGACAACTGAACATGGTATAGTTTTTCTGCATCATCCCCTACTGCAGCTTCTGCCTTATCGAAGAGTTCATTATAGACCTTACGTAAATGCGCATTAAGCATTCCGTCCTTGTGAGTAATAGGAGAATCATATATCCAAAGTTCTTTGCCGCTTGCAAGTAATGCGCCCTCCATGATTTTTTGATATTGGTAAAGGTATGGAGCTGCTGCACCATAATAACCGACCATAAAGGTTTTCATCAGTTCATCAACATCTTGGTAAGGATTCCACATGAGTTTACTCAAGATGTATGCACGCATTTCACTGAAATCGCCACCTTTGATTCCATTAACTTGAGCAAAATGCATAGTAGCATGATGATCTTTGAAAGTCTGCATGTTTTTTTGCAAAATATGGAAATTCGGGAATGGAGAGACAATGTTGTCAAAATTGATTCCATAATCCCATACAAAAATATTATCAGAAATCTTAGACCAACCTTCTAAAGCTTGCATAAAATACTGTCCTGAAGCATTATCCGTCAAAGGTACTTCACGCTTGCAATCTATGTCACAAAGCATTATGTTCACATTCGGAAGCGGTTTTACATGTCTAGGAGGCTGCATAGTAAACAGATAGGCCAACGTAGAAAATTCTTTATCAGGATAATGGCTTGCCAACTTGTTCAAAAAATGGATAAATACTCCAGAAGGAGAGCCCTCATATTCCTCTAGTTTCCTGCATTCTTCACAAGAGCACTGTGTATTGTTACCGTCGTTCTGACTCACTGAAATCATCTTCAGATCAGGATGTGCAGCAAAAATACTGTCCAGCTGATGAACACATGCATCAAAGACTGCAGGATTAGTCAGGCACCACTGGCTGTGATCTCCAGGACGACGTTCGCCATTAATGAAAGAATACCATTCCGGATGCTCCTTTCCAAACTGCTTTGAGGGTAATATCCGATTAAAAGTATGGACCCACATATCATCTATGAACATTTCATTTGGTTCCTCTAACCTATACCACATCTTGTAAATTGGGTCATCATTCCCGTAACTGTATGTCTGACGGTAACGAAAAGCAGGTGTTTCCACCCTATTTAAATCTGGCACGGTTATTGATGCTTTTTTGGGGCAGTCAAAGCATTCTGCTGCCCAATAATGAACTCCCAAATAATCTTCCAGTAAAGTCACTACACCATAGATAGCACCTTTATCACCTCCACTTTGAATGAACAAAGAGCCATTGTTCGTCAATAAACGGAAACCATCTTCTCCGGCGTCATTAGCCTTTCCACCTATATAGATGTTTCCTTTCCCAGTCGTCTTTTCGGTTAATATAGGCAATTGTGCGCCACTCATTTGTTTTACGAACTGTTGGAGCAATTTGGCTGCCTGTTGATTCACAGGATTGTCCTCAACTAGAACCAAACGAGATACAGCTTTTCCGTTTTTTGTTAATGAAACTTGTGCTGAAGCCAATAAACTTAGGCAAAAACTAAAGCAAAAAAACAAAAATCTATTCATGTTGTTTATATTCTTTTTCTTTGCCCCAAATTTAAGAATAATTCCTCCAAAACTGAAAAAAAACAATTCTTTTTTCCATGTGTAGAAAACTCTCTCTATCTTTGCGCCAATTTTTTCAAGGTATTATGTATAAAGGAGAACTTATTTCGTTGGTAGTGGCAATGTCGTGGACAGCCACTGCATTGTTTGCAGAAGTTGCATCTAAACGTATGGGATCACTAGCACTAAACGTGTTAAGAATGATTCTTTCCTTATTACTTCTTGGAGCCACTCTATGGATTACATTAGGAGTTCCTTTCCCTTTAATGGCTGATGGACAAACCTGGTTCTGGCTAAGCCTTTCTGGATTTGTAGGCTATGTGTTAGGCGACTTCTGCTTATTCCAAAGTTACGTTCTCATGAACTCCCGTTTCGGACAGCTATTTATGACTTTGGCCTCACCGGCTGCCGCTATAACAGCATGGATGCTTTTAGGAGAACATATGAAACCGTTGGCAGTATTGGGAATGATAGTCACATTAGTTGGTATTAGCCTATCCATTATGAGCAAGGGAGAAGAAAACGGGAAAAAACTAGAATTAAAGCTTCCGCTCAAAGGCGTCTTATTTGGAATTGGTGCTGGTATGGGTCAAGGTGTCGGTTTAGTTCTCAGCAAAGTTGGCATGGAGTATTATTCTGCCGCCATCGCTGCTAATGGAATCACAGATATGGCATCTTACATAAATGAAAATGCCCTCTTCCCCGTCTCTTTGGATTTCATGATGCCTTTTGCTTCAACTATGATTCGTGCAATAACAGGATTTATGGGATTTACCATTGCCCTACTTTTATTTTCAAAAACAGCAAAACATCTTTTTATTGAAGGCCTACACGATTCACGTGCCATGTCATGCGCATTAGGCGCTGCAATTTTTGGGCCATTTGTCGGTGTCAGCCTTTCCTTGATGGCTACACTATACACTAGTGCAGGAATTGCACAGACTATCATGGCTACAACTCCTGTATTAATCATCGCGCCATCGTGGTTCTTGTTCCGACAGAAAGTAACCCCATTAGAAGTTATTGGCGCCGTTATAGCAGTACTTGGAGTTACCCTGTTCTTTATTTAAAAGTACACTATAAAAAAAGAAGGCTTCGAAAGTTGCAATTTTCGAAGCCTTCTTTTTTATGACTTGATCTTACTTACCAGCAGCACGTGCAGCACGGTCTGGGTCATTTAAGACCTCACACTTTGTATTCAAAACCATTACAGCACCTTCTTCTGGGGTATATTCTGGCCATTCAGGAAGTAAATCATTGTTAGGATTACCAGTCTTCATGAAACTCAATAAAGCTGCACTCATCTTATCACTCAATTCACGAGGTTCCTTACCACCACCAGTATGAGTAACCATGCGATCGGTGTTTTTAAACCAATAACAGATATCTGCACAATGGAATGCCTTCATTCTACCATTGAAAAGATTAGGCTGATAATCAAACAAGGCCATATAAATTGGAGCAGCTTGAACTTTCTTAGCATTTGCAGAAGCAATAACCATATCACGAGTAGCACTTGCCAAATTATATACATCTATTGGCTTTGTCTTACCTAAAACACCTTCATAAGCTGCATATACAGCTGCTGCCTGTTCTGGAGTTTTAGCACCTCCACCGAAACGACTTGGCTGCTGCAACATCTCAATAGCTTTCTCTTTAGGCATATCCTCTAATTCTGGCACATAACGGCTTGGGCCCCACTCTGCAGTTGTTGTACAGAACATCATAGGGACATCCTTTTGCCAACCTTCTGGATCTGCATAGAAATTATCTTTTGGGAAATGAACACCATCTGCAACTGGTGAGAAGCCACCACGCATTGGAGCTGCAGGATGAGTTTCTGCAAACTTCTTGACACAAGCATTTGCCAAGTCGTAATACTCCCTCCAAGGCATTTGCTGAAGTTTTTCCACTGATCCTAAACCAGACTCCTGGAGAATAAACTTTCCTAATTCTTGAGTATAACTTTGATCTGCTGCCTGATATGAATTTCCTGAAAGTGCAACACCTTTGTGAACCAATCCTTTGTTATCAGCCATAGCAACCATGTTACAAACCTTGGCACCACCACCAGACTGTCCCATAACTGTTACATTACCTGGATCTCCTCCAAAATTCTCAATATTGTTATGAATCCATTGAAGAGCTAAGTTAATGTCAAGCATACCTGCATTTCCAGAATCTGCGTATTTTTCATCTACACCACTAAAATCAGTATAACCCATAGGGCCTAAGCGATGATTGATTGATACAAATACGATATTGCCTTCACGAGCCAATGTCTCACCATGATAACCATCCTGTTCAATTCCGTTACCATTTGTGTATCCACCACCATGCAACCATACCAATACAGGACGCTTTTGCTTATCTGTAGCAGGAGTCCATACGTTCAACTTCAAACAATCTTCACTTACATCATAATAATTCCAATGATCTGAGAATGTACCGTAATTGTTTCCATATTTTCCTTCTGTAATCTGAGGAGCAGAATCACCATAGAAAACAGTTGGCAACACACCTTCCCAAGGTTGTGGAGCCTTAGGAGCCATAAATCGGTTTTCACCGCTTGTTGGAGCACCATAAGGAATACCTAGCCAAGTATATACTCCGTGCATGACGAAACCTTTCACTTGACCATACTGTGTGTTAGCAATGGCAATTTCATCACCAATCTGCAACTGCTGTTCGTCAGGATTATAGCCCAAATACTCTTCTGCGCTCAACCCCTGCTTCTGGCCATTTGAGCATGACGCCAAAACAGCTCCAGCCATTAAAAATAAGGTTAATTTCTTCATAGTTTTTTGTTATGTTAAAAGAATAATAGATTTTTACTTTATCGTCACAAATATAGCCATTTATTATCTTTCATTCAAATCTTCAGAGGTTTTTCTTTTAGAAATGCAGCATGGTTTTATGACACATTGAATATGGAAATCTACATAAACGCAATAATTTATAAAAATAATTACTTTTATGCATGGATTTCGAGACAATATTGCAAAATCAACCAGCAGCATTTGATATTTCCTATCTTTGCCATAACAACAAAAGAAAACCATTTAATTAAATATAGATATGAAAAAGAGAAACTTGTTTTTGTGTTTTATGGCTATGCTCACAATTTCTGGAGTATTCACATCATGTACAGTTGTAGATTCTGGTGAAATTGGCATCAAGTTCCATAAGTGGTCATCTTCAAAAGAGGATTATGGAGGTGTAGAAGGTACATGCAAAGGATGGGTGTTCTATAACCCTATTACTACATCGGTTTTCACATATCCTACCTATATCCAACGTAAAAATTACGAACCTTTCAACGTAAATGCAAAGGATGCGTCTACGTTCCAAATGGACCCAACTATCGCATACCGCATTGATCCAGACAAAGCTACAAGTATTTTTGTAAAATACAGAAAAGGCATTGAAGATCTCGAGAACGGATACATTAGAACCTGTATCTATGAAGCATACCGAACTTGTGCTAACAAATATACAAGTGATTCCTTGATGTCTAGCCGCGCCAATTTTGAAACAGACGTTCGACTACGATTGGAAAAAAGTTTGCAGGCAGAAGGATTTCTGGTTGAAGAGTTCACCAGCCAGATTACTCCTCCACAGTCACTTGCTCAAATGATTAATGAAAAGAATGCTGCTGTCCAAAGCGCACTAAAGGCTGCGAACAAAGTGAAAGAAGCTGAAGCGAATGCAAAGATTGCCATCGCAGAAGCACAAGGTAATGCAGATGCCATGAAAATTAAAGCTGACGCCGAAGCTTATTATAACCGAACAATTGCTGCCAGTCTTTCTCCCCTTATCATTCAAGAAGACTGGATTCAGAAATGGAACGGAACAGTACCAACTGTTGTAGGAGGTAGTAACATGATGTTCGACATGTCAAAGTTTACCAGTAAATAAAAAAGAGGGGGCCCGGTTAAATCTATCTGGGTCCCTTTTTAAAAATGGCCTCCTGCACCGCCGCCACCGAAATGACCGCCACCAAAATGCCCACCTCCGAAGCCGCCGCCACCGAAACCTCCTCCGTGACCGAAGCCACTGCGTCCACCTCCTACGATAACACCACGATTCCAGTAATTATCATCGTATTCTGTTTCAATGCGAGTAAAACTATGTCCACATGAACTGCATAAATAGGTGGCTTGTTTTTTTATGACACCGTTTTTCTTGCTAATTTGAATCTTGCTGATCAAGGTTACTGTCAATTTCCCGCATTTTGGACATTTACGGTCACGACGATCCTTTGCAATAATTCCAGCAACAACGATACCAAAGCCTACCAGAACAAAGATCAGGACCACTATTGCAGCCTCATCATCTTCTGCTGTATCACTAAGTTCTGCCAATAAAGATTCATCCTCATTTATATAACCACTACATGCTTCCATAGTCTGGACCATGGCTTGATTCCAATCACCTTCTCTTAAATAGGGTAACATATAGTGATTTTCAATTCGTTTACAGATGGCATCAGGAAGTGTTCCCTCCAAACCACTACCTGTCAAAATATAATAAGAACGGTCTTCTGTGGCAAGAAATAAAATAAGTCCACTATTCTGTTTACTACTTCCTACACCATATTTTCGAGCTATAGCCATGGTAAAAGCATACGGGTCATCTATTTCCAGTTTTTTTACAACTATAGTCAATGCCTGAACACCTTTTTTGTGCTCCAAACGATACATGGCACTATCCAATTGGGCAACAGCCCAAGGCTCCAGAATACCATCCGGATTGACAGTATGGCAGCGTTCATCTTGTAAGTACGGCATCGGAAGATTCTCAGCATTATATCCATCCGCCCAAACTGCTACCACACAAGCAAAGAAAATCAAAAGATAGATTCCAATTCTTTTCATGCTGCAAATATAGCAATTATATTTATTTTTTCTAACTTTGCAGAAAAATAAAATACAGATGATAAAGCCACAGAGATTACATAAAGGAGAGACTGTTGCCGTAGTGAGTTTGTCGGCAGGACTGCTTGGTGAAGATCAATATGAGGAGCTCTTTTGGAAGGCAAAAAGTCGGTTAGAACAATGCTATGGACTGAATGTCGTAACCATGCCACATACCCTGAGCGGGAATGATTACATTTACGAACACCCTTGGGACCGTGCACAAGATTTGATGGATGCTTTCCGGGACACTAATATCCAGGGAATCATATGTGCCATGGGTGGAGACGATACCATACGACTACTGCCCTATATTGATTTCGATGTCATTCGCCAAAATCCAAAGATATTCACAGGCTTTTCTGATACCACGACCAATCACCTCATGATGTATCATGCTGGCCTCATCAGCTACTATGCCCCAGATTTTCTTACTTTTGCGGCTTTCGATGAAGCAGACGATTATACGTTTGAAGCTGTAGAACGGGTTTTGTTCAAGGCACAAAACAGATATCAGATTCGGAAGTGTCCATATTATTACAATGATGAAGAGAAACTTCCGGATGAGCAAGGCTATGAATTGCTCCAAGGCAGTGGTGTAGTTAGGGGACGATTGCTCGGGGGGTGTCTGGAAGCATTTTTCATGAGCATTGGAACAGAAATCTGGCCGAAATCTTGGGAATGGAAAAACAAAATATTGTTTTTGGAAATCAGTAATGACTGCCCTCAGCCACAACAGGTATTATACTACTTAAGAAATCTTGGAGCTCAAGGAATTCTGCAAAATGCTGCAGGAATCCTCTTTGGAAAACCTTTCCGTAATGTCTATTACAATGAATACAAAGATGTCATTCTCCAAGCCATGTACGAAAGCCAATGTGAACACATTCCTGTGCTTTATAACGTGAATTTCGGGCATCAGGCTCCAATCAATGTCATTCCATATGGAATCATGTGTGAATTGAATGCAGATCTTAAGCGAATTACTTTACTGGAAAAAGCTGTAAAATAGAAAAAAAAGAGTATCTTTGCAGACAAATAAATTTAAACAGAAAGAATATGAAAAAAGGATGTTTAATCATCGTTGCAATTGTTGTAATCATCGGCCTTGGCTTATTCAGTTGGGTTAAGGGTGCATACAATGGCATGGTGGAGAGTGAAGAAAGTGTTACCACTGCATGGAGTAACGTGGAAACACAATATCAGCGTAGAGCTGATTTGATTCCAAATCTGGTAGCCACAGTTAAAGGTTATGCCTCTCATGAAAGTGAAACTTTGGAAGCCGTTGTTGCAGCTCGTAGCAAGGCCACTCAAGTTACCATTGACCCAAGCAACATGACTGTTGAGCAGTTGAAGGAATACCAAGCTGCACAGGGAGAACTAAGCACAGCATTAGGCAAGCTGATTGCCATTACCGAAGCCTATCCTGATTTGAAAGCTAATGAAAATTTCCAGGAACTTCAAGCTCAATTGGAAGGAACAGAAAACCGAATCAATGAAGCTAGACGTTCATACAATGAAGTAGCTCAAAGTTACAATGTAAAGATCCGCCAGTTCCCTACAAATATCCTTGCTGGTATCTTTAATTTCAACGTAAAAGAGAAATTTGCAGCCGAAGCAGGTGCAGAAAAGGCTCCAACAGTAGAATTCTAAATGATCATGGATAAGAATCAACGCTATATGATGCGCGGAGTAAGCGCAGCAAAAGAGGATGTGCATAACGCCATCAAAAATATTGACAAAGGTATCTTCCCACAGGCCTTCTGCAAAATCATTCCTGATATTCTGGGAGGTGATCCTGAGTATTGTAACATCATGCACGCAGATGGTGCAGGAACAAAATCCAGTCTGGCTTATATGTACTGGAAAGAGACAGGCGACTTGAATGTATGGAAGGGCATTGCACAGGATGCACTCATCATGAATACAGATGACCTCTTGTGTGTAGGTGCAGTGGATAACATTCTAGTGAGCAGCACTATTGGCCGTAATAAGATGCTGATTCCTGGCGAGGTAATCAGTGCAATAATCAACGGTACCGATGAACTCATGGCTGAGATGCGCGAGATGGGTATCGGCATTTATGGTACAGGCGGCGAGACTGCCGATGTAGGTGACCTGGTACGTACCATCATTGTAGATTCTACAGTAACCTGCCGCATGAAACGCAGCGACGTGATTGACAATGCCAACATCCGTCCAGGTGATGTGATTGTAGGTCTCTCAAGCTGCGGTCAGGCTACCTATGAGAAGGAGTATAACGGCGGTATGGGCAGCAACGGTCTGACCAGCGCACGCCACGATGTATTCAGCAAGTACTTGGCAGAAAAATATCCAGAGAGCTACGACAAAGCAGTACCAGAGGAACTGGTATATAGCGGTGGCTACAAGCTGACCGACCCTGTAGAGGGTGCTCCTGTATGTGCCGGAAAGCTGGTACTCTCTCCTACTCGCACCTATGCACCAGTGGTTCGCCGATTACTGGATGAGATGCGTGCTTCCATCCACGGTATGGTTCATTGTACTGGTGGTGCACAGACCAAGGTGTTGCACTTTGTGAGCGACAACTGCCGTGTCATCAAGGACAATATGTTCCCTGTACCTCCACTCTTCAAGGCTATCCAGGAGCAGAGCGGTACCGACTGGGCTGAGATGTACAAGGTGTTCAACATGGGTCACCGTCTGGAGGTTTATCTGGCACCGGAGGATGCACAGAAGGTTATTGAGATTTCCAAGAGCTTCAACATCGATGCACAGATCATCGGTCGCATTGAGGAAGGTCCTAAGAGCCTGACCATCAAAAGCGAGTTTGGAGAGTTCAATTACTAATTGACAAGACATCCCCATGAGAAAAGCTGTTGTAGTCTCCATTGTTGGATTGATCTGCATGGCCGCCATGCTAGGCGTGGCAAAAAACTGCATAGACCACTGGGCTGCATCAACCTTAATTCGCAACGTATTAAGGATTATGGCTTTACTGGCTTGGGGAATTATAACCTATAAGGTTGTCACTCTCAAGTATAATTGGATAAGAAAATTAGCAGGAATCAATGGACAATAACAATATTGTAGAGAAACTGGAAGGACTGGTAGCCCGTTTTGAGGAAACCAGTACCTTGATTACAGACCCTGCAGTCATTGCCGACCAGAAGCGCTATGTGAAACTGACTCGCGAATACAAGAACCTGGAGGACCTGATGAAGGCCCGCAAGGAATACTTGGGCTTGCTCTCCAACATTCAGGAAGGCAAGGAAATGCTACAGATGGAAGATGATCCCGAAATGAAGGATATGCTCCGCCAGGAAATCCAAGCTAGCGAGGAACGTATTCCGGTACTGGAGGAGGAAATCAAAATCATGCTGATTCCAGCCGACCCAGAAGACGACAAGAACGCAGTACTGGAAATCCGCGGTGGTACAGGTGGCGACGAAGCAGCTATCTTTGCCGGCGACCTTTTCCGCATGTATACTAAGTACTTTGACATGAAAGGCTGGCACTACGAGATCTCCAGCTTTACCGAGGGCTCTGCAGGTGGATATAAAGAAATTATCTGTAATGTAACGGGCGAAAAAGTCTATGGTACGCTGAAATATGAGAGCGGTGTACACCGTGTGCAACGTGTTCCTGTAACAGAAACACAGGGTCGTGTACATACATCGGCTTCTTCCGTAGCCGTACTCCCTGAAGCGGATGAATTTGACGTAGAAATTCACGAGGGATTAATCAAATGGGATACATTCCGAAGCGGTGGAGCCGGTGGCCAGAATGTAAACAAAGTGGAGTCTGGCGTACGTCTGCGCTATCCTTGGACAAACCCAAATACAGGTGTGACCGAGGAAATCTTGATTGAGTGTACAGAGACCCGAGACCAACCTAAAAACAAGGAACGTGCACTAGGACGCTTACGCACATACATCTACGATCGTGAGCATCAGAAGTACATGGACGATATTGCTAACCGGCGAAAGACATTGGTAAGTACGGGAGACCGTTCTGCTAAAATTCGTACATACAACTACCCTCAAGGCCGTATCACAGATCACCGCATCAACTACACCATCTACAACTTGGGCGCATTTATGGATGGTAACATACAAGATTGCATTGACCATTTGATTGTAGCAGAAAACGCAGAACGTTTGAAAGAAAGCGAACTATAAAAACTAAAAATATGACAAGACAAGAGTTATTTGAGAATATCAAGAAAAAGCAGTCTTTCCTATGCGTGGGTCTGGACACTGACCTGAAGAAGGTTCCAGAGCACCTGTTGAAAGAAGAAGATCCTATTTTTGCGTTCAACAAGGCTATCATTGACGCTACCGCACCCTATTGCGTAGCATACAAGCCAAATCTGGCTTTCTATGAAGCATTTGGCGTAAAGGGCTTGATAAGTTTCGAAAAGACTATCAAGTATTTAAAAGAGAATTACCCGGATCAGTTCATTGTAGCTGACGCTAAGCGTGGCGATATTGGTAACACTAGTGCCATGTACGCTAGAACTTTCTTTGAGGAATATGATGTAGATTCACTGACTGTAGCTCCATATATGGGTGAGGACAGCGTGACTCCATTCCTGACATACGAGGGCAAATGGGTCATCTTATTGGCTCTCACCAGCAACAAAGGTAGCCATGATTTCCAATTAACTGCAGATCCAGAGGGTGAGCGCTTATTCGAAAAAGTGCTTAGGGTTTCACAAAACTGGGGAAATGCCGAAAATATGATGTACGTTGTGGGAGCAACACAAGGTCGCATGTTTGAGGATATCCGCAAGATTGTGCCTAACCACTTCCTGTTGGTACCTGGAATTGGTGCACAGGGTGGTTCCCTGGAAGAGGTCTGCAAATATGGAATGAACAGCACCTGCGGTTTGCTGGTGAACAGCTCTCGCGCTATCATCTATGCCGACAAGACTGAGAACTTTGCTGCAGTGGCAGCAGAAAAGGCAAAAGAGGTACAGGAGCAGATGGCAGAACAGCTGAAAGCTATTCTTTAAATGAGCAAAATCATAAACGATCCTGTCTTCGGATTTATACAAGTACCAGAGGGCCTACTGCTTGATGTGGTGAAACATCCGTTGTTTCAACGCTTGAACCGCATCAAGCAGCTGGGCCTCAGTTCTATGGTGTATCCGGGCGCACAGCATACACGCTTCCAGCACTCACTGGGTGCTTTCCACCTGATGAGTGAGGCTATCCTCTCGCTGCAGCGGAAGGGTAACTTCATCTTCGATAGTGAAGCAGAGGCAGTGCAGGCTGCAATCTTACTGCATGACATTGGACATGGACCGTTTTCCCACGTGCTGGAGAACACCCTTGTACAAGGAGTAGAGCACGAGGACATCTCGCTCTTGCTCATGGAGCGAATCAACAACGATTTAAAAGGCCAGCTGACACTGGCTATCCAGATTTTTAAAGACCTGTACCCTAAACGGTTCCTGCATCAGCTTATCAGCAGTCAGCTGGATATGGACCGACTGGACTATTTGCGACGCGACTCGTTCTTCACGGGTGTAAACGAGGGTAATATAGGCAGTGCACGCATCATTCGCATGTTGAATGTGAAGGACGACCACTTGGTGGTGGAGAAAAAAGGCATCTATAGCATAGAGAACTACTTGATGACCAGGCGTTTAATGTACTGGCAGGTCTATCTCCACAAGACCAGTGTAGCTTGTGAGAAAGTACTCATCAATGTGCTCCTTCGTGCTAAAGAATTGTGCCAGCAGGGAAAAGAAGTCTTTGCCTCACCGGCTTTAGCTTATTTCTTGAAAAACCAAGTAGATAAAGCTTGGTGGGAATCGCATCCAGAAGCTTTGGATAATTACGCACTACTGGACGATAACGACATTTGGTGTTCTTTAAAAGTCTGGTGCCATCATCCCGACACTGTCTTGTCTACATTAAGTCATGACATGGTAAACCGATGTATCTTTAAAGTGAAGGTATATGACGAACCTATTCCTGAAGAAGAAGTGATAAAATTACGGAAAGATTTGGCAGAACGCTACAAAATACCATTTGAACAGACAACATATCTTATCAGTACCAGTACTGTCCAGAAAGATATGTACCGCATGGAAGATGATAGTATTGAAATACTTTTCAATGACGGAACAAGCAAAGACATTAGCCAAGTAAGCGATATGCTGAATGTTGAACTATTAAGCAAGAAAGTTCGGAAATACTACCTCTGTTACCAAAGGTAACCCGCCAAAATAGACACTTCATTCGCCATTATTTCCTCTTTTCCCCTTTTTTAACCCTTTTTATAAGGTAATCTCAAGTTTTTTTACGTTCTTTGCATTAGAATTGAATTAGAAAAGAGAAAAGTAATGGAATTTTCAGCTCAACAGATTGCAGCATATCTCCAAGGTGAGATTGTTGGCGATGTGAACGCCAGCGTTAATACATTTGCTAAAATTGAAGAAGGAGTGCCAGGCGCATTGTCTTTCTTATCTAATCCGAAGTATACCCCATTCATATACGAAACAAAAAGTAGCATAGTTCTTGTCAACAAGGATTTTGTTGCAGAACATCCTATTCAGGCAACCCTCATTAAAGTAGAAAATGCCTATGAGAGTCTTGCAAAACTACTTACCCTTTACGAATCAATGAAACCTAAGCATACAGGAATTGATCCGCTTGCTTATGTTGCAAAAACAGCCAAAATTGGTAAAGATGTCTACCTCGCTCCTTTTGCATATGTTGGAGACAATGCAGAAATTGCTGATGGTGTACAAATCTTCCCTCACGCATTTGTGGGTGATGGTGTAAAGGTCGGAAAAAACTCAGTGATAAACAGCAATGTTAGCATCTATCAAGGTTGCAAGATAGGAAACAATTGTATCATTCATAGCGGATGTGTCATTGGTGCTGACGGATTTGGATTTGCGCCAACCCCTAATGGTTATGAGAAGATTCCACAGATTGGAATCGTCATTGTTGAAGATAATGTTGAAATTGGAGCAAACACATGCATAGACCGCGCAACAATGGGTGCAACAATCATTCATGCCGGTGCAAAATTAGACAATCTGATCCAGATTGCCCATAACGATGAAATAGGTAGCCATACTGTAATGGCTGCACAATGTGGAGTGGCCGGTTCAACCAAAATTGGAGAATGGTGTATGTTTGGAGGCCAGACTGGTTTTGCAGGACATATTAAAGTTGCAGACAAAACATATACTGGAGCACAATCAGGAATTGCAGGAAGTGTAAAGAATCCAGGAACAACCATAATGGGTTACCCTGCTTTTGACAACAAAAACTTTGTAAAAAGCCACATCGTATTTAAGCAACTTCCCGACCTTGCAAAACAGCTTCATGAGCTACAAAAGAAAGTTGAAGAATTAGAAAAACTAACACAAGATTAAGACCAAGGTATGTTTAAACAAAAGACACTTAAAGGTAGTTTCTCTCTCTGTGGAAAAGGATTGCACACAGGCTTAAACCTTACAGTTACCTTTTATCCAGCTCCTGAGAATCACGGATATAAGATAAAGCGTATTGACTTGCCAGAGCAAACCGTCATTGACGCAATCGCAGAAAACGTTGTAGATACCCAACGTGGCACTGTTCTAGCAAATGGAAACGCCAGGGTAAGTACTGTTGAACATGCCCTTGCAGCTCTTTATGCTCATGGAATAGACAACTGTTTAATGGAAGTAAACGGTCCAGAATTTCCTATTCTGGATGGAAGTGCCATTGAATATGTAAACAAGATCCAACAAATTGGATTAGAAGAACAGAATGCTCCTAAGGATTTTTATGTCATCCACAAGAAAACAGAAATAAGAGATGAAAAGACAGGCTCATGCATCACGCTTCTGCCTGATGAAGAGTTCTCTATCACTTCCATGATCTCTTTTGACAGTTCTGTTTTAGCTAGTTCTTTTGCAACGCTGGATGACATGCAGAACTTTGACAAAGAAATTGCTGCAAGTCGTACTTTCGTCTTTGTACGTGAGATTCAGCCTTTACTGAATGCAGGGCTAATTAAAGGCGGTGATTTGGATAATGCCATCGTCATCTACGAGAACAAGCTTCCTCAAGAGCAATTTGACAAGCTGGCAGACCTCATCGGAACCTCGCATTTAAACGCAGATGAACTTGGTTACATTCAGACAAAACCTTTGGTTTGGAAGAATGAACCTGCACGTCATAAATTACTTGACATCATTGGTGATATGGCTTTGATTGGCCGACCTATCAAGGGAAGAATTATTGCCACTAGACCAGGCCATACCATCAACAACAAATTTGCCCGTCTCATGCGCAAGGAAATCCGCATGCATGAAGTGCAAGCACCTGTTTACGACCCAAACAAGGAACCTGTAATGGACATTAAGCGAATACTGGATTTGCTCCCTCATCGTTTCCCTATGCAGCTTGTTGATAAGGTCATTGAACTTGGAGCGAATTATATTATTGGAGTAAAGAATGTTACAAACAATGAACCATTCTTCCAAGGTCATTTCCCAAAAGAACCTGTTATGCCAGGAGTACTTCAAGTGGAAGCTATGGCTCAGTGTGGCGGTTTGCTAGCTTTGAACAGTGTAGATGACCCAGACAGCTATAGCACTTATTTCTTGAAGATTGATGGTGTTAAATTCCGTCAGAAAGTTGTCCCTGGCGACACACTTTTGTTCCGTGTTGAACTGACTAGTCCATTACGCAGAGGAATTGCTTCTTTGAAAGGATACACTTTTGTTGGTGAAACAATTGTTTCTGAAGCATGCTTTACTGCGCAAATTGCAAAGAATAAATAAAAAAAGAAAGGTATGAGTAAAATCAGTCCTCTAGCCTATATCGATCCCGAGGCAAAAATTGGAGAGAATTGCGAGATTGGTCCATTTTGCTTCATTGACAAGAATGTTGTAATTGGTGACAATAACGTGTTAATGAACAGTGTAACCATTCTTTATGGTGCACGAATTGGCAATGGAAACACCTTTTTCCCAGGTGCCGTCATCAGCGCTATTCCACAAGATTTGAAATTCCGTGGTGAAGAAACAACCGCGGAAATTGGCAACAATAACAGTATACGTGAAAATGTAACTATCAACCGTGGTACCGCAGCAAAGGGTAAAACTGTTGTCGGCAGCAATAATCTGCTCATGGAAGGTATGCATGTCGGACACGACTGCATCATCGGAAACGGTTGTATCATTGGAAACCAGACAAAACTAGCAGGTGAAGTAGAAATTGACGACAATGCTATTTTAAGTTCTACAGTACTTGTTCATCAGTTCACACGAATTGCAGGCTATGTCATGATACAGGGAGGTTCACGAATCAGCCAAGATATCCCACCATACTCTATGATTGGAAGAGATCCTGCGAAATTCTGTGGCCTGAATCTGGTAGGCCTTCGTCGCAGAGGGTATACGCCTGAAACCATACAGCAAATTCACGAAGCTTACCGAATGGTATACAATTCTGGTTTGACTGTCAAGGAAGCACTCGAGAAGATAAAGGCAGAACTCCCTGAAACCACAGAGACTAAATATATTACAGAATTCATTGAATCATCCAAACGAGGAATAGTCAGATAATTATGATCTTTACTTTTACTGTTATCTCCGACGAAGTTGATGGCTTCGTACGCGAAATTAAGATTGATGGCGAAGCAACCTTCGAAGAACTTCACAAGATTATCCTAGATTCTTGTCATTATACCAACGACCAGATGACCTCATTCTTCATCTGCAGCGACCAGTGGGAAAAAGAACAAGAGATTACATTGGAAGACATGGGCAACAGTAGTGCCGACGAAGACATTTTCATCATGCGTGAAACACGCTTGAGTGAACTTCTGGAAGATGAAGGCCAGCGCATGATTTACATCTTCGATCCAATGGCAGATCGCTGTTTCTTCATGGAACTTACTGTTGTAGAATATAGCAAAAGCCTTAAAGAAGCAAAAGTAAGCCGTCAACACGGCGACGCTCCAAAACAGCTTGTTGATTTCGAAGAAGCCATGAAAAATATGGGAGGTTCTCTGGATTTAGACGAGAACTTCTATGGAAGTGATGACTTCAGCGAAGACGAGTTTGATCCTGAAGGATTTGAATTCACTGAAGGAAATCCTTTTGAAGATTAATAGGAATAGCATTTGATGAAGACGCTGGTGGTTCTTTTAGGTCCCACTGCAGTTGGCAAAACCGAGTTAAGCATCAAACTGGCTGAGCACCTGCAATCTCCGATTATTTCGGCAGATTCAAGACAGTTGTTTGCTGAACTCAAAATTGGAACTGCAGCCCCTACTCCAGAACAATTGGCACGTGTCAAACACTATTTCATTGGAACACTCCATCTCACAGATTACTACAGTGCTGCTCAATATGAGCAGGACGTACTCTGTGAGATGGAGCGTTTGTTCTTAACACACGACACACTACTTATGACAGGAGGCAGCATGATGTATATCGATGCTGTGACGAAAGGCATTGATGACATCCCAACTGTTGATGCAGAAACACGAAACATGGTTAAGGAACACTTCGAGAAAGATGGATTAGAAGCATTGACAGCAGAATTAAAAATGCTTGATCCAGAATACTACGATGTGGTTGACTTAAAAAATCACAAACGAGTCATTCATGCCTTGGAAATCTGCTATATGACAGGAAAAACCTTCACAAGCTTCCGTAAAGCAGAAATAAAACAACGCCCATTTCGTATTGTTCTAATAGGACTCCAACGCCCACGAGAAGAATTATTCTACAGAATAGGATTACGTGTTGATCAAATGATAGAAGAAGGTCTTATAGAAGAGGTAAAAAGCGTCCTTCCATACCGAGAACTTAATTCTCTGAACACTGTAGGTTACAAAGAATTGTTTCAATACATCGACGGTGAATGGAATCTGGACATGGCCATAGAAAAGATTAAACGAAACACACGTGTTTACGCAAAAAAACAGATGACCTGGTTCAAGAAAAATGAGAACATTAAATGGTTTCATCCTAATGAAAGTGATGCTATAATTGAGTATATTGACAACCTAAGTTGACTCTATGGCAGATTCAAAAATATTAAAACTGTTAGCAGCCCCATTTAAGGGATATGCTCATCTCTACATTGGCAAGCCATGGTGGAGAAAACTGATTACGACAGTACTTTCTGTCATTGTTTTCTTCCTATTCTTCTTACTTGCTGTAGATAACAACTTTCTTTGGCTGTTTGGAAAATCGCCAAGTATGCAAGCCATTTCAAACCCCATTGTCAATGAAGCCTCCATGCTTTATAGTGCCGATGGTAAATTACTAGGTAAATACTTCAACGAAAATCGTTCTCCCGTAACCTATGAAGAGATCAGTCCAATCTTGATAGAAACTCTTATCAACACTGAGGATGAACGATTCTATAAACATAAAGGTATCGATTTTGTAGGTCTGACTGCTGCAGCTAAAGATATAGCCAAAGGAAGAGGACGAGGTGCATCGACCATCACCCAGCAGCTTGTCAAAAATATGTTCCGTGTACGAACAGAATACTCTACAGGACTTTGTGGAAAAGTTCCCGGTTTAAAACTTTTTATTCAAAAAATGAAAGAATGGATTTCTGCAACAAAGATTGAAGCCAAATTCAACAAGCAAGAAATTCTTACCATGTACTTAAATACAGTAGACTTTGGTTCAAATGCTTTTGGTATTAAGACAGCGGCAAAAACTTATTTTAATACAACCCCAGATCAGTTGAACTACGAACAGAGTGCAGTTCTTGTCGGTTTATTGAAAGCAACTACCACTTACAATCCAAAACTTAACCCTAAGAACAGTTTAAAGCGACGAAATGTTGTACTGGCTAACATGCTGAGTCACAAGGCTATTACTAAAAAGCAATATGACTCACTGACCCAAATTCCTATTCATTTAAACTATTCTGTAGAGAACAACTATGACGGACAGGCTCTCTATTTCCGACAAGCAGTAGCAAACTATTTGAGAGACTGGTGCAAGAATAACGGTTATGATCTTTATGCTGATGGTTTGAAAATCTACACAACTATTGATACCCGTCTACAAAAATACGCAGAAGAGGCTGCCTTGAAACAAATGAAAGAACTGCAGGATAAGTTTGATGACCATTGGCAGAACATGGAACCTTGGCGAGATGAACGAGGTCAAGTAATTCCGAATTTCATTGAAGATTTATCTAAGAAAAGCATCTATTATAAGATGCTGGATGATAAATATGACGGCAACAAAGATTCGATAGACCTCTATATGAACAAACCTCATAAGACCAAGGTCTTTACATACAAAGGCGTTAAAGACACCCTTATGAGCACCATGGATTCCCTTCGCTATACAGAACGTTTCCTGCACTGCAGCTTTGTAGCCATGGAACCACAAACCAGTGAAGTAAAAGCCTGGGTCGGTGACCTGAATTTCGAAGCATGGAAATATGACAAAGTAACAGGTAATCGCCAACCAGGCTCTACATTCAAGCTTTTTGTCTATACAGAAGCGATGAATCAAGGATTGACACAATTCAGCAGAAGAACAGATTCATATTACGCTGTTACCATGGAAGGAGACGACGGGAAAAAGACCACTTGGGCTCCACATAACGCCAACGGGTATAGCACCGGCGAAAATATGACATTACGACGCGCATTTGCTCAAAGTGTAAACACCATCGCAGCCAAGTTAGGAATGGAAGTTGGAATCAACAACGTCATCAAGACTGCTCATGCCATGGGTATCAAATCCAAATTGGAAAACGTGCCTTCTGTAAGTCTCGGTTCTAGCGATGTCAATCTTCTTGAATTAATAAATGGCTATTGTACTGTAGTAAACGATGGAAAACATATAGAACCAGTACTTGTAACAAAGATATTGGATCGCGATGGTAAAATCATTTACAAAGCTGATGAGAGGCCAAAACAAGTCATACCTTACCGCTCTGCCTGGATGATGCAGCAGTTATTGTTAGCTGGTATGCGAGAATATGGAGGAACATCACAGGCCTTATGGAGATTCAATATTCACAACTATGACACAGATTTCGGAGGAAAGACAGGAACTTCAAGTAACCATTCCGATGCCTGGTACATTGGCACTACAAGAAACCTGGTTGCTGGAGCATGGGTTGGAGGAGAATATCGTTGTATTCACTTCCGTACAGGCGAATTAGGACAAGGTAGCAGGACCGCACTTCCTATTTTTGGCTATTTCATGGAAAAAGTATTGAAAGACCCGGAGTTTGCCAAATATAAAGGGAAATTCCCGAAGGAACCATTAGAAGACTTAGGAGATATTCAGATGGATTCTTACGACTACGAGCGAAGTGATTCTGATTCCATTTTAATACTGAGGCCCGATAGTATAATGAGCTATCCTATAGAAGAAGAAATACTAAAAGCAGACACCATTTATTAGTGTTTATTTTTACATAAAAAAGGGCTGTACTCTTTCGAGAACAGCCTTTTTTATTCATTTTTCATCTGCTTGTTTACTTAACAATCCATTGTCCCAAAATAGGACCCAGAAGCTCTAAAGTACAATCAAAAAGCTTCTCTCGGAAAATCTGGAATGATTCAAAAACCATAATACAATCTTGTTAACCTTAAAATTTCACCTTATCAAAAAACACAATGCAAAGTTAACCGGTTTTGTGAAATCCATGCAAAAAGAATAGGATATATTCCATAAAATATCGTATTTTTGTGACCTAAATCAAGAGTGAAAATGGACATAAAAGAGATAGACACCAATAACCCTGAATTCCAGACAGCCTTGAAGCTGATTCAATATACACACCATTCCGTTTTTCTGACAGGAAAGGCTGGTACAGGTAAGTCTACCTTTTTAAAATATGTGTGTGCACATACGAAAAAGAAACATGTGGTTCTGGCCCCTACCGGCATTGCTGCCATCAATGCAGGAGGCTCCACACTACACAGTTTCTTTAAGCTACCGTTCCATCCACTTCTCCCCGATGACCAACAGTACTCTTATCGGAAAATAAAGGATACACTAAAATACAATCAAGCCACACGTAAACTTCTTCAAGAAGTAGAACTCATCATTATCGATGAGATTTCCATGGTTAGGGCAGACATTATCGACTTTATTGACAAGGTATTACGTGTCTATACACGCAATATGCGTGAACCTTTTGGTGGGAAGCAAATGCTGTTAGTTGGCGATGTATTCCAGCTGGAGCCTGTAGTGAAAGCTGATGAGCGCGACTTACTGAGCAGGTTCTACCCAAACCCTTATTTCTTTTCTGCACATATATTCAACCAGATGGAATTGGTTTCCATCGAACTTAGGAAAGTTTATCGTCAGAAAGATCCTGTCTTTGTTAACGTATTGGATCATATCCGTACAAACACAGTTGGTCTACCGGACCTTCAGCTGCTGAACACCCGCTACGAAGCAGAATTCAAAGGAAATCATGCAGAAATGTTCATTACATTGGCCACTCGACGAGACAACGTTGATTTCATAAACGACCAGAAGTTGAAAGAGTTGCCCGATGAACCCATTATCTTTGAAGGTGAAATACGAGGAGAATTCCCAGAATCCTCTCTCCCTACACTGATGCAACTAGAGCTCAAAGTTGGAGCACAGATTATTTTCATAAAAAATGATCAGGAAAAGCAATGGGTCAATGGTACAATCGGAACCATTGAAGGCATTGACGAAGAAGCACAGCTACTCTACATCATAACAGAAGATGGCAGAGCATGTGAAGTCAGAAAAGAAAGTTGGAGTAATGTTCGTTATTCTTTCAATGAAAAAGAAAAGAAAATTGAAGAGGAAGAATTAGGCGTATTCATTCAGTTCCCAATCCGTTTGGCTTGGGCTATAACCATACACAAGAGCCAAGGTTTGACTTTTAGCAGAGTTGCCATAGACTTCACCGGAGGCGTATTTGCAGGCGGACAAGCTTACGTGGCTCTTTCCCGTTGTACATCACTGGATGGATTATGCCTGAAAAAGGAAATCCAACGAAATGACGTGTTCGTGCGTCCAGACATTGTTAATTTTGCAAAGAGGTTCAATGACCAACAAGCTGTGGAACGAGCCATGAAACAAGCTCAGGCCGATGTGCATTACGAGAATACTGTAGCCCTATTCAATGAAGGGAAATTTACAGAGATGCTCGATGAATTCTTCCGCGCCATTCGTTCACGCTATGACATAGAGAAACCTCTCATTAAACGGTTTATCGCAAAAAAACTGAACGTTATTAATAAGCTAAAGGCTGAAAACACAGAATTAAGAAAGCAACTACAGGAAAAACAGGAAACGCTTATAGAAGTAGCTCAGGAATACTATGAATTGGGAAACATGTGCATTACAGAAGCTCACGATTCCCAAGCTGCTCTTAAAAACTACGAGAAAGCCTTGAAACTAAACCCCATGTTCATGGATGCCTTAGTGCGTAAAGGAATCACTTTGGATAACCTGGGGGATCACCACGAAGCATGCGCTTGCTACAATAAGGTAATAGAAATAGCACCTGGAAATTTTAAAGCTTATTATAACCGGGGAAAAAGTCGCCTGGCACAAAATCTTCCAGAAGAAGCTGCAGCCGACTTTGACAAAGCTACCAGTTTAAAGCCCAAGAATGCCAATGCCCATCAGAAATTCGGTGATGCCCTCTCACTTTGTGGCAAAGAAGAGGAAGCCGCATTGCAATGGGCTATAGCCGAAGGATTGAGGGAAAGAAAGAAAACTAAAGAATAATGCCCCTTGCCCGAGCTGCCTTTTTTACCTTATCGGCAAACTCATGGTTTTTCAATCCCCAGTCTGGAGCAATAAGCAAACTCTTTGGCGATTGAGAAACAAAACGTTCCATTACCAGATGATCCGGCAAAAACTGGATATAGTCTAAAACCAATTCTATATACTCATCAGCACTATATAAATGAAACATTTCGGGATGCTCTTCATATTCCTTGGCCATACGAGTACCCCGGATCAACTGCAGCTGGTGTAATTTCAGCGTTGTAATGGGTAAGTTGGCTATCACTTGAGCCTGACGCATCAGCTCATCGTGCTCCTCACCTGGCAATCCAAGTATCATGTGTATTCCTACCTTTATGCCTCTTTCACTTGTACGGCGTATGGCTTCGCAGGCACATTCAAAGGTATGCCCACGATTAATGCGTACCAGAGTCTCATTATTTGCGCTCTCCACACCATATTCCACAATCAGGAAGGTTCGCTTGTTCAAGTCTGTCAGATAATCCAGCAGATCATCAGGCATACAGTCAGGACGGGTTCCAATGACCAAGCCAACCACATCGGGAACCTGAAGAGCTTCTTCATATTTACGCTTTAGTTCTTGTAATTCACCGTAAGTATTGGTATAAGCCTGAAAGTACGCCAAGTACTTCATGGTTGGATATTTGCGGGAAAAGAACCGTTTTCCTTCTTCCAGCTGAGCCGTTACCGACTTATCTGTAGTGCAATATTCCGGATTGAAAGTTTGATTATTACAATAGGTACATCCGCCTGTTCCAACTGTTCCGTCACGGTTAGGACAGGTGAATCCTGCATGAATAGCAATCTTCTGAACCTTAAAATCAGGGAATTGCTCCTTTAAGAATGTACCATAGTCACGCATATCACTCTTTCACTTGCATCTGCAAAGGTAGAACTTTTTCAACGAAAAAACGATTGTTGGCGATTCCATTTTTACAAATTATAAGTTTGCCTAAAATTATTATCTTTTTACATAAAATAATTCAGTAAAAAGTTTCTTTTTAAATGTAATTATGGTATCTTTGCAATAGAAATAAAGCGTCTGACGCAAAGGTCAACGCAGGAGTAGTAACAATTTAAAAGAACTTGAATTATGAACGGAAAGTATTTCTTAGGTTTTGCTTTTGTAGCGTTGTTCATTGTATTAGCTCTCCTGACAAGTAATGTTGTCCTGAGTTTATGTGGTGCTTCAGTTTACACATTTAGCTTTTGGTGGCTGAGCTTACTTTTTCAGGATGGTAATAAACATGCATTGAACTAAAAAGAATAAGCAGACGAATAAAAGTAAAACAAAAGGCGGTATCCAAAGGATACTGCCTTTCTTGTTTTTACGGAATTAAAACAGTATCTTTGCAAACAGAACAATATAAAACATAAAACAATGAAAAAGATTCTTGCCCTTTTACTTATGCTCGCTACCCTTCTTCCAACTTCAGCAAAAGATAAGCTGAAGATTGAGGATGTTATGGGAGGAAAATATCGTGGAGAAAGTGTTTACGGATGGAATCCATCAAAAGATGGCGATAGCTTCTTTCAGATTACTGATCGGGGTACAAAAATCCAGCGCTACTCTTTCAAAACCGGTGAACTGCTTGAAACTGTCTTTGATGTCTCTACTGCACGTAATGTAAAACTGTCAAGCATCGATGGCTATATCATGTCTCCTGCAGAAGACAATATCCTGATCCAGACAGAGCGAAAATCTATCTATAGACGTTCTTCTACCGCTGTGAATTACATCTATAATGTGAAGAACAAAACCATGACCCCACTGTCTGAAGGTGGTCCTCAACAGGAGCCTCTTTTCTCACCAGATGGTACCATGATAGCCTTTGTCAGAAACAATAATATTTTCCTGGTAAAACTGTTGTACAACAATTCAGAAAGTCAAGTAACCAAGGATGGAGAATATAATAAGGTATTGAACGGAATTCCTGATTGGGTCTATGAAGAAGAATTTGGTTTAAGTCGTGCTTTTGATTTCAGCGCAGACAGCCAGATGCTGGCATGGATACGTTATGATGAAAGTGAGGTGCCAGAATTCCGCTTTACCATGTTTCAGGGACTTGCACCAAAAATAGACTCTAATACGCTGTATCCAAACGAATACAGCTACAAATACCCTGTTCCTGGTGTAAACAACAGTAAAGTCTGCGTGAAGACGTTTGATATAAAGAGCCGTGCTATTCGCGACATGAAGGTTCCTTTGGATGCAGACGGCTATATTCCACGTATCCACTTCACAAAAGACCCTAGCAAACTGGCTATCATGACTTTAAATCGTCATCAAAATAGATTTGACATCTACATGTGTAACCCAAGAAGCACAGAGTGCCAGCTGATTGTTAGAGATGAAGCTCCTCAATATGTGGAGGAATCTGCTTATGGGAACATCTGTTTTTACGACAAGAATTTTGTCGTCATGAGTGAAAAGAGCGGACACAACCATCTTTATCTATACAATTTCAATGGACAACTGATCAAGCAGATTACTAGTGGCGATTTCGAGGTAACCGACTTCTACGGATGGGATCAGCTTACAAATACATTCTACTACCAGAGTAACGAAGGAAGTCCTCTGAGAAAGAATGTGTACAAGCTTGACGGTAAGGGAAAGAAAACACGCCTGACTAGTCAAGATGGAACAAACAGTGCACTTTTCAGTGGCAATCTCAAGTATTTCTTGAATACATGGAGCAATGCCGATACTCCAAACGTATGCACCATCAACGACAACACAGGTAAAGTACTGCGTACCTTGGTTGACAACAAAGCCTTGAAAGAAACCTTGGCAACAAAAGAGTTAGGAACAAAGGAATTCTTTACTTTCACAACAGGAGAAGGCATTACCCTGAACGGCTATATGGTAAAGCCAGCCGATTTCAATGCAGGTAAGAAATACCCTGTTCTTATGTTCCAGTATAGCGGTCCTGGCAGTCAGAAAGTGGTAGATTCTTGGTCAATTGGTGGTCAGGGAAACGGTGCCATGTGGGAAAACTTCCTCTGTTCAGAAGGTTTTATCTGTGTCTGTGTTGACGGACGTGGTACTGGTGGACGTGGTGCAGAGTTTGAGAAGTGCACCTATATGAACATCGGAAACAAGGAAGCTAAAGACCAAGTTGAAACAGCAATCTATCTGGGAACTCTCCCTTATGTTGACAAAAATAACATTGCTATCTGGGGATGGAGTTATGGTGGCTTCAACACCTTGATGAGTATGAGCGAAGGACGTCCTGTATTTAAGTGTGGTGTGGCTGTTGCCCCTCCTACCAGCTGGCGCTTTTACGATACAATCTACACAGAGCGTTACATGCGTACACCACAGGAAAACGCAGCAGGCTATGACGATTGTCCTATCAACCGTGCTGCTCAGCTCAGTGGAAACCTGTTGCTGGTTCATGGATTAGCAGATGACAATGTCCACTTCCGTAACTCAGCAGAATACAGTGAGGCACTTGTACAGGCAAACAAGCAGTTCGAGATGCAGGTATATACTAACCGCAATCACAACATCAGCGGTGGAAATACACGCATTCACCTGTTTAACAGAATCAATGATTTCCTTCTGAGGAACCTGAAATAAGAAAATAAAATAAAAAAGAAAGCCTCGAAAATTCAAATCTTTCGAGGCTTTCTTTTATTTATCTTTATAAATAAGGAATATACTTGGTATCTTGCTCAAGTCTGGTAAATCCTTCGCATTTTTCCACTCAGAAATGCTCCGTGTGCGGATATATTCTTCCGGACATGTAATTCCTGCTGCAATGCACAAACGTGTCTGTGGACGGCAGGTACGCAGCAATTCATCAATCATTTTATGATTTCTATAAGGAGTTTCTATGAAAAGCTGTGTCTGACTTTCTGTATAGGCTCTTGTCTCAAGTTGCTTAATCTTCTTGGTGCGTTCACTAGGATCTATTGGTAAATAACCATTGAAAGCGAAACTCTGACCATTGAAGCCACTTCCCATGACAGACATGATGATTGATGAAGGTCCAACCAGAGGAACCACTTTGAGTTTTTTACGTTGAGCTATGGCTACAACATCTGCACCAGGATCTGCTACAGCAGGGCATCCTGCTTCAGAAATAACTCCCATAGATAAACCCTTCTGCAAAGGTTCCAGATAAGTAGAGATATCCTTTGGAGAAGTATGCTTATTCAAAGGATAGAATGTCAATTCATCAATATTGATTTCTTTATCAACCCTTTTCAAGAAACGACGGGCAGAACGGACATCTTCCACAATAAAGTGTTTGATGCCTAAGATGACCTCATGATTGTAAGAAGGGAGCACCTGACTGACCGGTGTCTCTCCCAACTCTACGGGAATAAGATACAAAGCTGTTTCCATTCTTTTCTATTTTGTCGCAAAGGTAATAAAAAAAGAAACTAGAAGAAAATCCAAACAAGTCTTTCTATTGTTACAGAGGCAAAGACTATATGTAAAGACTCTGTCACTATGATAGATTTACAACATTGCAAAACCATTGAGTCATAGGGTATTCTTACAACTCATGTAGGGTGACAGTAAATTATTCGTATAGGGGTCCATTTTAACCCAGTGATACAAAAAAAAGACTCCAGAGATATTACTCTCTGAAGTCTTCTGCTAAAACGGCGGCTACCTACTCTCCCACATTGTAT
>JAKSLR010000021.1 GCA_024401095.1 Bacteroidaceae bacterium
TCCGGAGATTACTCCAATCTTAGGCTCTGCCAAGACTACATATTATAGAAATAAGCTGGAGTTTACTTTCAGCAACAAGCGCTGGTTAACAGAAGAGCAGGTGAAGGCTGGAACCCAATATGACCAGATGAACGGTGTGGGTTTCCATATTCCTAATGCATTTGATAAGGTGCTTCCTATCGAAAAATGCTGGTTGCAGAGCGAACTGAGCAACGATATCAGAAACAGCATTCGTGACTATGCCTTTGAGCATGACTTGGTGTTCTATAACTTGCGCACCAATGAAGGCCTGTTGCGTAATATGATGATCCGCACTTCGAACACGGAGGATCTGATGGTGTTACTGCAGTTCCGCATTGAGAATGAACATGACCAACAGTTGGCTGAAGGTTTGCTACAGTTTGTGGCCGACAAGTTCCCCCAGATCACTTCCTTGCTTTACGTAAATAACCAGAAGTGCAATGATACTATCAATGATCTTCCGGTAGTAACCTTTAAGGGTAAGGACTTTATCTACGAAGAGATGGAAGGACTGAAGTTCAAGGTAGGTCCAAAGTCATTCTATCAGACCAACACCGATCAGGCATACGAGTTGTATAAGGTGGCTAGAAACTTTGCAGGCCTTACCGGCAATGAGCTGGTTTATGACCTTTATACAGGTACCGGAACTATTGCCAACTTTGTAAGCCGTAAGGCTAAGCAAGTTATCGGTATTGAATATGTACCAGAGGCGATAGAAGATGCGAAGGTAAATTCAGAAATCAACGGAATTGATAATACGCTGTTCTTTGCGGGTGACATGAAGGACATGCTGACTCAGGATTTCATTAACCAGTACGGTAAACCTGATGTTATCATTACTGACCCTCCACGTGCCGGTATGCACCAGGATGTGATAGACGTGCTGCTGTTTGCAGAGGCTCCTAGAATTGTTTATGTAAGCTGCAACCCTGCTACTCAGGCACGTGACCTGCAACTGCTGGACCCTAAGTATAAAGTGGTGGCT
This sequence comes from Bacteroidaceae bacterium, assembly GCA_024401095.1. Taxonomy (GTDB): domain Bacteria; phylum Bacteroidota; class Bacteroidia; order Bacteroidales; family Bacteroidaceae; genus Minthousia. Next base: position 1,007 of record JAKSLR010000021.1, read on the forward strand.
GTACAGCCAGTGGATATGTTCCCACACACTCAGCATGTGGAAAATGTAGTGTTACTGGAAAGGAGGGATAAATGAGCCGTAACAATAGAAGACCAAAGCCAGCTTGGCTAATTGCACGCAGTCGTAACCAGTACACGGATTACAATGTACATGGCAACTTCGAACTGTTGCAGTTCCTCATGGAGAAAGTGACCAACGGTAGCCGAACCAAGGCTAAGTATTTGCTGACTAACCGTTGCGTGCAAGTTGGTGACAGTATCGTTACCCAGTATAATCATGCACTTTCAGAGGGCATGGTAGTGCGCATCTCCAAGCAGAAGAGCCATACCGAGTTCCGTCATAATATGATTCAGCTGCTTTATGAAGATGCCTATCTCATGGTCATCAAGAAGAAGCAGGGTCTTCTCTCTGTAGCTACTGAGACACAGAAGGAACGCACTGCACAGCATATCCTGACAGAATATGTCAAGCGCCAGAACCGTAACAACAGAATCTTTGTGGTACACCGTCTGGATCGTGCTACATCGGGTATTATGATGTATACCAAGGACGAGCGTACCATGAATACTTTCCGTGACAGCTGGCACAAGATAGTCTATGACCGCAGATACATAGCTGTGGTAGAAGGAGAAATGGAGAAGGATTACGGTATGGTACGCAGCTATCTGGATGAATCAGGAATGATGGTACACTCTAGTCCTGTAGATAATGGAGGTCGTCTGGCTATCACACATTACAAGACCATTCGTCGAGGAAATGGCTTCTCTCTGGTAGAACTTCAGTTGGAGACCGGAAGAAAGAACCAGATTCGTGTACATATGAAAGAACTGGGACATCCTGTAGTAGGTGACAGAAGATACGGTGCACAGTATGATCCGCTGGGCCGTCTGTGCCTGCATGCATTCAAACTCTGTTTCACTCATCCGGTTACCGGAGAGAACGTAGAGTTTGAAGACGAATATCCATCAGCATTCAAGGGTTTAATCATAGGAAATTAAACACACATTTTATAAAACAATAAAACAATGAGATTTAAAACAATTGCAGCTGGCTTGATGCTGGCTATGTCCATGAATGTATCCGCACAGGATATGAAGGCACTCAACAAGATTGCTGAGATGGGCGTAAACGAGAATCACACTTGGGACTACCTGAGCACATTGACAGGTCGTTTCGGTGGTCGTCTGTTAGGTTCTGATGCATATGAGAATGCAGCAGATTGGTTGATTTATGAGTTCAAGAAGTTGGGCATTGAGGCTCATCTTGAAGAGGCAGGTACTGTTCCTGTAGGTTTTAACCGTGGCCCTTGGTTTGGCCGTATGATTGCTGGTTCTGATAGCCAGCCACTTCACTTTGCAACTCCTTCTTGTACCGGTGGTACTGCAGGTTTGGTTCGTGGTCATGTTGTTATTGAGCCACAGAGCGAGGCAGAATTGCAGCGAATCAAGGGCAAGGTAAAAGGTGCTTGGGTTCTTGTAGGCGGTACTAACGGTGGTTGGCCTATCTACTTGAATGAGAAAGAAGATAGCATCCGTGAGTCTATCAAGGCAGAGAATGCACAGAAGATGAAGGAATTCCGTGAGAAGATGCAGCAAGGTGGTCAGGGTGGTGGCCGTCCTATGATGCGTGGTCCAGAGGGTTTGAAGACTCGTCCAGGTTTGTATGCTCGTGAACTTTTGGAGGCTGGCGCACTGGGTTTCATCCAGGCAAGTGAGCTCCCTATCCGTGCATTGTATGACCGTCCTATGATGGCCGACCCAAACATGACTTGGGAGAAGCTTCCAAAGCATGCAGACATCAAGCTGGAGAAGGCACAGTATGACATTATTTATAATAAGGTTAAGAGCTTCCAGGATGTAGAGCTGGAATTCGATATCCGTAACCATTTTAAGTTGGGTCCTATCAAGTACTATAATGTAGTTGCTGAGATTCCTGGTACCAAGTATAAGGATGAGAAGATTATCATCAGCGGTCACTTGGATTCATTCGATGCAAGTACAGGTGCTGTTGACTGTGGTACCGGTATTGGTGCAATGATTGGTGCTGCTGAGCTTATCGCAAAGAGTGGTGTAAAGCCAAAGCGTACTATCCAGTTTGTTGCATTCGCTGGTGAAGAGTTTGGCCTTTGGGGTGCTCAGGCATACTGCAAGACTCATGCAAAGGAATTGGACAAGATTGTTAATCTTTTCAACCGTGATGGTGGTCCTACAGCATGTACCGGTATTAGCGTACCAGAATCATGGTACAATGATATGGTGAAGATCTGTGAGCCAATCAAGAACGCTTGGGATTTCGAGTTTACTGTAACTAAATCAGCTCCACGCCGTAAAGTTACTGCACTGGGTGGAACAGATGCATCTGTATTCGGTATGAAGGGTGTTCCATGTGTAGAGCTTCGCAATGAGGACTATAAGGGCTACGGCTTCAACTACCAGGAAATCTGGCACACAGAGAACGATATCCTGAATAAGTCATTCCAGGATTATATGGAGCAGGCTGCTGCTGCAACAGCAGTAGTTGCTACAGGTATGGCAACCATGGAGAAGAACTTCAACCGTGGTGATGTTTACGAAAAGTAAGAAATGGCGTTTAAACGTATAATAAAGAATTGGAGAGTTCCTAAGGGCCAGGAACTTACTGAATTTGATAAGAAGATTCTCTCTTATCAAAACAGAGGTTGTCTTGTCCCTAAGAACAAACTGATAAAGACACCAGAACAGATTGATGGCATCCGCAAGGCGGGTGTCATCAATACTGGCGTTCTTGACATGGTAGAGCGTGAGATTCATATCGGAATGTCTACCGGTCAAATAGATAAGCTGGTTTATGAGTACACCATGGATCATGGCGCAATTCCTGCACCACTGAACTACGAAGGTTTCCCTAAAAGTTGCTGCACCAGCATTAATGATGTGGTCTGCCACGGCATCCCTAGAGATGACGAATTCTTGGAGGAAGGCGACATTATCAATGTGGATTGCACGACTATTCTCAATGGCTATTATGCCGATGCCAGTCGTATGTTCATTATGGGTAAGACCAGTGCCAAGCGTGAGAAGCTGGTACAGGTGGCAAAGGAATGCCTGCAGGTAGGAATGGAAGCCTGCAAGCCTTGGAGCTTTGTGGGCGATCAGGCCAATGCTATTCAGAAATATGCTCATAAGCATGGTTTCAGCGTTGTACGCGATCTCTGTGGTCATGGTGTGGGCAATGAATTCCATGAAGAACCCGATATGGAACATACGGGTAAGAAAGGAACAGGCATGCTGCTGGTTCCCGGTATGGTCTTCACCATAGAACCGATGATCAATGAAGGAAGTTGGGAGGTATGCATGGATGCAGAAGATCCACTGGAGTGGGTCATCCTGACTGATGATGGGGGAGACAGCGCCCAGTGGGAACACACCCTCCTCATGACAGAGACAGGTCTGGAGATAATAACCTATTAAACATGGGAAAAAAGGATATTATAATATTAGGTATAGAATCTTCTTGTGATGATACCTCGGCAGCAGTACTCAAGAATGGTGTACTGCTGAGTAATGTAACTGCCTCACAGGCTGTTCATGAAGCCTATGGAGGCGTAGTACCAGAGCTGGCGTCACGAGCTCATCAGCAAAATGTGGTTCCTGTTGTTCACGAGGCGCTTAAACGTGCAGGCGTGAAGAAGGAAGAGCTCTCTGCTGTGGCATTTACCAGAGGCCCAGGCTTGATGGGTTCCTTGCTGGTAGGTGTGTCATTTGCGAAAGGTTTTGCACGTTCTTTGGGTATTCCTATGATAGATGTAAATCATCTGCAAGGCCACATTCTGGCTCATTTCATCAAGGAAAATGAGGAAGACAACGACAAGCCGACTTTCCCATTCTTGTGTCTGCTGGTATCAGGAGGAAATTCTCAGATTGTGCTAGTCAAGGCCTACAATGAGATGGAAGTCTTAGGGCAGACAATAGACGATGCCGCAGGAGAAGCCATAGATAAATGTTCCAAGGTCATGGGGCTGGGTTATCCCGGTGGCCCTATCATTGACCGTCTGGCACGCCAGGGTAATCCGCAGGCCTATGAATTTGCGAAACCTCACATTCAAGGATACGACTACAGCTTTAGCGGTTTGAAGACTTCGTTCCTTTATTCTCTGCGTGACTGGGTAGCTGAAGATCCTGATTTCATCGAACATCACAAGGAAGATTTAGCAGCATCGCTGGAGCATACCATTGTGGATATTCTTATGAACAAACTGCGTAAAGCTGCCAAGGATTATAAGATCAAACAGGTGGCAGTAGCCGGTGGAGTGTCTGCAAACAATGGTTTACGAAATGCTTTTCACGACCATGCAAAACGTTATGGGTGGAAAGTCTACATACCGAAGTTCAGCTATACGACCGATAATGCTGCCATGATAGCTATTACCGGTTATTACAAGTATCAGGACAACGATTTCTGTACGATTGACAAGCCGGCATATTCCAGAGTTTCATTTAAGTAAAAGACTATGGATCAGAAAATGAAAGCCATCAGTGAAGAACTGAACCGTTTGCTCTGTGGCTCAGGAAAAACCATTTCTTCGGCAGAAAGCTGTACGGGTGGAAACATAGCAGCAGTTATAACAGCTATACCAGGAAGCTCAGAATATTTCAAGGGAAGCATTGTTGTGTATTCCGATGAAATGAAAGTTAAATATCTGGATGTAAAGCAGGAAACGCTGGATAAGTATACTGTTTACAGTGAGCAGGTTGTGAAGGAAATGGTTGTAGGAACCTGTGCCGCTTTCGGAGCAGATTATGCTGTAGCAACATCAGGTGTCGCTGGACCAGGAGGAGGTACCGAAGACATACCTGTAGGTACTGTATGGATAGCCGTAGGAACCCCATATGAAATTGTAACCCGGAAACGTACTTCCGACGAGGGAAGAATGCAGAATATCTTGTCTGCTGCCAAGGAGGCGATGGAAATGTTGCTGGAATTTGTGATTTCCAAGCAAAGTACTGAAACAGAAGAAAATTAAATCGCAAAATAATTTGCAAAATACAAAAAAACTCACTACCTTTGCACTCGTTTTGCAAGAACTAGTAAGTAACTATTAAAATTTTAAGATAGAAATGTCTAAGATTTGTCAAATTACCGGAAAGAAGGCAATGGTTGGTAACAACGTATCGCATTCTAAGAGAAGAACAAAGAGAACCTTCGACGTAAACTTGTTTACTAAGAAGTTCTACTATGTTGAGGAGGATTGCTGGATTTCTTTGAAGCTTAGCGCAGCTGGTCTTCGTTTGATCAATAAGTTGGGCTTGGATGCCGCTTTGAAGCAGGCTGTTGAGAATGGATATTTGGATTGGAAGGAAATCAAAGTACTTAGCGAAGATTAATCACAGGAGGATAAACTATGGCAAAGAAAGCAAAAGGCAATAGAGTCCAGGTTATTCTGGAGTGCACAGAGATGAAGGAGAGCGGTCTTCCTGGAACTTCACGTTACATCACCACTAAGAACCGTAAGAATACTCCAGAGCGTTTGGAATTGAAGAAGTACAATCCAATTCTGAAGCGCATGACAGTACATAAGGAAATCAAGTAAAAGAATTAAACTATGGCAAAGAAAACAGTCGCAACTCTGCAGAAGGGTGAAGGTCGTTCTTACACCAAGGTTATCAAGATGGTAAAGTCTCCAAAGACTGGTGCTTACATCTTCGATGAGCAAATGGTACCAAATGATGCTGTAAAGGATTTCTTCGCAAAGAAGTAATCTTCACATAAAGAATTTAGAAAACCCTGCATTTTCAAAGATGCAGGGTTTTTTTTTGTGCTTTTTTCCCGATGAAATGGGGATTTTTCATTAAATTTGTACCCAAATATACATTTAGATAATATGGGATTTTTTAATTTCTTCTCTAAAGAGAAAAAAGAGACCTTGGATAAGGGTTTGGAGAAAACTAAAGAGGGTTTCTTTACTAAGATTGCCCGTGCCGTTGCAGGTAAGTCAAAGGTAGATGATGAGGTGCTGGATAACCTGGAAGAGGTACTTATTACTTCGGATGTTGGTGTTGAAACCACTCTGAAAATTATTGAGCGTATTGAAGAACGTGTAGCACGTGACAAATATACTACCACTAAGGAATTATCTAGCATTCTTCGTGATGAGATTGCATCTCTGCTGACAGAAAATAATACCGACGACACACTTGGGTTTACTATTCCTGAGGGTGTTAAGAAGCCATATGTAATCATGGTAGTCGGTGTGAATGGTGTAGGAAAGACTACTACTATCGGAAAACTGGCTTATCAGTATAAGAAAGCTGGATACAATGTTTATCTGGGTGCAGCCGATACATTTAGAGCAGCTGCTGTGGAACAACTGGTTATCTGGGGTGAACGTGTAGGTGTGCCAGTTATTAAGCAAAAGATGGGTAGTGACCCTGCTTCTGTCGCTTTTGATACACTTAACTCTGCTGTGGCAAACAATGCTGATGTGGTAATCATTGATACCGCTGGCCGTTTGCATAACAAAATCAACCTTATGAATGAGCTGACCAAGATCAAGAATGTGATGAAGAAGATTACACCTGATGCACCTCATGACATTATGCTTGTACTGGACGGCTCTACCGGACAGAATGCATTTGAACAGGCAAAGCAGTTCTCTAAAGCCACAGAAATTACATCCATGGCTATTACCAAGCTGGACGGCACAGCAAAGGGTGGTGTTGTCATAGGCATTTCTGACCAGTTCAAGATTCCTGTGAAGTACATTGGCCTAGGTGAGGAGATGGAAGCTCTTCAGCCTTTCAGTCGTAAGGAATTTGTGGATTCATTGTTTAAGCAGAACGATTAAGAGATGAAGAAGAATCACGTAGATGTCATAACACTGGGCTGTTCCAAGAATCTGGTAGATTCTGAGAAACTGATGCACCAGTTGCAGGCTCAAGGCTATACTGTAGCGCATGATTCAACCCGACCACAAGGTGAAATCATTGTCATTAACACCTGTGGCTTTATCGGTGATGCTCAAGAAGAATCCATCAATATGATCTTGGAATTCTGCCAGGCAAAGACTGCAGGAAAGATCAATAAGCTCTATGTTATGGGCTGTCTTTCAGAGCGCTTTCTGGAAGAACTGAAGGTAGAACTGCCTGAAGTGGACAGATTCTTTGGAAAATTTGACTGGAAGGAGTTACTTGCAGATTTAGGAAAAGCTCCTTCCGATGATAATATCACTCGTGTACAGACCACTCCTTCACATTATGCCTACTTGAAGATTTCAGAAGGATGTGACAGAGATTGTGCCTATTGTGCCATTCCTATCAGTACGGGAAAACACAAGTCTCGCCCGATGGAAGAAATTCTGGATGAGGTCCGTTATCTGGTTTCAGAAGGAGTGAAGGAGTTCCAAGTTATTGCGCAGGAACTGACCTATTACGGTGTAGATTTGTATGGAACTCAGAAACTGCCAGAATTGATTGAGCAGATGGCAGACATTCCAGGTGTGGAATGGATTCGTCTGCATTATGCATATCCTCTGCATTTCCCTAATGACCTTTTCCGCGTAATGCGCGAGAAGAAGAATGTGTGCAAGTATATGGACATTGCTTTGCAGCACATTTCAGACAACGTGTTATCACGTATGCATCGTCATGTCACTAAGCAGGAAACCATGGAGCTGATAGAAAACTTCAGAAAGGAAGTACCTGGCATTTGCCTTCGTACTACTCTTATGGTGGGTTTCCCTGGAGAGACAGAACAGGATTTTGAAGAGCTGAAGGAATTTGTGCGCTGGGCTCGTTTCGACAGAATGGGTGCTTTTGCCTATTCTCATGAGACAGGTACCTATTCAGGCATTAATTATGAAGATAATGTGCCAGAGAAAATCAAACAGAAGCGCTTGGATGTACTCATGGATATTCAGCAGGGTATTTCTGCAGAGTTGTCAGAAGAAAAGGTAGGAAAGATTTTCAAGGTCATCATTGATAGAAGAGAAGGCGATTATTATGTGGGAAGAACTGAATGCGATTCTCCAGAAGTAGATCCAGAAGTTCTGATCCCTGTTTCTGAAGGCAGATTGCTGAAAGGTCATTTCTATGACATCAAAATTGTCTCTGCTGACGTCTTTGATCTTTATGGTACTCGCATTAAATAACAGTAAATATCAATCCCATTGAACAATAAAGAATTTATATCGGAAGTTGCTACGCAGACTGGGTATACCAACAAAAGTACTCAGGAACTTGCTGACTGCCTGGTAGAACTTATGTCTGGACATTTAGAGGAAGGTCATAGTATTCAGGTCCCAAATTTCGGATCCTTTGAGGTGAAGAAAAAGAAAGAGAGAATCATGGTTTCTCCTATGACACAACAGCGTATGCTGGTTCCACCCAAGTTGGTTGTATCATTTAAGCCTGCAACTGTAATCAAAGATAAATTCAAATAAAGATGGATACAAAGGTTTTAATTCAAGATTTGGCTAAAGCGCTTGCAGAACGGAAAGGTATTGACAAGAAAGATGCCTTAGCCTTTGTGCAATCCTTCTTTGATGTGGTCGTCTTTTCCTTGAAAAGAGATAAATACGTGAAGATTAAGGGACTGGGCACCTTTAAGCAGATAGAGGTGGAAAGTCGCGAAAGTATGAATATTCATACAGGCGAACGCTTTGAGATACAAGGACACATGAAGATTTCCTTTACTCCTGATTCTTCTTTGCGTGATGCTGTCAATAAACCTTTTGCCCATTTTGAAACTGTTGCATTGAGCGATGATGTGTCTGAAAGTGAACTTGATGCTGTGGATGATCAATTCAAGGCAATGGAGCTGGAAGCAGACCAAGTGGAAGAGGCAGAAGAAGCTTTTGTGGAAAAGCCAGAAGAAATTAGTGAAGAACCTTTGGCAGAGCCAGAGACTTCTGTTCTTCCTGTAGAAGAGAAGAGTGAAGAGGTTCTGCCTGTCGTTACAGAAGAAGCCGATGCTGTTCTTCCAGAAGAAAAGGAAGAGATTACTTCTGAAGAGGAACCAAAACTATCAGATGGTGAAGATCCTGTAAGAGCAGATATTCCTGTTGAAAATATTGCTGCTCCTGTGGAAACGCAGAATGTGACATATGCAGCACAGCTTCCTAATGAAGAAGATGATGAGGAAGATGAAGATGAAGATAAGAGTAAGTTCTCCAAATACTATATTCTTTTAACAGTGTTCCTGGTACTTGCATCCTTGGGAGCCGGATACTTGCTGGGTCACATGACTCAAGGAAAACCAGAAGAGATACAGGTTATTCTTTACGACACAATTTACATAGAGAAGAAACCTGCTGTTGAAGACACGGTAAAAATAGAAACAGAACCTGTCATCAAGAAAGATGAAACAACGCCTCCGTTGAAGCAGAAAGATGAAAAAGTGGAGAAGAAGACAGGAGCCAAGGCAGAACCAAAGAAGGCGGAACCTGTCAAGAAAGAAACTGCTGTTAAAAGCTCAAATCATTCCAATTATCCTCAGTTACCAGGTGGTGCTTACTGGATAGTTGGAACTGCACAGACCTATAAGTTGAGGGCAGGTGAGACTATACGCCTGATAGCAGAACGTTTCTTTGGATCCCGACAGATGGCTCCGTACATCATTAAATACAATGCCATATCAGACCCTGATCATGTGGCTGAAGGAACAGTTCTGAATATCCCAAAACTGGAATACAAGCATAAATGAGATAAATACTCTTAAATACTAACTTTTAGAAAACCTCTTTAACGATTTTTAGTAGATACTGTTCTTGGAAAACAGTAACTTTGAACCTGAATTTTAATTAACATCATAACTATGGCAGAAGCAATAGATATTAGAGAGTTGAACGAGCGCATTGAGAGACACAGTGCATTCGTAACTAATCTAGTGACCGGAATGAATCAGCAGATCATCGGTCAGAAGCACTTGATAGAATCCCTGCTGATCGGTTTGTTATCCGATGGTCATGTCCTTTTGGAAGGTGTTCCAGGTTTGGCAAAGACCAAAGCTATCAAGACATTGGCATCTTTGATTGATGCACAGTTCAGTCGTATTCAGTTTACACCAGATTTGCTGCCTGCAGATATCATTGGTACCATGATTTACAGTCAGCAGGATGGCAAGTTTGTTTCAAAGAAGGGTCCTGTCTTTGCAAATTTTGTATTGGCAGATGAAATTAACCGTGCTCCAGCAAAGGTTCAGAGTGCTTTGCTTGAGGCCATGCAGGAGCGCCAGGTAACTTTGGGCAACGAGACATTCCTGTTGCCAAAGCCATTTCTGGTATTGGCTACCCAGAACCCTATTGAGCAGGAAGGTACCTATCCATTGCCAGAGGCACAGGTTGACCGTTTCATGCTGAAAGTCATCATTGACTATCCAAAGTTGGAAGAAGAAAAGCTGATTATCCGTCAGAATATTGCTGGTGGTAAATCAGAGGTAAGACCTATCTTGAGAACACAAGATATTACAGAGGCTCGTGAAATCGTGCGTCAGGTTTATCTGGATGAAAAGATTGAACAATACATTGCGGACATTGTCTTTGCAACCCGTTATCCAGAGAAGTATGGTTTGAAGGAGTTGAAGGATTACATTAGCTTTGGTGGTTCTCCACGTGCTTCTATCAACTTAGCTTTGGCATCACGTGCATATGCATTTATCAAGCGTCGTGGTTACGTTATTCCTGAAGACGTGCGTGCTGTGGCACACGATGTACTCCGTCATCGTATTGGATTGAGCTATGAGGCAGAGGCAAGCAATGTAACTAGCGAAGAAATCATCAGTAAGATTCTGAATAGCGTTGAGGTACCTTAATTTTCAGTTGCTGTAAGATATGGAAACGAGCGACATTCTGAAACGTGTACGTCAGATTGAAATCAAGACCCGCGGACTGTCAAATAATATATTTGCCGGTCAGTATCATGCTGCCTTTAAAGGTAGGGGTATGACTTTCTCTGAGGTACGAGAATATCAGTATGGTGACGATGTTCGTGATATCAACTGGAATGTGACTGCGCGATTCAATAAGCCTTATGTGAAAGTTTTTGAGGAAGAGCGTGAACTTACTGTGATGTTGATGGTAGATGTCTCTGCAAGTCTGGAATTTGGTACCATGAAGCAGATGACCAACCAGATGCAGACAGAAATAGCTGCTGTGCTGGCATTCTCTGCCATTCAGAACAACGATAAGATTGGCGTAATCTTCTTCTCTGATCATATAGAGAAGTACATTCCTCCTAAGAAAGGACGAAAGCATATTCTCTACATCATCCGTGAATTACTTGATTTCAAGGCTGAAAGCAAGAAGACTGACATCAAGCAGGCGATTCAGTTCCTGACCAATGTCCAGAAGCGCAGATGCACAGCATTCATGTTGAGTGACTTCATTGACCCGAAGGATTACAGAGATGCCCTGAATATTGCCAATAGAAAGCATGATGTGGTAGCTGTGCAGATCTATGACCGACGTTTGGCAGAATTGCCTGATGTAGGCTTGATGAAGGTAAAGGATGCGGAAACTGGTTATGAACAATATATCGATACCTCATCCCGTAAGCTCCGAGAGGCACATAGACAGTGGTGGAACGAACGCCAGCAGAAAATGGAACGAATATTTACAATGAGTAATGTAGATAGTGTTTCCGTCAGGACAGATGAAGATTATGTCAAGGCTCTGCTGGGTTTATTTGCAAAAAGAAATTGATTCATGAATAAAAAATATCTCATTCTTCTGCTGCTTTTCAGCATCAGTATGATGGCATCTGCACAGGTAACTGTAGATGCTTCCATTGATACATTGCTGATTCGTGTAGGAGAACAGACAAAGATACACCTTCAGGTTAGCATGGATGCTGGAGCTAACTATGATTTCCCTCAGTTTAAGGATACCATAGTGGCAGGTGTAGAATGTTTGGAAGTCAGTGAACCATCGGTTACAGAGCTGAATGATGGAAAGAGAATTCTGGTTTCAAAGGACTATCTGGTTACTTCCTTTGATTCTGGACATTATTTTCTTCCACCTCTTGAAGTGCTTGTAGATCAGAAGCCTTATGTCTCTAAAAGTTTGTCATTAAAGGTCTTCTCTGTCGATGTAGATGTGACAAAGCCAAATGAATTCTTTGGTCCAAAAGATGTTATGGATGCTCCTTTTGAATGGGAGGACTGGGCGCTTATCTTCTGGCTCTCAATCTTGCTGATTCCTATGATTGGCCTGTGTGCTTATCTGGTTATCCGATTCAGAGACAATAAGCCTATTATCCGTCACATCAAGCTGGCACCGAAGTTGCCTCCTCATCAGAAGGCAATGAATGAAATCCAGGCAATTAAGTCGGAAAAGAGATGGACACCAGAAGATTCCAAGGAGTATTATACCCGATTGACCGATGCCTTGAGAAATTATATCAAGGATCGCTACGGCTTTAATGCGACAGAGATGACCTCATCGGAAATCATTGAGCATCTTACCTCTGAAAAGGACGAGAAAGCGTTGGATGAACTGAGACAGTTGTTCCAGACAGCCGATTTGGTGAAGTTTGCCAAGTATTATACTCAGATCAATGAAAATGACATGAATCTGGTGAATGCGGTAGAGTTCATCAACCAGACAAAGGTAGAGGTAGATCCTGCAGAATTAAATAAGGAGCAGGAAATGACTGTAGAGGAGAAACGTTCGCGTGCTGTGAAGTTCTCTCTGCTGGCAGGAATCATTATCCTTTCTATCCTGAGCGTTGTAGCCATTGGCTGTATCGGAAAGGAAATCTATGAACTGTGTTTTTAGGTGATTAATTATGACATTTGCTAATTTACTATATTTCTTATTGCTTATACCACTAATTCCCTATGTGGTATGGTATATATTGGCTCATAAGAAATCTCAGCCTTCTCTGCAGGTACCTGATACACATGCATATATTCAGGCTCCACCTAGCTGGAAGGTTTATCTGATACATGCTCCTTTTATCTTGCGTGTATTGGCATGGATCCTGATAGTAATTGCGCTTGCAAGGCCTCAGACTAGTAACGATTGGAGCAACAAGGAAGTGGAAGGTATTGATATCATGCTGGCTATGGATATCTCTACCAGTATGCTTGCCCAGGACTTGAAGCCAAATCGTGTGGAAGCTGCCAAAAGTGTAGCGTCTTCATTCGTTGCAGATCGTCCAACAGATAATATCGGTCTGACATTCTTTGCTGGTGATGCATTTACACAGTGTCCTATGACCACCGATCATGCTGTAGTACTTAACTTACTGCAGAACATGGGGTGTGATCAGGTTCAGCAAGGATTGATACAAGATGGTACTGCATTAGGAATGGGTATAGCCAATGCGCTTACACGTCTGGAGAACAGTAAGGCTAAGTCAAAGGTCATTATCCTTTTGACAGATGGTGTGAACAACATGGGTGATATTTCACCACTTACTGCAGCAGAAATGGCCAAGAGCCTGGGAATACGAGTTTACACCATTGGTGTAGGAAAGAATGGCTTGGCACCTTATCCATATCCTGTAGGAAATTCCTATCAGATTGTGAATTTGCCTGTAGAAATTGATGAAGCCGTACTTACACAGATTGCTCAGGCTACCGATGGCCAGTATTACCGTGCTACCAACAATGAAGAACTGAAGCGCGTATATAGCGATATCGACAAGTTGGAGAAGTCAAAGTTGAAAGTTAAGGAATACAGCAAGAAATATGAGTGCTTCCAGATGTTTGCTATTGGAGCATTGATTAGCTTGCTGCTAGAATTATTATTGAGAGTTTTACTGTTACGTAGAATTCCATAAATTGAGTGCTCATGTTACGATTTGCAAATCCAGAATATCTATATTTCCTGATCATCATACCTATACTGATGATTTTGCATGTCCTCATGGAATTTCGTCAGCGAAAAAGACTGAAAGAGTATGGCGACGTGAATCTCTTGAAGAGTCTGATGCCAGATTTTTCTACTATCCGTCTTCATGCTAAGTTATTGCTCACTTTGCTGGGCTTTGCTGCTGTGTGTTTCATGCTGGCAAGACCTCAGGCAGGAACTGCTGTAGATAATTCAGAACGCGAGGGTATAGAGACCATCATTTGTATGGATATCTCTAATTCCATGTTGGCAGGCGATATACAGCCAAGCCGTCTGGAAAAATCAAAGAATCTGGTATCTAAGCTCGTTGATAGTTTCAAGGATGATAAAGTAGGTTTGATTGTATTTGCAGGAGAGGCGTTTACACAGCTTCCAATCACAGCTGATTTTGTCTCTGCAAAGATGTTCCTTGATCAGATTAATACTTCACTTATTAGTGTACAAGGTACTGATATAAAGGCAGCTATAGAATTGGCTTCTCATAGCTTTACCCAACAAGAAAAGGTGGGGCGTGCCATTATTGTCATAACCGATGGTGAGAACCATGAGGGAGGTGCCAATGAAGCAGCAAAGGAAGCTGCGGAGGCAGGCATGCGTGTCTATATCATGGGTGTTGGTACAGAAGAAGGTGCTCCTTTCAAATTGCCTGGAGAGCAGGATTACAAGAAGGATGATGAAGGAAATGTGGTGGTTACACGCCTGAATCCAGAGATGTGTAAGGAAGTTGCTCAGGCAGGTAAGGGTGCATACATTCACGTAGACAATTCAAATGCTGCTCAAGAAGCTTTGGAGAAAGAATTGAATAAACTTGCCAAGGCTCAGCTGAATATCACAAACTACTCTGAATACGATGAACAGTTCTGGGTATTTGGTGTATTTGCCCTTCTTTTCCTTTTCATAGAAGCAGTTCTTATGGAAAAGAAGAATCCTTTATTCAAGAACATTAAAATGTTTAAGCGATAAAAATGAGATATACTTTATTCCTCTATATAGCTATTTGTTGTTCGCTTCCTTCTTTTGCCCAGCAGAAGCAGGTACGTTCCAGCATTCGCTCAGGTAATCGGTATTATCATCAGGAGAACCTCAAGAAGGCAGAATCTGAATACCGAAAAGCCTATGAGATAGATTCTATGAATACGCAGGTTCTATATAACTTGGGAACCGATATGCTCATGCAGCGTGATCTGGCACAGGCTAGCCAGATGCTTGCACGTGCTGCAGAATCTGATAAGGCCAAGAATAAGCTGAAGGGAACAAAAGTCTTTCATAATTTAGGTGTTGCTCTTCAATCTGCACAGCAGTATGACAAGGCTATTCAAGCATATAAGCAATCTTTGAGATATAATCCTTCTGATGAAGAGACTAGATACAATCTGGTTTTATGCCAGAAACTTCTGAAGAATCAACAGCAGAACCAGCAGCAACAACAGCAGCAGAATCAGGACAAGCAAGACCAGCAAAAACAACAGCAGGATCAACAGAAGCAGGAGGATCAGCAGCAAAAGCAAGAACAGCAGAAGCAGCAGGAGCAGGATCAGAATATGTCGAAAGAGAATGCAAAGCAATTGCTCGAGGCTGTCAAGCAGGATGAAAAGAATGTAAAGAACAGAATGAACCAACAGCAGGCTCGTCCTCAGACACGTAAGAAGTCGAAAGATTGGTAAAAACGAGAAGATTTATGAAGAGATTTCTATATTTACTTATTTTTCTCACTGTAGCAACTGTATCGCATGCACAGACGTTCAAGGCTTCGGCACCTGATCAGGTGGTTGAAGGCGAAAACTTCAGAGTGCAGTATGTGGTGACAGATGGAGAACCATCCTCGTTCCGAGGTCCAAAGTTTGACAGTGAGGGTTTTGAACTTTTGGCTGGTCCATATACTTCCAGCTATTCCAGCTACCAGATGGTGAATGGAAAGACCAGTTCTACCAGTTCTGTCACTTATACCTATACCTTGTGTGCCACAAAGAAAGGAAAGTTTACCATTCCTGCTGCCAGCGTAAGTGTGGGAGGAAAGACACTTACTTCCAATACGCTGACTATTTCTGTTGCACAAGGAAGTGGTAACTCTGGAGCTGCTTCGGGTGGAAACCGTAGAAATCAGGCACAGTCGGCAGAACATAATACTCAAGATGCAGGTAATTCCATTTCTGGAAAAGACCTCTATATGACTGCTACTGCCAGCAAGACCAAGGTGCATGAGCAAGAAGCTATTTTACTGACTTATCAGGTCTATTATACTGTTAATCTGACATCGTTGAAGCCAAACATGCCAGATTTGAAGGGCTTCCACGTTCAAGAGGTACCATTGCCAAGGACAAAAGAACCGAAGCAGGTTACCGTAGGTGGCAGAACTTATAATAATGTTTTGTGGAGTCAGTATGTGGTATTTCCACAGCAAACAGGAAAGCTGGTGATACCAGAAGTTACCTTTGAGGCAACTGTTGCACAGCGTGTGCGTTCTTTGGATCCATGGGATGCCTTCTTCAACTCAGGAAGTGCATATTCAGAAGTAACCAAGAACCTGAAGACTCCTTCCATTACAATCAATGTAGAACCTCTTCCAACTAAACCAGCCAATTATTCTGGTGCTGTAGGAAAGTTTAGCATGAAGTCAGAACTTACACCTAAGCAGATCAAGACAGGTGAGGCTTTAACCTTGAAGCTTACGGTATCTGGTGTAGGTAACATGAAGCTGATCAAGACTCCGGATGTCAATGTTCCAAAGGATTTTGAAGTATATGATCCTAAGGTCACAGATAATACCGAGATTACAAGAAACGGTATGGAAGGTAGCAAGACATTTGAATATGTCTATGTGCCAAGGAATCCAGGTCATTACACCATTCCACCTGTAGAATTCTGCTACTATGACTTAGAGTCTAATTCCTACAAGGTTCTTCAGTCTGAAAGCTTTGAACTGAATATAGAAAAGGGAAAGAATTCAGGAAATGGTGGAGTTTCTTCTTATGCCAACAAGGAAGATGTGGAGGAATTGAATTCAGATATCCATTACATCAAAATGGGTGATGTCAAGTTGCAGAAAGACGAATCTGATACATTCTTCGGTTCACTTTCTTATGTCTTGGAGTATCTCATACCATTTATCCTGTTTGCTATTCTTGTATTTATCTTCAGAAAGCAGGCTATTGCTAATGCCAATGTTGTACAGATGAAGATCAAGAAGGCAAATAAGATGGCAAGAAAACGCTTGCGTACTGCCAAGAAACTTATGGAAGAGAACAAAAAAGAAGCCTTCTATGACGAGATCATGCGTGCTCTTTATGGATATGTCAGTGATAAACTGAGCATTCCTGTAGCACAGCTGAACAAGGACAATATCCGAGAGAAACTGGAAGAAAAGAATTTGGATGCTGACTTGACCAATCGTGTCATTCAGGCATTGGATGAATGTGAATTCGCCCGTTTTGCTCCTGCAGATAGCTCGAATACCCTTGAAAAGTTCTATGAACAGGTGATAACATTAATTGAACAGGTAGAAAACTCTATAAAGAAATGAGACAGATGAATAGAATCAGTATAGTATTATTTGCCTTGTTGCTGAATGTTTCTGTATTTGCTGAGCCTTCCTTGAAGGTACAGGCAGATTCTGCATACGTTAAGGAGAATTATCTGGAGGCATCTGCCATCTATGAAAAGGTATTGGAGGAAGGCCACAGTAGTGATGTGTACTACAATCTGGGCAACTGCTACTACCGTCTGGAGAAGATTGGCTTGGCAGTCTTGAACTATGAACGTGCACTTATGTTGAATCCTGGTGATTCACATATCCGTCATAATTTGGATTTGGCTCGTAACAAGACTCTTGACAAGATTACACCGGTAGGAGAGATCTTTATTGTTACCTGGTACAAGTCTGTCATAAATTGGCTAAGTGTAGATCAGTGGGCAAATGTTGGTGTTGTCTGTTTTCTGCTGTTTTTGGTCATGTTGGGTTTGTATCTGTTTGGCAAGGAAATCAGATTGAGAAAGATAGGTTTTTATTCTGCATTGGTGCTGGTAGTAGTATGCATGGCATCAAACATTTTTGCCTGGAACCAGAAGCATATCCTGCTGAACAGGAATACAGCTGTAGTCATGAAGACCTCTGTGAATGTAAAGAGTACTCCAAGTGAGACAGGAACTGATTTGTTTGTCATTCACGAAGGAACAAAGGTCACCATTACAGACCCAAGCATGAAGGGCTGGAAGGAAATTAGACTGGATGACGGAAAGAACGGGTGGATACCAACCGATTGTATTGAAGAAATCTAAGCAAGTAGAGTATGTTTGAGCAATTGTTGAATCTGGACAGACAATTGTTTCTGTTAATTAATGGAAGCAACTCTGTGGTCTTGGATGGTTTTGCCATGACCGAGACTTCACACTTTGCCTGGATTCCTTTTGTCTTGACATTGTTCTGTGTCATCATCAAGACCAACGATTACAAGAAGTCTATGTATATCTTATTGGTCATGTCTTTACTTTATCTCATATCTTCTACTTTTGTGTCCAGTTTTGTTCAGCCTACCATAGCAAGGCTTAGACCTGCAATGGACTTGAATTTTGTACATCTGGTAGATACTGTAAACCAGACAACAGGCGGGTTTCATGGCATGTTTTCCCATCAGGCATCTAAACTGATGGCTTTCACTGTATTCCTTGCCTTGCTGTTTAGAAGCCTGAAGTTCTTCGTTTTCGGCATTTTCTGGACATTGTTACACAGTTGGGTATTACTTTATTTGGGATACTATTACCCATTTGATATTTTAATAGGACTGATGTGGGGCGTTGTATGGGCAGTATTGTGCTATATCCTATATTTCAAGCTAGGAGGCAAGTTCCTGAACTTTCGTGCCTATGATTCAGAACAGTGCACGTCTAGTGGTTATTATCATGTAGATATCCAGTTCGTTAATCTGGTGTTTCTGCTGAATTTGATTGGTATTATTATTGTAAGCTTTGTATATTTCTAAATAGAATAATTATGAGTACAAGAATCTCTTTTAATGAACTTCGCAGAATTAAAGACATGTTGCCTGACGGCAGTATGGTACGTATTGCCTCAGAGTTGGGTTTAGATCCAGAAACTGTCCGTAATTTCTTCGGCGGCCAGAATTTCAAGGATGGTAAGAGTGTTGGAATTCACATTGAGCCAGGACCTGACGGTGGTATCGTTGAACTAGATGATTCTACTGTTCTTGATGCAGCTCTTCGTATCTTAAGGGAAGGTATCTGATAAAAAATAAAGGTCTGGAAATTATTCCAGACCTTTTTTCGTATTGTGTTCTTTCTGCTTATTTGCAATACTTTTGCATAATGGTTTCGGCATTCTCGTCACCCATTTCCTTTGCTTTCTGCAGGTTCTTTTTAGCTTCTGCTTTCTGTCCAAGCATGGCTTGACTGAAACCCAGGAATCTGTAACCCAGTGCTTCGTTAGGGTATTGGATAATCATTTTTTCTGCAGTTGCCTTGCTGGTTTCATAATTCTTCAGCAGAATGTAGAGTGATGCGTGTTCTACCATGATGTCTATGTCATTAGGAGCCAGTTCCAGAGCTTCGTTGATGTCTTGCATAGCCTGCTGGTACATCTTGCAGCTTTTCTCTGCCTGTTCTCTGTTGTAATAGAACTCTGCATTGGCTCTGCCTCCGTAGATGTGCTCTACATCGTTGAAGTCGTTTACGGCATCTCTGTATTTCTCTGCAGCAGTTTTCTTCAGTGCACGTGCATACAGGTATGGAGCTGCTTCGTTAGGATATGGCTTGCTGAATACAGCTACAGCGCTATCCAGTAAGGCAATGATCTCATCGTGACTGGCATTTTGCTGTGCCTTGCAGTCTGCCATATAAGAATAGAGCTCCTCAGCTTTCAGCTCTGTACCGATGATGCTTTCATATTCTTTATAAGCCTCTTCGTATTTACCCAGTGCATAATTTACATCAGCCTTGTGCTTGGTATAAATAGGTAGGTTACCTATTTCTAAGGTCTTGTTAATGTTATCCAAAGCTTTCTCCAGTGACCATGCCTCGTAGTTCATGTCATTCTGGTAGATGCATGCATTGTAGATGAGCTTGCTGATCTGGTAATAGGCTTCAGCCTTATCGTCCGACTTCTCCAGATAAGTCTGAAGGTCTTGGTCTGCCTTTGTGTATTCCTTGTTGTCCACATAATTTGTAGCGCGACGGAAATAGCCTTCACTCATGTCAGGGAACTTATTGATAAGCTGTTCTACAATAGAGCTTTCATTGCCTTTCATCATACAGTAAACCAGTGCATCTTCAGATTTCTCTGGTAGGTCTTTGGCAATGTTGATGCTGTTCAGTGTGTAGTCGGTTGCAGAGAATGCAGCGATGGTCAATGCATTGGCATATTGGCTGTCCATGGCATAACTTTCGTTGGCATCGCCTTTCTGTATGATACCTATAACCTGACCAGCATCGTTCAGGACAGGACAGCTTACATTGTTGTCTTCAATACCTTTTCCTATGGTATAGAACTTATAGCTTTCTGCTACATCAGAAGCTGCACTGATGCTTCCCTTCAGTGGAGTCACGTTTTTCTGGGTAGAATAAGGTAGGATGTAGCTGTTTTGACCAGCTGCAGCCTTACCTGTTGCCAGAGTCAGTGCGGAAATCTTCTTGGTGTTGTTCACCTTGAATTTAACCACATCGTACATGTCGTTTGCTCCTAATATGTAGCTTACCTCATTCTTCTGACCGTCAGCATCGATGACCGTTGCCTTATAGGCTCCCTTGAAAAGTTTGTAGTCACTGAGGGCAGTACCATCAGTACCGATATAGAATCCATTTCCATTATTAAGTATGTTTCCATCCTTGTCGTAGGTAACGACAGAGAAAACGGCTTTCTTTGCATTGGAAACCCAGCTTTGAGCCCATGCACCCTGAGCCAGTCCAACCAGTGCTCCTAATAAAATATACTTTTTCATTTTCATTCAGATCTTCTTTGTTTTACAGCTTCATATATCAGGATTCCTGCAGCTACAGAAACGTTCAGGCTTTCAATGGTTCCCAACATTGGAATCTTCACCCATTCATCACATTTTGCCAGATGTTCGTAAGGCACTCCTGTATCTTCTGCTCCCATGATGATGCAGATTGGGTCTTTGTAATCTGCTTTGTCGTAGTCGTAGTCACCTTTCTCTGTGGCAGCTACTACATGAAAACCAGATTCTTTCAGATACTTGATGGTTTCCAGGATATTGGTCTCACGGCAGACAGGCAAAGTGTGCAAGGCGCCAGCAGAGGTCTTAATGGCATCGGCATTGACAGATACACTGTTCTTCTGTGGAATGATGATGGCATCTACACCGGCACAGTTGCAGGTTCTGGCAATTGCACCAAAGTTGCGTACGTCTGTAATACCATCCAGCAACACCAGTATCGGGCTCTTTCCTTCATCGAAGAGCATAGGGACCACCTGTTCCACTTTCTGATAGGTAATAGGAGAGATGTATGCAATGACTCCCTGATGGTTCTTTCTGGTAATTCTGTTCAGTTTTTCCATAGGAACGCGCTGTACAGGGATGTCTGTAGGTTTCAGTACGGAGAAGAGTTCGCGGGCAAGGTCACCTCCTAAATCTCTCTTTATGAGAACCTTTTCAATTTCTTTTCCGGCATCAATGGCTTCAATGAGTGCTCTGATGCCAAATATCATTTCATTCTTTTCTACATTCATGTCAGTTTGCTTTGAGTAGTTCTTTTGCATTGTTGATAGCTGCATCTGTCAGTTGTTCTCCACTAAGCATATGAGCTATCTCATGAATCCTTTCATCGGTATTTAGTTCTATAATGTGGCTGACAGTCCTGTCTTGTCTGTCTTCCTTATATACTTTATAATGTGCATTTCCTTTGGCTGCAATCTGTGGCAGATGAGTAATGCTGATGACCTGTCTGTCTTCTGCCTTGCACATCTGCTGCATGATGATGGCCATCTTCTCGGCTATACTGCCGGAAACGCCGGTATCTATCTCATCGAAGATGAGGGTTGGCAGGTCTGCTGCTCCAGCCATGAGTGACTTCAGTGATAGCATGACTCTGGCTATTTCTCCACCAGAGGCTACTGCCGATAAGTCCTGCAGTGCTCCTCCCTTGTTGGCATTGAACAGGAAGCAGACTTCGTCTGTACCTGTTGACTTAAAGTCTTTTGTAGAGGTAAGCTGTACCTGGAACTGTACATTTGGCATGCCTAGATTTCCTAAGGTACTGATCATCTTTTCGATGACTGTCTTGGCACTCTTCTCACGGCTCTTGGTTATCTTTCCAGCCAGTACGTTTAATTTGCTTTTCTGTGCCTTTACCTTCTCTTCCAGCTGCAGCAGGATTTCATCAGAATTGTTGATGAGGTCCAGTTTCTGCTGAAGTTCTTCCTTGAGAACCAGCAGCTCGGAAACCGTTTCCTTGCCGTGTTTCTTTTCCAAGGAATAGAGGGTGTTCAATCGCTCGTTTACAAATTCCAGTCGGGCAGGGTTGAACTCTATGTCTTCACTCTGGCTTTCCAGATCCTGTGCAATATCTTTCAGCTCAATGTAGGAACTTTCCAGTCTCTCCAGCCATTCCTGTACCGGCGCATAGACAGATTCAATGTTCCGCAAGATGGATTGGGATTCTTTCAGTTGCTGAAGGATATTACTTTCCGATTCCATGAGCAGGCTTGAACCTGCATAGAGGGCTTCCTTGATTTCTTCGGCATGAGAAAGGACGTCCAGTTCTTCTTCCAGCTCCTCTTGTTCTCCATCATGCAGGTTGGCTTCTTCCAACTGGTTAAACTGGAAGTTCAGGAAATCTTCCTCTTCCTGATCCTTGTGTGCCTGTTCTCTGCAGCTGTCCAGTTCTTTCTGTAATTTGCGGAATAAGGTATAGTTTTGCCTATAATCCTGCAGTAGGGACTCATTCTGAGCCATGATGTCAAGAACCTCCAGCTGGAAGTCTTCCTTGTTCAGCAGCAGGTTCTTGTGTTGGGAGTGGATGTCTATGAGTTGCTCACCCAGCTCCTTCAGTTGGCTGAGCTGTGCTGGGGTATCATTAATGAATGCTCTGCTTTTTCCAGAGGCATAGACCTCTCTGCGAATGATGCAATCGTCTGGTTCAAAATCAAACTCGTTTTCTTCGAAGAATGATTTCAGCCGGTTACTGTTCAGACAGAAATGTCCTTCAATGATGCATTTTGAAGCCCCGTTCCGAATAGCCTTGCTGTCAGCTCTTTGCCCCAGGAGCAATCCTAATGCCCCCAGCATGATGGACTTTCCTGCACCGGTTTCACCCGTGATTACAGAAAATCCACCCTGAAAGTCTATGTGGAGCTCTTCTATTAAAGAGTAATTGTGAACAATCAGCGTTTTAAGCATGCTTATCTACCTAATTCTCTCAAGCGAATTTTCATCAGCTCACGTTTCGTATCTAAGGTGAAGTCACCCTGAAGCATCCATCCGAAATAGCCAGAGTCTCTTCTTAGAACATCTGCTACTTTCATACCTTTGTACTTACCGAAAGTGAAGATTTCCTCGCCATTTTCGTTGTATGCCATTCTGCCTGCAAAATCCACAATCTTGCTCATGGTAGAGAATTCAGACAGTATGTCTACATCGTTCTTGAGGTTTTCCAGGTATTCTGTACGGTCTATGACTTTTGGATCCATCTGGTAGTTTGGGTCAGCCCAGTCCAACTGTGCTTTCAGTACTTCATAGGTGGCACGTGTGTCGGCATTGGCAGAGTGTGCATCTTCCAGGTTCTTGCCGCAGTAATACTTGTAGGCAGCTACCAGGGTACGTCTTTCCAGTTTGTGGTAGAGGTTCTGCACATCTACGAACTTATGCTTTCTCAAGTCCAGATCCTGTACACCAGCGCGTAACAGTTCTTCCACCAGAAGTGGAATGTCAAAGCGGTTAGAATTGAAACCTGCCACATCGCAGCCTTCAAAGATGCGTGCTACCTCCTTGGCTATTTCCTTGAAGGTAGGTGCAAAGGCTACGTCAGCGTCGTAGATTCCGTGAATAGCCGAAGAACTTTCTGGAATGTGCATCTCCGGATTCACGCGCTTGGTATATTCCTCATCGTGACCGTCTGGGAATACCTTGATAAGGCTGATTTCCACAATGCGGTCCTTGCTGATGTCAGTACCTGTTGTCTCCAGGTCAAAGAAGATAATAGGGTTTCTTAAGTTCAGCTTTGCCATCCTGTCATCCTTTAGTCGTTCAGCATCATTGGCATCAGCAGCATGAGAGTATCCTCGTCATCCTCCTGTTCTGCTGGTACTATTACACCAGAGCGTGCAGCATCAGCCAGCTCCATCATGATGTCTTCACCGGAAAGGTTGTTCAGGATATCAATGAGGAAGGTTCCCTTGAAACCGATGCTGATGTTGTTGCCATTGTATGAGCATGCCAAGTGCTCTTCGGCTGCTGTAGAGAAGTCCAGGTCTTTACCGCTTACGGTCAGCTCATTCTGGGTGAGTGAAAGCTTGACCAGCCAGATTTCTTCAGCTGCGAATACCAGTACGCGCTTCAATGCGCTGATGAGTGAGTGACGGTTGATGGTCACTACGTATGGGTTGTCTGTAGGGATGACAGAATTATAATTAGGGAAACGGCCTTCAATGAGTCGGCATACCATCTTGAAACTTTCAGAGCTGAAGGTAGCGTTTCTGCCGTCAAACTGAATGCCAATCTCGCTTTCATCCTTTCCAATCAGAGACTTCAGCATCTGAGCAGGCTTCTTAGGAAGAACGAAAGATGCCTTCTGGTCGCAACGGGTTGACAGGTTGCGGCAACGAACCAGCTTGTGGCCGTCGGTAGCTACGATGGTCAGGTCCTCTGTGTTGATATCAAAGAAGATACCGTTCATGACAGGACGAAGTGTATCGTCGGAAGCAGCAAACAAGGTGCGAGAAATGGAATCCAGCAGAACCTTTGACTTCACATTCAGGCTTACGATATTGTCGTTGTTCAAAGAAACAGGCTGTGGGTAGTCGTCTCCATGCTGTGCGATAAGGCTGTAATGACCGTTCTGGTATTCAATGGTCATCTCCATGGTGTTGAGGTCTAACTCAAAAGTGATAGGCTGCTCAGAGATGTCCTTCAATGCTTCCAGGATCTTCTTGGAATTCATGGCGAAGCAACCGTTTTCGCTGCTTTCTACCAGTTCGATGGTAGCAGTGAGGGTGGTCTCGCTGTCAGAAGCTGTAACCTTGAGCTGATTGTCTTTCACAACGAAAAGGAAACAGTCCAGAATGGCTAGTGAATTCTTAGGGCTTACTACACGTCCGATAGCCTGTAACTGGCTATAAAGGGCCTTGCTTGAAACTACAAATTTCATGGTTTTATTTCAGTTTTTATAATTATTCTATATACGCTACAAAAGTACGAAAAAAGAAAGACATGTGAGAAAAAAGTCTTTGGAAAATTCGTGCATTAAATACTTATTTACTAATTTCGCACCGAAATTAAAGATTTATTATGGAACTAAGTGGAAAAATCATTGCCGTTCTGGAGAAGAGAGGCGGCGTTGCCAAGGCTACAGGTAATCCTTGGTCTGTTCAGTCATATGTGTTGGAGACTCACGAGCAGTATCCTCGCAAGATGTGTTTTGAAGTATTCGGTGAAGACAAGATAGCTCAGTTTAATATTCAGGCTGGTGAAGAGGTTACCGTATCATTTGATATTGATGCGCGTGAATACCAGGGTCGCTGGTTCAACTCTATCCGTGCATGGAAGATTGACCGCCCTCAACCAGAGGCTCAGCCTATGGCTTCTCCAATTCCTCCTATGGATCTGCCACCAGTAGATTTCGGCAGTGGTCCTACAGACGACCTCCCATTTTAAGAGAGTAGATGATAGAAACAAATAACCCCGGAAGATCATTTCAACGTCTTCCGGGGTTATTTCTTTTTATTTATAGATTAAGAGTTCATGGTGAGGAAGAACTCCTCGTTATCTCTTGTGTTCTCTAGTCGTTTCTGAAGTTCTGTCATTGCTTCCAGTGGGTTCATGTCTGACAGGAACTTACGCAGGATCCACATGCGGTCAAGTGTTTGCTTATCATGCAACAAGTCGTCTCTTCGTGTACTTGAAGCCACCAGGTTGACAGCAGGGAAAATACGTTTGTTGGCCAGTGCTCTGTCCAGCTGAAGTTCCATGTTACCAGTACCCTTGAATTCCTCAAAGATGACATCGTCCATCTTACTTCCGGTTTCTGTCAGTGCTGTGGCTATAATGGTCAGAGAACCACCGTTTTCAATGTTTCTTGCTGCACCAAAGAATCGCTTTGGTTTATGCAGGGCATTGGCATCTACACCACCGGAAAGAACCTTGCCGGATGCAGGAGATACAGTGTTGTATGCACGTGCCAATCGGGTAATGGAATCCAGGAAGATCACGACATCGTGTCCACACTCTACCATTCTCTTTGCTTTTTCTAGCACAATTCCTGCAATTTTCACGTGACGTTCTGCAGGTTCGTCAAAGGTAGAGGCAATGACTTCGGCATTTACGGTACGCGCCATGTCGGTAACTTCCTCTGGACGTTCGTCTATCAGCAGCATCATCAGATAGGCTTCCGGGTGATTGGCTGCAATAGCGTTAGCAATGTCCTTCATCAAAATGGTCTTACCGGTTTTTGGCTGTGCTACAATGAGCGCGCGCTGACCTTTTCCTATAGGAGCAAATAGATCCACTACACGGGCAGATAAGCTGGTGCCAGGCTGTCCGCAGAGTTGGAATTTCTCATCTGGGAAGAGTGGAGTAAGGTGTTCAAAAGGAATACGGTCTCTTACTATTTCAGGCGATTTGCCGTTGATGCTGTTTACCTTTACCAGTGGGAAGTATTTTTCATTTTCCTTTGGTGGTCGAATTGGGCCTTCTACCACATCACCGGTCTGCAGTCCGTAAAGCTTAATCTGTGACTGGCTCACATAGATGTCGTCTGGTGAAGAAAGGTAGTTGTAGTCAGAAGAACGCAGGAAACCGTAGCCGTCAGGCATAATCTCCAGAACGCCGTCTCCAGTAATGATGTTATCGAACTCGATGGCAGGATCAGGCTTTGGCTCTGGCTTTTTGGCAGGTACTATAATATCCTCAATAGGCTTCATCTCCTCATCGGCAGGTTCCTCTGGCAATTCATTTTCTGATAGAACCTCCGCTCTTTTTCCTTCTTTTGGCAGTTCGCTCTCGAAACGTGCCAGGAAGTCCATTGGAGAAAGGATCTTGCCCGTATTTGAAGATGGAAGGTCTTCTATAGGAATAAAGGTATTGACATCTTGTACCAAGGTTGGTTCTGGTTCTGTTTTTTCTTCTGCCTTTTGAACCTTACTTTTCTTCTTTGCAGCAGGCTTTTCCTTTGCGGCAGCCTTAGAGGTTTCTTTTTTTGATTTGGTCTCCTTGGCTCCCTTTGTCTCAGGAACAGGTGCAGGCTCTGGAGTAGGCTCTGGCTTTACGTCGTCTGCTGGTGCTGCAATGGGATTTGTGGCTGCAGCTTCAGCCTTGGCTGTATTTTCGGCGGTTACAGATACTGCCTTGCGTACAATGCGCTTTCTTTTTGCCACAGGTTCTGCAGCAGGAATCTTGCTCGAAGCTTCTGCCTGAACATCCAGTATTTCGTAGATGATCTTGTCCTTGGCCATCTTTGTTGTAACCTTTGCATTCAGCTCCTTGGCAATTACCTGAAGTTCTGCAACGGTCTTATTTTCTAATTCTGTCTTATTGTACATATTGTGGATACATGATATTGCTTGACATGGCATAGCCATGATGAGTGCAATAATAGTTTTTAAAAAAAGTCTTTTGATGATTTTTACCCCAAAATAGGGCTTGAGATGTTTATTTGATGATGCAAATATAGTCATATTTTTCTATTTTCTCACTTTTTGGGTTGAAAAAACTCATTTGTGCCGTTTTTTTTCTAATTTTACCCAATGTTTACAAAGTAATGATATATTTATGAAAAAATTCATTTCCCCATACGGATGGTTTTCCATCGAATATCCCGATACCTGGTACGAGTTTGAAGACGAAGAGGGTAGTTTTCTTTTCTACAATCCGAATAAGTGGACTGGTAACCTTCGTGTGTCAGCGTTCAAGGATGAATCCCACAATTACGCCAAGCAAATGATGCATGAGGAACTGAACGGTTTCCCTGGTGCCTGCATGAAGAAAATAGGACCTTGGGAAGTTGTAGCTTCTTCTGAGCAGTTCCAGGAAGAAGGTCGTTCTTATGTCAGCTATACATATCTCATGGGTGTGGGTAATACCGTGGTGGAATTTTCTTTCACGGTTTCCAAGGGTATTGCACCTAAGGAAGCAGAGCAGGTAGTGGCTTCGCTTGTCATACGCGACGAGAAGAAGCGCTTGCCTAAGGAAATTATTCCGGTTCGTGTTTGGGAAATCCATCAGGTGGACGAAGCTTTCGACTGGGTAACCAAGACCATCAAAAAGAGTCAGAAGAAGGATTTTACAGGTAGTTTTGAGGACCTGGAACGCCTGCAGCAATTCATTGATAGTGGGATGTATTCTCCAGGACAGCGTGAAACCTGGGAAGCCGTTGGTATTGCCTTTGGTGTAATTCTTATCAACGAGATGGATGGCATGGATTGGGTAACAGTTGTAGATGGACGTAAGGAATATCCTGCGCTTCAGTTTGATGGCACCGATTTTTACCTGGAACCGATGAAATTCCTGTCGGATAAGATGAAAAACGAGGGGACATGTAACTTGTTGGAAAAGTTTAATGCCATCAAGGCAGAAATCGAGGCGAAACTCTGATGGCTGCTGTTAATCCATACTTGCAGGTAGAAGGGCTGGTCAAATCGTTTGGCGACCTTGTCCTTTTCGATAACCTGTCGTTTGGCATTGCCGAAGGACAGCGTGTGGGTCTTATCGCCAAGAACGGAACCGGAAAGACCACCCTTTTGAATATCCTCTCTGGTAAGGAAGGAAAAGATGGGGGAACGGTGATTTACAGGAACGACCTTCGGGTGGGATATCTGGAACAGACTCCAGTTTATCCAGAAGAGTTGTCTGTCATAGAGGCATGTTTCTTCCACGGTAATGAGGTGACCGAAGTCATCAAGGCCTACGAGCGATGCATGGAGACGCCAGGAAACCCTGGACTCGACCATCTGCTGGAAGAAATGGAACGTACCAAGGCGTGGGACTACGAACAGCGTGCCAAGCAGATTCTCTCTCAGCTGAAGATTACAAATTTTGAACAGAAGATAGGGCACCTGTCAGGTGGTCAGCTCAAGCGTGTGGCATTGGCCAATGTCCTTATTATGGAACCTGACCTGCTCATTCTGGACGAGCCTACCAACCACTTGGACCTGGAAATGGTGGAGTGGCTGGAGGATTACCTGCATCGGGGAAACCTGAGTCTGCTCATGGTAACACACGACCGTTATTTCCTGGATCGTGTGTGCAATGAGATCTATGAGATAGACGACCGCCAGATCTATACGTACAAAGGCAATTACAGTTATTACCTGGAAAAGCGTCAGGAACGCATCGATGCCTTGAATACAGAAATAGCCCGTGCCAATAACCTGTACCGCACAGAACTGGATTGGATGCGTCGTATGCCGCAGGCTCGCGGACATAAGGCCCGCTACCGTGAAGAGGCTTTCTATGAGTTGGAAAAGGTGGCCAAGCAGCATATCAATACAGACAATGTGCAGCTCAACATGAAGGGCTCTTATATCGGCAATAAGATCTTTGAAGCTGATCACTTGTGCAAGTCTTTCGGTGATAAAAAAATACTGGATGATTTCAACTATATCTTCTCCCGTTATGAGAAGATGGGTATCATTGGAAACAACGGTACAGGAAAATCTACATTCATCAAGATTCTGCAAGGCTATGTACCGCTGGATTCCGGTAATCTGGAGATTGGTGAGACCGTGCGTTTCGGCTACTATTCTCAGGAAGGCCTTCAGTTCAAGGAGGACCAGAAGGTCATCGATGTGATTACCGACATCGCCGATTACATAGACATGGGAGATGGACATCGCCTGACTGCCATGCAGCTGCTGCAGCATTTCCTGTTCTCTCCGGAAAAGCAGCATACTTATGTCTATAAGCTCAGTGGAGGCGAGAAAAGACGACTGTACCTGTGTACCGTGCTCATGCATAATCCGAACTTCCTGGTGCTGGATGAGCCTACGAACGATTTGGACATCGTAACCCTGCAGATTCTGGAAGATTACCTGCAGCACTTCAAGGGCTGTGTCATTGTGGTCAGTCACGACCGCTATTTCATGGACAAGGTAGTGGATCACCTCATGATCTTCAATGGTGAGGGCGACATCCGAGATTTCCCCGGAAACTACACCGAATACCGTGGGTGGAAAGATGCCAAGCAACAGGCAGAAAAGGCCCGTAGCAGCCAGCAGAAAGCCTCTGCAGACGCTGCGCCGAAGAAAGTACGTCTGAATGACAAGCGCAAGATGTCTTTCAAGGAAAAGCAGGAATATGCCCAACTGGAAAAAGAGATTGCTGCACTGGAAGAGGAGAAGCAGCAGATAGAAGCTGCCCTATGTGGTGGCGTAAGTGATGTAGATGAAATTACCCGTTTGAGCAAACGCTTGCCAGAGCTTAACAATGAACTGGACGAGAAGAGCATGCGTTGGCTGGAACTGGCAGAAATGGAATAAAACACGTAAACAACATGAAAAAACTTTATGTATTAGCTTTTGCTACTCTTGCTCTGCTGGCAGCATGCAAGGTAAATCAGGAAAATGCCACCGTACAGGAAGAAACTGTTACAGAGATTGCTGAGCAGCAGCCTGCAGTCCAGCAGCTGGTGAAAGTGCTGACCGAGGATCAGTTCATTCTGGCTGTGGCCGACTATACGGGTGATAAAAGCACCTATAAAGGTTCTAAGCCTTGTGTCATTGATTTCTATGCCGATTGGTGTGGACCTTGCAAACGTCTTTCTCCGCTGGTAGAGGCTATGGCAGAGAAATACCAGGATCAGGTATTTTTCTATAAGGTAGATGTAGATGCTGCTCCAGACTTGGCAGCAGCCTATGGTATCAGCAGCATTCCTTGCCTTTTCTTCTGTGCCAATGGCAAGATGACTAACACTGTAGGTCTTCTTCCTGAAGAAATGCTGGAAGAACAGATTTTAAAGCTGTTGGAAACAAAATAAAAAAACAGGCTCACCAGAACGGTGAGCCCTTTTTTTATTAAATCTTTTCCAGTGCCTGGCTCAGGTCAGCCAGAATATCTTCTATGTGCTCCACACCAATGCTCAGTCGAACGGTACTTGGCGTAATATGCTGCTGTGCCAGTTCTTCTGGGGTCATCTGGCTGTGGGTGGTGGTATAAGGGTGAATTACCAGCGACTTCACATCCGCTACATTAGCCAGGAGTGAGAAGATCTGCAGATTGTCAATGAACTTCCAGGCATCATCTTGTGTACCATCTATTTCAAAGGTAAAGATACTTCCGGCACCTTTTGGATAATACTTTTCGTAAAGCGCATGGTCTGGGTGAGAAGGGAGTGAAGGGTGACTCACGCTCTTTACCTTAGGGTGTGCTGCCAGGAATTCTACAACCTTGAGTGCATTTTCCACATGACGCTCAATTCGAAGTGGGAGAGATTCTACACCTTGCAGAAGAATCCATGCATTGATAGGTGAGATGCAGGCACCGGTATCACGTAGAATCACGGCACGGATACGGGTTACAAAGGCTGCAGCACCTGCTACGTCTGCAAAAATGGCTCCGTGGTAAGAAGGATCTGGCTTAGCTAAAGTAGGATATTTGTCTGCATTTGCCTTGAAGTCGAATTTGCCGCCATCTACAATAACGCCACCCAGTGAAGATCCATGACCGCCAATGAACTTGGTTGCGGAATGTACCACTACGTCAGCTCCATGCTCCAAAGGACGGACAATGCAAGGTGTTCCGAAAGTGTTGTCCACAATGAAGAGAATGCCATGCTTATGTGCCACTTCGGCTACTGCATCCAGATTGGTTACATCGCTGTTCGGATTTCCGAATGTCTCTGCATAGATTACTTTGGTATTTGGTTGGATGGCAGCTTCCAGAGCATCCAGGTCATTTACATTGACAATGGTATTTGTTACACCTTGTGTTGAAAGTGTATGAGTAATCAGGTTGAATGAACCGCCATACAGGTTGTCTGCAGCCACAATGTGGTCACCTGCCTGACATACATTCTGCAGTGCATAAGTTACAGCTGCAGCACCACTGGCTACTGCTAAGGCTGCCACACCCCCTTCCAGGGCAGCTATACGCTGTTCAAAGATATCCTGGGTAGAGTTAGTCAGACGACCGTAGATATTACCTGCATCTCTAAGTCCGAAACGATCGGCAGCATGCTGGGAGTTTCTGAACACATAAGATGTGGTCTGATAAATAGGTACTGCGCGTGAATCGGTTGCAGGATCTGGGTTTTCCTGGCCTACATGAAGTGCCAGAGTCTCAATGTGTAGTTTGTTCTGTGCCATAGTCTTTTTTGTTTTATTCATTTTTATTTTTTTCTGCTTGCAAAGGTAGCTTATGCAGAAAAACTATCCAAGAAGATTTAAAAATACAGAAAAATATGTATTTTTGCACCATAAAACATAGAATAATCTTCTAAAAACGAAATAAAATGGCATTCGAAACAGAATCATACCGTCTGGATGAAAAAGATCTGGACATTCTCCGTGCCTTACAGCAGGATGCACGTCTTACCAACAAGGAACTGGCTGCCAAGGTACATCTTTCTACCACGCCTACGTACGAACGCGTGAAACGTTTGGAGCGATTGGGGTACATCAAGCAATATGCTACCATTCTCAATGCAGACAAACTGAACAAAGGTTTTGCCGTTTTCTGTAGTGTCAAGCTTCGGCGACTGAACAGTGAGATGGCGCTTTCTTTTTGCCAAATGGTGAAGGAGATTCCTGAGGTGACCGAATGCTACAACATTTCCGGTTCCTTTGATTACCTGCTTCGTATCCAAGCCCCCGACATGAAGTATTACCAGCAGTTTCTTCTGAATGTCATTGGCCGTCATGATAACATTGCTTCTATAGAAAGCACTTTTGTCATGGAGGAAATTAAGCATGAGTACAGTGTAAGTGTGTAGTATGCAATAGTCCATTTTAGAATTAGATCAGTTCGTTTTAATTAATAGTTTTGTTTTCTCATTTATGCGCGCGTTGTCATGTAACATGTTTCATTGACAATGCGAAGTTACGTACTCTTTTTATATGCACAAAATACTGATAGCTCCCGGAAACACTTTTTCGGGGGCGAAATGAAAAAAGTGGGGTTTTCGTGCAAAAAGTGTAAGCATATTTTACTTTCTCGGGTGAGCAAATCCATATAATAATATAAAGTGGGGTAGTTTATGAGATTTTTCGAGATAACTGGACAGAAAATTCTTTTCAGTTAACAGAAATTTTCAGCACATTCCATCAGGAGTAAACTTTCTCGGGAAAGGTGTCAACTTTGTCAGGAAAACTCGTCAATGAATTTCAGACCAGAAATAATAAAAAAGTGTCAAGTGTCAAGTGTTAAAGTGTCATTTATGTGTATGAGTATAGGTGCATGTAGAACAAATTGAGAAAGAAAAGAAGATAATATAAAAAATAATTAATTAATATAATAATATTATATATATAATATTATTATATTAAATTTTGTTCGACATATTTTTTGACATATGCACCAATATACAAATGACACTTTAACACTTGACACTTGACACTTTTTGCCGTATAAGGTTTCCGGTGACCTCATTGTTTTATTGTCATAGCAATGTAATACTCGTTTTGTCGTTTTGTTCCATTGAAATGTGTATCTTTACAATCGAAATTAAATTGACTTATGAAGATACTGGTTGTTGATGATGAACAGGATATCTGTGAGATCTTGCAGTATAACCTAGAAACAGAAGGATATGAAGTTGTAACAGCAAACTCTGCAGAAGAAGCTTTGAAGCTTCCTTTGCAGGATTTTGGCTTGATACTGTTGGATGTCATGATGGGTGAGATGTCTGGATTCCAGTTGGCAAGACGGCTCAAGGAAAACCCGGAAACCGTTCAGGTTGCTATCATTTTTATCACAGCTCTTGATGGTGAAGACAATACAGTAAAGGGCCTGAACATAGTCCTGTTAATTCAAAGTACGCCAATGAATTTCTGGTCTATCGTGATGGTGTAATACGCCTTATCTATAGAGTGTTCACTGCAGAAAATACAGAGCAGATCCGAACAGATGCCTCTAATTTGCAGGCCTCTCTTTCCGATTATCGAAAGCGAGTTATCTTGGATATACAAAGTAAGCAGGTGAATATTGAAAGCATGACAGTCTTGCTAAATCTGGTGCAGGAATCCCAGGAGCTGCTCTCGGGGCTTCGTCATACGCTTCGCGGCATGGACAAACTGATGGAATAACCGTTCCTTTCCTGTAGATATTGCATGGTTCAGAAATTAGTATTATCTTTGTACCAAAATTCACAAATATGGATAAAATAAGAAATTTCTGCATCATTGCCCATATCGATCATGGTAAGTCTACCTTGGCAGACCGTCTGCTGGAGTTTACCAAAACCATTCAGGTGACAGAAGGACAGATGCTTGATGATATGGATCTGGAGCGTGAACGTGGTATAACCATCAAGAGTCACGCCATTCAGATGGAATACATGTACAAGGGTGAGAAATACATTCTGAATCTGATTGATACTCCGGGACACGTAGACTTCTCTTATGAGGTGTCTCGTTCCATAGCTGCCTGTGAGGGCGCTCTGCTGCTGGTAGATGCTTCACAGGGTGTACAGGCTCAGACCATCAGTAACCTGTACATGGCCCTGGAGCATGACCTGGAAATCATTCCTGTGCTTTCAAAGTGCGACATGGATTCTGCCATGCCTGATGAGGTGGAGGATGAAGTAGTAGAACTGCTGGGCTGTGATGCAAGCGATATCTTGCGTGCCAGCGGAAAAACCGGACAGGGTGTGGAAGAAGTGCTGAATGCCATTGTAGAACGTATTCCTTGTCCTAAGGGAGATCCTGAGGCACCGCTTCAGGCATTGATTTTCGACTCCGTGTTCAACTCTTTCCGAGGTATCATTGCTTATTTCAAGATTGTCAATGGTGTGATACGCTCGGGTGACAAGGTAAAGTTCTTTAATACAGGAAAGGAATATACTGCCGACGAGATTGGTGTCCTGAAGATGGATATGATTCCGAGAAAGGAATTGCGTACGGGTGACGTGGGTTACATCATCTCGGGTATCAAGACCAGTACCGAGGTAAAGGTAGGTGATACCATTACGCACATTGCACGACCATGCCAGCAAGCTATTGCAGGTTTCGAGGAAGTGAAGCCTATGGTCTTTGCCGGTGTCTATCCAATTGAAGCAGAGGATTATGAGAACCTTCGTGCTTCTCTGGAAAAGCTTCAGTTGAACGATGCTTCGCTCACATTCTTCCCTGAGTCTTCACAGGCACTGGGCTTTGGTTTCCGATGCGGTTTCCTGGGCTTACTGCACATGGAGATTGTACAGGAACGACTGGATCGTGAGTTCAACATGAATGTCATTACTACGGTTCCAAACGTTTCTTATCTTATCTATGATAAGCAGAAAGAATGCCGTGAAGTGCATACACCAAGCGGTATGCCAGACCCTACACTCATCGATCATATTGAAGAGCCATATATTCGTGCCTCAGTCATTACCACAACCAATTACATTGGTCCTATCATGACCTTATGTCTGGGTAAGCGAGGAGAATTGGTTAAGCAAGACTATATTTCTGGAAACCGTGTTGAGATCTTCTACGATCTGCCGCTTTCTGAAATTGTCATCGACTTCTATGACCGTTTGAAGAGTATCTCCAAGGGTTATGCTTCGTTCGACTATCACATGAGTGGTTTCCGACCTTCTAAACTGGTGAAACTGGATATCTTGCTGAACGGTGAACCTGTGGATGCGCTGAGTTCCCTGACTCATGTGGATAATGCAGAGGCCTTCGGCCGAAGAATGTGTGAAAAGCTGAAGGAACTTATCCCAAGACATCAGTTTGATATTGCCATTCAGGCAGCTATTGGTGGAAAAATCATTGCTCGTGAGACGGTAAAGCAGGTACGTAAGGATGTGACTGCCAAGTGTTACGGTGGTGACGTTTCCCGAAAGCGTAAGTTGCTGGAGGCTCAGAAACGCGGAAAGAAGCGTATGAAGCAGATTGGTAACGTGGAGGTGCCACAGAAGGCCTTCCTGGCTGTACTCAAGCTGGATTAAATGTATAGAATCATAGCATTAGACTTAGACGGAACGCTCACTAATGCGCAGAAGGAGATTACTCCCCAAACCAGGGAAGCTCTCATGAAGGCGCAGGAGATGGGCGTTCGTATTATTTTAGCCACAGGGCGTCCTCCTTATGGGGTAGTACCTTTGGCCGAAGAACTGGAATTGGCTCGTTACGGTGGCTTTATTCTGTGCTATAACGGGGGCCTGATCCAGAACTATGCGACAAAGGAGTGTATCTTTGAGCAAAAGCTCTCGCTAGAGGAAATACCTTATCTGTGTAAGCGCTCTTCTGAAGCGGGTTTCACTATCATGACCTATAAGGAAACGGAGATTTATACCGAGAATCCTGCAGATGAATATGTACACAAAGCTTCTTTCATCAACAAGATGCCGATTCATCAGGTGGCTCATTTTCAGACAGATGTACCAGCTCCCATCTATAAATGTCTCATAGTGGGTGAACCAGAAGGCTTGCATGAACTGGAAGAACAACTGAAGGAGGAGGTGAGTGACAGACTGGACCTGTTCCGGAGCATGCCGTATTTCATTGAGGTTGTTCCTAAGGGCATCAACAAGGCACATTCCCTGGATGTTCTCATGAAAAACCTGGGATTAACCCGGGAGAATCTGATAGCTGTAGGAGATGGCTGGAATGATGCGAGCATGATCCAATATGCTGGCATGGGAGTGGCAATGGCCAATGCTCAACCAGAGGTGAAGGCTGTGGCTGATTACATTACCCTCCGGACCAATGAGGAGGATGGGGTAGCCGAAGTGGTTGAGAAATTTCTTTTATAGACTATTCAGGAAACTTTGAATCCTGCTGGCAGGAATAATGACTTTCAGGAACGATTCATAATTCTTTTCGGCAAAGGCAAACATGGTGGCATCAAGTGTCCGGTGGAATGGATAATGAATGTCTTGAATGTTGAAATGATGAGTCAGGAAATTGGCTGTATCTTCACGCATGTTCTGCGGTGTCTTCAGCTTGTCGCTTGGCAACAGCAGCTTTCGTACCAATTTAGAGAGGTTTGCTAAATCAATGTCGTGCTTGATAGCCAGTATCATGAAGAGGTAATATCCGTACAGAGAATCGCTCTCAATAAGATAGTTAAGCTGTACCATAGGGTTTGTGACTTTCATGATACGGAATAGTTCCTCCACAGGATGATGGGATTTTAAACCGTTTGTCCATTCCACAATCAGGTTCTGCCGGTAATAAGCCTTGGTCTGGCTGAGGAATTCACCCAGTGGTTCCAGCTGGTTCAGGTTCTCCCAGAATTCATCATCTTTCTTATAGGCAGGAGCTGCCAGCAGGAAACTCTTGTAATACAGGTTCAGGTTCTGGGGGATAAGGGCAGCATAGAGCGCCATGCTCTGCGAACAGGTAACGCTCTTCCTGTTTGCCAATGTCTTTGCCAGCACCAGTTTCAACTGCTTCTGGTCGGCAACAGAAAGCTGGTTCATGAGGTCATGAATTCCATTCGCATCCTGATTGTCTATCAGATTGGCAAGTATGTTCCTGTGTTGATTGGTGATCATGCTTTCAGTTGTTTCTTTCGTGTTCCAGACATGCCAGGATAAAGGCTGCTACAGCTTTCGGATCATTCTCACGTGCCTGTACGCCTTCTCCACAAAGATAATAATCTATGGATCCATCGCGTGCCATATCTGCTCCGTTTCCTACACCGATATATCCGGTGCAGTTCTTGAGTGTGAGCTTTCCGTCGGCTTCGCCTACAAACTGGCTGATGATTCCTTCATAGGCTTTCTGAGCGGAGTTCTCATAGGTAGCTTTATCCAGCAGCCCCAGCCGGATACCTTTCTGCAGACCGTATGCCATGAGGCAGGAAGCAGAACTTTCCAGATAGTTTGAAGTACTGCATTCTCCACTTTTAGCGGTATTGAAATGGATGAGCTGATGCCAACATCCGGTTGCATCGTCTTGCCAGTTCAGTACGCCTTCTGCTACCTGAAGGAGGAAATCCTTGACTTGCTTGTATCCCGCTTGATTCTTTGGGAGATATTCCATGACATCTACCAATGCTGCCAGCAGATAGCCTGTGGCTTGGCCTGTATATACTTTTGAAACACCTGTATAAATACCTTCGCGAGTAGCCCAGAACGAGTTCTCGTTTCCCGGATCAACACTCCAATGTGGATGTGGCAAGGCCCAAATGGTGTTGAAGGCTTGCTTCTGGTAGATGAGGAGCTGGACAGCAACATCGGTCCATGCTGCCTTATTGCTCAGGTCTCTGAGTCCCAGCCATTGAGCATAGAAAGAACAACCGTCATACAGGTCTTGTGCCCACATCTGGTTAGGGTAGGAATCCTCATGGATGAAAGCAGTCTTTCCGGTATTCTTCTTGATTCGTGGATAGGTCATGACCAGATAGGAGTGTAGCCAATCTGCACTTTTCTTGTATTTCTCTTTCTGGGACTCTTCCTCTTGCTGGTATAGATCCAGCAGAGCCTTGCCCGGGATAAAGTTTTCTAATACGCCTTTTTGAAAATCACGTATGTTCCCAGACTCATCGAGCTGCTTGTCTGCATAACCCTTAGCCATTTCATAAAGGGCTTTTTCTTCAGGATATTGGGCTGCCAGTGAAATCAGTGCATGAGCCACCATTCCCGATGCAGGATCCCAGTTCTCCTGAAGCAAGGAGCTTGCTTGAGATTCTGCCATTCTTACAGAATAGGGTTTCTGTGCAGTAACAAGTCCTGCAGGAAGAACCAATAGAATTGTCAGT
This sequence comes from Bacteroidaceae bacterium, assembly GCA_024401095.1. Taxonomy (GTDB): domain Bacteria; phylum Bacteroidota; class Bacteroidia; order Bacteroidales; family Bacteroidaceae; genus Minthousia. Next base: position 39,860 of record JAKSLR010000021.1, read on the forward strand.
ACTGTCTTTCTCATTATTTGCCACCTTTCTTCGTTGAAACACGTATTACACCATTGGCACCTCTTGCACCATAGATGTTTGCATCCTTGATGACCTCAATTCGTTCTACATCGTTTAGGTTCACGCCATCGAAAGAAGAAACTTCCACATCGTCCAGGAGATAGAGTGGCTCACTGCTTCCATAGATGGAATTGATGCCTCGGATGTTGGCTGTAGCATTTCCGCCTATACCCGTATTACCGCTGACGTTCAAGCCTGGGATACGTCCTCTGATTGCTTCCATGACGGTGGCATAACCCTCTTTTACCAGAGCTTCTCCCGTCAGCACACTGCCTGCATTGGTATATTCTCTGCGTTTCACATACCCATATCCATAGCTAATAAGTTCTTCATCTTCATTAGATTGAACCATATCACCTAAACGAATACGTAAACTCTTTTTCCCTTCTACGCTAATGGTGTATTGCGTTTTCTTATAAACGATGGTTACTACATCATCTGGCTTTACATCGGTAAGACCAAAACGTCCTTGCTTATCCGAGAAAGTAAAGATCTTTGGATCTTTCACATAGACTTTGGCTTTTTTGATTGGATTACCTGAAGCATCAGTTATCAGTCCGTTGAATGGGACTCCTTTCTTTTCCTGTGCCTGCACACTCATGCCGATGATAACCATCAATAAGAAGAGTATTTTTTTCATGGTATCTTAGTTTTATTCGTATGTTATATTTTATCGCGATATTCAGAAGGGGTCATTCCGGTTCTTTGCTTGAAATACTTTCCAAAGAAACTTTGGTTTGGGAAATTCATGTTGTTTGCTATTTCCTGAATGTTCAAGTCAGAGTATTTGAGCATGTTCTTGGCTTCTACTATGACCATGTTGTCTATCCAGTCTGAAGGAGTCCTCATGGTAACTTTCTTGATGATTGTACTCAGATATTTAGGTGCCACCTTCATTTTTTCAGCATAGAAGCTCACAGAACGTTCTTTCTGATGATATTCACTCAAGAGGGAGATGAACTGCTTGAAGTAAACCTCTTCCCGCTTTACTTTGTTGCTTTCTTTTTCTCTTGCTTTGACGGATTCTGACAAGATGGACAGGAATTCGTAGCTGAAAAGGGCTATCTGCGCCTTGACTAATTCATGATAATAACTGGTATTTGTATCATCAATGAGTCTGGACAGCATGCAGAGCATGTTATTCAGTATATCTGTCTTATCTTGCGAAATGTAGAGTACACTCTCTTGTTTCAGTTCTGTAAAGTGTGGAAGCAGGTTCTGAATGGACAGATTCAGGTTGCTCTTAAAGTTTGGATTACATAAGATTCCCCATCCTTTTCCCTTGACAGGTGTTCCCATTTCCAGAATTGCTCCTGGGCGACTGTAGAATATGCTGTTGCTGGTCAGAATACAGTCCTTCAGGTCACATTTGATGGAAGTCTCTTTTTCAATATCTATACACATCAACATGTACATGGCATCCAGACGGATGGGATATTTCAGGAAGGCATTGTTTACATCGTCATCTCCCAGGTCAAAAGAAAAGAAGATGAACTTGTCATCGTATATCCAACCTTTATTGATTTTATGCTTGGTGATGTCCAAGAGATTTTGATAGGATAAAGAGTATAGATTCTTCGTTTCTTCCATTTTCTTATTTGTTTGTGGACAAATTTACTAATTTTTGAAACGTTATTGGTTTATTTTTCCAGATATTTTGGAAATTTTCACTAAAAAATAAGCAAGTCTTGTGTGACTTGCTTATCATCGGTGTATTTTGTTTGTTTATTCCTCTTTCTCATGTAGAATTAGGGTAGTAGCTCCACAGGTAATGATGTCTCCATCGTGGATTCTGCGCTTTTCTTTTTTCTTCAGTTCCTCGTCCATGACATAGGTACCACGGTCACTTTCATTGTCCATAACGGTATACACAGGTTGACCGTTTTTGTTCAGACTCACGTTCACGATACAGTGATGTCTGTCCATACTAGGATCTGATGTCTGGACAGGATTGGAAATTTCGGTCCCTTTGCAGTAACGTCCTATCTCGTTGTCTCCTAAGACCAGCGGTAATTCCTGACGGAATGCAAATACATTTTCTACCACTGTAATATAGCCGTATTCTGCTTGCTTTTCCTCTTCGTAGGTTTCCTCTTGTGCACGACGTGCTGCCAACTTAGTCACACCCATTCTTATGCTGAATTCCTTGTGGCATTCTTCGCATTTAAAAACCAATGTCTGACCTGGTTGGTACTTGGTTTCATCAAAGATAATGTAATGGTCACATTTTGGACAACGGACACGTTTCATACTTATAATAAGGGAATTACTTGATTTCTTTTACCCAAGCCTGCTTGAATTCTGGGATATGCTTGAGGTTGTTCAGTGCCTGATAGGCTTCACCTTGAGTCTTGAAATGGGAGTAGATAACACTCACAAACTTTCCTTCCAGAATTTCTGCCTGAATTTCTTCACGCTTGCTCAGGCGTTCGATGAACATCTGGGCATTCTTCTTGCTTACCTGACTAGCCAATACCAAGGTATAGAAATGTTCTGGAGCTGCAGGTTGGGTTTCTACCTTTACAGCGAGTGTATCTTCCTTCTTTACCGCAGGCTTCGCAGGGGCTTTCTTTATAGCCTTTGTTTCTGATACTGTGGTTTTTACGCCTGTTGCCTTAGGGGTAGAGGAGTCTACACGTATAGCATCGAAAATCTTGTTGATTAGCGAACGGCAGTCTTCAGTTACTGTTTCTGACATGGACTGGCGCTTCATTTCTGAACCGGTCTTGCCGATGTTTGTGAATGGCAGAGCCAGAAGAACCACGAACAGCAAGGCGATACATGCAGCAACCAGGTTGATGTAACGCTCTCTCTTGCGAGCACGCATGTCGATAACCTTTTCTGTCTCGTTGATGAATGAAGGTTCCAAGACAGGCTCCTTCTTCTTGGCAGCAGCAATGGCAGCTTCACGGGCAGTCTTTTCTTCACTTTCCTTTTTGGCAATCTCCTCCAAGGTCAGCATTTCAAAAGAGCTCATTCCATAGAAATCTGGAGATAGAATTCCGGCTTCCTGTGGCTGGAACGTATAATTCCCTTGGATATTCTGTCGCAAGGTTCCAATACCGTGAAGCTCATATTCACCTTCAGACTGAAGGATGTTCTCCAGATAATTCACCTTTGATTCTACCAGACGGACCGCTTCTGGGTAAGAAGCATCATATGCTACCATGTAAGACTGAACCAGCAGTCCATCGTTCAGCTTCATCGAAGGATTGAAGCCGATGGTACGGTATGGAGGGAGAAAGAGGTTCTCTTCTTCCACACGACGGGAAGGAACATGGTGGGATACAAAGCCACCAAAGCCCGGAACAATGACACAATCATTGTCCAGGAGGAGCACCTCTATATGTCTAGCTAATTCAATCACGAGTGCAAAGATAATGGAAAATCTCAGTTTGTGGAGTCTTTCCCGATGAAAATCTTAGATTAGTTTTCAACAACCAGTTGTTAAAAACTTTCTATGATATTGGATATCAAATAGGTATATTATTAGTCCTTAGTTTCAGACGGGAACTTTTTAAAGTAACGCATCTGCTTCAGTATCCATCCCTGACGCTTAATCATGTAATTGCTTGGGTTCTTGGAGCTGAACTTACGGGGGTTGGGTAGAGTAGCAGCAATGAGTGCGCACTGCTGTTTGCTGAGGTATTCTGCAGAACTCTTGAAATGCTGCTGAGCCACAGCTTCTGCACCATAGATTCCATCGCCCATCTCAATGGAATTCAGATAGACTTCCATGATTCGCTCCTTGCCCCAGATCAGTTCAATGAGTGTGGTGAAGTAGACTTCAAATCCTTTACGTATCCAGGATGATTGTGGCCAGAGAAATACGTTCTTGGCAGTCTGCTGGGAAATGGTACTGGCACCACGGTTTCTCTTTCCGCTTTTGCGTTCCTCTACTGCTTTTTCAATGGCATCCAGATCAAATCCATGGTGATTCTCGAAATTCTGGTCTTCACTGGATATGACTGCCAATGGCATGTATGGACTCATTTCTTCCAAAGGAACCCAGTGGTGTTTCATACGTATGGTCTCCCCATTACTGGCTTGCTCCACACAGCGGATAACCATGAGAGGTGTAATGTAGACAGGTATGAATTTGTAGGCAACGACAGCCAGAATAGAACTGAAGAAGAAAAAATAGATAAGGTTACGAATACCTTTTAAGATATACATACCGAATTTCTTTTTGGTAATTAAAGAACAAACCATTCCAGACCGAAGCCCAGAATGGTTCTTAATGCAAGATGTGAAGAATTATTGTAATGTACCAGCGTTAGCAGCATTGATCATAGCTTCTGAAGCATAGAGATAAACCTCTACACGACGGCTAGCTGCCTGGTTCTCGGTACCATCTGAATTTCTTACCAAGAAGTTAGGATCTTCTCCGTGACCAACAGTGTTCTTGATCTGTGCAGTAGAAACGCCACAAGAACCAGTCAGGTACTTCTTTACAGAATTAGCACGATTCTGGCTCAGGGTCAGGTTAGTCTGGTCTGAACCATCGCTAGATGCGAAACCGTGAATATCAACGTCACAGTCAGTATAAACATTCAATACGTTTGAAGCGAACTTCTTCAAGCTACCCTGAGCAGCTGCCTTCAAATCAGCCTTACCGGTGTTGAACAAGATACCGTTATCAAATTCAATCTTTACGCCTGCCAAACCGTTTGCATCGGTAACTTCAGAAACCTTAGCGTTCTCGATAGCCATAGCAGCAGCCTTAGCCTTGTCCATCTTCTTGCCAATCAAGTTACCAGCAGTTGCACCTACAGCAGTACCGATAGCAGCACCAATGAGAGTAGATTCGGTCTTGTTCTTGATGAGGTTACCTACCAATGCACCCAGAGCACCACCAGCACCAGCACCAATCAATGTACCATTACCCTGAGCAGAACCACAGCTACTCATTACCATTGCTGCACCTAACAGCAAAGCCATAAATTTTACCTTTTTCATTTTTTTGTTTTTTTGATTAAGTTAGTTTTTTGCTTTATGCAATGCAAAGATATAAAAAATATAAGAGAGTAACGTCCTTTTATCGAATAAAAATGTTAATTTTGCACGCATTTTATTGATAATTCTAGAATAATTAAAATATGGCAAAAGAACTGAAGAACCTGACCAAGCGTTCAGAAAACTACTCACAGTGGTATAATGAACTGGTGGTTAAGGCTGATTTGGCAGAACAATCTGCCGTTCGTGGTTGTATGACCATTAAACCTTATGGTTACTCTATCTGGGAAAAGATACAGCGTGGATTGGACGACATGTTCAAGGCTGAAGGTGTGCAGAATGCATACTTCCCATTGCTTATTCCTAAGTCTTTCCTTTGCAAGGAAGCTGAGCATGTTGAGGGTTTTGCTAAGGAATGTGCAGTGGTGACTCACTACCGCCTTATGAATGACCCTAACGGTTCTGGTGTAGTGGTTGACCCAGAGGCAAGACTGGAAGAGGAACTTATTGTCCGTCCTACTTCAGAGACTATCATCTGGAATACATATAAGAACTGGATCAACAGCTGGCGTGATCTGCCAGTCATGTGCAACCAGTGGTGTAATGTAATGCGTTGGGAGATGCGTACCCGTATGTTCCTCCGTACTTCTGAGTTCCTTTGGCAGGAAGGTCACTGTGCATTCGCTACCCGCGAAGAGGCAGAGGCAAATGCTCAGCGCATGCTGAAGGTATATGCTAACTTTGCAGAAAACTGGATGGGTGTTCCTGTAGTACAGGGTGTAAAGAGTGAGACTGAACGTTTTGCCGGAGCACTGGATACTTATACCATTGAGGCCATGATGCAGGACGGAAAGGCACTTCAGAGTGGTACATCTCACTTCCTGGGTCAGAACTTCTCTAAGGCTTTCGATGTTCAGTTTGTCAATAAGGAGAATCAGCTGGAGTCACCATGGGCTACTTCATGGGGTGTTTCTACACGTCTCATGGGTGCACTTATCATGACTCATTCCGATGACAACGGTCTGGTACTTCCTCCAAAATTGGCTCCAATTCAGGTTGTTATTATTCCTATCTACAAGGGTGATGAGCAGCTTGCTGCTATCTCAGAAAAGGCGAATGCCATTGCAGATGCACTTCGTGCAAAGGGTATCAGCGTTAAATATGATGATGCAGACAACAAGCGTCCTGGATTTAAGTTTGCTGACTATGAGCTGAAGGGTGTTCCTGTACGTCTTGTACTGGGATGGAGAGACCTGGAGCAGGGTTTGTGCGAGGTAATGCGCAGAGATACCCTGGAGAAGGAGAACCGTTCTCTGGATGGCATTGTAGAGTATGTTGAGGGTCTGTTGGGCGACATTCAGAAGAACATCTTCGAGAAGGCTAAGGCATATCGCGACTCACGTATCCAGAAGGTTGACAGCTATGAGGAATTCAAGGAGAAGATTGAAGAGGGTGGTTTCTTCCTGTGTCACTGGGATGGTACTGCAGAGACAGAGGCACGAATCAAGGAGGAGACAAAGGCTACTATCCGTTGCGTTCCTTTCGGTACTCCTGATGAAGAAGGCGTAGATATGGTTACCGGTAAGCCATCACATCGCAGAGTCTTGATTGCTAGAGCTTATTAATTCATAAGTGAGATAATAGAAATAAAGGCTGTCCTTTCGGGCAGCCTTTATTCTTTATTGTATCATGATCAGGTATATCATGTATCCGATATAGATGGCTATCATGGTAGCTCCTTCCCAACGGGAAAGAATGTAGCTGGTTCTTGCAAACAGCCATACCAGAAGGCTTATGAGCAGCAGCATGAGCAGATCCACAGGCGTAATGTTTCCCATTTTCAGTGGAGTGATGGTGGCACTGGCACCCAGAATGAGAAGTATATTGAAGATATTACTTCCGATGGCATTGCCGATGGCCATACCTGCCTTGTTCTTGAAAGCTGCTACCACACTGGTGGCTAGTTCTGGAACAGAAGTTCCTATTGCTACAATGGTCAGACCTACCAGACTTTCACTCATACCCAGTGAAAAGGCAATGTTTGAGGCACTCTTGACAAACATGTCACCTCCCACCACTAATCCTGCCAGACCTAGCAGAATAAACAGGATAGATTTCCAGATAGGGGTGTGCTTAACTTCTTCTTGTCCCTCTTTCTGTGCTTTATCAGCTTCAGCCTTATCCTGCTTGTCATCCCTTCTTGCTACCAGTATGGTATAATATAAAAAGGTAATGAAGATGAGTAGCAGGATGATTCCGCTGGAACGGCTTATCTGATTGTTGGCATCTCCGTTAATAATGGTTCCGCTGGCCAAAACCAAAAGAACCGTAGATGCCAAGATACTCCAAGGAATATCTTTTCCGATGACTTGCTTAGACACGGAAACTGGGCAGATGAGTGCTGTGGTACCTAATATAATCAAGGTATTGAACAGGTTACTTCCTACCACATTTCCTATGGCAAGCTCGGGTTTGTTTGTCATGGATGAGATTACTGATACCACTAGCTCAGGCATGGAAGTTCCCAGTGCCACTACAGTCAAGCCTATGATGAGCTCAGAGACTCCCCATCGGCGTGCCATGTCACTTGCGCCATTGGTGAGGGCATCTGCACCTAAAAGTACAAATGCCACACCTACTATCAGTAACAGGATATCGAGTATCATGTTAGTCTGCCATTAATTTACGGTAACGTGCAGTCTTCTCCTGACCACCATTACGGTTAATACGCCATTCTTCGTAGTCAGAATAAGTTCCTTCGTAATAAACTGGTTCTTCGTCTTCGAATGAAAGGATATGGGTACAGATACGGTCCAGGAACCAGCGGTCGTGACTGATCACTACTGCACATCCTGCAAAATTCTCCAAAGCATCTTCCAATGCACGGATAGTATTGATATCCAAGTCGTTTGTAGGCTCATCCAGAAGGATGACATTACCACCTTCCTTCAAGGTCATTGCCAGGTGAAGTCGGTTACGTTCACCACCGGAAAGAACACCGATAAGCTTTTCCTGATCACCACCAGAGAAATTGAAACGGCTCAGGTAAGCACGTGCGTTTACTTCCTTCTTTCCTACCTTGATCAGTTCCTGACCGTTGGAAATAGCCTGATAGATGGATTTGTTAGGATCCAGATCCTTATGCTGCTGGTCAACGTATGCCACGGTAACTGTTTCTCCTACTTCGAAAGTACCAGAGGTAGGTTCCTCAATGCCCATGATCATGCGGAAGAGGGTAGTCTTACCCACACCATTTGGACCAACTACACCCACAATGCCTGCTGGTGGCAGCATGAAGTTCAGGTTCTCATACAGTACTCTGTCGCCATAGGCTTTCTTTACGTCTACAGAATTGATGACCTTGTTACCCAGACGCTCACCGTTAGGGATGAAGATTTCCAGTTTCTGTTCCTTCTCTGCCTGATCCTCGTTCATCATCTTGTCGTAAGAGTTCAGACGAGCCTTACCCTTAGCCTGACGAGCCTTAGGAGCCATGCGAACCCATTCCAACTCATGTTCCAGAGCCTTTCTGCGCTTGCTGGCCACCTTTTCTTCTTGTGCCATGCGCTGGGTCTTCTGCTCCAGCCAGCTGGAGTAATTACCCTTCCAAGGAATACCTTCACCACGGTCCAGCTCCAGAATCCATCCTGCTGTCTCATCCACAAACTTACGGTCGTGGGTTACGGCAATGACAGTACCTGGGTACTGGCTCAAATGCTGCTGCAACCAAGTAATAGATTCACAATCCAAGTGGTTGGTAGGCTCATCCAGCAGCAGTACGTCTGGTGCCTGAAGCAGCAGTCTGCAGAGTGCTACTCGGCGGCACTCACCACCAGAAAGGTGAGCTACATTCTCATCGGCTGGCGGACAGTGGAGTGCATCCATGGCACGATCCAGCTTGCTGTCAATGTTGAATGCATCGGTAGCATCGATAATATCCTGTAATTCAGCCTGACGCTGGAAGAGCTGATCCATCTTGTCTGGATCCTCATAGTATTCAGGAAGACCGAACTTGTTGTTGATCTCATCGTATTCTGCCAATGCGTCATAGACATATTGAACACCCTCCATGACACATTCCTTGACGGTCTTTGAAGGGTCAAGCTTTGGATCCTGCTCCAAGTAGCCTACACTATATTCTGTACGTGAGAAAACCACTTCGCCCTGGAACTGAGTGTCCAGACCTGCAATGATCTTCATCAGGGTTGACTTACCTGCACCATTGGCACCTACGATGGCAATTTTTGCGCCATAGTAGAAAGAGAGGTAGATGTTTTTCAGAATCTGCTTCTGAGTCTGCTGGATGGTTTTTGAAACTCCCACCATTGAGAAGATAATCTTCTTATCTTCGCCATTTGTGTTTTTTGCCATAAATTATTCTTTATTGTTGATGGGGACAAAGATACAAAGAAAAAAGCGTAATCAAAAAGATTTTATCTTTTTACTGCTTTTCGGTCATGTACTTCCAGTATCTTCTAGGCATATCTCCGGCTTGTTTTTTCGGATTCAGACGTTCTTTTATGCAGATGGCCTTGAAATAGGTTTTCCAGAGAACTTGAAAAATCTTGTCATTTTCTGCCAAGAGTTGTTCGTCCATCTTGCCTGTTTCCAGGTCGAAAGGTAGGGCTTGTCCTTCGGCAAAGGTAATACGGGTGATGGCTTGTTTGTCATAATAGTACCCGTATTTCCTTCGGGCATCAAAGATCAGGAAACACTGGTCGTTGAACCGGTCTTGAAAATGCTCAATGACTAAAGGAAGCACGTTCTGATCCGGATGTATGACGCCCAGATAAGTACCGTCAAGGGCTTTCTGGAAACGGAGAAACTGCTTCATGCGGAGTGCTTCATGGTGTACTCTCCGGCAAGTGTTGGTACAGAAAAGGACATCTTCGTCAGAAAAATTGCGTTCCAGGGAAAGGGCTCCTGTGTACTTGAAAACCTTACAGATATACTTGAATAAATGAATATCTAATTCCTTTAATTCAGAGAGATAAGAAACGGAAATGACATGCAGTCCTCTGCTAGACAACTTCTTCTCCAGACCTGTCCAGACACGGTGAGCTTTCTCTTCGTCAGTAACTACCTCGTGAATGCGGTCATAGAAAAGAGGAAGCGGGTCTCCGGCTCCCAAAAGTGCTTCGGGCATTTCATGGAGGGAGAAAGCATCAAAGACTGCCGATAAAAGTCCGTTCAAGGTTCTGTCAAAGGTATAGACTATCATGTTTAATCTCCAAAATCAAAAGTAAGTTGTTTCCTTTCGTTCATTTCTTTCTTCTGCTTGCTTGACAATAGCAACGGACGAAGGCGCTCTGGTTGTATTTCATTCACGCCAATGATTGGACCGGAAAACAGGTTCGTCAGCTCTCCACAGGTTATGAAATATTTTGCCTTTTTCATGACCACACCCATTTTTTTCAGATGATAGGAGGTGATTCGGTTGAATCTTCGGGAATTGACAATGAGTAGAGCCGATTTGACGCCTATGCCAGGAACTCGGAGGATCCGTTCGTAGTCGTCTTTGTTTATATCTACCGGGAATTGTTCCGGATGTCTCAGTGCCCAAGCCAGTTTAGGGTCTACATCCAGATCCAGCTGTTCATGTGCGTCATCTACTATTTCATCCACCTTGAACTGGTAGAAACGCATGAGCCAGTCGGCTTGATACAGGCGGTTTTCCCGTACCAGAGGGGGTTGCTTTAAAATAGGTAGGCGAGGATCGTATGTGTTCACACTCACATAACCGGAATAATAGACTCTCCTCATGGTGGGCTGACCGTATAAAGCCGATGAAAGGGTCAGAATATCCTTGTCTGTCTCTGCGGTGGCCCCTACAATCATCTGGGTGGATTGTCCGGCCGGTACAAATCTTGGAACATGCTTTAAGTGTTTCCGGTCTTCTTTGTTCTCCAAGACACCTTGCATGATGAATTTCATGGGCTGATACACACTCTTATGGTCTTTTTCCGGAGCCAGAAGTTTCAGTGATTCCTCTTTGGGGATTTCTATGTTTACGCTCATGCGGTCTGCATATAATCCCGCTTCATTCACCAGTTCACGGCTTGCCCCAGGAATGGATTTCAGATGAATGTAACCGTTGAATCTGTGGATGGTACGTAAATCTTTTGCTATTCTCACCAACCGTTCCATGGTGTAATCCGGATTCCGCACCACACCGGAACTCAGGAAGAGACCTTCAATGTAGTTTCTCCGGTAGAACTCCATGACTATCTCTTCCAGTTCGCTTACAGAGAGTGTAGCCCGCTTTATGTCGTTTGTCCTTCGGTTTACACAGTAGGCACAGTCGTACATGCAATAATTGGTGAGCATGACTTTCAGCAGAGAGATACATCTTCCGTCATCGGCAAAGCTATGGCAGATGCCAACACCACCAACCGTGTTGCCCACCATTCCTTTCTTCCCGGAACGGACAGTGCCACTTGAAGAGCAAGATACATCGTATTTTGCTGATTCTGTGAGAATTCGAAGCTTTTCTATGGTTGATTCTGTTAGCATTTTACCAATTTTTCCGCAAAATTAATACTCTTTATTGTCAAACTGTAACACAAAAACAAATCAATGTGTTAAAAATTAAAAAGAGTCAAATACTGTCTGCAAATATAGCTAAATAAAATGATTTGCTTACCTTTGCAGCCTAAATAAGAAACCATGAAAGGCCGTACATTGCAGGATTTGATTGCTGAGGGAGAACATCAGCAGCAGGATTTTAAATACGAGATATCTTCTATCAGCAAGATAGCTCATTCCTTGTCGGCTTTTGCCAATACCGATGGTGGCCGTCTTCTGGTAGGTGTACGTGACAACGGTCGCATTGCCGGTGTACGGAGTGAAGAGGAGATCTACATGATAGATGCTGCCGCCACCAGTTACTGCTTTCCTCCGGTGAGCTGCTATTGGGAAACGGTGGTAGAGGAGGGGCATACCGTACTGATTGTCACCATAGAGAAAAGCGAAGATCGTCCCGTGCGGGCCAAGGAGCAGGACGGGCAGAAGCGTGCCTATGTCCGCATTGCCGACGAAAACATTGTAGCCTCACCGGTTCACCTTGCTCTATGGAAACAGCAAAACACATCATCTGGTGCATTTATTCCCTTGAATGAGAAAGAGCTGGAGATACTACAAATGTTTTCCGCTACCCCTCAAGGATTTACCTTAAATCAGTTTTATAAGAAAGCAGGAATTAACCGTTATAAAGCCATCCGTATCCTGGCAGATTATATCCGCTTTGGGGTAGTAGACATGGTTTTCCGCGACCATCAGTTTTTCTTTGTAGAGAAGAAGGAACTTTGACAGAGTTATAATAAATAAAAATATAGTGTGATTGAATACTATTTATCTCACATGACTGTTCTGATGAGCCCTCCATCTTTCGTAAAGACGGCAGGATTCTTCTTTACGCACCACCATACTTGCAGTGAGGTTACACGCTCACCGTCTTTCCTTATATGAAGTCCCCCCAGATTTATAATATCAGCCAAATCCTGGGTGGTAAGACCTTGATTTGCCACATGCAAAGCATAAACTATGGCTTCAGATAATTTCATCAGTGTATCTTTAATGTTTCTGCTGCAAAGGTAAGGCAGTAAATTGCCAAAGTATGACAGAAGAGAAAAAAAAGAGCTATAGAAAAACTCTATAGCTCTTATAGTTAACAATGTGTGAATAATCTCTTAATCTTGTGTGATTTCTTCTGGAGAAAGACCAATGAAACTTGCAGTTTTCTCAACAGACCAGCCTTCTTCTGAAATCAACTTTCGAGCGGTTTCAAGTTTTTCTTCAGCTTTACCTTCAGCTTTACCTTTTGCTTCCCCTTCAGCACGTCCTTCTTCACGTCCTTTAGCTTCTCCTTTAGCCAGTCCTTTCTCTTCCGCTTTCTTGATCTTGAAATCCTCATTCAACTGCCTGATCAAGCGGTTTCTCTGCAGATACTCATACTCCTCCTGCTCGGTGAGGGGCATGTTGAAAAATCTGGCTGCTTCATCCAGATCCTTGAAGAACGGATTGTCTGTAAATGGCATGGTTTCCATAAATCTACTGTTATTAATCACATAAGTCAGCTTTTCCAGAAACGATGTGCAGTTCTCTTCGTACTTAATGAACGGAAGTT